>JBFESP010000004.1:0-110020 GCA_041548485.1 Thermoplasmata archaeon | reverse complement strand
GAAGGACTCGTTCCTGCGGTATCACGCGATGAACGGAAGGAAGGTGATCCCGTATCTCGCGGGATGGGACTGTCACGGCCTCCCCGTGGAGATAGCGGTCGAGGAGAGTCTCAAACTCGAGACGAAGAAGGCAATCGAGACTTACGGCATCGAGGCGTTCAACGGCCTCTGTCGCGAGCGAGTCCTCCGGTTCAGGACCGACTGGGAGCGGATGAGCCGACGGATAGGTTACTGGCTGGACTACGACAACGCCTACATGACGATGTCGAACGAGTACATCGAGAGCGTGTGGTGGGCGGTCAAGGAGCTGCATTCCAGAGGCCTCCTCTCGAAGGGGCGCCAGGTGGCGCCCTACTGCTACCGCTGCGGGACTACCCTGAGCAACCACGAGGTCGCTTTGGGCTTCAGGGAGAGGGAGGACAGGTTCGTCATCGCGAGATTCAAAGTCCACAGCCTGGACGCCACCGCGCTGTCTCACACGTCCAGCCCGTGGACCCTCGTCGCTAACACCTATCTCGCGGTCCGCCGTGACTGGGACTACGTGGTCGTGGAGAAGGACGGCGAGAGGCTGCTGATGTCAGATTCCCATGCCAGAACGATCTCGCCTGGAGCGACCGTAGTGGAGAGGATCAAGGGCGAGGCGCTCCTTGAGTTGGAGTATGAGCCATTGTTCGATTTCATCCCACGCACCGCGGGCTCATTCACGATAGTCCATTCGGAGACCGTACCGGAGGACGAAGGCACCGGCATAGTCCAGATATCACCGGCGTACGCGATGGACGACTTTGGCATCGCTCTGGAGGAGGGTGGCGCCATCTTCGACCCCGTCGACGAAGCGGGACGGTTCACGACAGAAGTCTCCGAGCTGGAAGGCAGGGTCGCTAGAGAGTCCGATGTCGAGATAGTCCGCATGCTCGAAACCTCCGGACGCCTGTTCGGATGGGGGCTTATGAGGCACTCGTATCCGCTCTGTTGGCGGTGCGAAACGCCCCTCATCTACAAACCCAGGGACGCGTGGACGGTTTCGGCGTCGAGCGCTCGGAAGCGGATGCAGGAATTGAACGAGGGGATACGTTGGGTCCCGGAGACATTCAAGGCCGAGAGGTTCGGCAGCTTCCTGACCGATGCGAAGGACTGGGTCATCAGCCGTACCCGATACTGGGGCACCCCGCTCCCGATCTGGAGGTGCGATTCGGGGCACGAGCTGTGCATCGGCGGCCTGGAGGAGTTGAAAACCCATGCGACGGAACCGTTCGCCGAGGATATCGACCTGCACAGGCCTCACCTGGACAGGATATCTCTGGCATGTCCTGAGTGCGGTTCGCCGATGAAGCGCGAGGAGCACGTCCTCGACTGTTGGTTCGACTCCGCCTGCGCCCCGTTCGCCCAGTACCATTATCCGGTCGAGAACATGGGGCAATTCGACGACCACCGCTCGGTCGACTTCATCAGCGAGTCAGTGGACCAGACGCGAGGCTGGTTCTACACATCCCACGCACTGTCCACACTCCTGTTCGACCTGCCCGCGTTCAGGTCGGTGCTGGTCATGGGTCATGTGCTTGACGAGCACGGCAGGCGGATGCAGGACGACGCGGCGAACCCCTGCGAGACGTTCGATTCAATCGGTGCGGACGCATCCCGTCTGTACCTCCTCAGCACTCCCGTTTGGCAGGATGCGGAGTTCTCCACGGAGAGTGTGAGGTCGACAATGGTCAGGAGCTTGACAACGCTCGTGAACGTGTACGCCTTCTTCGCCACAAACGCGAACAGGGTGGGGTACAGAGGCGAAGCTCTGAAGAGGAAGACGCACGACCTGGACAGGTGGATCCTATCTCGGCTGAACTCGGTCGTTCAGGAGTCCCGGGCAGCGTTCGACTCGCTGGAGGTCCATCTCGCCGTGCGCGCGTTCATAGGGTTCGTCGACGACCTCAGCAACTGGTATCTTCGCCGGTCACGCAGGAGGTTCCAGCACGAGGACGACCCTCAGGACAGATTCTCCGCATACAGCACACTTCACGAATGTCTGGTGACCGTGTCGAAGCTCATGGCTCCGATAACGCCCTTCCTCGCGGAAGGCCTGTACAAGAGCCTGAACGCTCCTCTGGACAGCGTGCATCTGGAGCGCTACCCCGAGCCGGACGACCGCTCCAGGAACGTCACGCTCGAATCGCAGATGGCGTTGGTGATAGAGGCCGTCGAGGCAGGGAGGTTGGCGAGGCAGAAAGCCGACATAAAACTGAGACAGCCGCTTGACGAGGTGGTCATCGCGGCAGGAGAGGACGGCGTGTGGGTGTTGAGACGGTATGAGAGGATGATATCAGAAGAGCTCAACGTCAAGCGCGTCGAGTGCGTCGAATCGAGGGAGTCTATGATCGAGCACGTCGTGTCGCCGAACCTGCGTTCGATCGGCCCTCGCCTGAAGGAGTCCGCCTCAGAGGTCGCCGGCCTGCTCGAGAAGGTGGACGGCAGCCAGATGGTCCGACACCTCTCATCGGCCGGCAAGATCCGCCTTGGCGGGTTCGACATCTTCGAGGAGGATATAATCGTCACGGAGAGGGAGAAGGCAGGATACTCGCACGCTGCGGTCGGAAACGTGCACGTCTACATATCCACCCTGATTAGGCCGAAGCTGATGCTCGAAGGGCTATCCCGAGAGGTCACGAGGCGTATCCAACACATGCGCAAGGAGCACGGGCTGGAATTCGGTGAGCAGATCGTCGTGGAGTACTCGGCGCGCGGCGATATCGAGCATGCGATATCGTCGTACCAGGATGCGATAGAGAAGGATACGAACGCCAAGGCGCTCATCAAGGCGTCCGTGGTAGATGGTGGGAAGAAATGGGTCATCAACAAGATGCCGTTCGAGGTGGCCGTCAGGAAGGTTTGACACAGGCTCTCCCACCCTTCACAGTCACATCCTTCTCCATGATGTACGCGTCCTTTCCACGCGAGTAATACCCTCCGATGACATTGTTCACGCGATACCCGTTGGCCTCGTAGAGCTTGATTGCGTCGACGTTCTCCACCGCCACCTCCAGGAGGACGTGGGTGATGCCCCTGGCGCGGAACTCCATCTCGCATGCTTCCAGCAGCCGATCCCCCACGCCCTTGCGCCTGTGGTCCTCGAGCACCGCCACGGAGCCGATCCTGCCGCAGCCGGTCCTGGCAGAGGCCACGCCCATCGCCGATCCCACGATGCCCTCCTTCGTCACGGCGACGATGGCGAAGGCGTCCTTCCGAGCGAGATACGCCCTCACGGTCTCGCTGTCGAAACGCTCGTCGCCGAAGCACAGCTCCTCAATCCGTATCATCCCTTCGAGGTCCTCGGGGATCGCCGGGCGTATCCTCATCGTGTCGGTCATGCTGGTCCGTGGATAAGTCGATTCCCTCGCTCCGAAGGTCTTATATTCGGTCTGGGTCTTCAGCATCTGGATGCAGTCGGTCAAGCAGGTGCTGTCAGGGGACATGCTCGGAAAGGCGGTTGCCGTCCGGGGATGGGTTTATCGCATCCGGAGCAGCGGGTCCATCATATTCGCGATAATCAGGGATTCTACGGGCATCATCCAGGTCACCGTCAAGAAAGGCGCCGTCCCGGAGCCCGATTTCGAGGCGGCGGCGAGCACTGGCATCGAATCGTCCGTGACCGTCGAGGGCACGCTCGCGGAAGACAAGCGCGCACCTGGAGGATACGAGGTCCGCGCGACGGGTTTCGCCGTCGTCGGCCCATCCGAGCCGTTCCCCATCACAGAGTACCAGAGCACTGAGCTGTTGCTCGATCAGCGCCACCTCTGGATACGCTCACGCGAGCAGACCGCGGTTATGAGGGTCAAGGATTCCCTGCTGAGGGGGGCGCGGAACTGGTTCCACGAGAACGACTACGTGGAGGTCACCCCTCCGATAATCACGGGCGTCTCCGCTGAGGACAGCACGACCCTGTTCCAGCTGAAGTACTTCGACAGGTTCGCGTATCTTTCACAATCTGCCCAGTTCTACCTGGAGTCGCTGATATACTCGTGCGAGCGCGTCTGGGCCCTCACGCCGTCCTTCAGGGCGGAGAAGTCGAGGACTCCCAGGCACCTCACGGAGTTCTGGCACCTCGAGATGGAGGCCGCCTGGGTCGACAACGAGGGCAACATGAAGGTCCAGGAGGAGCTCCTGGTGGCCATGCTGCGCTCAGCGACCGACGAGTGTGCGGCGGAGCTCAGACATCTGGGCAGGGACCCCGCCGTGTTGAGCAGGATATCGCCACCGTTCGAGCGCATGTCATACTCTGAGGCCATGGATGAGCTGCAGAAGAAGGGGTGCGACGTGACATGGGGCTCCGACCTCGGTGCTGTCGAGGAGCGGGAACTGACGAAGGACAAAGAGCAGCCAGTGTTCGTCGTCAACTACCCGAAGGAGCTCAAACCCTTCTACATGAAGGAGAACGCCGACGATGCGAGGACGTACAAGAACAGCGACCTGCTCGCACCTGGGGGATACGGCGAGATCATAGGCGGGAGCGAGAGGGAGACGGACAACGCCCTCCTCATCGAGAGGCTCAGGGACGTCGGCGAGAACATGGAGAACTACCAGTGGTACCTAGACCTCAGGAAGTATGGATCAGTACCTCATTCCGGGTTCGGTCTGGGGCTGGAGCGCACAGTCACGTGGGTCTGCAAGCTGGAGCACATACGCGACGCGATACCTTTCCCGCGGACCATCGCCAGGGTGTATCCTTGAGGCGAAGGTAACCTTGAGGTCACCTCTGTCCAGCCATTCGCCTGCAGTATTCCGTGTACACCCCGACCGCGCGGACCACCTGGTCGACTTCCACGCTCTCGTCGACGACGTGGGCCTGTGTCGGTTCTCCGGGGCCGCAAACCATCAGATTCGAGTTGTCGTGCTTGAACATGACCATCTCGGTGGCGTAGGGGACGCCCAAAACGCTCGAACCCCCACCTACGACTTCCCGGAGGGTTCTGACCGCCGGCAGGGACGGGTCGGTCTCCACTGGCTCCAGCAAGTGGAGCACCTCGACCTCGTATGCGGCTCCTCCGAGCGCCTCCTTGACCATGCCGATTACGTCATCTCCGGTCATGCCGGGCGGGAACCGTGAGTCCATCTCCACCTCGCAGCTGTCGGGTATAACGTTCACCTGCGTCCCGCCGCGTATGGTGTCTATGCTGATCGTCAGCTCCTCGACCGGGTTCTGGGGGATTTCCTGAAGCTCCTCGAGTCCGCGCAGCATGGACAGCATCTTCGTGATGGCGTTATCTCCCAGATGTGGCATGCTGGCATGGGCGCTCCTGCCGGTCGTGCGCACCGCGAACTGAATCAGTCCCTTCTCCCTGACGACGATGTTGAAATCACTCGGCTCCGCGACGACAACCGCCGGGGCGTCACCGAGTTCGTGCGCGTGGGCGACCGCCTGCGCGCCATCCATGGATATCTCCTCGTCGAGCGTGAGGCACACGGAGAAGGGCACATCGGTCCCGGCCAGCTCCTCAGCGGCCAGAAGGATTGCGGCGCACCCCGCTTTCATGTCCGCCGCACCCCTCCCGAACATCCGTCCGCCGACGACTTCCCCCTGCTCCCTGGACCAACCGTTCCCTATCGGGACCGTGTCCAGGTGACCTGAGAGCATGACCCCTCCTCTCCCGGACCGTGCGAATATCGCAGGCTTGTCCTTCGGTCCGTGGAGCTTGTGCCCGAGACCGAGGCCGTCGAGGATGCCGGTAACGCGATCGACGATGGGTCTAGCGTCGTCCCCTTTCGCGCTCCTGAGCAGTATCAGCTCCCTCAGCAGCCCCTCCGCCTTCGTACGCAGCGCCATCACCTGGCCTTGCCGCCCTTCGCGATATGCTCCGCCAGCTTGACCAGGAGCTTCGACAGGCTACGCATGTCGACCAGGCTGGCGCACTCGGTCGGGGCGTGGGTGTACTTCATGGGTATCCCCAGGGGCATGATCAGCGCGCCGAACTCCTGGATGGCCGCGCCGTCCGTACCGCCCCCTCCTGAGCCGTATTGGATCTTGATCCTGGCCTTGCGGGAGACCTCCTCCACCAGCTTCCTGAGCTTGGGGGATGCGATGGCCGCGTGGTCGAACATCCTCATCGCCGGCCCACCGCCTATCAGTATCTTCTCGTACACGTCCCCCTGCATGGGCGCGTCCGTAGTCGTCATGGTGTCTATCGCGAACACATAATCCGGTCTGAGTGAGAATCCGATAACCTTCGCCCCTCGGAGGCCTATCTCCTCCTGCACGCTGAAGACGAAGCTCAACCTGGCTGGGAGGCTCCTGTCCTTGACGGCCTTGACGGCGTCCAAGAGCACCGCGCACCCCGCCCGGTCATCGATTCCCCTCGCGCACATGACCTCCTTTCCAAGGTACGAGATGTCCTTCTTAAGGACCATCGGGTCGAGGACGCGCACTCCAAGCATCTCCGTTTCCTTCCTGTTCTTCGTCCCCACGTCCACCCGTACCTCCTCCCAGCTGACGACCTTCTTGCGGTCGTCGCTCTCCGTCATCAGATGAGGCGGCTTGAGGCCGATCACGCCGGTGACGACGCCCTTCTGCGTCTTGATCTCCACCACCCTCCCGACCAGGGTACGGTCGTCTATCCCGCCGACCTTGCGGATCCTGAGGGAGCCGTCATCCTCCATCTTCGTCACGACGAGGCCGAGCTCGTCCATGTGCGCTATGAAGACGATGTGTGGTCCCTTGGCGCCTATTGTAGCTATGAGGTTGCCGATGTTGTCTTCTTCCGCAGGCAGTTTCATCGCCCTCAACTTCGCTCGAATGTACTCCCGGATGTCATCCTCGTATCCGGACACACCCGGTACCCTGATCATCTCCTCAAGCAGTTCCTTCATTTCGGAGTCCTCCTCACGAAAGGTGTTTTGGCTACCTGTGCGCTCACGAGCTTCTCCCTGATGCGAACCTCAAGGGTCGTGCCTGGCGAGGACAGCTCAGGGGGGACATATCCGAGCGCGATCCCGATCCTGAGAACGGGCGAGAGCGTGCCGCTCGTCACGACGCCGATATCCTTATCGTTTGAGACGATGCCGTAGCCGTGTCGGGGTATGCCTTTGTCCTTCAATACTATGCCCACGAGGACCGGATAGCCTCCGACCGCCCTCTGCCGTTCGAGAGCCCGTCTGCCGATGAAGTCGTGGTCCCAATTCAGGACCCAACGGGGACCAGTCTGCAGGGTGGTCTGGGTGCCGTCGAAGTCCGTGCCTGATAACAGCAGCCCCTTCTCCAGCCTCAGGGTGTCTCTCGCGCCGAGCCCGACCGGTCTCACTCCGGCGTCCGCGCCCCTCTCCATCATGGCGCGCCAGACCATCGTCGCGGCATCGTTCTCACAGATGATCTCGAACCCGTCCTCTCCAGTGTATCCGATCCTTGAGAGGAGTGCGGGTACGCCCTCCGCCCCCGCGTTGACCATCTGCCTCTTCCTCAGCAGGGGGCACGAAGCGTCCTTCCCGCCTCCTGCAATGCGGTCGAGCGCCGCGAAAACCGCCCAGAACGAGCGCAGGCCAGAGAGGTCCGCCGTCGTCAGCCCCTGCACCGCCTCCTCCGCTCCCGGTCCCTGAACCGCGATCGTGGCGAGTGAGTCGGACAGGTTCAGGACCTCCTGTCCCCGGGCGTGCCTCCCGACCCAGCCAAGTACCTTCTCCGTCGTGGCGGCGTTCGGCACCACGAGGAACTCCTCAGGTCCGATGGGCGTGACGATCGTGTCGTCGAGTATTGCGCCGTCCTCCCCAAGGATGTGCGAGTAGACGCACCTGCCCGGGGGAGCGCTCATGACATCGTTGGTCAAGAGCCTCCCGACGAGTTCTCTAGCGCCTTCCCCACGAACGACCACGTTGCCCATGTGGGATACGTCGAACAGCCCGCAACGCGAGCGCACCGTCATGTGCTCGTTCAGGACGCTAGTGTACTGGATTGGCATCTCCCAGCCTGCGAACGGGATCATCTTCGCCCCCAGCGTCACGTGCTCCCCGTGCAGCGGAGTCCTCTTCATCGCTGGCCGAATCATAGTGGCGCGTCAAAAGCTTTGGGAACCTAAAACACGAAGCGCGCTGCCTCCCGTCGATCGAGGACGCCGGTCGCCCGCCCGGATCTATCTGTACTGGTCTATCAGGTTCGTGAGGTCCTTCTCGAGGGTGACGCTCATCGACGGCTGCTCGATGACCTCCACGTTTCTCTCCAGCAACGCCAACTCCTTCTCGCTGAACGCCGTGGGGCTGATCGGGATGAGAACCGTCGACTTGCTCTGCATCACCTGTTCGTTCACGTGCTCCATGAACCGCAGCACCTGCTGGAAACCGTTGTTGATGACGAGATACTCAAGTCCGTCTATTATCACGATGCATCTCTCGTATCGTTCTATGAACGACGATATTATGGTCGCGAGCGTGCCGATACTGGTCGGATTGTGCTGGTCCTTTCCGGGTGAGTGGCTGAGCCATATGACGCGCGTATCCCCCAGGTTGAAAGTATTCCTGAGCTTGCTCGGGAACTGCCTCGTCACGCACAGGCCTGGCAGGCCGTCTGCCACGTCGTTCTCGAAAAGTGCGAAGGCCAGGAAGGGCTTGCGCTCCCTAACAACATAGCACAGCCCATGCTCCAGCTCAATGAACTCCATCGCAGGTTTCTCGTCGTTCAACCCTGCCATACCTCCGCCAAATATCCCGACTGGAGCGGTGATATATAAACGTGCCCGTTTTCGTCTGGAAGCCGTTGGCGCGAATGCCCATTATTCGCCATCCAATATCTGAGTGACCTTCTGCTCCAGGACCTTCGCGGGTATGTCCAGCAACTTGATCACCGTGGTCTTGCCAGATATGCCCGGGCCGCTCTTCTTGGCGCTTACAATACCTAGGGTGTCGAGGTCCTTCATCAGTCCCCAGAAAGCAGTGTGCGCTCTCGGCTTCTCCTCGTACTCCTCACACGCGACCTTGTACGCCGCTTCCGCTTCGCGGGTCGTTATGAAAGCCTTGCCCTTCACGCTTCGCGCGATCGCGAGCAACGTGAGCCTCTGATGTCTGTCGAGGTCTTTGAGCTTCGACTCCGTTATGGAGCTGTACGCCTCTGCTTTGGCTCCCCTGACGTGCTCCACGGAGATGCTCCCAGCCCCCTCCTCGTCGGCGAGCATGCCAGTCTTCTCGAGGATCTCTATGGCGAAGCGTGCGTCCCCCCACTCCGAGGCGACCTCTGCGACCAAGTCGACCGCGTCGTCGCCCATCACACCGTCGTGGAACGCCAGCTCCGCCCTCTGCGCCACGATGTCCTTCAGCTCGTTGTATGTGTACTTCCCGAACTCTATCGCGTTCGTCCGTTTGAACGTGCTGGCGGATGCGGCGTCCAGGAGGTCGAATATGTTCTTCTGCGATATCAGCACCAGGGAGATGTACTCCCTCCCGTCGACCTTCTCCTCGCCGAACCTAGTCAGTTTGTATACCAGGTCCGGCCCCGCCTTCTTCAACAGCACGTCAGCCTCGTCAAGGACGACGACCATGTGCACCTTGCGTTTCTCGAGGTCCTTCCGCAGTATCCGTAGCATCTCCGTGATGGAGAAGCCACGGTCAGGGAAGTTCGGCTGGAAGTGGTTCACCACCTGCAGGATCACGCTCGACTCGCTGTTCCGTTGCCTGCAGTTCACTATCGTCCAGTCGATAGCCTTCCGATGCTTCTCCCCATACTCCTTGAGGTCCATACAGAACCGCTTAGAGGTGGCGGTCTTGCCGGTCCCTACGCTGCCTATGAGCACGGCGTTCTGCGAGAAATCGGTGTCCAGGACCGGCCGGAATAGCATTATCAGCCTCTTCATCTGTTGCTCTCGGTGTACCAGTTTCTGAGGTACGTAATCGAACGAGAGGGTACGTTGATCCTTGAACACACTCTTACCTGTCGCATCCCACATCTGGTTCAGCCTGGCCGGTCCTCGCTATCGACTTCGGCATATTTGAAACGATTTGCGCCGGTGGGTCGGTCGACCCTTTCCTGCGACCCAAAAACGATTTATCCTAATAGTACGGTCGAAGGTGAAGGTGGAGTCATGCCGTCTGAGGATGATATAGTCAACACGCTCCTGAAGGGAACGAAGACGATGTTGAGCTCGGAGACGCTTCTAGTCGACGCCGTCCAGGACCTGGTGAGGGACGAGATCAAGAAGCATATCAGGCAGAAGATTGAGTCGGACCCTGAGCTGAAGAAGGAGATGTCCGATGCTATCAAGATGCTCATGGAGGCTAAGATCCGCGAGGGGTTAGCGGTTCTGAGGCTCGCGAAAGGCGGTGCCAAGCTGGGACTGGCACTCGTCCCGCCGGAACTCCGCAAGGAGCTGGGGCAGGAGCTGGTGTCGATGTTCGAGAGAGAAGTGAGCACAATGCTCGAACACGGCTAGCGCCGCGGGCCTCGGTCGGACGTCACGGCCGCCGTGCTACCCCGCCCTCCGGTTCCCTGCCGAATTAGATGTTTCGAGAAGGGGTTTTCAGAGAGATCCGGACAGGCCTGGTCATCCGAACAGCGCGCTGAGACCAGCAGCAGCCTCTTCCTCGGAGACCTTCTCTTCCTTCTTCTCCTCTTTCTTCTCTTCCTTCTTGTCGGCGGGTCCCGCTGCCGCTGCCGGTCCGGCGGCTGCTGGTACGGCGACGGCGGTTGCGATCGCCTCGTCGATGTCGACGCCCTCCAGTGAGGCGGTCAGCGCCTTCACGCGGGTGGCGTCTGCCTCAACACCTGCAGCCTTCAAGACTTTCGTAATGTTCTCTTCTGTCACCGGCTTCTTAGCCGCGTGCAGGACCATCGCGCTGTATACATACTCCATTCTTCTGCCTCCTTTAGCTAGATTATTCGAACAGTGTCCCCAGGCCAGCCGCAGCCTCTTCTTCGGAGACCTTCTCCCCGTCCTTCTTGTCCTTGTCGTCTTTCCTGTCGCCCTTCTTCGCCTCTGCGCCGTCCTCCCTGGGCGACGGGGCCGGGGCGGCGCTCAGCTGGCCTTTCAGGTCGTCGTCCAACGCGTCAGGCGTTCTCGACGCTATGGCCTTCATCTGTGCGTTGGCCTTGGCGAGCATCATCTTGACGGTCTCGCTGTTGACGATGTTTGCGTTGACTGCGAGGTTGAATGCGTCCATGTGGGCCTTCGCGAGCAGTGGCTTCGTCGACACCTCGGTAGGGAATGCGGCGAACACCGACAGGTTCAGCGCGCTCGTGGCGGCCAGATGGAACTTCGCCAGGTACTCGGCGTCGTCCACGGCGAGGACGTCCTTGGCGAACACCATGCCCTCCTCGTACGCGGCGCGCAGATCAAGGCCTATCGTGATCGGGAATATCTCGAGCTTGGTCAGCACGAGGGCGACTTCCCGCGGTATCTCGTCGCCCGTCTTCACGAGCAGCTTGTCCCTCTTTATAACGACCTTCCCCTGCTCTATCGCCGCGGGAAGGCCCGCCTTCTGGAGGTCGCCCACCACCGGGCCAGGTTTGAACGGCGTGTCTCCTGCCTTGATCTCTATATCGTCGGGGGCGATCTCGCCTCCCCTGGCGGGCATCTTCGTCTTGGTGCGGTCGAGCTGCTTGAACAGTCTGAACGGGTTGAGGTCGGAGGTCACGACGGCGCACTGGCCGTCGATTGAGCCAGCTAGGCCGTCGACTCCCTTAAGCTTCTTCCCAGCCTCCTCGATGGCGCGCTTCATCAGGGAGTTCTTCATCATCGTGATCTGGACCTTGCCTCTCAGGTCGGTTCTCATGGTCTGGAAGGCCGGCGCAGGCACGCCTCTGACATCTATGATGCCGACGACCTTGCTGCCGGCGATATGGGTTGCCAGCCTGGTCACGGCCTCCCTCTTCCATGGTGCTACCTGCGTGGTCATCTCAGATCACCCTGAACGAGCGGCCCATGGTGGTTTTGATGTAGGCCGATCTGATGTTCTGCTTACCCCTCTCGAGCTTCGCTGTCACCCTGCTCATGACGAGGTCGATGTTCTCCGCCAGGTGCTCCGGCGGCATGTCCTTGGCGCCGACCGGCAGATGGAATGTCAACTTGTCCCTCGTCCTCACGGTCACACTCGTCCGGAGCTTCTCTATTATGGGTCCGGGGTCCGACCCCGCCGGGACTGGTTTCGGCATCTTGCCACGGGGTGCGAGTATTATGCCTAAGCGCTTACCGATGGTCGGCATCAGGGGAGCCTCAGCGATGAAGTAATCGCTGGATCCAGCGAGCTTCCTGGCCTTGCCCCTGTCGGATGCCAGGTCCTCTATCTCCTCCGGCTGCACGATCACGTCTGCCACGGCCTTCGCCTTGACAGCCATCTCGGAGCCACCGAATACGCCGATCTTGACGGTCTTGCCCCGTCCGTGCGGGAGCGCGATGTCTTCCTGGATACGATTCTTGGGGTTCGAGAGGTCTACATCCTTCAGGTTGATCGCCAGCTCAACGGTCTCGAGAAAATTCCGCTTCTTCGATTCGACCTGAAGCTTCTTGATAGTCTCTATTAGGCGCTGGTCTGCCAAAGTACATCCCTCCGGTGTAGTGCACGCGAGCACACGGCTCTCCTACACTCCTCGGGATTTGAGCGAATGCCGAATTGGTTTATAAGTCTTTTGGGTGCGGCCAGGCACTGGAGCGCACGAGCCGAAACTCATCGGCATCTGTCGGGCACGCCCTCGGAATGATTTAATCTCTTCGACAACCTTCCTGGTCGGGTGCGTTGAAGGGGGGAATACTGGTTAGGAAGATCATCATTGTGGGTGGTGGCTGCGGGGGCGGGACAGCTGCTCAGTTCGCGAGGAAGACCGACAGGAACGCCGAAGTCACCATCGTCGAACGGGAGGTCTATCCGCAGTACTCCCGGTGCGGTCTTCCCTACGGCATCTCGGGCGTGATCCCGGAGCTCACGAACCTGATTGAGGCGCCTGAGGAGCGGCTCAGGAAGAGCAGGATAGCCGTGCACCTCGGCTCGAGCGTCTCCAGGGTGAACGTGGCAGAGAAGGTCGCCCATGTCGACCGTCTCGACGGCGAGAAGCTAGAGCTGCCGTATGACTCGATGGTGCTGGCCACAGGTGCGAGCGCCTCCGTACCCCCTATCAAGGGAGCGCTCGCGGGTGGAACCTCGCCAAACCAGCTCAAGGCCGGGGTCTACGTCTTGCGGACGATCGAGGATGCCCGGGGCATACAGGCGCTCGCGTCGAAGGGGAAACGCGCGGTGGTGATTGGGGCTGGTCTGGTGGGGCTCGAGGTGGCCGAGGCGCTTATGATACGCGGCTGCAAGGTTACGATAATCGAGTACCTCTCGAGTTGCATCCTGGCGATGGTCGACGACGATATGGCTCAGATGATGGCATCGGCCATAGAGAGGAACGGCGTGAAGATGTTCACGGAGTACGAGGTGACCGAGATCCTCGGCGAGGAGAAAGCCAACTGCGTCGTCGCTGTCGACCGTAAAACCGGCGAGGAACGAACCTTCTATGCGGATGTCGTGGTCATCGCAACAGGCCAGCGAGGTGAGACGGAGCTCGCCGAGCAGATCGGATGTAGCACGGGAGAGACGAAGCAGATAATCGTCGACGACCGTTGCGAGACATGCGTCGAGGGGGTGTACTCCGTCGGTGACTGTACGGAGTATCCGGAGTTCGTGACTGGAAAGCCCGCCGTCAGCGGTCTCGGCACCATCGCCGTCAAGATGGCAATGGTGGCCGGTGTGAACGCCGCTGGAGGGGATGAGAGGCTGTCGAAAGGCTTCCTCCAGACACGCGCAACCGAACCGTTCGGCTGTCAGGTGGCGGCGGTCGGTCCGACCTACGCCCAGCTGGAGATGGCAGGCATCAGGCCGGTGATAGGAAAGGTCAGAGGGTTCACGTTGCCGGACTACTTCCCGGGCAGGAAGGAGATATACGTTAAGGTGCTGGCCCATCCGGCCGACGGGAGAATACTGGCCGCTCAGATCGTCGGCGAATCCCGAGTGCACATGCGCGTAAACGCCTTCGTCGTCGCGATTCAGGCCGGGATGACCGTGCACGACTTCGCCAAGCTCGAGACGGCCTACTGCCCACCGGCAGCTCCCACAATCGACGTGATCACCATCGCGTGCGAGGCCGTCCGACTCAAGATGGATCGGATGAAACCTGAGCAAGCTCCTGCTGGAATGGGATGAAACGGCAGCACGAGAGTGCCCGTTCCCGCTCTCAGAACAGCCCTTGATACTCGCCTGCGTCGATATCGGCTATGACCTTGCGCGGGTCCTTGCTGTCGACGGTCACGCCCATGGACACGCATGTCCCGACGACCTCCCTGAACCTGCCCTTCTTGTCCTTTGCGAGCATCGAATCCTTCTTCATGTCTGCGATCCTGGTGACCTGCTTAACGGTCAGGTTGCCAACGAAGTCCGAGTTCGGCTTCCCGCTGCCCTTCTCGAGGCCCAGCTCCTTCATTATGAGCGCGGTCGTGGGTGGCGTGCCTACCTTGATCTCGAACTCCTTGGTCTTCGGGTCGATCATCAGCGTGACAGGCACCTTCATGCCAACGAACGCCTTGGTCTTCTCGTTTATCGCGCCGACTACCTGGATCACATTGACACCGAGCGGGCCCAGCGCAGGCCCGAGCGGCGGACCTGGGGTCGCCTTGCCCCCGTCCACAAGAACCTCAAGCTTGTCTACCATCTCATTCACTTCTCCTTCTCGAGCACTCGTACATGATCTCCGCGGATCGTGACCGGTATCGGGACCATCGCCTCGAACAGCTCGACGGTGATCTCCTCCTTCGCCTCGTCTATCTGCTGCACCCTGGCTTTCTCTCCCTTGAACGGACCGGCGATGAGTTCGACGATGTCCCCCTCGACGATGCCTGAGACGATGGGTTTCGGCGTCAGGAAGTGCCCGATCTCATCGAGGCTGGTCTCGCCCTTCACGAGCCCGCGCGTCCTTCGGACGCCCTTGACCGCCTCTCGGAGGGCGTCCGTGTTCATGGCCTCGACGAAGACGTACCCGCGTATGGTCGCCGGTGACAGTATGGCGAACACGCCTATCGGCTTGCCCTTCGCCCTGCTGGCCAGGGAGTCTGTCACAGTCTTCTCATGCCCGATGGAAGTCTTCACTGCAAGGACGGACTGTCTCGCCGACGCCTGGAGCGTGGCAACATCCGAGACGCTCGGGTCGTCTCTGAGGCTGACGTTGACCAGGACCGTTATCTTGTCGCCGTACCGAGCACCGGTCGGCGACGTCACATTGAGCGTGAAAGTCTTCTCGTTGCCTGGCATTATGTCGAACTCGCGGGCCTCCTCGACCTCGGCGGTCGGCGAGTTCTCCCAGACCACCCCGAGCGGGTCATGGAGCTTCACGAACCACTCGGGGGACCCCTCCTCGGTCGCCGCGAAGACGGTATCGACCTTGACGACTACCGAGTGACTCTGCCCGTCATCTGGTATCTTCAGGGTCATCTCGAAGTCCGAGCTGTCCCCAGAGGCCATGCTCCGCTTCGTCTCCCCCTGGACCACCAGCCTCAAGGATTTGTCGACAGGCTGCGGCGGGAGCGCCTTCTCCGGCTCCTTCTTCGTCGGCTCAGCGTCGTCAAAGATTCCCAAAATCATCCCTCATGAATGTGTCGCGACCGTCACGATGGCCGCCTATCCGAACGCCCTCGCTACCATGTCCGATCCGTACTCGAAGATCCAGTAGATCAGGAACCCCAGGCCGCCCATGAGCATGAGCCCTATCGCCACTATCTGGCTTATCCTGACGTACTCCTCGCCGGATGGCTTCCGTGCCATCTTGAGCACACGGCCGTACTTCCCCTTGCCGATGTGCCTCGTCTTCTCCTCGATCTTCCTCTGGAGGTCCCAGGATCTCTCGACTATGTCACTCATCGCGGTCCTTTCCTAGTACAGTAACTACTTAATAAAGTCTAGTCCCAGCTCCTGACCCTTCTTTCCCTTTGGCGGGCCGAATATGTGCTTGGACTTGACACCGGTTATGACGACCATCACGCGCATGGTCTCATCGAGCGTCTCGTCGACCGCGGCGCCCCAGATTATCCTCGCGTTGGCATTGATCTTGGACTGAATGATCTGCGCGACCTCCTCCGCCTCCTTGACCGTCATGCCGGAGCCGCCCGTGACGTTCACGAGCGCTGCGGTCGCCTCGCTTATGTCGAGATCGATCAGTGGTGAGTTGATGGCCTCGGTCACGGCCGTCACGGCCCTGTCGTCGTCGTCAGCTTCACCCAGCCCTATCATCGCGACGCCGCCCGCCTTCATGACGGTCTTTATGTCGTTGAAGTCCAGGTTCACCAGCCCGGGCTTCGTCACGATCTCGGTGATGCCCTTGATCGCTCTCATGAGCACCTCATCCGCCACCTTGAAAGCGGCGTTCAGGGACAGCTTCGGAACGAGGTCTATCAGCTTGTCGTTGGGTATCACTATAACGGTATCGGCCACGTTCCTCAGGCGGTCCAGTCCCCAGTCGGCGTTCTCCGCTCTGATCACTCCCTCCGCCCTGAACGGGTACGTGCACATGCATATCGCGAGTGCCCCCTGCTCCTTCGCTATCTGGGCGATTAGTGGTGCAGAGCCGGTCCCGGTCCCTCCTCCGAGGCCGCAAGTCACGAAGACGACATCGGCATCCTTCAGGGCGATCTTGAGTTCCTCCTCCGCCTCTCTGGCAGCCTCTTCACCCACCTGTGGGAGCGCACCAGCGCCGAGGCCTTTGGTGACCCTCTTGCCCAGGAGTATCTTGTGAGGCGACCGCGTCATGAGCAGGTGCTGCGCGTCCGTGTTAGCCGCGTAGAGCTCGGCCCCGACTATGCCCGCCTCCGCCAGGCGATTGATGGTGTTGCATCCACCGCCTCCGCATCCTATGATCTTTATGTTCGTTCTGAGGTCGTGCAGTATCTTCTGCAGCTCCTCGTCTTCCGCTGTGAATGCTCGAATGGCGTCCGGAGAACTCTTCGTGTGCTCCTCCTCCACGTTCGCAAGGGCACTGTCGATGAGCGATTTCATGTAAGACCTCCAAGGTGGATTAACCATCTAACTAGATGATAATATGCCAGTTGCGGGTCGGGCCCGCCGGCTTTTTGACCGTAGCTTCTTGGGTCTCTTAAAAGTTTCGGCACGGTGGACGACGATTCTCAGCGCACCAGTTCGACCTCGCCGATGCCCTTGAGCCGCCGTTCTCCCTGCTTCCCGAGTATCTGCTTCGACTTCACGCCCGTCGCGACGAGCATGATTTTGACGGTCTTGTCGAGTGCAGGGTCGACCGCAGCGCCCCATATGATTCTGGCGTTCTGGCCCACGCGTGTCTGGATCTCCTCGGCGGCCCTCTCTGCCTCAGAGATGGTCATATCGGTCCCGCCGATGACATTCACGAGCACACCGTTCGCCTCGCTTATGTCCACCTCGAGCAGTGGTGAGTTGATCGCCTGGTCGATGGCCTCCGTGATTCTCTCGTCTCCGGGTGCGTCCGATTCGCCCAACCCCATCATCGCGACGCCCGCGCCCTTCATGATGGTCTTCACGTCGTTGAAGTCGAGGTTGACCAGTCCCGGCCTGGTGATGACCTCCGTCAGCCCCTTGATCGACCTCATGAGCACCTCGTCCGTGACCTTGAACGCTGCGTTGAGTGACAGCCTCGGTACGAGGTCTAGGAGCTTGTCGTTCGGGATGACTATGACTGTGTCGGAGGCATCTCTGAGTCTCTCGAGGCCCCACTCGGCGTTCTCCATCCTCATGCGCCCCTCGCCTCCGAAGGGCAGTGTGGCAATCGAGATCGTGAGCGCGCCCATTTCTTTCGCCATGCGGGCGACGACGGGCGCTCCACCCGTGCCAGTGCCGCCTCCAAGCCCGCACGTGACGAAACAGATGTGGGTGTCAGCGAGGATCTTCTTCAGGTCGTCCTCAGCCTCTCTCGCGGCCTCTTCCCCTATCTGCGGGAGCGAGCCTGCGCCGAGTCCTCTGGTGACCCTCCTTCCAAGGAGTATCTTGTGCGGTACCCTCAGTACGAGGAGGTGCTGCGCGTCGGTGTTCGCCGCGAACACTTCAGCTCCGATTATGCCCTCGTCGTGGACACGGGAAATCGTGTTCGTTCCCGCTCCTCCTACTCCGATTATCTTTATGTTCGTTTTCAGGCCGCGGAGAATCTGTTCGAGTTCCTGATCGACTCTCTGGTCCTGGAACGCAGCGGTCTCTGGTCCGCTGCTAGCATCCATCGTAGACTCCCGTGCCAGCGCATCTTCGACAAGCGATCTCATCATGATACAGCCACCATCCCTGAGGCGTTGGAGATGATGCACTTCGCTCCGTTTAAGTGCATCCCTCGCGCGCGCCGCGCGCATTTTATATATCAATCTGTGAGTATAAATATCTTGTTCCGAGCGCGGTCTCACCAGCATCGGCCCCGGCGGTGGTGCGTTCAACAGTTTTTTCATCTCTCAACGCCATGATTTCCGACGTGAGAGTCCGCGCACACGTGTTCTTCGGTGGGAAGGTGCAGGGTGTGTTCTTCAGAGCTAACGCCCAGAAATGCGCCGAATCACTCGGTCTGGTTGGCTGGGCGAGGAACACCTCCGATGGAAGGGTGGAGGTGGTGTTCGAGGGAGAGGAGAGCAAGGTGCTGAGGGCAATCGACTGGTGTGAGCACGAGCAGCCGTACGCCAGGGTGACTTCGAAAGAGATCGAGACCTCCGACCCCACAGGGGAGTTCTCTGGATTCGAAATCGTCTGGTGATCGTCCTTCACTTCACGACCACGAAACCCCTCGTCGTCCGATGATCCGGAGACGACGCCCTTGCTGGTGTCGCTGTGTCTCGAGCTGGTGTCTTCATTCGAAGGCTGGACCGTAGGTCCTTCCGGGATTCACCGAGTGGATCACACGGGCCTGGTCCTCCGTCATGAGCCCCTTCTCCATGAGATCCATCGTCCTCTTGGGGACAGTCGCTATCGCCATCACCGCGCCCGGACGGGCCGGATCGTCCAGAAAGTCGGTTTCCATCAGGAACCTCGTCCCCTTGGCGATTGCCTCCTTGACTGCATCCTTCCCAGCGAGCACAGAGGGCATGAGACCTGAGTTCTCCTCCGGCAGGACGGCCGGGGGAGAGTAATGCTTGACCACTCTGTCCCTTCTAAGGCCGGCTGCGTCCGCCATCTCAGCGAGTTCGCGCATCGTCTCCACAGTCCCGCTCTCGGTGTGGAGGACGATAGCACAGTCGGTCTCACGCGCCAGGGTCATTCCGTGCAGGAGTATCTCGTTCGAAATCTTCCAGATGTCGTCCGGGACATCGAAGTGCGGTCTGCCTACCTCGCCTATCGCGAGCGCTCTCCCATCGCCCACATACTCTGCAGCGATGTCCATGCCCGCTATCATGAGGTCTCTGGCCCTCTCCAGGCCGAGCCTCCTCTGGAAGCCTAAGAGCTCCACGGGATACGGGCCGACGGTCGCGTATGCCCTCACCCCTGTCTCGGAGTTGATACGGTCGACCATCGAAACGGTCACGTCAAAACTCTCCCGGAAATCCTCCGCGGAGCTGACGCGCACCTCGCTGTAAGGCTTGTGTGACACTACGAGGTGGGTCCCACCCTGCCGCTCGAAATCCCTGACTGCGTCGACGTTCCGACCCTTGCGCGGCTCCAGGTGTACGTGGTTGTCCAGAATCGGCACTGGCATATATCATCTCTCTATCGCAGAAGTCCGGCAGCCTTCAGGTCCTCCGTGATCTTGTCGACCGCTGCTCCGACATCCTCTGGCTTTCGGGCGCCAGTACATACCAGCTTGCCGCTTCCAAAGAGGAGGACTACGACCTTGGGCGAGTCGATCCTGTAAACGAGACCAGGGAACTGCTCCGGTTCGTACTCGACCTTGTCGAGGCCGAGGCTTATGGCTATCGCGTTCAGGTTGATCTTCGCACCGAGGTCGCTCGACGCGACGATGTTCTGCACCACGATCTCCGGCTCGCCCTCGACCACTATGCCTGCAGCTTCGATCTGCTTGGCCACTTTGCCGATCGCGATCTTCACCTGCTCGAGGCTCTTGGCACCCGTGCAAACGACCTTTCCGCTCCTGAAAAGCAGCGTCGCTGTCTTCGGCTCCTTGAGCCTGTATATCAACCCCGGAAACTGCTCCGGCTCATATTCCGCGCCGTCTAGCGCGAGTGCGATCGCCTGAAGGTCCAACTCCGCCCCGAGAGACGTTGAGGCGACAACGTTCTCTATCTTCATCACTGCCATAGAATCTCCACCGGCCCCGACAGTATTTAAATGGGTATTTAAATAGATTTCCCGGAGAAGGTGCATTTCCACTGAACAACTCTGGGCTGTCTGGCATCTGTATCTGCCGAACTCCAGAACCGTTTACTAGACGATCGTTCCGGACCCCACTCGAACCCGGCGGCATCTGGCCCCGCAATCGTCGATCACCGATGCCGTCTACGTGAATGACGGACCTACCGTCCTCGGCCCGAGATCATACCGAGAAGGATCCCGCCTCTTCCCTCCGCCTTCCTACCGATGCGGCCCGTGAGCAGCCTGTCCGTCCTGAATATCCATACGGTTATGGCGATGGCGACGATCGCGAATATGGTGGAGTACGCGATTCCCCCCAACACGAGGGCGTAATCGTCGAACATCAGGGATCGCATCGCCATCATGGGGTGGGAGAACGGCAGGGCGAACAGGACGACCTGTGCTGCGGGAGGGAGCGTGTTGAAGTCCTTGAAGATAACCACGAACATCGGCACCAAGGCGAGGAAGGAGATCGGCATCGTCAGCGTCTGCGCGGACTTGTAGTTCTTCGCGAAGGTCCCGAGGATCATGCAAAGCGCGAGCGCGGCGATGAGAGTGACGAAGAGGGAGATGCCGACAAGGAGGTAATCCAGCGCGGTCAACGCGAGGTCGTATCTCTCCAAGTCGAGCTCCCCTGAGCCACTGAGCCCAGTCATGTAGTAGTTGAAGCCGACCATGTATATGGCCGCCATCGCCAGCCCTATCAGTGCACTCGCAACGAGCTTCCCAGTGACTATCGACCCGCGGGTGACCGGGAGGGTGAGCAACGTCTCGAGGGTCTTGTTCTCCTTCTCCATTCCCATCGAGGAGATGACCGTCCCTCCCGCGGCCATTATCAGCATCATCATGACCAGAGGTACCAAGAACGACTGCGTGGACAGCACGGACCCGAGCGTTCCAGGGGATATTCCGTCCATGACCTTGTCTCCGAATATCGTGGTCTCCGTCCTGGTCGTCGGGTTCAGCGCGAGAGTCGAGTTGATCGAGGCGTTCACATCGATGAGGTGCATCGAGATCGCCCTGTTCACGTTCCAGAGCACGCTGTTCACCGCCCCCGATGAGATGGAGTCCAGCAGACCGGCCCCTTTCATTATCCAGTACACTTGGATGGCGCCAGGTTCCCCGAACATGATCCGCTCGGTGAAGTTCGCGGGGATATGCAGAAGTGCTATTCCTCCAGCTTCGTCGACGGTGGCGACACCCTCGTCCACATCGATCCCGTTGTAGACCGTTTCGGAGAGGGTCCCGATGACGTCGACAGCGATGGCGGCCAAGTCTCCGTCGGTGTCGTCGTTGACGATGCCGACGGTTGGAGCGCTCGTCGCCTCCTCCTCGATGCCACCCATCATGCTCCCCATCGCGCCGAAGAGGACCGCTATGACCACGATCGGGAGTATGGTCGACTTCGTCATCATCTCGCGCATCTCTTTCCTGAGGATGTTCAAGGTGCTGTTCATGAGACCACCTTCATGAACACCTCTTCGATGTTCTGTGCGCTGTGCTTCGCCTTGAGCTCGGCAGGTGTACCCACTTCGATTATCTCACCGTCGTTGATCAGCGCGATCCGGTCGCACATCAGCTCCACCTCGAGCATATTGTGCGACGACAACAGCACTGTCGTGCCGCGCCTGGACGAATCCTTCACTATCCTCCTAATCTCCTGGGCATTGATGACGTCTAGGCCCGATGTCAGCTCGTCCAGGATTGCCACGCGCGGCTCTATCATGAGAGCCCGTGCGACGAGAAGACGCCGTGCCATGCCCTTGCTGTAGGTATCCACCTTGTCGTCCATCCTGTCGCCGAGATCCGCTATCTCGACACCCCTCGACACGATTCTCCTCACGCCCTCACGGCTCTGCGAGAAGAAGCGCGCGATGAAAGCCAGGTATTCGTTGCCCGTGAGGTTCTTGTACGCTCCCGCATCCTCCGGAAGGTAGCTGAGGATCTTCCTCGCCTCGTGGGGTCTCTCAGCTATGTCCGTCCCGAACATCCTCACGTGACCCGAAGTTATCCGGAGTATCGTGGATATGATCCTGAGCGCGGTCGTCTTGCCCGCGCCGTTCGGACCGATCAGGCCGAAGACCTCGCCATCATCGACTGTGAACGAAACGCCCTTGAGCGCTCTGAACCCTCCGTAGTCCTTTACGAGGTTGACAACCTCGAGCGCCGGCCCGCCCGCGAGGGCCGAATCTGGCTGGTCGGTTGGTGTCGACATCTCTGATAGCCAAACAACCTGTGATATATACAGTTAATCATGGAACGCCGACCGCCCCGCTCAATGACCGTACTTTCCTGCATACCTCGCCAGTATAGCGAGCGCGCAGAGCGTTATCCATCGGTCCTTGTCAGGACTAGGCCTGTCGGACCTGTACCAGAAACCGTCCTTGGATTTGGCCTTGAGCAGCCATCCCACGGCCCCCTCCATGCGTGCGTCCTCGGATCCGTACCCCATCGACGCAAGCACCTCCAACGCACTCAACCCGCTCCCCAAGTAGGTTGGGTACTTCAGGGTCGTCCAGTTCTTCTCCGATAGATAGAATGACGCGTGATAGTTCCTCTTGAAGAATCTGTCGAGGACGAAATCGGCTCCTCGCTTCATCTCCTTCCTGTATCTCATGGACGGGCTCCAGCAGAACCCTCTGAGCACTGCAAGGGTGCTCCAGACACAGCTCGGAATGTGTCCGTGCTCCTTCGGGTCGTGCGGTGGCCGGTCATCGCTCTGTATGAGCGCCATGAAGTCTTTCATGCGCATGTGCCTGTACCTAGGAAGGTAGCGGACATCCTGTATGTACGGTATGCTCCAGCCGCCGTCGGGACGCTGCATCCTGACGAGCCATTGCTCGAGCCTGTATGTGCGCGGGTCCCTGTCCAAGCGGAACTGGTTCAGGTTCCTGAGGGCGAAGCCGTTGTAGTGCGGTTCCGGAAACGCGGTGGTCGTGGGTCCCGGGATGTGGCCGTTCTCGGATTGCCAGCTGAGGATGAGTTCCAGGGCCGCCCTGACGTTGCCCTCCTCCTTACCTGTGACGTAATCTCCTAACGTGTACAGGTTCCTCAGCATCGTCGTGTAAGTCCATCCTATCGGGGGGCCGGGCCCCCGCTCCTCTGCGAGCTCCCTCTGGCGGGTTATCGGCCAGGTTCCGTCCTCCCGCAGTTTCTTAAGGAGTCTGAGACGAGGAGGGTAGGTTTCGCATTCCTTCATCGTCTGCTGCAACGCTATGTCGTCTGGGGCCCTCCGCATAACGTCGCTCAGAAGCCAATACTTGATCGGGGGGGTCGATGTCTGCAAGAGCTTCCTAGACGACTCCTCAACCACCCGTTCGATTTCCGTTTTCATCAGCGCCGCCAGTTAGCGTACTCGGTGCAAATCATGGTTTCGGTTCAGGCTGCGAGCCTCCTATCTGAATCGAGCCTGATGTTGTTCGTTGGGGGTGTGATACTCACAGTATCGGGCCTCCCGACAGGCCCGGGGGGTGCGGTCTCCACCCAGTCACCCCTCGTAATCTGGTGTCGGGTTACTTCTTCTCTAGCATCAGATTCTTCGCCGCCCTGCCAGGGTTCAAGTGGCACGAGCTTCTGAAGCTCGCCACCACCCGAAGATTCACAGCGAAAAACGTCGGACGGGGACCACCCGATGGCGTTCCAGAACCACGGCCTAGGGCTCTGTTAACTTAAGTATGATTCAGCGAACATCTTCGAAATGGATGTCTGACAACTGACGTAGCTAGTGCGAAGAACGATGGCGAAGCGGGTCTTTCGGGCGGAGTATCCGAAATTAGTATCTGGGCCAACTGAACTCGACCTCTTCCGAGGCAGAATGACAAGAATTCAGCAATGGAGTAGAAATATGCCTAAAACATGTCGCCTGACTAGGAGGATAGTGGTCGAGGGATGCACAAGAGCTGACATGGTTGACGATCAGTCGCAGCTCACCCCGGTTCCTTTCAATGTAATCTCTCCTCCTCCTTGAGACAAGCGCATATGGGCACCGCGTTGGGCGTCGCCTTGGGAACCGGGGTCTTCTTTTTGGGGAGGATTCAAGGAAATCCTCCGAAATCAGTCTCCGGCTATCGAAATCGCCCTCTTTCGAGCCAAAATGACCCGCATTTACAGCGAGAGAACAGCCTGATCCTGAAACATCGGCTTCCGTTTGGTGAAGGTCATCCATGCTGCAAAAATAAGGAAAGCGTGCTCGCCCAGCAAGGGCGAGCACTTGTTCTCAGCTGGCCCTAGTTGTAGTCCGCCAGAAAGTCATCCCAGCCCGTGTCGATAGCATACTGGATCTCCGGGTATAAAGGCCCATAATAGCTATAGTCGCCCTTTACACCCCACCACAGCGTAAGTCCTCTGGCATCTGGCAGCGCGGAGCAGGAGTGAACTGCCAACACCGCATCATCTACTGCTGTGACCATAGCCGTGGTGGCACTTCTCAGGGCCGCGTTGGAGAATTTGCTGTCGGCTAGCAGTGTGTCTCCCAGATCAGCTATGTCCACCAGATATTTCGTCCCCCACGCAATGTACGCGCTCTTCAGAGCATCCCTATACACTCTAGCATAGGCGCCGAGGTTGTCGTGCATGAGACCACTCCATGTCTCGAAGGTGGTTATCGATTCACCAATGCTCGTCACGTCTACTGCGGAGAGACCCACGGTGTTAAAGGTAGTGTTGTCGTAGTACTGTCCCCAGCCATTTACCATGTCCACGGATACCTGGGTCGGGGTTCTTGATGAATCAAGAGCTACTGGTGTCCACATGAAGTCATAGGGAAATCCGTCGAATGGAACGGATTCCTCAGAACCTATCATGTAGGTGACCAACCCAGTTGTGTAAGCCTCGTACGCGACTTCGATATTTCCCATGCTACAGGCATCGAACGACAGGACGTCTATGTAAACGCCTGCATTCTCGATTGCTGCCTTCATCTCCGGCATATACATCCTGTCGAACGAAGTGTCATCAAAGCTGACGTCTTTCCAGGCATTTCCATGGTTCCAGATAGTCACCGATAACATCTCGGATGGATAGAGACCGGAGACTTCGCTCAGGAACCACTGCAAGGTTGCTCCATCGCCAAAATTCTTCTCTGGGTAACTGTCGACAACCTGCCAGCTACTTCCAGAAATTTCAACTAGGTCTGTGCCATCAGTTGATTTCAGGTCAACCATTGCCACAATGTTGATGTCAGAATTTGCCGGAAGATTGAGCAAGAGTGGAAGGCTAGTTCCATCCCACTCATCCTCGAGATTGTTGTCGCCATTCACGTATAACGCTAAGGTCCAGGTAACTGGTTCCCCCGCGGCGTTCGGAATTACGAATAGCCCCGGCACCATCAACGCGGCGCTCAGGGTTACCACAAGGCACACTTTCTTCGCATTATTATGCATCTCCGCACACCTACATGGGGTTCAAACCATTCAATCGGTCTGTAGCCCCCCAAGCCAAAGCGGCTTAATCGGATTTAAACAAATGCAAAAATCAGAACTCTGTTTACTTATGTATGGTTCAGCGGACATCTCCGAAATGGATGTTCGACGGCCAAGGTAGCTAGTGCTGCGCGGAAAGGCGAGTTCACCACCAGAAGTCTCTGAAGACGTAAGCCACAATCATGGCTCCGCGATGAGGGCTATCTCTGAAGAGGGGGTTGTATGGCCAAAATCAGAGACTCGAGATACTACGCGTACATCAAGACATGTTCCTACAAGAGGGTCGTGGATGCGTACATCCAGGAGAATCAGTTGATACAGCTGGAGGCAATACGCAACAGACAATCGGACAATCTCCGTCACCCTCAGCCAGTAAGGTATCTAAGTCATTGCGAACGTAGCATCCGAGACTTGGATCTAAACTACAACCTTCGGAAGCATGGTTCCTTCTCGAAGAATTCAGTGAAGAGCTTCCTCAATCAAACTGGGTGCAAAGACCTATGGCTCAACTCGATGACGGTGCTTGTGAACAACGATGATGTCAGGAAGGATGCACTGGAGTTGCTCGCGGCTGCGGGAATTCCACGCAGTTCAATCCTTGCTGGAGAAACTTACGCTGCCCGATTTGACAAAACTCCCTGTCGCCGCTACACAAACGAAGAGAAGGCACCTCAATGGATGCAGGACGTTCTAGCGCAGAGAACAGAAGAAGAGAAGAAACTCGGGTTCGAACCAGGAGTTCTCGACTTGGCGTGGATTCTGCCATTCGACGTGTGGCGCGATACTCAGGGCAAGACAAGGGTTAGCAGAGCATTCACCAGGGAAGTCGAACGACTCAAAGAAGCATTGAACGTCCACAACGAAGCCTCGTTCAGTAGAGGCAAGGTGGTTAATTCGGTTCTGCCCAAGACATGCGGTCTAATTGGTGGTAGGACTGAAGCGCTAACTGGAAAGGACACGTGGGTCATCGTGGACATTGATTGAATCGTCAGATTGGCGTCCTACGCAGCTGGCCGGAATCATCATACTCAAGTTAACAATGCCACGGCCTAGAAAGGTATAAATATCGATTAAACGTTAATGACAATTGTCTGACGAAACGCCCTCAAGTGTCGGACGAAGGAGTGCGGCCAGATGGTCGAATCGGAGAGAGTCACAATACGGTTGCCACACGAACGAATCAACGCGCTCCAGGCATTGGTCGACCAAGGAAGGTTCTCAACGCTTTCTGATGCCGTCAGAGCGGCCATAGACCGTTTCGTGGACGGGGAGTTCACCCCTGAGTACATCGAGAAGGTGACGGTCGAACTTCCGAAGGGCAACGTCGTGAACCTGAAGCAGCTCGTCCAGGATGGCGACTCGATATCGGTCGACGATGCAATCAGGAATGCGGTGCGCGAATACATCCGCAAGAGGCTCGCAGAGGCGATCGAAGGATTGGAGAAGTGAGGGCGTCGCGAGGGCATACGCGGGATGGGATGCAAGTTGGCCACGCATGTGTGTACGCATGAGCGTGAGCGCTCGAAACGGAGCTGTTGAGATGCTCAGCAAGCTCCTCCAGGAAGCTCTTGAGAGCGAGCGCGATTTTGAGGCACATCTTGCTCCGAAGATATGCGTCGTCGGCTGCGGCGGAGGCGGGTCCAACAGCGTTCACAGGATTAACGGGGTCGGTCTCGATGGAATAGACACGATCGCGATGAACACGGACAAGTATCATCTAGCGCAGGTCAAGGCGGACAAGCGCTTACTGTTGGCCGAGCGGTCGACCGGAGGATACGGGACAGGTGGAAACGCTGAGCTGGGCGAGAAGGTGGCTTACGAGTTCGCTGGCGAGATCGAGGCTGCGGTCAAGCCTTACGACATCGTTTTCATAACTGCTGGCATGGGTGGTGGCACGGGAACGGGGACGGCGCCGGTGGTCGCTGAGCTCGCTCGCAGACACGGGGCGGTATCCGTCGCGCTTGTCACCCTCCCTTTCGACATAGAGAAGAGCCGCCTCAAGACGGCTTACAGGGGTGTGTCCAAGTTGCGCGAGCACGCACACAGCACCATCATGCTCGACAACAACAGACTGCTGGAGATAGTCCCCAAGTTGCCAGTCGAACAGGCGTTCATGGTCATGGACCAGCTTATCGTCGAAGTCGTGAGAGGTATAACCGAGACGATCTGCCAGACCAGCATGATCAACCTAGACTTCGCCGACTTCCGCAACATCATGATCCAGGGCGGTGCCTCGACCGTGCTTTATGCCGAGAACGAGGACGCCGATAAGGTGGTGATGGAGGCGGTCACCAACCCTCTCCTTGACATCGACTTCGAAGGCGCCTCTGGCGCGATGATTCACATTACCGGTGGACCGTCCTTGTCTCTCAGAAAGGCGTACGAGGTGCTGAACGGCGTAACAAAGAGGCTCAGCGACGAGGCCCACATCAAGCTCGGCGCGAGGATCGACGCCGATCTGAGAAGCACAATCAAGTTGATGGCGATAGTGACCGGGGTGAAGCCACCCTATCTACCGGACTACGCATGCGTGCCTTCAATGGACGACGCGACCGTTTGGAACGGGTCGTGTTGTGAAGCCGTCGGAACGAGACGGGATTCGTTCGCCAGAGTGTCAGGATGACCCAATAGTTCCTCCCCCCACAACAACACAGCAAACACGCGCCCCCACAACAACTCCCCGGGGGCGCAACAATTTTCTTCGCGCTTAAACAGTCTCGGTCGGTGCATGAGGAGGTTTCATTCCTTGCCTCCGTCCTGCTCCGCGCCAGACTCACCCGCATCTATCGCCCCGTCCAGGATACCCATGAGCGTGTGGAACTCCCAGGTGGAAGGCATCGCTCTTGCCATGAGCCTCCTGAACATCACGCAGGTCTTCACCTTCTTGTGCTCGGGATACTCGATCACGTCGAGTAGTCTTGAGAAGTACTCGTTCAGTTTTTCGACCTCCATCCCGGACGCCTTGTTCGGCCCGAGCCTCACAGCGTCGCGGGAGTGAAGCACATAGAACAGCACGGCCGCCGCGTGACTGATGTTCATTATGGGATACAGTGGGTTCGCGGGGATCGTCACGAGGAAGTCGCACCTTTTGACGAGGTCGTTGTCGAGCCCGAAATCCTCCCTTCCGAACAGGATCGCAACGGTCCCGCCGAAGTCCTTCACCTTCTCAGCGAATGCCTCGGGGACCATCGATATCCGGGGGAACTTCTTGTCGTTGGAGGTGTCGATACCGGAGGTAGCGACAACATAGTCCGCCCCTTCCAACGCCTCCTCCTCGGTGAAGACAGTTCGCGCGTTCTTGAGGACATCGACCGCGTGCATCGACCGCTTCACCGCTTCCTCCCCGACGGCGCAGGGCCTGACGAGAACAAGTTCCTCCAGGCCGAAGTTCTTCATCGCTCTCGCGATTGCTCCGACGTTACCGTCGTGCAACGGCTCGACGAGGACGATCCTGATGGAAGGCACGGCCGTACGACAGATTCCGCAGATATTTAACTCTGTAGTAGGATTGTCCTGGCCGTGCCTCAGGAGTCGCGGGTTGCGGTCAAACTAGCTTATGATGGCTCGAAGTTCTTCGGTTATCAGAGGCAGCCTCGGAAGAGAACGGTCGAGGGCGCACTCATCGACGCGCTCGTAGCCGTGAATGCCGTCGAATCCGCGAAGGACGCGCGTTTGCGGAGTTCGAGCAGGACGGACAGGGGCGTCAGCGCCGTCTGTAACGTGGTATCGTTCACGACCGGTTTCCCTCTTAGGGCGCTCTGCTCGGCGGTCAACTCGCAGGCGAAGGACCTATGGACTTATTCAGCGGTTCAGGTCCCGGAGGACTTCAATCCAAGGTGGGCACGTCGGAGATGGTACAGGTACTACCTGCGTAGGGACGCCCAGGACGTAGGATTGATGCGGATGCTCGCGAAGCGTTTCGAGGGCACCCACGACTTCTCCGATTTCTCAAGGAAGGACGAACGCGACCCGACCAGGACGATCGATTCGATCGAGGTCTCAGACGCGGGTCAGTTCATCGTCGTTGACTTCGAAGCTGAGAGCTACCTGTGGAACATGGTGAGACGGATCGTCTGGATGATAGACGCCGGAAGTGCCGGGGCGATCGACGAGGAGTGCATCGGCCCTGAAGCGGCGAGGCCCCCCCGCCACATCGGCCTCGCACCTGCTGAGTTCCTCCTGCTCATGGATGTGGAGTGCGGCGTCGAGTTCCCGGCCGACACGAAGGCGGTGGCGTCAGTGCGCAGGGTCTTCGAGGACCGCCTCCAGAAATGCCAGTTCGAGCAGGAGTTCTCAAGGCATCTTATGAAGGCCCTGCATCGATAGTGATCGGTGATGATTAATAAACCATGGACTGGCTAACCCCAGTCGATGAAGGTCGCTCTCACAGGCACGCCCGGGGTCGGAAAGACAAGCGTCTCGACCATGGTCAGGTCCTTCCGGGTTCTCACGGTGGACGCCCTCGCGGAGGCTGCCGATGCAATCGTTGGATTCGACATGGCCAGAGATACGAAGGAGGTGGATGTCGACAAGCTGGCGGAGTCGGTGGCCCGTATGGAGGAGGATGCTCTCATCGAAGGCCATCTGTCGCACCTGCTCGGCGTCGATGTCGCGATCGTCCTCAGATGCTCCCCGAGGATCCTGAAGAAGCGACTGATAGGGAAAGGTTGGAGCGAAGCGAAGATCATGGAGAACCTCGAGGCCGAGGCGGTCGATGTCATCCTGATCGAGGCGCTGGAGTCTGCTCCGGTCGTGTGCGAGGTCGATGTGACCGACATGAGCGTCCAGGATGCGGCGTGCGCGGTGGAGGAGATATTGGCCGGAGAAAGTGAGAAATATCCTGTAGGCGATGTTGACTGGAGCCAGGAGGTCCTAGACTGGTTTTAGATAGTTATCGCGACGAGGCCGACAAACTGCTGTCCCCCGCGGCCAGGCGTATGTCCAGGATGAATCCGAACCACCTCTCGATCACTGCTCTGGCCTTCGCGGTTCTGGCAGGGTTCTTCTTCACTCTGGAAGCCGCAATCTTCCTGTTCGTCGCCGCCCTGATGGTCGGGGCCAACGGCCTGTTGGACGCGCTTGACGGGAAGGTCGCGCGGCTGCAGGCGAGTCAGTCCAAGCGAGGCGACTTCGTAGACCACGTGTTCGACAGGTACGCCGACGTGTTCATACTCGCGGGCGTGGCACTGGGGGCCCACTGCTCGGTCTTCGTCGGCCTGTTCGCGATAATCGGTGTGATGCTTGCCAGTTACATGGGGACACAGGCTCAGGCGCTCGGGCTCAGGAGGGAGTACCGAGGCATACTCGGAAGAGCCGACCGGCTGGCGCTGTTGATACTCATACCGATCGTGCAGTTCGCCCTGATGTCCCTCGGTGTGGACATGGGGGAGAACCTGTTCGGCTATTCCCTGATCGGTTGGATGATGCTGTACTTCGGCATCGCGGGCAACGTCACCGCTGTCCAGCGCGCGCATCTGATCTGGAAGTCCCTCCCTTGACCTTGCCTCGCCTCTTCCCCGGCTTCTTGCCCTTCATGCGATAGTACGTCAGAGGATGCGCCATCCAGTCTCGGTTGCAGAGGTCGTCGGGGTCGAAGCAGATACCGTAGCTCCTCATCGTATTGCACTCAGGCGGCGTGTACTCCGTGCCTGATACCTCGCCCGTTATGTGCTGGATCTGGTATCTGCTCTTGTTCTCGTCGAAGTCGGCTGACATCGCGAATGTCGTGAGGATGGCGTCCGAATCCATCCCCAGCGTGTGGAGGAAGGCAACGAGGGCGAACCTGCCAGTGTGCGGCACGTTCTCCCCTGCGCGTATCATCTCGAGCAGCTTCTTCATGCAGGGCGGGAACCTCACGATGCTGATGGTCCCGAAGTCCCTCTCCGGCTGTTCAGCCCTCTTCTCCTCCAGCGCCTGCCTTATGTCGTCCACGTCGTCAGAGAGGGCGCCCAGGATCTCATCGTTCACGGGGAGCGGCAGCTCGGAGATGATCCCATCAGTTATCATCTGCTCGACCAGTCGTATCAACCTCTCCTCTGTTATGAGAGTCCTGCCGCCAATGACGTCCTGGTTGACGAGCTTCCACGACCCGCTCTTCATGGCCGACGAGCACTTCAGGTAGTCGCCGAATTCGACGGCTAGCGAGTCTCCGACGTGATGGACGTGCAGCCCCAGCTCACCCGCCAGCCTAATCACGAATGCGACGCCGTCATCCCCAGCACTCTTCCTGACCCTCTTGGCCTCCCGTTCCTTGCTGCGCTCGGTCTCCTCGGTCATCCTGGAGTTCGCCAGCTTGGCCTCGGCGACCGCGTACCTGTGGACGAACTTCTTGTCGCCTAGACAGGACACGAGCATCCTGGCGACAGGGTAACTGAGGAGTTCGTTCATGGCGTTGGTCTCGTTCGTCATCGGATGGCTGACGATCTTGGCGTATTCGACGGCTTCCAGGACCCTCTGCTTGCCCAGCGACCGAGCCTCCTGATACGCTATGCTGGAGATCAGTCTGTCGAGGGTCACCCCCGACTCCTTCAGGACATCCGCTGATTCCTTCCTGAAGGGATACCTCGCAGCCAGCCTGACGTCCAAACTCCCACCTTCTGTGCGCAATGCGAATCGAGCGGTCAATACTATAACTTGACTGTTACCCGCGGTCTGCGTCATCCAGCGCGAGGTGCGTCCTGGCGGCTGTGAGGGAGTCGTCCTCCCCCAACACCTTCCACAGCTCCTCGGACGTGCGGTACGGTCTCCCCCTCACGATCGCCATAGCTCTCCGCCTCCCTATTCCCGGCACTGCTTCCAGCATCGCCAAGGATGCCGTGTTCGCCGGAGTCGGCTGCATTATCCCGATCACGCTCTTCGGCCCTCTCCCAGTCACCGCGACATCGACCCATCTGCCCACCTCGACAGGATATGGTAGACCGACTAGGATCGGATATGTCCCCACCTGCCTTCCGAAGGTCCTGCCACCCTCTCTGAGTTCAGTGTAGACTGATCTGAGCACCGTCCCGTCTGGGATGATCCTTTCCAGCATCGGCAGGTCGACTTCCTGCCTCACCCACCTCTTGAACCTTGAGAACTCCCCCTTTGACCTCACTCCCGGGTACTCTTTTCGAGCCGGTATGACCTGGCGTATGTTCGTGCGTCTCAGTAGGAGCCCCTCAGAGAGAACGCTCGTGAGGAAATCCATGTTAGATCTGTAGGTCTCCTTCGTCTCACCGGACAGTCCTGCTAGGAAGTTGATGCCCGGCAGAACTCGTGGAAGTCCGTTTGCCCCCCTCGCACCTCCCACCTCGTTCACGAGCCTTATGGCGGCGAGGGTCTGCTCTGGATCCGAGTTGAGGTTGTTCGCCCTGAAGACGCTGGGATCGGCACTCTCCAGTCCGAAAGCCAGCACGTTCCCGCTGGTGCAGTGCCTCGCAATCGCCTTCGTGACCTCTCTAGCCTCATCCGGATGGGACGCGATCACCGCTGGGTTGGCGTTGTCCAGGTGTAATACCGTCGGGTGGACCGCCTCGGATATGCCTCTGAGCAGCTTCTCCGTCACATCCGGAGAGGGGGTCGGCGTCTCCGTCTCCCCAACACCTTTCGCCATGTAGGAGTACACGCACGATTGTGCGCCTAGACGTAGATTCTTCACCCCCACTCGGCCGAGCGCCTCTGCCTCCGCGAGTATGTCTTTGGGCGTGCGGAAGACGATCTCGCCGTGCAACGGTTCCGTACAGAACCCACAGCCGCCGGAGACATACCTGACGCAGCCTCTCGACATCTGCACCTCGGCGATCAAGGGTCCGCCGTGGTCGGGATGGCTCTCACAGGCCTCCGTCCCTTTTAGGAGCCAAGTGTTCCACTCCCCCATCGTTCTCCTCCGGTCCACATAGCTCCCGTAGGCGACCAGGTCGAACAATCCCGCATCGATGTCTCCGTCAGCTATGCGATGAAACGCATCCCTCAAAGGTGTCGGAGCGGTTCCTCCAGAGGCACCCCGGCCCAGGCTAACGATGCTGGGGCCCCGGAATCTTCTCCCTATCTCCGCGAGTTCCCTATCGCTGGCGGGCATGCCGCGGAGATACTTGCCTGGAACGGCCACATGCCTAACCACCGCGAGCAGATCGAACCTGGTTAGGTCGGTCCGTTCTGTCCTCAACTGGTCGATCGTGGCGTACCCGGTCTCCGCGCCAGCCGCCCGGAGAGCCCCGTATGCCATGCGGACGTACGGTGAGATGAAGGGCGGCACACCAAGACAGGCCGGCTCGTCCGTGTAACCATCAAGCACGAGCGCTCTCATCTAGGACGCCATGTCCGAGGGCAAGCTTATATGAATCGTCGGCAGAGGGTCAGAACATCCCTCGAAGCATCAAGTAACATGGCAATGTATTAATGCGCCGAAATGTTCCCCTTTCATCGGTCGCAAGCATAAGAAAGCCGTTATGAATCTGTCCGAATTCAGAGAGAAGTGCAACGACTTTCGACTTACGCCGAGAGACAAGGAGTAGAATCGAATGGCAAAGAAATCCAAACCTGGGAAGAAGAAGGCTGCTAAGATAGCTTCCGCGAAGAAGGCGGGGAAGCCGAAGGCCAAGGCTCCAACGAAGGCATCCGTGGACCAGATGCTGAAGAAGGCATACGAGCCCGCCAGGTTGGCGATGGCCTATCATCCGTTCTACGAAGGCAAGATCGAGATCACGCCGAAGTGCGTGGTCCGCGACTTCAGCGATTTCGCGATATGGTACACCCCCGGAGTGGCGGAGCCGTGCAAAGCGATCAACAAGAACAAGGAACTATCATACGTGCACACCAACCGCTGGAACACCGTCGGCGTCATATCCGATGGCACTCGGGTCCTGGGTCTGGGGGACATCGGCCCCGAGGCCGGCATGCCTGTCATGGAAGGGAAATCCCTTCTGTTCAAATACCTCGGCGGCGTGGACGCCTTCCCGCTCTGTCTAGGCACCAAGGACCCCGAGGAGTTCATCAAGACCGTCAAATACCTCCAACCTTCCCTGGGAGGGGTCAACCTCGAGGACATCGCCCAGCCGAAGTGTTTCTACATACTCGAGCGCCTCCGGGAGGAGTGCGAGATACCAGTCTGGCACGATGACCAGCAGGGAACAGGCACGATTGTCGCCGCAGGGGCGATAAACGCTGCGAAGATGGTCGGCAAGAAACCCTCCCAGATGAAGGCCGCCTTCGTCGGTGCTGGAGCGGCCAACATCGCCATATCCAGGATCATGCAGCTTTCCGGCTTCAAGTGGGAGAACATGGTCATGTGCGACTCGAAGGGGACGCTCCACTCGGACCGGGGAGACATCAAGGCAGAGTTCAGGGAAAAGCTGTTCATGTGCGAGCACTCCAACAAGGAAGGCGTCGTCGGGACCGACGCAGATGCCATGAAGGGCGCTGATATCGTCGTCGCGGCGTCGAAGCCGGGTCCGGGCACCCTCAAGATCGATTGGATCGAGGGCATGGCGGACGACGCGATAGTGTTCGCCACGGCCAACCCGATACCCGAGATTTGGCCGTGGGAGGCCAAGGAGGCGGGCGCGAAGATAATCGCGACCGGCAGGTCCGACTTCCCGAACCAGGTCAACAACTCTCTCGGCTTCCCGGGCATATTCAGGGGAACGCTCGATGTGAAGGCCAAGACCATATCCGACACGATGTGCCTCGCCGCGGTTCTCGAGCTTGCGAAGACCGCCGAGGACAACGGGCTGAGGGATGACTACATCGTCCCGACGATGGACGAGTGGGAGGTTTTCCCGCGGGAGGCCGTCGCCGTCGGTTTGGCAGCGATAAACGAGGGCCTCGCAAGGGAGAAGCACAGCAGGAAGGAGCTGTACGACAAGGCCGAGAGCGTGATCAGACGCGCGAGGAACCAGACGAAATACCTCATGAAGGGGAAGTACATCCTGCCGCCGCCGAAGGTCTGAGGTCACCTGGTCCGATTGCGCGAAACCATTTCTCCCAAACCACTTGGCCCGATATCTGACGAACCCGAGTAAGTGAAGGCGGGCCTGGCATCGTTTCAGTCGATCTCGAGAGTGCGCCTCAATCGCGACCGCAAGGTTTTGTGAACACGTTCCCACATCTGGGACACTCAAGCGATCCGCAGTCGCACTCCAACCCGCAGTGAGTACAGGTCCGCTGCCCGCAACGATGCTGATTCTCCATATCAGTCGCCTCTCGACGTGACGCCGGCTGTGGGCCTTCCCTTTGAAACCGCACCCATCACAGGACAGCAACTCCCGGCTTCTGCCCTCCTCGTCTGGGCGCAACAGGCGCCGCCGTCTCGCGCTGGCTTTCCGGACCCCTCGCCCGGCAGTCTCAGATGAGTCCCGTGACCGTCGGTCGCGGCGAGCCAGTGCGCACCGTCTTCGCGATATTCGTGCTGGACATACCGCTCGAGGTCCTCGTGCCTGTTCCTGCGCGCGGACGGCAGCAAGTATGGGCCGAAAGTCATTGCACGCGCCCCCTGGTGCCCATCTCGACCTTCATCCAGACCTCGAAGAGCGCGGGATCACGCGCTCGATCCTTCCGGGCCCTGAACTCTGTTCCCTCGCTTGCCGTGAACACGTTCAAACACTCCTTTGCAACACCCAATGGGACTTTTGGTTAATAAAACCTTCGTTTTAATAGAGTAACACTCACTGTATAATGAAAAGCATTATAGTGCAGTGTCACCATGTGTTTTACTGGTGCTTGCGTTGAAGGCTGTGAAGACCATAAAGGACCCCGAGGCATTCGAAATACTGGCCGACGGGACGCGAAGGAAGATCATCTATCTCCTCAAGGTGAAGGAGATGACTGTCAGCCAGATAGCGAGCGACATCGGTTTGACGTCCCAGGCGATATACCACCACATACGGAAGATGAAGAAGGTCGGGGTCGTGGAGGTGGCGCGGGAGGAGCGCGTGGGCCATTTCATCGAGACGTACTACCGGTCAGCGGCCGAGATGTTCCACCTCTCATGCGGTGAGACCAAGGGCAAGCAGGCGATAGAGGAGCTGACCACGGGCGCGCTCGACGGCCTTGCCAAGATAGGGGTGATTTCAAAGCCCGACGCCAAGTCCATCAAGAAGATAGCAAAGATTGTCAACGAGATCGAGGAATGCTGTGGCGCAGGCAAGCACACCGAGAAGATCGAAGACATGGATGATGTCGGCTTCTTTGTCAAGCAGACCATGCTTGAATACGCGGCTCTGATAAACGAGGACGATAAGAGCTACGAGGAACGAGTCAGGAGGAAGAGCGAACTGAGGGATATCCTCAAATCCTGCTGCCCCCCGGACAGGAAATCGAAGAAGTGAGTTCTCGGGAATCGGCGGTGTGCTTCACAGGAGCCCCATCTGGACTATCTCCACGCTCTGGACTCCTTGGATGCCCGCCAGGGTCGACTCGACCTTCTCCACGCCCCCCTCCTTATCATCAAGGACGACGAGCACGTGAATCGCATTCAGGCCGAAAGCGACGGCCTTCTTCTCGGACGCCTTCAGCTGCGCCCCCTCGGGCAAAGCCTTGGTTATGCTGTCCAGGAGTCCGTCGAGATCGACCTCCAGGCCGTCAGGTAGGATCCGATACTGTAACGCGACCTCTCCCATGGAAACACCTCACGGACCAGAGAAGCCACACTCAGTGCAACTGTACTTCACGCTCTGGTCTCTGCATCTCGTGCATCTTCCGATCGTACTTCTTCCGCAGTCTGGGCATGGGAATGTGGTCTCCGAACTCTTGACTAGTCGGATTCCGCAAGAGGAACAAGCCTTCTCCTGGCCAATCAAACCGTTCTACCTCGAAGCTGAGGAACATGCTTTCTGTATATAACACCTGCTGATTTCCCGCTGCGTTGCGGAACCGCTCTTCGGAAATACTTCGAATCGTTCCCCTGAGTGGGCTCGTGACCGAAGATGTGCGCTATTCGCACCCCGGTTCTCACAACATGGTCAGATGAAGGTGCCAGCATGCCGAAAACCGGTGCAATTCTCGGACCGCGTCAAGCTCGTCCATGACATCGCTTCGCAAGCGGAAAGTATAAAGTTCTTCCCGAGTCCCAGATTTTATAACTCGTCAATAATTCTATCAAACGTTATTTTTATTCGATATTCGGAGAAGATTCCTGTGCGAGTGCTAGGATGAGGTAGGTATTAAATAATAGAACGGACTACACGCCCTGCTGAAGCAGCCTCGGGTATCCGCGCCGCCCACGGGCCCGTAGCTCAGCTAGGTAGGAATCTCATGCATTCTCTGTGTATAAGACTCCCTAGAAAGAGCATCTGCCTTTTAAGCAGGTGGCCCGGGGTTCGAATGACTAAGTCTCACAGACTAGTCTCGGAAATCCCCGCGGGCCCGCTTGGCGGCGCGTCGAGGAATCCCAAGGTAGGGTCGGAGATGAACGCCTCTCATAAGCCCGGTCCAACTCTTGTGGGGTGAATTCGAAATGGTTGAGGAATCCAACGTTCTGGAGCATGAGCTCGTACCTGAGCATCATGTTCTGCCAGAGAAGGAAGTCGGCAAGGTACTGAAGCAGTACGGTCTGACGAAGGACCAGCTTCCGAAGATCAGACTCTCGGATCCGTGCATACTAGCGCTCGACGCCATATCTGGCCCTGTCGAGGAGGGAATGATCGTCAAGATCGTGAGGCGGAGCGCGACCAGCGGCATGGCGGTCTGCTACAGGCTAGTAATCCGGGGGTGAACACGTGAGGGAGCTCGTAGAGACCTATTTCAAAGAGCGGAGCGTAGTCAACCATCATATCGCATCGTACGACGATTTCCTGCCGACCCTGGACCACCCCAACAGCAGGATGCAGATGATAGTGGACAACGTCCGCGCGTCACCGGACGAGTCCTACAGGGGCGTCATCCGACTGGACCCGGACAGGACCGAGGGGAAGATTACCGAGATACGCCTCGGAAGGAAGAGGGACGAGAAGACAGGCTTGATCGACCAGAACGCCAAGCCGACCATCTCAGTCGGCAACCCGGTGATCAAGGAGGCCAACGGTGCGACGCACGCGCTGTACCCGATGGAGGCCAGGTTGAGGAACCTGAACTACTCAGCCCCGATCTACCTTGAATTCACACTGGTCGAGGACGGCATCGAGAGAGAGCCGGAGAAGGTACACATCGGCAACCTGCCGGTCATGATCCAGTCAAAGAAGTGCAACCTCCACAGAGACAACGTCGACCTCGACCGCGAGCCGACGTCGGAGGAGATGGACAAGTTCCTCGCTACGATGGGCGAGGACCTGTGTGATCCCGGCGGATACTTCATCATCGGTGGCACGGAGCGTGCGCTCATATCGCTCGAGGACTTGGCTCCCAACAGGGTGATGGTCGAACTCAACGAGAGATACGGCACCAGTCTCCATGTCGCCAAGGTGTTCTCCCAGAGGGAGGGCTACAGGGCTCTCACGTTGATGGAGAAGAAGAAGGACGGCGTGATGGTCGTCTCCGTGCCGGCAGCGTCCGGACAGATACCTCTCATAGTGCTGATGAAGGCTCTCGGGATGGAGAGCGACGAGGAGATCTACAGGGCCGTAGTCTCGGACCCCCAGATGGCCAACATCGTGTACGCCAACATCGAGGAGTGCCAGAACAAGAAGCTCTACCCTCCGAACGGGATATTCACGACCGAGGACGCGATCCTCTTCCTCGAGCGCAAGTTCGCGACTGGGCAGGCGAAGGAGTACAGGGCGAAGAAGGTGGAGAGCATCATCGACAGGTCGCTCCTGCCCCATCTGGGCGACACGGGCGACGTGCGTCTGAAGAAGGCGATATTCCTCGGCAGGGTCGCGAGGACCATCCTCGAGATGGAACTCGGTAAGAGGAAGGCGGATGACAAGGACCACTACGCCAACAAACGTCTCAAGCTGGCAGGCGATCTCATAGAGGACCTCTTCAGGGTCTCCCTTACGAACCTGATCAAGGACCTCAAGTACCAGCTCGAGAGGGGCTACACGAGGAAGAAGGGTCTGAGGATATCGTCGGCCATTCGGCCAGACCTGCTCACCCACCGGCTCCTGCACGCGTTCGCCACCGGGAACTGGGTCGGCGGAAGGGCGGGCGTCTCGCAGTTGCTGGACCGGACCTCCAACATGAGCGCCCTATCGCATCTGAGGAGGGTCACATCGCCTCTGACAAGGAGTCAGCCGCACTTCGAAGCGAGGGACTTGCACCCCACGCAGTGGGGCAGGCTTTGTCCGAACGAGACCCCTGAGGGCCAGAACTGCGGTCTCGTCAAGAACTGCGCGCTGATAGTCGACGTCTCAGAGGGGACGGACGAGAGAGAGATGATATGGCTTCTGAGGGACCTCGGCGTGAGGGAGGTCAGCGAGCATCAGACCACCGAGACCAGGGTGTATGTCAACGGAGACCTGATAGGGCTCTACGACAAGCCCAAGGAGCTCGTGGAGGAAGTGCGCCAGAGGAGGCGTTCAGGTCTTCTGTCGCACGAGGTCAACGTGCGGTTCGACGGCAACATGAACGAGATCATAATCAACTGCGACGAGGGCAGGCTGAGAAGGCCGCTGCTCGTCGTGCGTCACGGGAGGACGCTGATGACCAGGGCCCATGTCGAGGACATGCGCTCGGGCAAGACCAAGTGGTCCGACCTGATACGCGAGGGCGTCGTCGAATGGGTCGACGCCGAGGAGGAGGAGGACTCTTTCATCGCGGTCTCCGCCTACGATACGCCGGAGAAGTGCAGTCACTGCGGCAAGATCCTGTCCGAGATGGATGCCGACTGGAGGAATCCGGGGGAAGAGGGCAAAGTGGTGCTCGAATGCAGGGCCTGCGGAGGGACGATGCAGATCGAATCGCTGCTGGTCGACGAGTACACACATCTGGAGGTCGACCCGATGGTCATCCTAGGGGTCTGCTCGGCGGTAGTTCCCTATCCAGAGCACAACTCCAGCCCGAGGGTCACGATGGGTTCCGGCATGGCGAAGCAGTCCCTGGGACTCAGTTCGTCCAACTACAGGATCCGCCCTGATACGAGGAGCCACATACTGCACTACCCGCAGAAGCCGTTGGTGACCACGAAACCCATGGAGTTCGTCAGCTTCGATCGCAGGCCCGCCGGGCAGAACTACGTGGTGGCCATCCTCTCGTACCACGGGTACAACATGGAGGATGCGGTCATCATGAACAAGTCGTCCATCGAGCGCGCGCTCGGCAGGTCCACATTCATGAGGACTTACAGGGCAGAGGAGAGGAGGTACCCAGGTGGTCAGGAGGACCACTTCGAGATACCCAGCCCCGATGTCAGGGGTGCGAGGGCCGACCTTTCGTACAGCAACCTCGGAGAGGACGGTTTGATCAGCCCAGAGACGAAGGTCGAGGGCGGAGAAGTCCTGATCGGCAAGACCTCCCCCCCGAGGTTCCTCGAGGAGGAGGCGGACTTCCTCACGCCGCAGAAGAGGCGCGAGACATCCGTGACCGTTCGTCCGGGGGAGAAGGGCTGGGTCGACAGTGTTATGCTCACAGAGTCCGAGAACGGCTCCCGTCTGGTCAAGGTCAAGGTGAGGGATGAGCGCACACCCGAACTCGGGGACAAGTTCGCGTCAAGGCACGGCCAGAAGGGCGTCATCGGCCTACTGGTCGACCAGCACGACATGCCCTTCACCGATAGCGGCATGGTCCCAGACCTGATAATCAACCCGCACGCGATCCCGTCGCGTATGACCGTCGCGCATGTGCTGGAGATGGTCGGAGGCAAGGTAGGCTCGATGGAGGGCCGGATCATGGACGGCACGCCGTTCAGCGGCGAGCGTGAGGATGCCATACGGGATGCGCTCGTGAAGAACGGGTTCAAGCACAACGGCAAGGAGATCATGTACGACGGCACAACTGGCAGGATGATAAACGCCGAGATATTCATCGGCGTCATCTACTATCAGAAACTGCATCACATGGTCTCCGGCAAACTGCATGTCAGGAGCCGCGGGCCCGTGCAGATACTCACCAGACAGCCGACCGAGGGCCGGTCCCGGCAGGGTGGTCTCAGGTTCGGAGAGATGGAGAGGGACTGCCTGATCGGTCACGGGGCGGCCATGGTGATCAGGGACAGGCTGCTGGACGAGTCGGACGGTACGCTGCAGTACGTCTGCGGCAATCCGACCTGCGGCCACGTGGCCATACTAGACCGGCGCGGCACGTTCAGGTGCCCCGTCTGCGGGAACAACTCGAAGATATCCCAGATACAGACTTCGTACGCGTTCAAACTGCTCCTGGACGAGCTGTTGTCGCTCGGAGTCGTCATGCGCCTGCAACTGGAGGACCTGAAATGATGGTCACGGGTGTTACCAAGAGGATATCTGCGATCAAGTTCGCCATGCTCTCCCCTGAGGAGATACGCAAGATGTCGGCAACGAAGATCATCACCGCCGACACGTACGACGACGACGGGTTCCCGATAGACATGGGTCTCATGGACCCACATCTCGGCGTCATAGAGCCCGGTCTCAGGTGCAAGACCTGCGGCAAGAAGGTGGACGAGTGCTCTGGCCACTTCGGCCACATCGATTTGGCGATGCCGGTCATCCACGTCGGCTATGTGAAGGAGATCAAGAAGCTGCTACAGTCCACGTGCCGGTCCTGCGGCCGCCTGCTGCTGACGAACGATCAGGCGGAGGAGTATGTCAAGCAGCGCGATCGTTTGGAGGAGCTCACAGGCGACTTGATCGAGAGCGCGTACATATCTGCAGAGTCAGCGAAAGATGCGTCTTCGAGGACGACGTGCCCGCACTGTAGCGCCGTTCAGCTCAAGATAACGCTCGACAAGCCCACCACATTCCGTGAGGAGGGTCACAAGCTCACCCCGAAGGAGGTCAGGGAGCGGCTGGAGCGCGTCCCGGACAACGATCTCGTCGTCCTGGGCATCGACCCTGGCGTGTGCAGGCCCGAGTGGATGGTGCTCACTGCGCTCCCTGTACCGCCGGTCACGGTGAGGCCGTCGATAACACTCGACTCCGGCGACCGGTCGGAGGACGACGTCACGCACAAGCTCGTGGATGTCCTCAGAATCAACCAGAGGCTGCGCGAGAACAGAGATGCTGGTGCTCCGCAGCTGATAGTCGAGGACCTCTGGGAGCTGCTGCAGTACCATATCACGACGTACTTCGACAACCAGACCTCCGGCATCCCCCCGGCGAGGCACAGGTCCGGCAGACCGCTGAAGACTCTGGTCCAACGTCTAAAGGGCAAGGAGGGAAGGTTCAGGAGCAATCTATCTGGGAAGCGCGTCAATTTCTCCGCCAGGACTGTCATCTCGCCCGATCCGATGCTTTCGATCAACGAGGTCGGCGTCCCGGTCACGGCTGCGAGGGAGCTGACGGTGGCGCTGAGAGTCACCGAGAGGAACCTCGTATTCGCGAAGGAGATGTGTGCGCGCGGTCCAAGTCCGGAAGGCCCTGGATACCTGCCAGGCGTGAACTACGTGATACGCTCGGACGGTCGGCGGATCAAGATAACCGAGAAGAACGCGGAGACAGTGGCCGAATCGGTCGAGACCGGCTACCTCGTCGAGAGGCATCTCATCGACGGCGACATAGTGCTGTTCAACAGACAGCCATCGCTTCACAGGATGTCGATCATGGCACACGAGGTCAGGGTCATGCCCCATAAGACGTTCAGGTTCAACCTCTGCGTCTGCCCGCCGTACAACGCGGACTTCGACGGCGACGAGATGAACCTGCACGGCCTTCAGAGCGAGGAGGCAAGGGCGGAGGCGAAGGTGCTGATGAGGGTGCAGGAGCACATCCTATCGCCGAGGTTCGGCGGACCCGTCATAGGCGCGATCCACGACCATATCACGGGATCCTTCATGTTGACATACAAGGACTCCGCCTTCACCAGGGAGGAGACGATCAGGATGCTGGAGAAGGTTGTGGATCTCGAGCTGCCGGAGCCTGCGGTCAAGAAGCCCGTGGAGATGTGGTCCGGCAAACAGCTGTTCAGCATGATACTGCCGAAGGACCTGCACATGACCTTCAAGGCGTCCATCTGCCAGAAATGCGAGAACTGCAAGAGGGAGGCCTGCGAGAACGACGCGTTCGTCGTCATAAGGAACGGGATCCTCCAGTCGGGGACGATCGACGAGAAGGCCCTGGGAGCTTTCAAGGGCAGGGTGCTCGACAAGATGGCGAGGGACTACGGACCTGACCAGGTGAGGGCGTTCATCGACCGTGCAACGAAGCTTGCCATAGGCGCGATCACGATGCGCGGGTTCACCACGGGCATAGACGACGAGGACATACCTAGCCAGGCCAAGCGCGAGATAGACGACGCGATGGTCCAGGCGAAGATGAAGGTCGAGGAGCACATCGGCGCCTACAGGCGCGGAGAACTGGAGCAGATGCCCGGCCGGTCGCTTGAGGAGACGCTCGAGGTGGAGATCATGAAGGTCCTGGGCAAGGCGAGGGACACTGCAGGACAGATCGCGGGGAGACACCTCGGCCTCGAGAACTCCGCGGTGATCATGGCCAAGTGTGGCGCGAGAGGGTCGATGCTGAACCTGAGCCAGATGGCGGGCGCCATCGGCCAGCAAGCCGTCAGGGGGGAACGCCTGTCGAGGGGTTACTGGAACAGGACGCTCCCGCACTTCGAGCAGGGCGCCCTCGGATCGGAGGCACGAGGGTTCATCAAGAACTCCTACAAGAGCGGACTCTCGCCGACCGAGTACTTCTTCCACTCGATGGGCGGGAGGGAAGGCTTGGTCGACACGGCCGTCAGGACATCCAGGTCGGGTTACATGCAGAGGCGCCTGATCAACGCCCTCGAGGACGTGAAGGTCATGCAGGACGGCACGGTCAGGAACACCGCGGACACCATCATACAGTTCATCTACGGCGAGGACAACATCGATCCCATGAGGGCCGTGCAGGGCGATTCGGTGGACGTCGACGATGTCATCCTGACGGTCCTAGGCAACGAGGGGGAGCTGATCGCCAAGGTACGTGAGAAGGGCGTCGTCAGCTACGGGATACAGGACAAGGACATGCTCGAGCCGTCCGAGAGCGTGGAATCCGACGAGGACACGGACTTCGACCTCGGCGGCGGAGAGGAGGGATGAGCCGATGGTAGCAACCAAGGGCGCAGTCGCAGTCTTCACTCGCAAGGGCGTGGACGAGAAGGTCGCGAAGGAACTCGTCGACAACGGGTACACGTACACCAAGGTCGCGCGTGCGGACGAGAAGACGCTCAGGAAGATAGAGAAGATACTCGGCGAGAGGAAGCTGAAGAAGGTGCTCTCGGCCATCAGGACGAAGGAGCGCGCACCCAAGAAGAAGGCGGCGAAACCTCCGAAGAAGGTGAAGGTATCGAGGAAGGAGCTGCCCAGCAAGATCGACCCGCCGGGCGCGCTGGAGCAGAAGATGACCAAGATGCTGATGAAGTCGGGGCTGGAGCTGCCGAGGGCCGTGCTGCAGGAGTTCGTCGCCCGACTCGACGGCGTGGCCCTGCCCGACAAGATGCTCGACAAGGTGCTCAAACTCGCCCACGAACGGTTCGAGGGGCACAAGATCGATCCGAACGAGTCGGTGGGCATCATCGCGGCGCAGAGCATAGGCGAGCCTGGGACGCAGATGACGATGAGGACGTTCCACTACGCTGGCGTCGCCGAGATGAACGTCACGCTGGGCCTTCCCCGGCTGATAGAGATCGTCGACGCGAGGCGCGTGCCGAGCACGCCCATAATGGAGATACATCTCGCGGAGGATATCCGGAACGACCTCGAGAAGGTGAGGGAGATGGCGTCCGATGTCGAGCGGACCACCGTCATTGACATCGCCGATGTCGAGACGGACATCGGGAGGATGGAGGTCAACGTCAAGCTCGACAAGCGCAAGATGGAGCGCAAGAACCTCACGCCCGAGGGTGTCATGAAGCGCATCAGCAAGGCCAAGGGCCTGAAAGGCCTGGCCGAGATGCGCGAGGGCATGATCGTCGTAAGATGTGACGAGCCGTCGTTCAAGAAGCTACTGCGCCTGTCGGAAGACACGAAGTACACTCCGATCAAGGGCATAGAAGGCATACACAGGGCGGTCATCAGGAAGGTCGGCGGCCACTACGTCGTGTATACCGAAGGCTCGAACCTGGAGAAGGTGCTGGAGATGGAGCAGGTCGACAAGACGCTGACGACCACCAACAGCACACTGGAGATATTCGAGGTGCTGGGGATAGAGGCCGCCAGGAACTCGATCATAAACGAGGCCACGAAGACGCTCGAGGAGCAGGGCCTCACGGTCGACATCAGGCACATCATGCTCGTGTCCGACCTGATGACGAACGACGGCGACGTCAAGGCGATAGGCAGGCACGGCATATCCGGCAGGAAGTCCAGTGTCCTCGCCAGAGCCGCGTTCGAGATAACTTCCGCGCACCTTCTCAGGGCTGGCATGACCGGAGAGGTCGACACCCTCGAAGGCGTTGTCGAAAACATTATAGTGGGCCAGCCGGTTACCGTCGGTACTGGCGCCGTGAACCTGGTATGGACTCCGGCCAGGAAGAAAGGAGGCGAAAAGACATGATCGACATCGCGAGGGCCCTCAAGTCTGCATCGGTCACTGGCAAGGTCAAGTTCGGCCGCGCGGAGACAAGGAGATCCATCGAGGGTGGTGAGGCGAAGCTGGTCGTACTGTCGTCGAACTGCCCCTCCAAGGAGGAGTTCATGTCCGGGGGTTCGACGAGATCTATCGAATTCCCCGGGACGAACGTCGAGCTGGGCGCCGCATGCGGAAAACCCTACGCGATCTCCGTGCTGGCGGTCGTGGCTCCGGGAGATTCCAATATACTGTCGGCATGATGAACGAGTGGTCGTATGGGCGACATCACCTTTACGGGGGACACCCTCCGGTACATATCTCTTTTCGAGAAGATCACGAACACGCAGGTCAAGGACTGTATGGAGACCGAGGAGAAGCTAGTGTTCGTCGTCGAGAAGGGACAGGGTAGCAGGGCCGTGGGAAAGAAAGGCGAGAACGTCATCCGCCTCAAGAACCTCACGGGCAAGAACATACACGTCATCGAGTACTCGGACGACCCCGAGACTTTCATACGTAACGTGTTCCACACGTACAGCGTGCAATCCGTGTCCCTCGAGTCGCGCGGGAACATCGTGCACGCGACCGTGACGGTCGACCCCACGCTCAAGGGGAAGGCGATCGGCAAGAGCGGTAAGAACCTGAGGATTGCGCGCGAAGTGGTCAGCAGGCATCACAACGTGCAGAGCATCAGCGTCGCCTGAGCGGCATCCTCTCGACCTCCAGTCTGTCGGCCGTCGGATACTCTTCCACCAGGAATGTCTCCAACTCCAGCTCGTTCGCGATCTCCTCGAGCACCCATGGGGCGACCTCCAGTCGAGCCTTCTCCTTGTCGCGCCATAGCAGCTCGGGTGGCACCCCGTAATCGCGGGCCAGCATGCGCAGGACCTGCACTGGCCTGTCCGTCTCGACAACCCCTTTCAGGAGCGTGCCGTCCTTCGTGAGCACCTCATGCGGCCTGCATACGTTCCGTCCCCTGCGAGTGATTCTCCTTCTCAGCTGGACGCCATCCTTGAACGCGGAGGAGCAGTAATGCAGTGGCGTCGGATGCTCCTCTCGCAGGAACCCCATGGCGATATCTTCGCTGCCAGCGACGCCGGATGATATGCCGTCTCTCGTGCCCATCCCGAGCCTGGTCAGCGACCGCCAGTTGGTCTCGGAGAACTCCAGCTCGTTCAGGTTGACGAAGTCCAATCCCTCTTCATCCGCGAAGGCGACGACCGCCCTGAGACCGTTCTCGTGTCCGGGTATGGCGGGCACCTCGAGCCCGACCGACATGCCGTACTTCCTGGCCACACCGATTGCGTCCGCGAATCCAGACCGGGTTAGCCTCTTCCACATGTTGGCCGGCGGGTGGAACCTGATCTCATCCAGGCCGGCCCTCGCGACCCGCCTTACAGGTCTAGGGTCCGCGGTGGAGGTGTAGAGGTGGATGTGGTGGTCCTTCCCGAAAGCCTTTCTCAGCGTCCTGATGGCGTTGACCGTCCGGTCGAGGCTCATCAGAGGATCGCCGCCTGTGATGCCAGTTCCCAAGGCGTCCATCAGCATCGCCTCCTTCACCGCCTGTGACGCGCGCTCGACCCTCATCTCGTTCGCGAAGAAGACATCCTTCCCCTTCTTCTGGTGCGAGAGAGGGCAGTAGAAGCACCTTCGGGCACATCTGCCAGTGACTAGGAGCACGAGCTTAGCTCCCTTCTCACAAAGGACGCACCCGTCAGGCAGCCGCCCGGTGCAAGCCGCCCCCTTCTTCATCCTGGAGATGCGAGTCACGTCCGAGCAGTATCCGTGGGACGATAATAAACCGTCGTTCGCGGACCCGACGCAAAAGGCTAAGAACCTCCTCTGATGATGCGTTACACCATGGAGAGGAGAAATGGCGTGATCCTGGCACTGGATGTAACGTCCAGGGAGGAAGCGATTCGCGTCGCGGAGGCGGTGTGCGATCACGTCGACGCGGTCAAGATAAACTGGCCGTTGATACTCGGAGCCGGCCCTGACATCATAGCCGAGATTGCCGGGTTCAGCCCCGTGGTCTGCGACATGAAGATCGCCGACATACCGAACACCAACCGACTGATCGTCGAGCAGACCATGGCTCGCGGCGCCGAGGCTGTGATATGCCACGGTTTCACCGGCGAGGATTCGGTCAGGGCATGTGTCGATGCAGCGGAAGGTCAGGCCTATGTGGTGACGGAGATGAGCCACCCCGGGGGGATGCAGTTCACCTCGTCGGTGGCCGAGCAGCTGGCACTCCTGGCCAGGGGCGTCGGCGCGAGAGGTATAGTCGCTCCCGCGACCCGGCCTGGGCGCGTGGCCGAGCTTAAGAGCGTAATCGGCGCCCTCGAGATCATAAGCCCGGGCGTTGGTGCACAGGGCGGGAAAGCATCCGATGCGTTGAGAGCTGGTGCGACCTACGTCATAGTCGGTCGAGCGATTTATCAGGCCGAGGACCCGCGCGAGGCTGCAAGAATGCTGTCCGAAGAGGCTCAGGCCGCCCTCTGAGTGCGTTGTCGGACGGGGAGGCTAACGGCACTCCTCCGGAGGGTATGCCAGATGTACAATCTGGGCATTCGGTCCGCGCCTCCTCTTTCCGATAACGTATATATAGCCCTCTCGGTATCGGTGGGCTACTATCGCTAGGTGGAAGAGTCGTTGGCTGAGACAAAGGGTGATCCTCCTAGGCCGCTTCTATCCAGGGTTTTCCGCGGGGGGGAAGCGCCTACCGGATTCGGCAGATGGTCCAGGGCGAATTGGTCAGTCCTAGCTATGCTCGTCCTCATATTCCTTCTCGCCCTGGTCCTCCGTTCGTACTTCGCCTACGACCTCTCCGCGGACAATGACTACATCGTCTCCGGGGGGTCGGACTCGTACTACTGGTATAGACTCATCGATTACCATGTCGAGACAGGCGATTCCCTGTATTGGGACCCCCTGATCAACTTCCCGGAGGGCCTGAGGAACCCCAGACCGCCGTTCTACAGCATGTCCGTGGCCCTGCCAGCGATCGTCGCAGCGGACATGTTCGAGTCAGTCAGCGACTCCATAGGGTTCATGTTCGTGTGGTCGACGGCCTTCTGGGGCGCGTTGACCGTAGTGCCAGTCTATATGCTGGGCAGGGAGACCTTTGGGAAGAGAGCAGGTCTGATATCGGCGTTCCTGCTCGCGGTCATGCCCACCCACGTGCAGCGTAGCGTTCTCTCCAACGCGGACCACGACGCTTTCATATTGTTCTTCATAGTCCTCACGTTCTACTTCCTGCTCAAATCGATCAAATCGCAGCAGCACATACGTTGGGTCGAGAGCTGGAGGAGCCTCGCGAGCATCAAGGCCGGCATGCAGGCCTATTTCTCACAGAGCAAGACATCGATCCTGTACTCGCTCCTGGCAGGGACCGCGTTCGCATGCGTCATCATGGCGTGGGTGGGGTTCGCCTATGTCGCGGTGCTCATCCTGGCTTATCTCCTGCTCCAGATACTCCTCAATCGCTTCAAGGACATCGACTCGACCAGCGCGACCATCCTGGTCATGATCTGCATGGCCTTCGGATTCCTGCTCTCCTTCCCGGTCTACTTCGAGCAGTCACTGGTCTCGGTCCGGTTCGACGTGCCCGTATACCTGTTCGTAGCGGCGTCGTTCTTCGCGCTTCTGTTCGTGATTTCGAGGGACTACCCGTGGACGATGTCTCTTCCCGCGATCGGCATGATACTAGTGGTCGGCGTGCTGGGCATCATGGCCGTCTACCCCGAGCTCGGCGAGGCCATCATCTCAGGCCAGGGGTATTTCGTCCAGAACAAGCTGTACTCGACCATCGCCGAGGCCCGTGCGCCGCAGTTCAGCGAGCTGGCGATGTCGTTCGGCATGGTCACGTTCTTCCTCTCGCTCATAGGCCTCATCTATGCCCTGCTGAAGATACCCAAGCAGACGTCGGCAGGATACATATTCATCGTGGCCTGGCTCTCGGCGGCCATATTCATGGCGATATCCGCGGGCCGGTTCATGTTCAACGCCGCCCCCGCATTCGCCCTCGCTGCCGGCTGGGTCCTCCTTATGATCGTGGACAAGCTCGACTTCAACAGCGTCAGGAAGGGACTCAAGGACGCGAGCGGGTCGTTCAGGCAGGTGTTCAGGAAGAGCATCAAGATCAGGCACATCGTGGGCGTTCTGTTTCTCGCATTCTTCATCGTCACACCGAACGTGTGGTTCAGCGTGGATGCTGCGATTCCGTCGGAGACCAAGCGCTCATACGACAAGCAGATATACAACAGTCTGCCCGAGTTCATGCGGCCTGCCGGATACGATGTGCAGAACGGCTCTAACTGGTACCTTGGCGCATTCGGATACTCGCTGCCTCTGCCCAGCCAGTATTATCCTGCTGCATGGGACTGGTTCGCTGGACAAGACGCGGACATCTATCCGGAGACCAGCCGCCCGGCCTATGTCGCATGGTGGGACTACGGTTTCGAGGCCGTTCAGGAGGGGGCGCATCCGACCGTCGCAGACAACTTCCAGAACGGTTATCAGCTGGCGGGTAACGCAATCATGGCGCAGACTGAGGAGGACACGATCGCGTTGTTCGCCTTCCGTCTGCTCCAGCACGCGCATAACACGGACGAGGCCAAGAGGGCCGCCATCGTCGACCTGTTCGACGAATATGGCATCTCGAGCAGCCAGATGAGCCACATCCTGACAGGGCCCGGAGAGGATATCATCAACGAGGTGCTCGGCGACCCTGATCTGTATGGGCCTATGGCGAGCGACATGAGCGATGTAAACGCGCGCATCGTCGCCGGCCGTGAGGCGCTTGCCATCATCGGCGTCGAACCTCTGGTGTCGTTCTATGACGACCTGTGTGAGCTCCTAGGGTGGGAGATACGCTACTTCAATGTCGACTCGAGAATGTTCCCGTACTCGGCGATGAGCACGGGCATATTCTATGCCCCTGCGAAGCTCTCGGACAGACGCGTAACCGGCTCCGTCCCAATCGATTTCTTCGAGATCAAAGCCGTCACCGAATCGGGCGCCACCGTCAGCCTGGACATGGTAACGCAGGATACGCGTGTCGTCGACTACACGATCGAGTACAAGGACATGTTCTACGACAGCATGTTCTACAGGGCGATGTGCGGATTCAGCGGCGCCGACATCGGCACCGCGAACACAGGGCTCCCGGGTGACTCGGGGGCAATCAGCTCTCAGCAGCCCATGCCTGGCTGGAACATGACTCACTTCCGAGTGGTCTACAGGACGGCATACTACAACCCTTACCCGTCCGATCTGGTCCAGCAGCACCAGGATGCGTGGGAGGCGGTCAGCTACGAAGATGCGCTCAATCTGGCCGAGCGCATCCAGGCCGGTGAGGTGGATGGGACGATCGACGTGAGCGCCAGGTCTCTGTATCACTACGGCACTGTCTTTCTGAAGTACTATCACGGCGCGTATCTGAACGGCACTGTCACGACCGAAGACGGCTCCGTCGTCTCGGGCGCGCGGGTGACGATCCTCGACGAGTACGGGATCCCGCACGACACGGCCCTCACCGATGCCGATGGGATGTATTCCATCCTGGCACCGTTCGGGAACCTCTCGCTCGTGGTATCGTCCGGTGGTCCCGCGGCCAATGTACAGCTGCAGGGCAGCAAAGTGATGGGGGCCTTCGAGGTCAATGTCACAGACGACCAGTCGATGAGGGTGAAGCAGGATCTGGACATGGACGGCGAGTATGATTACATAATCAGCAAGGACTGCGTGGTGCCCAGCGGCGGGATCAACGGGGATGTGTTCTGGGACGTCGACCTCGACGGCAACTACACGACCACGAGCGATGAACCGTTCGAGGAAGGTACCGTCTACGCGAGGGACAACATCAACGGCGTCGAACATTCCGCGGAGCTGTCGGAAGGGTACTTCAGCATCGCCCTGCCCCCGGGGCAGTACACCGTCTACGCGGAGCTGACAGGGCTCAAGATGCTGATGTCCGAGGAATTCAATGTCACATCCGGCTCGGATAGTGTAGCGAACCTTCCCGTCGAGCCAGGAGCCGTTATAGGAAACATAACCACCCCTGACGGAACGCCGCTGGAGGGGGTCGATGTCCATCTCAGGATGACCGACAAGGCCTGCGAACTCTCGACGGTAACGAACTCAACGGGCGGCTTCTCGTTCCCAGCGGTCATCCCCGGCACATATGCCCTTGAGACGGACGACCCCGGCTGGATGCTCTTCGAGACGATCGTCGCGCCGAGGGGCGGCGGGGTCATCACGAAGGACTATGCGGTGTTCGAGAGAACGACCATCAAGGTCAGGGTCACCTTGGACGGCAGCCCTGTACCGTATGCTCCATACAGCCTGACCAACGTGTACTATCAGCCGGACAGTCTATCTGGACTGACCGACAAGTACGGATGGGTCGAGGTGGAGGTGCCCAGAGGATACTGGACGCTCTACTCGATCTACCCGACAGGCGATGTTGATTACGCAGGGTTCGCATCGATCGACACCTACTCCCAGAGCAGTGCCTCAGGGACGGTCCCGCTCGAGCAGTCATTCGTGGTCAAGATAAGTTGCAGGACGCCCTCCGGAAGCCTGGTGAAACAGACGCCAGTGATATTCGTCGCCGACGACGGCGCGAGGATCACGTTCATGACCAACACCCTGGGGGAGATGGAGGGTCGTCTCCCGGCGGGGAACTACGATGTCATGTACTGGGCTATCGCTGGGAACGGAGTGTACTCCGGCAGCATGACGATCGACAGTGACGTCACAGGCCTCAGGCTCTACGCCGAGGACGCGGTGGTTGCGTCCGGCTATCTGTGGACGGATGGCGACAGTTCGGGTTCGATGGGCGCGGACGAGGCAAGCCCCTACACCCTGATGCGGGCCACAGACACCTACGGACGAACCTACTACTTCAGGTCGGGAGACGACTCACTCTACAGGATGATGATCCCCGAGGGCAGCCGGATCTACGTGTCACTCGGCGAGCCAGGATATTCATCCTGGAATTTCCCCACACTCCTCGGGGATGAGGTGAAGAACCTGACGTTGTTGGCCGTGCCAGACCCGGTGACGGTGACCGGCCGGGTGACGGCCGATGGCGTGGGAGTGCGAGGCATCCCGATCGTCCTCCATCCGAAGCTGCTCTCCCTCGACTCCGTGACGGTCGAGACCGGAGCTGGTGGTTATTTCACCGTGTCCGTGCCACCGTCCGAGTACACGGTCGTGATCGACCAGGACTACGGACTCATACCCGGCGTGAGGCTTCAGCACGAATCCGAGGAGGTCATATCCCCGTCGGGCGAGGCGCTCAACTTGGACATCTCCGCGATCACGAGGGTGGAGGTCTACGGGAATGTGTTCGGCGCGGCCGACGACATATCTGTATCCATCAGCGGGCCGGAGAACGTCACGACGGAGGTCACACTTTACTCGTACTCCGCTTGGGTGCAGCCAGGAGTCTATCATATCCATGCATCGGGCACGACGGGAGCATCACTCTTCGTCGGCGTGCTGCAGGCTGATGTGTCACCGGATTCCCGACAGTTCGACATGACTCTGTCGAAGGCACACAACGTGTCGGGCGTCGCCCACATCGGCTCCGCTCCCGTCACGGAGGCGGTGGAGGTCACCGCGACCGCTGTAGGCGGCGCGCAGGTCGTGACCGTGTCGAGTACGACTGGAGCGTTCAGTCTGGAAGTGCCAGCAGGTGACTACGAGGTCTCGTTCCTCCTCGAGGAGACCGTCTCGGTGGACGGCCGAACGTTGTACGTCGAGTATGTCGCCTCCGAGCTGGTAAGCGTGACATCCTCAGACATCGTTCTGACACCATATCTCGAGATGCGCCTCGATAACACGACCTTCAGCGGCGTGGTCCTCGGACCGGACGGCCTGCCCACTCGAGCGCAGATAACGCTCACGCCGAACACCAATGCCGGTCTCGGTGCTGTAGTGTATACTGATTCGTCAGGAGGGTTCTCCGCACAGGTGCAGCCAGGAGAGTACACGATCCTCGTCAAGCGTCTCCAGGATCAGCGCGTGTTCCTGGGGACCGTGGACCTGGCAAGGAACAGCCCCAGGGTGATGGATGTCACCCTGTCGGAGGGGAAGTATCTCTCAGGTAGGGTGACCGCATCGGATGCGGGCTTCGCATCGACGGTCGCGATATCCTCTGGCGATGCGAGGACGGAAGTCCTATCGGACGCACAGGGCTACTTCTCCGTGCTCGTGCCGTCCGGATCGTATGTCCTCTCCTCAGAGTTCGAGAGGACCGAGGCGGGAATGACGATAGGGTATTCCGCTACGACGCCGGTCGAGGTCGGCACGTACGACACGTATGTCGACCTAGCGCTAGACCGACAGAATACACGGTCGGTCGCAGCCTCATGGAACGCGTCGGTGGCGCTTCCAGCAGCTCCGGGCGAGACGGTGACTTATTCCTTCACGATCGAGAACACGGGAAACATAGGGGATGATTACTCGTGCTCCTACGCGGGGACTGAGTTCGAGGTCGTGTTCGTCCCCGAGACGCAGTTCATCGATTTCGGCACGAACGGCAACACAGCCATGGTCGTCGCACATGTGACGGTCCTTGACGCCGCACCAGCGGGCAACACGTCCGTACCGGTTCTGGTCAGGTCGCTGTCGTCCTCGGTCGCAAGGGCGGACCTGCCGCTCGTGGTCAAGGTCCAGCCGGTGTATAGTGCGGACTTCACGGTCTCCGACGAGGGCGACGCCGTGTCCTCGGGCACGGCGAGGACGAAGATCACCGTACTCAACTCAGGCAACACGGAGGCCGTGTTCGGGATAGAGATATCCAACCTCGCGGTACTCAACGAGCACGGATGGGACGCCCGCCTGACGTATCTCGATTCCGACGACGCGGTCGAGGAGATGACCCTGGAGATGGAGGGGACGATTGACCTGTACGTCGAATATACGGCGATAAGGACCGACCCCGACCCGACCTCAGAGGCGACGGTGAGCGTCTGGTCGGTCGATGACCCTGGCCAGGCGTCGCTCGTCTCGGTCCCGATACTCCTTCCCGATGTCAGCATCGGTCCCGGGGGGTTGGAGGTCGAGCGCGACGATATCTCGTACGACTACGACGCCACCAACCTGTACGTGAACATCGGACTCGTCCTGTCTATCGGCGGACTCGTGAGCATGTTCCTCATCATGAGGCGCAGGAAGGGCCTCGGCGGCCTGAGGAAGAAGCGGGGTGAGAAGCAGTGACGACCAGAAGCCGTCACGGATGGTGTGGCATCGCGTCCATCGTTCTGATCCTGACGGTCGCCCTCCCCGCGTTCTTGGTCGTTCCATCCACGCATAATGCTAGCGCATACAGCGACCTCTCGCTGCAATTCGACGGACCTGGGTTCGCTGCGAAGCTAGAGAAGGTCCCATGCACTCTTACGGTGAGCGGCGGCCCGGCGGGGGATGTCGGGGGCAACTTCACATACAAGGCGGAGATAGTGGCCGACAATAAGACTGGCTCATCTGTGACGCCGTCCACGGGCTCGTCGAGCAGTGGCGTGTTCAGGTTCAATGTGACCATGCCGGGCGAAGCCGACCAGACGATCAAGGTCAAGATCAATGTCACCTCGAAGGATCCTGCGACCGGAGACGAGGTCGACAAGGTGAAAGACTTCGAGATCAAGGTCGTGGACCCGATCATCATAAGGGCCACCGTGTACAACGTGGGCTCGGTCGAGGCGAAGAACGTTACAGCGAAGTTCTATGTCGATGACACATACCTCGGGAAGCGGGTCTTCGACATACCGGCCGGCGGGAGCAAGGAATTGACATACAACTGGACCTGGCTCAATGTCGGCAGTGGGGAGCACACTGTGACGGTGGTGCTCGACGACGCGGACGACCTGGTGGAATTCAGCAGTGGGAACAATGTCTACACCATGACTGTCTACGTCGGTAAGGAGAGCAACCCGATCGGGGCGGTGCTGACGGTTGGGGTCATAATCATGTTCGTGTTCACGTTCCTCACATTCCTGCAGAAGCCAGTCCGTAAGAAGAAGTGACCGCCCTCATGACAGCAGGTCCGAGAACGGGGATAGTCTAAAATATGATTCAGTCTTCTCCAGTGGTCCGTCAGGGGTGCGATTGCCTTGTCCGAGAACATTGTCAACTTATCAGACGCGGACTTCGAGAAAACGGTGAAGAGTTCGCCGAAGCTTGTGATTGATTGTTGGGCGCCGTGGTGTGGCCCGTGCAAGATGGTCGCGCCGACTTTCGAGGCCCTCGCGAAGGACTACGAGGGAAAGGTCGTGTTCGCCAAGCTCGACACTGACCAGGCGCCGAAGACCGCGATGTCACTGAGCATCCACAGCATCCCGACGCTGATATTCTTCAAGGATGGACAGCAGGTCGAGCGACTCACGGGCGCACACCCGAAAGCCAACATAGAGTCGGTGCTGAAGAAGCACTTCTCCTGATCGGGTCCATCAGCCTTGGTCGGGCTTGCCCAGCAGGTCCTCCAGCTTGTCGTGTAGGCGCCGTGTGCTGACGGCTACGGCGACGTCCCCTCTGGTCTTCTCCAGGAGGCTCCGGGCGACGTCCTGTTTGTGTCTGACCGAGGCGATGGCGTCAGGATAGTCGAACCGTATCAGCGCGTGGTAGAGGTCCTCCATCCTGTCCAGGAAATGGCTCGCTCTGTCGGCGTTCCCCCTCCTGAGTTCCTCGAGGGCGAACCTCCTCAACTCACCGACGACGTCCCCGAGAGCGAGCAGGTACGGAGCGCTGCCAATCCCCAGCTCCTCGAGCGTGGGCACGTCGTCCCTCTCAAGGAGAGACATCACAATCCCCACCTCCGCGTACTCCTGGAAGGCGCTCTCCACATATCCCGCCCGCTTGAGGTCTGGGTGCTCCCCGAGCAGGCTAGATAGCCTGGAAGTCTCGTCCTTCAGCTCGGCGAGCTGACTCTTAACGTCATCCCGTCTGTGGAGACCCTTCAGCACGGAGCCGGAGAGGCGAACGACCGCCCTCGAGGACTTGAGCGCTATCTCCCTTATCTGGTCCTTCTCATCGAGCTCGGCCTCGATTCTAGCGATGACCGATTCGAGATTGTCCATCTGCTATTCCCCCCTTATCTCACGCATATGGCGGACCCTGGCGTCGAGTACGTCCCTCTTGCCGATATCGTGGCGGACCGCTATCATCCCGGAGACGTGCCGGATAGCGTTCTCCGCGATGACCTCTGCATCCTCGACGTCGTCGGCGACCCCGACTATACCGGCCGACCGGGATGTGGTTGTGTAGAGCCTTCCATCCTTCTCGTTCACGTTCGCATAGTAGAGCACGGCCCCCTCGCCTGCGATCGCCGTCTCGTCGATGCGTATCTCCTCGCCGGCCATGGGCTTAGTGCCGTATCCTTCGGGAACGACGTACTTGCACACCGTCGATCTGGGCGCGAAATCGGCATCCTTCGGAGATATGCCCCCGTCTGCCATCTTCTCGCATATGCCCGCGAAGTCGCTGTCGATTATCGACAGGACATTCATCGCCTCCGGGTCTCCGAACCTCGCGTTGAACTCGATGACCTTGGGTCCCTCCTTTGTGAGCATGAACTGGCCGTATAGGGTGCCCCTGTATTCCGTCCCCATTGCCCGCAAAGCCCCGACGACCTCGCGCATGATGTCGACAGCGTCATCGTAGTCGCTCCTGCTCAGGAATGGGAGAAGGCCATCCGCCTGTGAATATGATCCCATGCCGCCCGTGTTCGGGCCGGTGTCCCCCTCGAACGCACGTTTGTGGTCCTGGACGGCCGGCATGGGCGCCAATCCTGAGCCGTCGCAGAAAGCCTGCAGTGTGAACTCCTCGCCCACCAGCTTCTCCTCGATGACGAGCTGTGCGCTCCCGCCTATCCTCTTGTCGAATATCTCTCCTGCGTATGCGAGCATGTCCTTCCTTGACATCAGATGCTCACCGAACACCTTGACGCCCTTTCCGCCAGTCAGCCCCGCGGGTTTGACGACCACGCTCTCTCCCAGCTCATCTATCGCCCTGCCCGCAGCAGCCATGTCGTCGGCGACCACGAACCTGGCCCGCCCCTTCATGCGTCTCTCCTCCATGAGGCCGCGGGTGAAGCTCTTGGAAGTCTCAATCCTGGCAGCCGCCGCCGTGGGACTCGCGGTTGGTATCCCTGCAGCCTCCAGCTTGTCGGCCAATCCGACCTCGAGAGGAGCCTCCGGCCCGATGACCGCCACGGAGACCCCCTTCGCCACCGCGTAGTCGACCACCTTCGTGACGTCGGTCTCCTCCGCCAAGAGGCAGTCCTTCGCCCTCCTGGCGATGCCCGGGTTGTTGTTCTTCATGCAGACATAGATGTCCGCGCCGGAACGCGCCAATGCCTCGACGATCGCGTGTTCCCTTCCCCCTCCACCGACGGCCAGTATCTTCATCTTATGCTCCCGGTCGGTGCATCAAGTTCACATCTTAAGTATGTTGTTCCAACGTCTTGAGGGACGTGTTTTGAGGGATGGCTCCCGCCGGTGCCAGCAAATCATTTAATGCGACAAATCCCATCTACCGCACCATGAGATATCCTGGCCGAGCCGGTCAACTGCTGTCAGAGGCGGGAGCCGAGGTCGGTGACGAGATCGAGGTCATCCTGGACCGGCAGGTCCACCGGGGTACGCTGATGCCTCACCACGACTTCAGCGGCCACGATATGATCACGCTCAAACTTACCAGCGGATACAACGTCGGATTGTCCGTCGAGAAAGGAGCTTCTGCGAAGCTCCTATCCAAGAAGCAGGCCAAGTCGTCCGTCAAGCGCGTGATGCCTCCTGATTCGGAGAAGAAGAACGTGTCGTTCCTTGGGACCGGCGGGACGATCGCATCGTATGTCGACTACCGGACGGGGGCGGTGCATCCCGCCAAGTCCGCTGAGGAGCTGGTGTTCTCGGTTCCGGAGCTGATGGACCTCTGCGACGTGAAGGCCACTGTGCTCTGCTCGATATACAGCGAGAACATGGAGGTTTCACACTGGCAGGAGCTGGCGAAGGCTGCGGCGGACGAGCTCAACCATGGCGCCTCGGGTGTGATCATTCCCCACGGCACGGACACGATGGGTTTCACCTCCGCCGCCCTTTCGTTCATGCTCAAGAGCCTCACGGGACCCGTCGTGTGTGTCGGGTCGCAGCGTTCATCCGACCGTCCGTCCTCCGACGCAACCATGAACCTCCTCGCCGCAGCCCGTGTCTGCGTCGAGAGCGACATCGGCGAGGTCGTGGTCGTGATGCACGGCAGCGTATCGGATACGAGCTGCGTCGTCCACAGGGGGACCAAGGTGCGGAAGCTGCACGCGTCGAGACGCGACGCGTTCAGGAGCGTCAACGTCGAGCCGATAGCCCACGTTGAGGGCGGCGAGACGGTCTACGCCTCCGAATACTCCAGGCGTGCGGCTGGACCGGTCGAGGTCAGGGACAAGATGAACTCGAAGGTCAGCATGCTACACTTCTACCCCGGCTTCGAGCCTGAGCATTTCGACATGATAGCTGGTAATGTCGAGGGCGTGGTGATCGCCGGGACCGGTCTGGGTCACGTGTCGGAGCGGCTGATTGAGTCCATTGGCAAGGCGGTGAAGCAAGGGGTGCACGTCATGGCGACCACGCAATGCCTGTACGGAGCGGTCAACCTCAACGTCTACTCGACGGGTCGCGACATGCTGTCCGCAGGCGTGGTGCCGCTCGGCGACATGCTTCCAGAGACCGCCTATGTGAAGCTCATGTGGGCGATGGGGCAGAGCGACGACCCCTCGGAGGTCAGAGACATCATGCTCGCTGACGTCGCAGGAGAGATCACGGCGAGGAGAAGTGTCTGAAGTGGACTATCGCACACTCGGCCTTCGGGTCGGCCTCGAGATACACCAGCAGCTCAACACCGGGAAGCTGTTCTGCGACTGCGACTCGACTCTCGTGGACGACTACAGACAGGAGTTCGTCCGGAGGCTCAGGCCGACCCAGAGCGAGATGGGTGAGATCGACAGGGCGGCGCTCGAGGAGGCTGAACGGAAGCTGCACTTCAGGTATCAGTCCGTCAGCTGCTCATGCCTCGTCGAGGCGGACGAGGAGCCCCCCCACGACGCCAACAAGCTTGCCATCGGAGCGGCGATGGAGATGACCTTTCTACTCAACGCGACACCGGTAGACGAGATCCATTTCATGCGGAAGATTGTCATAGATGGCTCGAACACTTGCGGCTTCCAGCGGACGGCGCTGGTCGCATCCGACGGCTATCTGGAGGTATCTGGCAACAGGATATCGATACTGTCCGTCTGCCTTGAGGAGGATGCGGCCAGGAAGATGTCCGAGCAGGGGTCGGAGGTCACTTACCGGTTGGACCGGCTGGGTATCCCGCTCATAGAGATTGCCACGGGGCCTGACATCAGCACGCCCGAGGAGACCAGACAGGTCGCGCTTCGATTGGGCTCTCTGCTGAGAGCCACCCGTAAGGTGAGGCGCGGCATCGGCACGATACGCGAAGATCTGAACATATCGATCCCTGGCGGCGCGCGCGTGGAGATAAAGGGCGCCCAGGAGCTCAGGCTTCTGCCGGTGTATGTAGAAGAGGAGGTCAAGCGCCAACTAGCGCTCCTGGAGGTCAAGGATCTCCTCAGGCGGCGGGGCGCCGGTAAGGTGTCTGCTGACGTCATGGACCTCACACAACCCCTCATGGGCTCCGGGTGCGGAGTCATTGCCTCGGCAATCGGGTCTGGCGGTAAGGTCCTGGCCGCCAAGCTCCCGAAGTTCGCCAACACGCTGTCCCGGACCGAGGACGGCGTAGGCCGGCTCGGTGCGGAACTCGCCGCCCACGCACGCGTCTCCGGGGTGAAGGGTCTGTTCCACTCGGATGAGCTTCCAGGATACGGGATCACCGATAAGGAGGTCGCGCTGATCCGGGACGCCTTGAAGATGGGTGAGGAGGACGCATTCGTCCTGATCGCCGACGACGCCGGGCGCGCGCGCGCCGCGCTTGCCAGAGCGGTAGACCGAGCGAACGCGGGACTGGACGGTGTCCCAGAGGAGACTAGGGATCCGCTCCCGGACGGCAAGTCGGTATACAGCAGGCCTCTTCCGGGCAAGGATAGGATGTACCCCGAGACCGATGTGCGACCGATCAGGGCGGACGGCGACGTATTGGACAGCATCAGATTGAACATGCCAGAGTTGCCCGAGGAGACGATGGCCAGGTTCGTGAAGGATTACGGGCTGAGCAGGAGCCAGGCCGACGCCCTCATGAACTCCGGATACGACGACGAGTTCGAGCTCCTTGCGAAGTCCCTGGGAAATCCGCAGGTCGTCGCGAGGGTGTACCTCCACACGTTTCCAGAGCTGGAGAAGGCGGGTCTGTCCGTCGCGAGATTGGACGTCGAGCTGCTCAGAACCCTCTTGACTCAGTTCCGAGAGGACGCCTTCGCGAAGGAGGCCGTCCCCGAGCTTCTCGCGTGGATGGTCAGGAGCGGGTCATATGATGTCTCCGAGGCGGTCGAGCACACCGGTGTTGGAGCCATCGACAATGAAGCCCTCGATGCTCTATGCGAGCGTGTCGTCACAGAGCGCGAGGAGTTCATCAGAGAGCGCGGGGCGGCTAGCCTCGGCCCCCTCATGGGTGTGGTGATGAAGGAGCTTCGTGGAAAAGTGGACGGCAAAGTCATCAGTGAGGTTTTGAACGAGAAGATAAAACGGCTCCTGTCTTGACATCCTTCTTCGAAAGCACATCGAGGAAGCCCTTGCAGTACTCAATCGCCGCGCCGTCGTCGTCCTCTCTGCATTCGAGGAAACTTCTGCAGAGCTCCTCTAGGCTCTGTTCGTCGTTGTACTTCCTCTTCCTCTGTTCCGCCATGACGACCCATCCTGGGATGGATTTGGGAGATGGCTAGGGGGCCTTTATAATACTTCTGGCCTACCTATCGGCGGCCAGATTCACGAGGTCGAACCTGTAGGCGAAGATCGATTCGAAGAACATGTGTTCCTCCTCGATCATAGTGGAGCGGTAGTGTCCCTTTGCCATCCTGAGCAACGTTCTCAGGCTCCCCAAGGATGAGAGTATCATGTACACCCTTCCGTTTGGGGTCAGATGCTTCCAGGCCTCGTCGAGAAACCTCCCTGAGGTGTCCGTGCCGTCCCTGCCGCCGCTCCAGGACCTCTCTATCCACGCCGTGGTCGTATCCTCGGATGCGAGATACGGCGGATTGAATGCGATGACGTCGAAGACGCCCTCGACGTTCTCGAAGAGGTCGCTCTCGATGACGCGCACGCTCACACCACTCTTCAGCGCGTTCCTACGGGTGCATTTGACGGCGCTGGGGTTGATGTCCGCGGCTGTCACCCTCGCGCCAGCCTTCGCCGCGTGAATGGCGGTCAGCCCAGTTCCGGAGCCCATCTCCAGAAACGTCTCGCCTTCCTTGACCTCCACGACCTTCAGCATGAGATACGAATCCTCGTTCGGGTCGTATACGTCGGGATGCGTGTCGATATCTATCGACTGGTCGAGCTTCATCGGTCTAGTATCCGTCATGAGATGCTTAAGGTTTTACTACCATGTTGCATTAACCTGACCGCTGGCAGCCTTCCAAGGAGCTAAAGGATGAATCCCTGGGTCATCGTCGTAATCGCAATCATCGTGGGCGGGCTGGTGTATTCGTATTGGAGGCAGTTCAGCTACTCGATGGTGGCGAGCGCCTGCTGTGTGATGGTTTTCGGGGTAGAACTCCTGGCCCCGAACTATGGTCACTATACCTGGAGCCCCACGTTCATCGACATCGCATTCAGTCCGCAGGACATCCTACATCTCGACAGGATGTACACTGTCGTCACATCGATGTACGCCCACGCGGGCATCTACCACCTCCTCTTCAACGTGATTGGTCTGGCGTTCATCGGGACGATATTCGAGCAGAGGATCGGGCCCAGGCCCTTCATCATAATCTACTTGTTCGCCGGCCTTTGCGGGACCCTGGTGTTCGCGGCGCTGAGGTGGAACGACTTCCCCTTGTTCGTCGTCGGCGCCTCCGGAGCGATCAGTGGCGTGCTGGGCGCGTTTGCGAGGATGTATCCTTACGAGCGGATGCGGATGTTCCTGATGTTCTTCCCGCTCCCGCCGATGCAGGTTTGGGTCATCGTCGCTATCTTCGTCATGATGCAGATCGCGCTCGTATTCGGAAACACCAACATCGCCTGGGAGGCGCACATAGGTGGACTACTCGGCGGCATGCTCATCGCGCCGTATATCGCGCGCCTGCCACTTCATAGACGCGTCAAGCGGATGATCTCCATGAACGCCCTCCGGAAGCTCGCGAATACGCCGGAGCTCAAGGCGATGCTCAGACGGATAGAGGTGGAGGAGATTGCCGATGTGAGGAGCGCCTGGATCGAGCAATTCCTCTCGAAAGCGAGATGCCCCCACTGCGGCGCGCCGATCAAAATCACGAGCGGGTCCGTCATGTGCGGTCGGGGGCATCTTCTTTGAGCGGCGGGTCGACGGAGACGAGAGCACACGTCCTGTGCGAGGGATACATCGTGAGAGATGACGGCGCCCGCATAATCGACGCATCTTCCACGGTCACATTGATCATATCTGAGGAACTGCTCATTGTCGTCGATACGGGCGCGTATGCCAGGATTGGTGAGTTGGCTGCGGCACTTGCTGGCGCCAATATCTCGTCTGAGGAGATCGATGTGGTGGTCAACACGCATCTGCACATGGACCACTGCGGAGGGAACGAAGTGTTCCCCAACGCGAGGAGGTATGCCCACCGCTTGGAGGACCCCCCCATCGGCACGATGGCCGCCGAAGAAGGGACCGAGATATGCGAGGGAGTCTCCGTTATCGAGACGCCAGGTCATACGAAAGGGAGCATATCGGTCCTCGTCAAGTCGGACAGGGACTACGTCGTAAGTGGCGATGCGCTTCCCACCAGGTCAAACTATGAGAGCATGACCCCTCCAGCGATACATGTCGACCGTCGTTTGGCGGTCTCGAGCATGGAGAGGGTGATCAGCCTGGCCGATGTGGTCGTGCCCGGTCATGGCCCACCGTTCGAGATCCTGAGAAAGAAGTAAATCGTACTAGTCTTATTGGCCGGTTGCGATGACGACGCCTACCTCGGTGATGGTCGAATGCCCGTCCTGCAAGGAGGAGACGCTCCACGGGGTGCTCGCGGGCAGAATCTCAGGTCGAAGCGCGAAAGTGCTAGACTCGACCGTTAAGTGTAGGGCATGTGGGCATGTGCATCATGTTGTGATGAAGGGGGAGAAGCCCATCACCGTGCCCGTTGTGATAAGCTGGCTGACCGAGTCAACGCGCACGAGCATCACCCTCGGCCCTGACGAAGTGCTCTCCGCGGACGATGAGATCATGTGCGACGAGACGCCCGTTCTGGTGACATCTATCGAGTCGAAGGGGGCACGCGTCAAGGTCTGCGAGGCAAGGAACATCGACACGATATGGGGGAAGCGGTTCGACAAGGTGAAGGTGCCCTTCTCGGTGAACCACCACGGCAAGACCTATTCCGAGCATATGATCGTTTCTCCCGACGAGGAGTTCTTCATCGGCGACATGATTGACGTCGGGAAGCGCAGCGTGGTCATCCATACGATCAAGACTGATTCTAGAACGCTCAGGAAGGGAGCTGCGATTGCCCGGGACATCGTCCGCGTGTACGCGAACATCGTCAGGAAGACATCCGGCTGACGGCGCTGCCCCTGCCAAGGTTTAACTCCGCAGACGGACGTTGATACACCGATGTCCATGGATGCCGTGGAGGACAGGCGGAACCGGCTCATCGATAGCCTCGTCAGAAGGGGGTATGTCGTCAGTCCCGCTGTCGAGGACGCCATGAGACGCGTGCGTAGGGAGGAGTTCGTACCCGCAAGACTCAGGCCGGACGCCTATGTCGACACTCCGCTCCCGATCGGTAGCGGCCAGACGATATCCGCTCCTCACATGGTTGCCATAATGGCCGAGAAGCTCGACCTCACTCCTGGTCACAGGGTGCTCGAAATCGGGGCCGGGTCCGGATACCACGCTGCGGTGGTCGCCGAACTCATCCGCCCTGGAGGCCATGTGTACACGGTCGAGCGCGTCGACTCGCTTGTCCAGTTCGCCAGGGACAACCTCTCGCGAGCAGGCTACTGCGATGCTGTGACGGTGGTATCCGCTGATGGATCGCTGGGACTCCCGGAGAATGCCCCCTTCGACCGCATCTTCGTCGCCTGTGGGGCGCCGGATGTCCCATCACCACTCATCGATCAACTCTCGGACGGCGGCAAGATGCTGGTGCCGGTCGGCGGGAGAATGTACCAGGATCTCGTGAAGGTCGAGAAGAAGGGCGGTCAGGTGGTCAGCGAGAACTGCGGAGGATGCGTATTCGTCCCGCTGATCGGGGAGCACGGCTACTGAGGGATCATACCGACTCGAGTATGAGTCTGAGGTCTTTGTCCTCCACGACGACGTCCGCCTTCTCACGCACCTCATCGTCGGCAGGGCAGAACGCTATCCCGATCCCCGATGCGTCGAACATCGGCGTGTCGAAGCGGGAGTTGCCCACGCTGACGACCTCTTCCCTGCCGATTTCGAGCAAGTTTGCGACTATCGCGACCTTCTCACCCTTCTCCGCCAGCCGGACGTTCAGGATGCCCTCGCCAGTCAACCTTCCCTCGCAGTCCGCGACGAATCCGTTCGCGAAGAACATGTCTATCCCGAGCTCTACGGCGAGCCTCTGGGCGAGGAGGTCGATTCCCGCTGAGACGATGGCTGTTCTGATGTCCCGCCTCCTGAGCTCTGCGATTGCCACCTCTGCGCCGTTCATGGTGGGCACGTCGGCGAGTATCCTGCGAACTGAGTCCTTCGATAACGCTGGGTCCTTCTCCCTCCAGAGGTCGATGTCCCTTCTTATGAACTCACGGTCGTCTATCTCCCCACCGAGATAAGCTCTGAGCGAGTGGTCGTTGTTGACTCCAAAATGCCGGTGAACATACGTCCATGAGCTCTCGGTATCCGCTAGGACCCCGTCCATGTCAAAGACCACGAGCCGCGTCACGGGCGGAAATTGTGAAAAGCTTTATTAAAACCCTCTCCTGATGGCCAGAGGCCATGATCACTCTGGTCGGCGTGGGCCACGTGTTCTCGATATCCGATAGGGTTAACGAGGTGATATGCTCCAGACGGCCGGACGTGGTCTGTCTCGAACTCGATCCTGCAAGATATCAGTCGCTTCTCCAGAAGGATGGTTCTAGGCATGTGCCGATGCAGTACTCGCTCCTTGCGATGTTCCAGAAACGGATGGCCGACAAGTTCGGCTCTGAAGTCGGCGGCGAGATGCTCGCCGCAGCATCCGCCGCGAGGAATGTCGGTGCCAGGGTGGCGCTCATCGATGTGGATGCTTCGCGTATGCTCGCGACACTCTGGAAGAGGATGCCCGTCAGGGAGAAGTTCGGACTTCTCTTCGGGGCGCTTGTCGGGCTGGTATCGTCGAAGGAGACGGTCGAGAAGGAGATGGAGACGTACCAGAGCAACGACGAGGCGTACATCGAGGGGATCGGCGAGAGGTTTCCGACAGTGAAGGCGGTGCTGATCGACGACAGGAACAGGATCATGGCGGAGAGGATCCAGGGCATCGCCAAGGACCATGCGAACGTCGTTGTCATCATCGGGGATGGACACGTCCCGGGCGTGGCTAGAGCATTGGAGTCCGAGCAGCTGGAGGTCGTGCGACTCAGTCAGCTCATGAGCGCCTCCCCGCAGCCCGACAGCTCTAGCGAGCACTCCACCAGCTTCGTCTGGAAGCATCCCTATGGGTAGGGATGTCGTTACACCAGGGGTGACGTCCTCATGAAAAGGATTCAGAGGGGAAGGCCTAATCGGCGTAGGTGGACAGTTTTGTGGCTCCCATCTCCACAAGTCCCACTATTCCTGAGAAACGATCATAAGAGCGGCGCCATCGGAAGTCTGGTCGAGGGGAATGGCATGAAGCGCAGGAGATCTTCCACGAAGGCACCTCCAGCGGTTCTTAGACCGTCTGCTCGGAATAATCGTTCTACTCGTCGAACATGAATATCTCTTCAATCGTGGTATGAAGGATTAAGGCAATATCATGAGCGAGTTTCACGGAGGGGTAGTACCTGCCGTTTTCGATAGCTAGAATCGTCTCCCTCCTGGCGCCAACAAGCTTTGCCAGGTCGTCCTGGGTCATCGAATGCCTTGCCCTGAGCTCCTTTATTCTCGTCTTCAATGAATCACCCAGGACCCGGCCTGTACCTGTGTGTCAGATATGACCAGACAATGAAGAAGATTGCGGGCAGTGCCAGCATTCCTCCGAACAACGCCTCCGGAGCTTTGTCAATGGATAGAAGTCCCAATGCTCCTGTGTCTGATAGGATGACGAAATTGAGAAGGAGCCACCATCCAACTGAGATCCAGAACGAGTAGTAACCAGCCCGCAATGCTATCCCCCTACTGCGTTCATCATTCAGTCGGAATCCCACTCGAACGGCACGATACTGCCTTATGACTATGACCGCGGACGCGATGGTGATGCCAACGGCCCAGATGGTCCCAAGGATGACGGGGCCAGGCGCTCTATCCAGGGGATCGACATACGAGTAGTAGGGTAGCACAAACAACCATGAGTAGCCGACGAGAATGGCGAGAGGCACAGCAAGCAGCACGAGTTTTGTCATCTCTTTCATGAAACACACCTTAGTGCGCTATACATAACATAATGTGTCCTATAAATAACTTTCAGAACCCGAGCCACGGGGGAGACCCGTTCTGATTACCGATGCGGGAAGGAGACGAGGGGAGGGGTCGCCCCCGGCGTGGACTCTCGCCCGATCTCTTCAGGCTTCGGACATACTGGCTCAGCAGAGGTTCGAATCCCTCTGCCCCTGCTCCTCCTGGACGAAGGGCATGAAGAAAGGGAAGGAGTCTCGAGTCAATCCGGCTTGACTGATCGCATGCCCAGAGCCCCTAAAAGGTTATCACAGAGGAAACCCGTTTAGCCGCCTTACCCGGCTGGTGCGCACGTGAAGGTAACACTCGTCGACTACACAAGGAATCCTGACAGGATCTGCGCCGCGGCTGCTCAGTCGTGCTACTCCGAGGAGGGCGCGACCGAGTTGTTCGAGACGACCTCTGATGACCGGGCGAAGAGGATGATAGAGAAGGTCGTCGGCATGGGCCATCTCTCCGTGGTGGAGCACGCTCATTTCACGTTCAGTATCGAGGGCGTATCAAGGTCACTGACACATCAACTGGTGAGACACCGGATCGCGTCCTATTCCCAGCAGAGTCAACGATATGTCAGCATGGACAAGGCGGAGTATGTGACCCCTCCGAAGATATCGGCGGACCCCGGGGCCAAGATGCTCTACGATAAGGCTATGGACGATGCTTGGGTGGCGTATCGTGAGCTGGCGCAGAAGATGCCGAAGGAGGACGCGAGGTACGCGCTCCCGAACGCATGCCACACCAACATAACCGTCACGATGAACGCCAGGGAGCTTTGGCATCTCTTCAGACTCAGGTGCTGCAGGCGGGCGCAGTGGGAGATCCGCCTGATGGCCTGGAAGATGTTGGCTGAGGCAAGGAAGGCCGCTCCCATCCTCTTCGCTGATGCGGGCCCGGGATGCTTCAGGGGGTCATGCCCCGAGGGAGAATATTCGTGCGGCAGACCCTACGCGGACAACAGCCTACCGTCCGATGAGGAACTTCTGGTTGAGATCTCGCGCGCTGGCGACTGAAACATGCGCGCGTGGCTCCCTGCACCTGTCCCCACAAATCATATATATACCCTTCTCCTTCGGAGCCCTTCACGGTGAGCTGGTATGGGAAACATAAGGCCAACATACATCAAGCGGGTAGCCGTCGAGCTGGTCCATAAGTATCCGGAACAGTTCACGAGTGACTACCAGCACAACAAGCAGATGGTCTCGAAGCTCACCGATGTGCGCTCCGTCTCCATGAGGAACAAGATCGCTGGCTATGTCACCAGGTACAGGACTCAGTACGAGGCGTGACCTGGCATGGTTGTCTGAAAGGAAGGCGTTCACCGGTCAACGGCGCACACTTCCGCTCCATCCGATGCTTTGTATGACGAAGCGCATAAGGCAGGTATCTGAATGCAGCATGCTGTTGAGACTCAGTCTCTGACGAGGGTCTTCCGACCCAAGAAGAAGAAGGAGGGCAAGATAGTCACGGCCCTCGACTCAGTGGACCTGAGGATCGACAGGGGTGAGTTGTTCGGCGTTCTCGGCCCCAACGGGGCTGGGAAGACGACCATACTCAAGATACTGAGCACGCTGCTGCTACCCACCTCAGGGAAGGCGTACGTCGCGGGTTTCGACGTCGCGAAAGACTTGCAGGAGGTCCGGAAGCGCATCAACATGGTGTCCGGGGGAGAGATATCCGGATATGGTCTTCTCACGGTCCGTGAGAACCTGTGGATGTTCTCGCAGTTCTACGGAGTGAAGAGCAAAGAGGCCCATCAGAGGATCGATGCTCTCCTTGACAGATTCGGCCTCCGGGACAAGGACAAGGAGAAGGTCAGGACGCTCTCGACGGGCCAGCGGCAGAAGATGAACGTGATCAGGGGGTTCGTGACGAATCCCGAGATCATATTCCTCGACGAACCGACCCTCGGTCTGGACGTCAACGCCGCGAGGACGGTGAGGGAATTCGTCGTCGACTGGATACGTGAGGACCGCAACAGAACGGTTCTGCTTACGACGCACTACATGATGGAGGCGGACGAGCTATGCGACAGGATTGCCATCATAGACGACGGCAAGATCCTCGCGTGCGACACCCCACACAACCTGAAGAAGCTGGTCAGGATGAACTCGACTCTGACCTTGTCGGTCGGCGGGCTCAACGACATCAACGACTTCAGTTCCATACCGGGCATCGGCAACTTCTCGTCCACCAAGGACGCGGGAGGCAACGAGACGACCCTGAGGTTCGTCCTGGAGGACGAGTCGTCCGTGTCAGATATCGTATCGACGGTCCTGGGGAAGGGGTCGAAGATCCTCTCGCTGCAGAAGACCGAGCCGACTCTCGAGGATGTCTTCATTAAGCTCGTGGGGAGAGGGCTCGAATGAGTGAGAGCCCTCTGATAAGTAACCTGAGGGCGATCCGTGGAAGGGCGTATCCCAGACTCATCGGCTCCACCAGGGAGCCCAGCTGGTTCTTCTTCGATGTCGTGCTTCCGTTGTTCACCATCGCAGGTTACGCGTACGTCTACCGCTTCCTGGAAGCAGACGCCGAGTTCATCGGCTATGTCGTCCTGGGCGGTGCCATGACCGCCTTCTGGCTCAACATACTCTGGAGCATGGCATCCCAGTTGTACTGGGAGAAGGAGATCGGCAATCTGTCGCTCTATCTCATGGCCCCGACCTCCAGGATGTCCATCTTGGCGGGGATGGCGGTGGGCGGGCTGGTCGAGACGACGATACAGGCGGCGGCTACTGTGGTGGTCGGCGTGATAGCCTTCGACGTCATCTTCTCCCTGGGCAGCCCGGTCACCTTGCTCGTCGTGTTCGTGGTCACAATGATCTCTCTCTACGGCATGGGCATGATGTTCGCCTCTCTCTACCTGCTTCTCGGAAGGGAGGCCTACCATCTATCCTCCCTCATGATGGAGCCGATCTACTTCGCCACAGGGTTCTACTTCCCAGTGAGGTGTCTTGGCTTCTGGGCTGCAGCCGGCGCGTCGATAATCCCGGTAACACTCGGCCTTGATGCGATGAGGCAGGTGATATTCCCAGCAGGGGCGGACGACGCGTTCTTGTCGGTGAACACCGAGATAGCTGTGTTGTGCGTGCTCTGCGTCGTGTTCATGTTGCTCGCGAGATACGCCCTGAGATACATGGAGCATCTCGGGAAGACAACTGGGAGGCTGACATTGAGATGGCAGTGATCAGAGATCTCAGGCTACTCAAGGACTCCGCCTGGCTCGGATGGCAGATGGAGGCCAACTGGACCGACCCGTTCCTGTTCGCTACATACTCGATTGTCAAGCCGATAGCAGGCACGCTCATCCTGGTGTTCATGTACCTGGTCATCACCGGCGGCGAGACGGCCAACGACTTCTTCTCGTACATGTACGTCGGGAACGCCCTGTACATGTTCGTGGCCGAGGTCCTGTTCGGCGTCACATGGGTCATCCACGACGACAGGGAGCACTACATGACGTTGAAGCACGTCTACATGGCGCCCATGAACTTCTACGTCTACATATTCGGCAGGTCGGCGATCAAGATAGCCATAACGTCGTTCGGAGTCTTCATCACTCTCGTGTTCGGCGTGCTCGCGCTCGGCGTCGGGATCGACCTCGGGGCGGTCGATTGGCTGTTGCTGGTGCCGTCACTCGCTGTCGGACTACTTTGCATATGCATCCTCGGCCTCGCCATGGGGGGCGTGTCGTTCCTCACGGCGAAGCACAGCATAGGCATCAACGAAGGGTTGGCGGGAGTGTTCTATGTGATGTCGGGGGTGGTGTTCCCGATCACGATACTGCCGTCATGGGCTCAGACGATCTCGAAGTTCCTGCCTGTGACCTACTGGATGGAGGTCGTCAGGCGCGCGGTCGTGCCAGAGGCCATGGATGGCCTCGCGGCGTCCTCCGGATACGATGTCACAGGGATGGGCGGCATGAGCGATCTCACCCTCATGGCGCTGTTGCTTGTCTCTGCAGGCGTGTTCTTCATCATGTCGATAGGCGTGTTCAGGGTGGCGGACAACATCGCTCGCAAGAAAGGTAAGGTGGACTGGACGACCGCCTATTGAGCGTCGCCCCTACGGTTAGGTATTTCTACCGTTGTCCGCATGGAGGGGGCTGACGCCACAGGTCAAGCCCGAGTGGGGTAGCTTGGATATCCTAGGAGCTTGCGGAGCTCTAGACCTGGGTTCGAATCCCAGCTCGGGCGCACCTCCCTTCTCATCGTCCGTACGCGATGTCGTCCATCCTCGCAGACTGCTCGGGGCTTATCTTGGGCTTCCACTGCTTATCCAGGATCCTCTTCGCCTCTTCGTGAGCCCTTGCGATCGCTTCGCCCCTGACCGCGTCCCTCAGGCGCATGCTCATCGTAGTCTCGGGCATGCGCGTCGAGGTGCACTCGCTCTTGAACCTCGTCGCCGTGTGCTTCTTCCCGAGGAAGTTGCCATCGACACCCGCAGACGCGATGGTCTCGTATGAGACGGCGTCATCGCTCGCGTCGAACTCGCGCCTGAGTTCGCGTGCGATCTCCCAGACCCACGCGTCGAGCACTAACTGCTCGTAGGATGCTCCCACTGCCTGGTCCAGCCCCCCGGGACCCGAGCCGAGGTCGGACGGCACCAGGGATTGGGTCATGACGTAGGCGACACCTTCCCATAGGTTGCCCATGGTCGAGGACAGGTTCTCGAGTCCTATCCCCGCCACCATCTTCGGGAGACCAAGATACTCTCCCATCTCACCCGCCGCCGTCCTGAAGAGTGGCGTCTCGAGCCCGCCATAGTCTATCGACCCCGTCTTGAGGTCTCCAGGGCTTGAGTCCGAGCTGAAGATGAAAGGCGCGCCCTTCCGAGCAGCCTGGGATATCACGAGGCTCGCCAGGTTCTCCGCGGTTATCTGCGCTATCGTCCCAGCGATGGTTATGGGCGACGTGAGCCCGGCAACCGTTGCGGCCATGGCGATGACAGGAATACCACCCCTGGCGAACTCCACCTGCGCCTCGACCAGCCCCTTCTCGAAAGTGAGAGGGGAGATCGGGCACTGCACTGCAGAGATGATCGGGCGCTTCGCGAGGTTCTCCGGGCCGTTCGTGAGGATCGCCGCCATCTGTATCATCTTCCTCGCCTGGTCCGCTGTGGTCGCCCCCATCTGGATGTGCTTGGAGGTCCACTCCAGGGAGATCTTCATCTCCACCACCTCTTTCGTGGCTGAAGGTTCTTCGAGCGCCCCCACCATAGCCCAGTAGAAGTCGATCTGGGGAAGGGCGTCTATGAGTTTGGCGAAGTTGCGCAGGTCAGGCGATCCGGAGGGCCTCGTCTCCCCCGTGATGAGGTCGACCATCCTGACTCCCTCTCCTCCGTTGGCCACATAGAGATCCCCGTCCCTTGATGGTATCGTGATATCGTGGTCGCCGTCAGCCGATGCCAGCAGGATCGTCTTAGGAGCGCTGGCGAGCGCTGCCCTGACGACGTCCTCCGATATGGTGATTCTTCGTCCATCCTCCGCCCTTTCCGCCCCAGCCCCCAGCAGTAGGTCGCACACCTCATCGCTGTGTACGAGCACACCCACTTCCCCAAGGATCCTCAAGGCTGTCGAATGTATCCTCTCAATCTCCTCATTGCCGAGAAAGCGCATCCTAGCGTTCGCCATGGTCCCGTATCTCCTAAGCAGACCGGGTGAAGCGCTCGGCCATCAAGAACCTTTTGGCTTTGAGGGGGAAGATTAATGCTCATTCAGGCATTCCGGGTGTAGAACGAGGCAGGCAGAATGGAGACCGAATGGAAGAAGGCGATCAGGCGATTTCTCCTCAACAACCTTGGCCAGATGGAGCAGGAGGACCTCGAAACGTGGCTAACGGGCGACTTCGATATCGCTCCTCTTCTAGAACCGCCTCTCAGGGCGTTGTACGAGCACAAGGGCATCATACTGGCCGAACTGCATCAGATATCCCCCGCTGAGATATTCGACAGCCTCAAGGCTGAGCATCCAGAGCTTACATTCTCGGATTCACAGAAGGCCGTTTTGCGGGTGGGGCAGGAGTTGGAGGCGTTGAAGACGTTCATAGGCACACTTTGATGTCGCGCTTGACAGGCTCGACCACCCTGGCCGGGGCCGTCAGGCCGCTCAGACCTGTTCACTGAAGAGGGATGTCTGGCCTGAAGGAGGAACGAGCCCTCCCTTGTCGGTTCCAAAGCGTTATAATGCCTCAGACAGTACTTCTTCAGCGAATCAGATGAAAGACCGGTCCTGGGCGATGGTAGATTGGCAGAAGCGGTTTCAGCATAAGGTCAGAACCGCCGATGCGGCGATCTCAGGCATTAGACGCGGGGACAAGGTATTCATCGGTTCTGGCGCTGCTGAGCCGCAGACGCTTGTCAATACACTGATCGAGTCCGCTGGAAGGCTTGCTGATACGAAGATCATGCACATAATGACACTCGGTGTCGCACCGTACACCGAGGAGAAGTTCACTGATCAGTTCAGGCACAATGCGTTCTTCATAGGGGCGAACACGAGGCAGGCTATCGCGGAAGGAAGGGCCGACTATACACCGGTGTTTCTATCCGAGATTCCCGCGTTGTTCTCGTCGGGACAGTCTCCGATCGACGTTGCACTCATACAGGTTTCTGAGCCCGACAAATTCGGATACTGCAGCTACGGCGTATCGACGGATGTGGTGAAGTCTGCATCGGAGAATGCCACGAAGGTTATTGCAGAGGTGAATGTCCGGTCCCCCAGGGCCCTTGGGGACTGCTTCATCAACATCAAGGATATCGATTTCGTTGTTCCCGTAGATGAGCCATTGCTGACATCGCACTGGGAGCCCGCCAATGAAGTGGCCGAGAGGCTCGGGCGCAACGTAGCGAACCTTGTCGAAGATGGGTCCACCCTTCAGATGGGTATTGGCGCCATTCCCGATTCGGTCCTGAATCATCTGACCGACAAGAAGGACTTGGGGATACATACCGAGATGTTCTCGGACGGTCTCATGGATCTCTTCGAGAGGGGCGTGCTCAACAACTCAAAGAAGACGCTCCATCCCGGCAAGACGATCGCGTCCTTCTGCCTGGGCAGCGAGAAGCTCTACGATTTCGTCGACAACAACCCGTCAATCGAGTTCCATCCAACCGAATACACCAACGACCCATTCGTGATCGCGCAGAACGACAAGATGGTGGCGATCAACTCTGCCATCGAGGTCGACCTCACTGGTCAGGTCTGTGCCGATTCACTCGGTCCTATGTTCTACTCCGGAATCGGAGGTCAGGTTGACTTCATCAGGGGCGCTGCCCGGTCGAAGGGCGGGAAGCCGATAATCGCCATGCCATCGACTGCAAAGGACGATGCGATATCGAGGATTGTGATCACGCTCAAGCCCGGAGCGGGCGTCGTCACCAGCAGAGGCGATGTGCACTATGTCGTGACCGAGTGGGGTGTAGCGTACCTCCACGGGAAGAGCATACGCGAAAGGGCTATGGCATTGATTGGCGTCGCACATCCGAAGTTCCGCAGGCAGCTTCTCGCTCAGGCTAAGGAGCTGCACTACATCTACAGTGACCAGATCCTCCCGGAAGCCGGGATCTACCCCGAGGAATTGGTGACCACAATGGTGACGAGCGATGGCGTCGACCTCATCGTCCGACCGATTCGACCTACCGACGAGGAAATGATGAGTGACATGTTTTACGACCTGAGCGATCAGTCCATCATAAGCAGGTTCTTCAGCATGCTCAAATCGATGCCTCACCGGAGACTTCAGGAGTTCTGCTGCATAGACTATGAGACCGAAATGTCCCTCGTGGTCATACACGGACGACCGCCCAGACAGAAGATGGTTGGCGTGGGGAGCTTCCATCTGAACCCCGCTACGAACCGCGCAGAAGCGGCTTTCCTTGTCGCGGACGGGTGGCAGGGGAAGGGCATTGGGACATTTCTCATGCAATCCATGGTCCGGATCGCAAGAGCGAAGAAGATTGCTGGATTCACGGCCGAGGTGATGAGAGACAACGTTGCGATGATTGCGCTCATGCACAAGGCGGGCGTCCCTCCCAAATCCACACAGGTTGATGGGGGATATCTCTTCACGGTGGATTTCTGAGCCTGAGCCTTATCTACATTCCTGCGTATACGGTCACGAGGGGTAGCAGTGCTTCTTGGAGCTCACGTCTCAATCACAGGCGGTGTGTTCAAGGCTCCCGGACGAGGACGAGCGCTCACCTGTGACTGCATGCAGATATTCTCAAAGAACCAGATGCAGTGGAAGGTCAAGCCGCTGGCGGAGAGCGACGTCGCGCAATTCAGGGAGGAAATCAGCAGGAACGGCATCGTCGAGACGGTGATCCACGATTCCTACCTGGTCAATCTGGCAAGTCCAGATGAAGCTCTTCAGAAGAAGTCCCGTGAGGCGCTTCTTGACGAGATGCAGCGAGCGAGACTGCTGGGCGCACGATACCTCATCTTCCACCCAGGGGCGCATGTTGGATCCGGAGAACAGTCGGGGATCAAAGCAGTTGCCGCATCATTGAACTGGGTCAGAGCTGAGTTCGGGTCTTCGGACGTGATACCCCTCCTTGAGATTACCGCCGGACAGGGATCGGTTCTTGGCCATTCGTTCGAGCAGCTGGCGAAGATGATTGACTTGCTCGAGGATCAGAAGGGTGTCGGAGTGTGTTTCGACACGTGTCACGCCTATGCCGCAGGATACGACGTGAGGACTTCGAAGGGATACGAGAGGACCCTTGATATGTTCGACGACGTCATCGGTCTGGATCGTCTCATGGCGATGCACATCAACGATTCGAAGGGGAGGCTCGGTTCTAGACTAGACAGGCACGAGCAGATTGGCAAGGGATACATAGGTGTCGAAGGCTTTCGAAACTTGGTGAACGACGAGAGATTCAGCGACGTACCGATGGTTCTGGAGACGCCAGCGGGCGAGAAGGAGTATCCACGCGAGCTGAAGCTGTTGCGCTCCCTTGTCAGGAAGGACTGAGGCGGAGATCGATGCCAACCTGTTCGGCGACGTCGATGTCGCCAGGCGGGAGGATGCTCTGTATCTCTTCGATCGGGACCTCGAACTCTTCCGCGAGTCTTCTCGCAGCGTGGTTCTTCTCTATCCGTCCCGGCCTGATGATGACGTATCTGGTACTCCTCGCCTTCACGGCGCTCTCCGGTCCGCACATCACCTTTCTCACGCCCTCGAATTCGATCTCTCCGACGCCGAGCCTGAGCGCCATCTTCTCGGAGTAGTTGCGTTTCCCCCTGATGACGAACGCCCCCCTGGCGAGATACTCGCCGCTCTGCGGGGTCTTGCTGACCTGCTCGGGGAGGACCCAGTAACCAACCGCCGAACCTATCTTGGCGTTCCAGGCCTTGGACGTCGCAGCCGCGAACTCACGCGCTTCGTCAAGGGTCGGTTCTCCGACCCCTTCCCTCATCTTGACGACGACGCTGGGGGCGCCGTGGATGTCGGCATGGACGTATCTGTCGCCCGCCTCCAGATGCTTCTTGACGAGCGTGTCGTTCGTCCTCGCATCCTTTCCGCCGAGTACCACGGCTCCCTCGCTCGATATGAACCATCTGTAACGTTCGAACCAGAAACGTTTCGTGGATATCCTTCTCGAGGTCTTCTCGGCCTCTTTGGCTGCAAGACCCTTCTTCCTGCTCGCGATAGCTGCTTTGGTCTCCTCGAGTGCCGGGAGAACCCCCTCCAGCTTCGCCTTCATCTTCTTCCCGCTCTCGTAGTATCGCTGTGCGTTGGACTCGACCGTGCCGTTTATGTCGAGATCGCATCTCCCCGAAGGCGTGTTCAAGGTGAGCAGCGACTTCCTCTGGTCGAATGACACGAAACCTGGGATACCCGCGAGGTCTTTCGATTGCGATAGCATGTCCTTCGCGGTCAGAATCACATGGGCGATGTCTGCGTAGTTGGCGAAGAGCGAGTCTCCGGTCTTCGTGGCTTCCAGTCCCTCTCGCTGAAGGCGAAGAGCCGCCTGCTCCTGCTGGACAAGCTTCCGCTGCAGCCTCTCGAGCTCGTCGTCTCCGGACTGCTCGACGGCGCTTCTCGAGGGTGCGGGAATCCGCTTCACGTAACTCTCGACAGCCTCGGAGAAGGATGGCAGCTCTTCGGATACGAGTCCTTCATATATGCTGAGCTTCGAGGATACGACATCGACCAGGTTCTCGGCATCTGAGACCACATATCCACACCTCGAGGCGCGGACCTCTCCCGCGAAATCGCGGATCACACCGATCAGTGTAGTGAGCTCCTCGGGGGCGACCTCCTTGGCCGGTCTGTTCTTGTCCCAGCCAGAACGCGCGCACATCTCCTCGCTGTACCTCCCGCCGAGGTTCAGCTTCGTCGCAATAGTCCTGACGACGTCCGAGTCCGAGTCTCCGAAGACTGCCGCAAGGTCCCCAGATGACAGTGCCAGAGGATCCGGGATCGGCGGTGGGAACGAGAACGGCTTTCGCGCGCGGACGTCTCTGTCTTTCCAGGTTCGCGTAGTAAGCGGTTGCACGATGACGCCTTCCTTGACCAGGACCGCATTCCCCTTCCCGAAAACCTCGAAGACGAGGTCGTGCTTCTCCCCCTTCTCGAAGCTGAGGACCACTATCCTATCGAACCCCTGCTGCGATACACTGACGATCTTTGAGTTGGTCAAGTGTTTCCTTAGCAACCTGGCGAAAGACGACGGGTCCCGTGGCATGTCGCCCCCTTCCTTGGATGCATAGAGCCACCTCCCGATGACGAAATGAATGAAGGTCCTGCCCTCACCTGGAGTCCTCACGCTGAGCACGAGGCGTCCGTGATCGGGCTGGTACACCTTGTCCAGGAACCCGCCGATGACCACCTGCAGGTCCGCCACGACCGCAGTGACATCGAAGCTGCTCAGAGAGGTCTTCATCGCGTGCAAATCCCCTGGGGATTAGATAAATGATGCGCACGGCCGTGCGAAGGCCAACAACATATTAATACGGATGGCAAGATGCTCTCCGGCCGTCATCTAAATGCCACTGTGGCTTAGAGGTATAGCGACGCCTTGGTAAGGCGTAGGTCGAGGGTTCGAATCCCTCCAGTGGCTCTCCTCCTCCCAATGTCAATCCGACAGCATTGGCTCGCGGGAAGGGAGGAAAGAAGAAAGGTTTTTGTGGAAGGGGTTTGTCATCTACGCCGCTCACTCCACCACGTGGACGACGACCTCGATGCCGAACATGTCGTTCGCGCCCATGAAGCCGAAGGTGGCCGCTCCGGTGTATGTCCCGACGACCGCTGGGACGCTGTACGCTATCTGGAACTCTGTCACTCCATCGTCAGCGTAGTCCGGCAGTCCCGTGGCCGTGACCGAGGCTCCCGCCACCCCCCTCAACACCGTGAGGGAGAATATGCCTGGGTCTCCCTCGACCGTGTAGCCCAACACCTTGACGAGGTATTGGCCGTCCGCGGGGTTGGCGACGGTCAGGCTCTCATCGGAGCCTCCCGCACCGACATACCAGTATGTGCCATCATCGGCTATCCCGTTGAGGTTGGCGTCGTACCACAACGCCAGGTCGAGGTCCGAGCATCCGCTCACCTCACTTATCGCTACCGTGAGGCTGCTCGCGCCTACGACCTCAAGGGCCTTGGTGTACGCGGCGTTGGCCAGCGCGTCGACGAACGATCCGGCGAGCAGGTCTTGGTAGACCTCCTCCGCAGGCCATGACTCGGTTACGACCGGGTTCACCCCACCGCCAGCTACCTCAACCGGGCCGCTCACGCTTATGTCGAACATGGCATTCTCGGTTCCGGTCACCAGGCCGTCGACCGCGTCATCCAGGCAGACGGTCAACTCGAGGTTCTTCGGCTGGTAATCGTTGACCACGAGGATCGTTGTGGATCCCTGGAACTCCTCCGAGGCGGCGTCTCCGGACATGAACGGGCATCTGGTAACGACGGCGAACGGAGCCGGCATGCCTAGGTCGGTCATGCATTCGCCCAGCGGAGCTGCGATGACCTCCTTAGGGCCTCCGGTGCTGGTCTTGAAGCCGAAAACACCTGCACCCAAGTACATCTCGTCACTGGATGCGATGATGTCCTCGTAGAATCCAGGGCCTATCGGTGGGTCGAACACGGCCTGCTCCGGATTATGCTCCGGGTCAATGGCGACCGGCGCCAGTATGTGCAAGTTGATGTCGGTCGGTACCTCGCCCCAGGCGACGGTCGTCACCAGATGGGCGTCTTCGGAGAGCATCTCGTCCGGCACGCACCAGAACATCCTCCAGTCGCCCACCTCGAACCTCCAGAATCGGTCTGACACGCCGGTGAGTTCGTTGTTGTATGTAGTGTCGAAGTACGACTCTCCTCCGAACTCGAACTCGTAGTCCATCGACGGGACCGTGATCACGGCTGGCATGCACTGCACTCTGGAACCATCCTCGATGTAGATCGCCGCTCCGTAGGTCCCGATGAACGCGTCACCCGGGACGGTCACCTTCGCCTCCCAGGACTTGGAGCTGGCAGGGTCCACACTCAGGCTGAGCTGCGACCCCCACTCCTCGGTCCCGCTCTCTCGGAGCTCGACCCAGTCGAAGTTGGCGAGTTCGTATGAGTCCACCTGGACAGATATGTGCGCGCCCTGCAGCGGCGAAATAGCTCTCACTCTCACGATGAGGCCGTCTGTGCTCCTCTCAATCGGGTCCTTCAACATTATCTGGTTCGCGTTGCAGTCCGAGCCATCAACGGAATATCTGCACAGCTCCCACTTGCCCGGGGATTTTCCGATCACGCCGTTACCGTCGATATCAACCCAGTCGTGCAATTCGAGCCAGTACTCGGTCGTCGACGGAACCGAGTATGACATGGTTGGATCGAACTCCTCGAACGGATAATACATCGTGACCTTGACCAGGTCTGTGGTCTCAGGCACGCAGTCCGTTATGTCGAAGTAGACGTCCTTGTAGTTCTTCGTGACCACACTCAGGGTTTCGCTCTCTGTCCTGAGGAGCAGCTTCGCCTCGACCGCCACGTCTTCAACAGCGTCCTCTGGATCTCTGTTGAACGTCGTGACCGTCATGACCCGCTCGTCGCCTGGCAGCATGAAATTCGGGAACGCTTCGAAGGCCTGTCCGTCGTAATCTCCCGGATACAGGGTCGCCTTGTAGCCCACATCGTCCTCGAGCATGGACATCGTCCCGCCCGCCCCCGCCATCAGCTCGGCGAACGTGCCGGCGTTGAGCCATCCAGCTCCTTGCTTGAACGGGTCGTAGTGCATGTCGTCCGCCGCGGCCATTAGCACACTCTTCGCGTAGTCGCTCGCAGGCCACGATCCTTCGCTCGCCATCCAGAACGCCTGGTAGCCGAGCGCAGCGCCGCCTGCGACGGTCGGACACGCGTGGCTTGTCCCGCTTCCGAACTGGTAGTGCACCGACCCGTCTCCGACTCGACCGTTGTCGTCCGGCAGGTTCAGCGGCATCGGTTCAAGGGAGTACATCCCAGACGCCACTATCTCCGCCATCAGCTTCCCCGTTCGGGTCGGGCCAGAGTTGGAGAACGGCGCAAGGTCGCCCCACTTCTGGTAGCCAGGTATCATCTCGTAGCCGAGCAGATATCTGTACTGCATCGTAGTGCCAGCGCCAACGCCAATCGAGTTTGAATCGACTATGGGAGGTGTCGTGCCGTAGCCAGGCCCTCCGTTACCGGTCGACCAGCACCAGAGGCCGGGCGAGACGCTCGATATGCTCGTGGCGACCATATCTATGAAGTTGTAGCCGCCATCTATGCATTCGGCAGAGTAGCCGTAGCTGTTGGATATGAGGTTACCCTCGTCTTCGGATCCGACCACTCCGTCCGCTCCGAAAGCGGCGAATTTCCACGCGTTCACAACGCTCCCGGTGAACGGTATGCACATGAGCTTCGCCCCTGGTGCCATGCCTCCGAGCTGGCCACCCATGGTGCGTCCGACTGCCAGTGCTGCCGAGGATGTCATCGTGCCGTGACTCTCTCCTAGGTACTCTCCCATGAATGCGACCACGCTGCCCATCTCCGGCGGGTCGATCGCGTCCCACAGCCAGTCGGAGCCAGGGTAGACATTCTCGCCGTCCGCGATCCAGTACACCATGCCTCCGGAGTAGTCAGCGAAGCCGTCCCCTGCGTTCCAACTGGAGGTGACGGTCACACCCCTGGTGGAGTCGTAGCAGTCGAAGAAGGAGATCTCGTCTCCCTTCACACACGCCTTGTCGTTTGCGAAGGTGAAGTCCCTCAGGACGTCGACATAGACCGTGTCGTATACCCCTGCCGTGTTGGCGTCAACGACGAGCACGGCCACCGGGCCCCCCATCAGCGCCGCCAAGGTGGGGTCGGGATGGTATCCCATGCGGTATGTCCCACTGAGGCTCCTGACAGCGTCGCCATCCGCATCCGCAAGTCCCTTGATACGGTACTTGCCCCCGTCGAACAACAGCGACTGGCCTCTCGCCACGACTTCGTTGGAGGTGTCTGCCACCCATCCCTTGGTCTTGCCGTCAGCCAGCATCATGGCGGTGAAGTCGTCGTATGCGATCGGCCATCCGCAGTACGGCGAATCCGAGTCGTCGTATCTCGCCTGCTGCCCCTGGAGGTCGGGATGCGCCATGTCGAAACCGGTGTCGATCACGGCTATCTTCACACCTTCTCCAGTGAAGCCGAGGTTCCACGCGTCAACAGCTCCCTGGACAACATTGACATCGTAGTCTTCGACGAGAGGGAGCGAGTCCGTGACCACCTCGTCGCCGACCAGACGCTCATCCATGACCTCTACCTGCGGAGCAACGTGTTTCACTATCTTCAGAACACTATCCACATCAGCAGCTTTCATAATCTCATCAGCCGAGAGTTGCATCCATCCCACTGTTGGAACTCCGTCGACGACCTTCCCCCTTATCCCAGGCAGGTCACTGGACGCAAGGTGCTCGTTCGCTGAGTCCTTATCGCTCACCATGACATAGACCTCGAACGGACCGTCGCTCTTGGCCATTGCCCTCATCAGCTCAGGGTCGAGCTTCTCCCATGCGGACGTCTTCGCCGGCCCATCCTCATCAGTCGCACCAATGGCCGGTGCGACGCCGAGGACCGTCAGCGAGGCAATCACCATCACCGCCACGACGGCGAAGCTCAGCCCTGCTCTTCTCAATGTGCTCATCATGTCTCCTCCCCTCTCTCTTCTCAAAGTCAATCTCTCGGCTCATCTCCCCCCCGAGAGTACGCGGTTAAGCGAAGTCCGTCGTATTATAGAATGTCGGTGGATTCCGCCCCAGTCAGTACAATCATAGAACGGACAGAAGTGAACAGCGTTATACATTATATGCGATGCGGCATTTTAATATCGAGTCTAGAAGTCCGATCCGCCTCTTTCGTCTCTCTCGCTCTCCTTCTCGAGAGCCTCGAACTCCCTCTCTATCTCTGAGATCTCGTCGTCGAAGTTCTCATAGATGTCGGCAGAGTCTCGGGTGCCCGAGACCTTTCCGACGGGACCGCTGCGGCGGTAATAGACTAGAACACCGACCAGAGAGAGGGCCGCTATGTAGAGGGCGATGGAGGCGTAGGTTACTAACTGGTCCACGACATCGTCAGACTCGGCTGGCGTGACGACGAGGAGAGTCAGCGAGGTCGCAAGCAGGACGATCATGGATGCAGCGACCTTGCCCGAGCGGTTCAACCTATCAATCCTCCCCCGGTATCTGACTGACGGGGATTGCCTGTCGAAGTCCCAAGTCCTGGCACAGCTCCTCCAGGCGGACGTCGTCCCATCCGTCGTAGCGGGCTGTGCTCTATTTATCGTTTTCGAGAACGAGCTCCTGGCGCGTGTCCCCACGCGCATATGCTCGGTGGCGCGCACGCGTGGCCCACTCCTCACATCGTTATCGCTTAATAGTATGAGCTCGCACGTTGAATCGTTAGGCGACTATGATAGGATGGGATGGGTCGTGCCCAAGAGTCTGATAGAGAGCGCGCTGTCAGGTCCCTCTTCTGGACCGAACAGGCCCGCCCCTAGCCAGAACGCGGATGAGAGCGAGATAGAGCACATAGCGAAGAGCCTCGGTATCTGCATCAAGGTCGTGGGCTGCGGAGGCGCGGGATCGAACACCATCGACAGATGTTCCGGATCTGGTTTGACAGGCGCCGACATATGCGCGATGAACACGGATGCCAAGCACCTCCTTGGCATCAAGGCCAGGAAGAAGATACTGCTCGGCAAGCTCCTGACTCGAGGGCTTGGGGCCGGCGCGAAGCCCGAGGTGGGTGAGAAGGCAGCACTCGAGAACGAGGCCGATATCATCTCCTACCTTCGCGGCGCACAGATAGTGTTCGTCACTGCGGGCATGGGCGGAGGCACTGGCACGAGCTGCTCGGCCGTGGTCTCTCGTTCGGCGAAGGCCATTGGAGCGCTGACCATCGGAGTCGTCACGCTTCCGTTCAAGTCCGAGGGGGAGGTCAGGCTGGAGAACGCGATGGCTGGGCTGTCGAAGCTTGCGAGGATATGCGACACCACGATAGTCGTCCCCAACGACACGTTGCTGGAACTTGTGCCGAGGCTCCCCGTGCAGGCGGCTTTCAAGGTGGCCGACGAGCTCTTGGTCCAGACGATATCGGGTCTGACAGAGATGCTGACGAGCGCTGGTCTCGTGAACGTCGATTTCGCCGACCTCAGGACGATACTCTTCGAGGGTGGGGTGTCTCTCATAGGCGTCGGTGAGTCGTCGTCGAAGGGCACGGGGCGTGTCGAGGAGGCGGTCGAGGAGGCCCTTCAGTCGCCGTTGCTGGGCAAGATGGACCTAAGAGGTGGCCAGGGAGCCCTCGTCAGGATAGTCGGCGGATCCGATATGACCATCGAGGAGGCGGCCGCCGCGGCCGGGAAGGTCACCGATAGGATACGGCACGACGGCCGTCTGATATGGGGCTGCTCCGTCGAGCCAGGCATGGAGGGCAGGGTGAAGGTCCTTCTGATAGTCACAGGAGCGCAGTCAAAATACGTTCTCGTCAGGAATGGGGAGGATGCGGCTATGATGCCGACATGCGAGGACTACAAGGGCGTCATCAACGTCCCATCCGACAGGCATGACGACGAAGACTTCTCGAAGTACGTGAGATGAACGGCCTTCTGAAAAACGATCATCTCAGTATGATGTTCGACACTGCACCGAACGCTATCGCGATGGCAATCGACGCTGCGGTGATCGCCCCCGCGTACTTAACCCCGAACTCCCGGATCAGTACAGCTACCGCCGCGAGGCACGGCATGAATATGGCCATCACGAGGGCGAAGGTGAACATCTGGGCGTTCGAGAGGACCAGAGCGAGGCTGCTGGTCCCGAAGAGAACCATCAGCATCTGCAGCGCCATCTCCTTTCTGAGTATTCCGAATATCAGGGCAATGATCGTAACCGCTGGAAGCCCGAGAACCCCTACCATGAACGGCTCCGCAGGGTTCACCAGTCGCTGCAGCAACCCCTCCGCCATGAGCATCTCGAGCACTATGCTCCCCACCAGGAGCAGGGGGAATGCGATTGTGAGGAACTCCTTCACTCGGATGTATGTCTTCCCCGCCGTCTGCTTGAGGGTCGGCATGCGCAACTCGGGTATCTCGAGTAACAGCCCTGTCGGCTCGAACTTAATGACCCGATGCAGCACAAGCCCGAGCACGAGGAGCAGCGCGAGCATGATCCCGAACAGTAGCAGCGCCCACTCCGCTCCAGCGTGGTTCCCGACAGTTCCCACTATGATTGCGGTCTGGGCGGAGCATGGGACCGAGATGGTGATCAAGGTCGCCAGTATCAGCCGCTCTCTCTTCGACCCCATCGCCCTCGTTGCTAGAATCGCGGGTACGTTGCACCCGTAGCCGACTACGATAGGTATGATCGCTCTTCCGTGGAGGCCGATCCTGTGCATTATGCCATCGAGCAGGGAGACGACTCTCACGAGATAGCCCGTATCCTCCAGCAGGGAGAGCATGATGTAGAACACCAGGATGTACGGTATGACGATCGCCAACATCGCCTCGATGCTGATGTAGATGCCTTCATACGCTCCGCTAAGGTACGCGCTCGACGTCCCCGCCTCGAGATCGTTGAAGAAACCTCGTGCCAGGTCCTGGTACGATCCCACCAGGATCCTCTCGATGGCTCCGCCGGCGAACACTAACACCAAGAATGTGGCGGCCAGGACGAGCATGAGGATGGGGATTCCCGTCGACGGCCTAATCGTCAGGTCGGAGACCGTTCTGTGCCTGGACGGTCTGGTCTGAGCGACGACCTCCCGTGCTATGCGTCCAGCTTCGCCGGACCGGTCTCTTCCGATGTGTACCATTACACTCTCACCGTGCTGCTCCTCGAACTGCTCGCTGAGACGTTCGGCTTCGGCCGTCACACGCCCGTCGGCCGCCTCTATTATCCTGTGGTCACAGGTCAGAAGCCTAAGCGCCACGGATCTCAACGGGATGTGCCAGTCATCCTGGTGAAGCATCGATGCCAGCCCTGAAATCATCTCCTCTATATGCGAGTCATAACGGACCTGAAAGGTGCTCCTGGGCCTGAGCCGGATCGCCGCGTGCAGCAGCTCGTCGACCCCCTCATCCTTCACGGCCACCGTCGGGACGAGGGGGATTTTCAGTATGGTCTCGAGCTTGTGTACATCGATTGACAGCCCGGTCTTCGTCGCCAGGTCGTGCATGTTCAGCGCAGCGACGACCCTGTACCCCGACTCGATCAGCTCGAAAAGGAGGACCAGGTTCCGCTCGAGCCTGGTTGCGTCCATGACATCGATCACGACATCGGGCCTCTGGTCGTACAGCATGTCCGTCGAGACCCTTTCGTCCTCGGTGTTCCCAGAGAGAGAGTACGACCCTGGAAGGTCCAACACGTCGATGGTCATGCCAACGAAACTCGCTCTTCCCTCCCTGTACTCGACGGTCGTACCTGGATAGTTGGAGCTGATGACCCCGACGCCGGTCAGCTTGCCGAAAATCACGCTTTTGCCGACGTTGGGATTCCCCGCCAGAGATATCTTCATGGTCCCTCACCCTGCGCCCAGGCGGGTCATGTGGACTGCAGCCCCGATGTCCCTCGCGATGGCTATCCTCGCCCCCTTCAAGTCGACTATAATCGGCCCTCCCATCGGGAGCTTCTTCTCTATCCTTATGCGGGTGCCAGGGATGAATCCCATCGCGAGTATGCGGCAGAGCTCCTCCTTGTCCCTGGAGGCCAGGTGGGAGACCACGGCCTCACGCCCCTCTTCGAGGTCCGAGAGCTTGACCCCCTCCTCCATACACTTCTCGCACTTGACTGCTCTATCGCACTTCGGTATCTTCTTGCCATGAGGGCAGTGCAACGGGTGGTTCATCATCTTGCATAGCATCTCCTCGGCCTCTTTGCCCAGCGAGTGCTCCATCTTACAGGCCTGGTCGTGGCCGACATCCACTCCCACCCCGACGACGTCGCTCAGGAACCTCTCCAGGATGCGGTGTCTCCTCGCAATCTTCCTGGCGATCCTCCTGCCTTTCGGGCTCAACACTGTCCCTCGATAGGGCTCGTGCTCGACGTAGCCGTCCCTAGCCAGCTTGTGGAGCATCTGCGTGACCGAGGCCGGGGTGACGCCCAGCGCGTTCGCCATGTCCGTCGTCTTCGCAGCGCCTCCCTCTTCCGTCAGGTTGTAGACCACCTTGAGATACTGCTCCGTTATCTCCGAGACCATGTGAACGAGAGTTAGGTACACCTAAATTATAAACCTTGCTGTGTTCCGCCCTTTGACAGTGGGGCCATGGCCTGTACCACTGCCCCTGTGACCGACGCCTGACAACGGCCTCGTCTCAAAGGGTCCAGAGGAGCTTGTCGTAGGTTTTCGATATCTCAATCATCGCTGGACTGCCCTGGTACTCCGCAGCTGCGTCCGCCCCTTTGGCCATGGCGGCCATCAGCCCCTCGTCATACGGGATTCTTCCGATACACTGCATCTCTCTCCTGGTGGCCTCCTCGAGGAGGGATGCCGTCATCTCGCAGTTGAGGTCCGCTTTGTTGACCAGGAGGGCACATTTGATGTTGAACCCGCTAGCGAGGTCCGCGATTCGCGTGAAATCGCTCAGACCTGACACCGTCGGCTCGGCGACTATTACGACGATGTCTGCATTGGAGAGCGCTGCTATGACCGGGCATCCTATGCCAGGCGGGCCGTCCACCAGGACAAGCTCCGCCCCGTTCTCCTTCGCCGTCTTCTTCGCCTCGTGCTTCACCATGGCCACCAGTCTTCCGGAGTTCTCCGCCCCCGGCTCCAATAGCGCATGTATCATCGTGCCGTAGTCGGTGTCTGAGACGAACCATTCGCCGACCGTTCTATCCCTGAGGTCGATCGCCTCTTCTGGACACACACGGCCACATATCCCGCAGCCTTCGCAGCTATCGATATCGATGTCGACCCGCTCACGCCCGCCGTCATCGACGGTCGAGATCGCATCGAACCTGCACAGGTCCTCGCACTTGCCGCAGTTCGTGCACTTGTCGGGATCGACGACGCCCATCTTCGAGCCGACGAACGCCTCCCTGTGCACTATCCTGGGGTTCAGCAGCATGTGCAGGTTCGGGGCGTCGACGTCGCAGTCCGCTATCACAGCGATGTCGGCGATCTCAGCGTATCTCGCGAGAACGGTCGTCTTTCCCGTTCCGCCTTTCCCACTGACCACGACGATTTCCTTCATGCGGTCAACAGCTCCTTGATTCCGTCTCTCAGCGATTCGAAGACACTACGATGCCCGGCCACTTGCGTCAGGAGTTCTCCTCGGGAGTATCTCTCCGCTATGCCCCTATCGAGCGGGAGCCGCCCGATGACGGGGATTCCCTTGTCATTGCAGAACGCGTCGATGTCAGGCCCCGGCAGCCCATCTTTGTTGATGAAGACCGCTGTGCTCACCCTCAGCCTCTCGGTCACTCCCAGGGCCAGCTTCAGATCGTGAAATCCGAACGGCGTCGGCTCGGTGACGAGTATGCACAGGTCCGCTCCGCGGATGCTCTCAACGGATGCACACGAGGTCCCAGGCGGGCAGTCGACGACGATTTGTCTGTCTTCAGGGATGCGTTTCCTGACCTCTCGTATGAGGTGGGTGGGCATCGCCTCGCCCACTCTGAGCCTGCCGTACGTGAGGTCGAAGGCGTCTCCGGAGACCGACACGATGTCGCCCACCAGATGCCCCTTCTCGCTTATCGCACGCTCCTCAGGACAGAACAACGAGCATGCACCGCATCCGTGGCAGAGCTCCTCGAAGACCATCACCTCCCTTGGCAATACCACGATCGCGTGGAACTCGCAGACCTCGCCGCATTTGCCACAGAGCGTGCACTTGTCGCTGTTCACTGAAGGGACTGGTCTGAAGACTTCTTCGGCAGTGTCTCCTCCCCTCTTCTGGAACAGGTAGCAGTTCGGCTCCTCGACATCAAGGTCCACAAGGACAGCGTCGTCCACGACGGCAGCGAGGTTCGTAGCCAGGAGGGTCTTGCCAGTACCGCCCTTGCCGCTCGCGATCGCAACCTGCGTTCGTCTTCCCCCCGAATCCAAAAAACGGTCAGTGTTGGTGTTCCTTGCATGCGACGTCGTAGGTGGCGGCGGTGAGCTTCCCATCCTTCCACATGCCTATCGCATTTCTGACGGTCCCGGTGGCCCCGACGAAGATCTTGATATTGAACTCGGCGAGCATGTCGATGGCTCTGGGCCCCAGCCCTGAGCATATCAGGACCTCCGTGCCGGTCTTCGCGATGTGCTCAGGTGGTTTCCCGAGCCCACCCATGTGTTCGCTCCTATTCTTGACGACTAGCACCTCGTTCGTTTCAGTGTCTATCACGGTGAAAGTCGGCGCCCTGCCGAAGTGGTCGCAGACCGTGTCGTCAAGCCCTCCGCTATCCATCGTTGGTATGCATAATTTCATTCCTGTCCACACTCCTTCCTATCCTGTGAATCATTTTTTGTCCTGGCTCTCAATCTCCATCCTTCTCTGGCAACGCTAGTCGAGCCGCAGGAGAAGCATTTCTCCGGTCGCTCCTCAAGCATCATCTCTAGGCCGCAATCGGAGCATCTGAAGCGCAGGAGTCTCATGGCTCTCCGCCCTCCTTCTCCCTGCGGCGCCTCACGCAGTCCCTGAGGGCGTTCCTCAGGGCTATCACGGCAAGGCTGGTGCAGTGCTTGTGATCGTCGGGAAGCCCTCCCAGCAGGCCAGCAAGGTCCTCGGGTGCTATCTCGAGAGCCTCCTCCACGGTCTTCCCGGTGACGGTCTTGGTCAGCCTGCTGCCGCACGCTATCGTCGCCCCGCACCCGTCTGTGAAGAACATGCACTTGGCGATTCTGTCACCGTCGAGCTCCAGCGTGATCTCCATGGTGTCGTTGCACAGGCCGTCGGCGATGCCAACGCCATCGGCGTCGGTAATCGAGCCCACGTTCGCCGGGTCCTTGAACTCCGCGATGACATCTTTCGAGTATACCTTCGAATCCTCGGATTCGAGGACGTTCATAATGTTCTGGACGATGCGATCCAGCTCCGGTGACTCCTTCCCATCCTCGGTCATCGTCCGTTTCCCCGACGTCCTCCGCCCATGCCGTGATGACCTGGGGAGGTTGAGGTCTGAGTCAGTGAACCCTGTTTGTACTTCTCCAAAGCCTCACGCACTGTTCCGCTGCCTCCGACGAACACCTTGATGCCTGCTGCCGCCAACACTCGGAAGGCATTAGGTCCGACATTCCCGGTTACCACGGCTCCGACCTTCAAGTCTGCGACCTGCTTCGCGGCCTCGATGCCCGCGCCGTTCCCGAGGGATTGCGCTCCGTTGGGCTTTGGCTTCATGTTCCCCGAGGGATCGATGATAGCAAAGTAGCTGCACCTGCCGAACCGAGGATCCACAGGAGAGTCCATCTCCTGTCCGGTAGATGTGACGGCGATTATCGTTCCCTCTCCTGAATCCGTCTTCTCAACCATCTGCTGTCCCTCCGATATCACTCTTGACACTGCTCGCCTTTCATCATCGAGCCACATTCCGGGCATGCGCGTGAGCTGCAAGGCTTCCCCCGCTCCGTATGCGGGACGATAACGCCGCAGTTCGGACACTTGCAGGTTTTCGAGCCGAACTCCAGCTCCTGCCCGTCGTCCTTGCCATCTCGGTCCTCTTCTTCATCCATCTCGACCTCTCCTGTTTGAGGATGGTCCTCTGGGGTTGCGACGTCCTCCGCAGACTCTTCGTGAGCCTTTGTCTTCGTCCGCTCTGCGAATGTTCATGTGACCACACGACGGACAGACGCTCGGTCTCCCTGTCCCGTACGACTCCTCCCAGGCGTGTGAGCAGGACGTGCACTCGAACCTCCTGAGTTGTCTCATGTCCTTCATTCCCTCTCAAGGCTCCTTCATCTGCTCGACCGCCGTCACTACCCGTTCGGTGATTGCGTCGAATATCTCGGTATCGTCGTCACCGTCTGCAGCCGCGAACGGAGCCCCGTTGTCGCCGCTATTGGCTATGTTCACGCTCAGCGGGAGCTTCCCCAGAAGTGGGATCCCGTGTTCCTTCGCTGTGCTCTCCGCGCCCCCGTCATTGAACAGTTTGATGTCCTTGCCGCAGTGAGGGCACTTCATACCGCTCATGTTTTCTATCAACCCTATCGGTCTGAGCCCCACAGCTTTGGCGAAGTTGATCGATTTCCTCACGCTGATCAGCGCGACATCTTGCGGTGTCGTCACGATTACCGCCCCGTCGGGGTCAGGCACCAACTGCGCGACGCTGAGCGGCTCGTCTCCGGTCCCTGGCGGAAGGTCGACGATGAGATAATCGAGTGCGCCCCACTCGACCTCCTCGAGGAACTGCTTGATGGCACCCATCTTTATGGGTCCGCGCCAGATGACCGGCGAGTCCGGATCGCGAAGCAGGAACGCGATTGATATGACCTTGAGCGAAGGGGCAACCATGAACGGTTCGATCCTCCCCTTGTCGTTGGCCGCAAGCGGCAGGTTCGCCATCCCTAGCAGCTTCGGGACGCTCGGACCGTGCATGTCCGCGTCCAATAAGCCGACGGCCTTGCCCATCTTGGTCAGACTGACCGCCAGGTTCACAGCGACCGTGGATTTCCCGACTCCACCCTTACCGCTCATGATGATCAGCTTGTGCTTGACGTTCCTCAGGTTCTCCGCCGCTGATGGCGCGGGCGCCTCTTTCGATGGCGGCTTCTCCTTTCCAGTGAATGTGTGCATTCGTCCCCCTCCTTCCCGGTCAACAGGTGAACACGTGGTCGGCCTCGACGGCCTCGGCGGCGAAATCCATCAGGTTGACGAACTCCACGCTGTCGGCGAACTGTCCCTTGTCGATCCCACGCGCCTCAAGACACGGGATGCAGACCTGGATCGTTCCTCCGTTCTTCACGAAGGCGTCCATCATCTCCTTCACGGAGGCCATGCCTGTGACTGGCTCCAGCTTCTCAGCGTAGCCCTTCTGAGCCAGCTTGACTCCCTCGCCAGTGAGGAAGACCGAGGTCTTGATGCCTAGTGCCGACGCGGCGCCAGCACACGCAAAAGTCATCGTAGCTCTCTCGCAGTCGTCTTCGGCGTGCGTGCCTACCACCAAGAATGTCTTCTTGGAGTAGTCGATGTTCTCTGTCATTTCTACACCTTCACCCCTACGTGTGCGCACCTGGCTTAAGCCATAGACGGCGAACAGGTTAGCCGTCGGGCGTGCAATGGTCCGCGTCGAGGCCGAATCTCGTCTCCCTGTAGTACGAGCTGTATATCGCCCCAGCGGGGTTGTGGGATAGGACTCGGTCCTTCACTATCAGGGTCGAGACAGGTGCGTGTGAGCGACCGGTGAACAGCATGTCATGACCGACGCAGAGTCCCACAACGACGTTGAGCTCCGTGCCACACCTCTCGAGGCACAGCGCCTGCCCGACAGGGTTGCATATGGCCTCCGCCCCGTCACCGTGCATCTTGACGACACCCATCTCCGCCTTGTCTATGCCGCAGACCTTGCAGCACGCGGAATGAATCTCGAACCCCTTCTTCTGCAGCACATCCGCCACCGTGCGTGCCTCACTGGATAGGCCGACACAGAACGCGATGCCGATCCTCTTCAGCCCCATCTTGGAGGCGTACAGCGCGAGCTCCTCGATCCTCGTGAGCTTCATGTAGTGTTCTGCCTCTATCTCGCCGGACACGCGCATCGAGTCCAGCTCCACGGGCGTGTATTCCTTCCTCACATCGTCTGCGAGCCCGTAGCAGTCCTTGCCTTCGTGACATTCCTTGTTCTCACAGTGTCCACAATCAGCCTTCATGTCCGTAACACCGTCCGGGGTTGAACATCAGAAATCGCCAATGTGACTTGCGACGACCTTCCGTTGTGCCCTCCTGAGCACGACATCGAGAGTGGCCTTTGATATGTTCAAACGCTTCGCCAGGTCCTCCAGCTTGATTCTCTTGGGTATGTCGAAGTAACCGAGGTCGAAGGCGGTCTGAAGGGCCCTCTCCTGTTCGATCGTCAATTCCCGTGCGGTCCTCAGGACCGTGACCTTCTCGACAAGGACGCTCGCGCCGACTCTCTTCATGTCATCGACGAGCTTTGTCAGGGCGGCGCCGTTGGGAGCGATAACGCTCCACTGTATGCCCCCATCGGGACGCGACGCAGCGGAATCCAGTATGCAATCCGAATCGCCTAGGATTCTGCACGTGTGGCACGAATGCATGTCGACAGTTGCGATGAACCTTCCAGAACCGTTCCTCGAGAAGCTAACCGTGTTCTTCGAGTCACCTGTTCGGACCGCGTCGGTGATGGTCTCCTCATTGACGTCCTCGGACCCTTCGATCCTTATGAGGCTCTGACCGCCTTCCGCATTCTTCGGAGCGCATTTGAGGACCTTGATGGTGACATCCGAGCTGCTCGATAGATTGCCGATCCAGTTATCAGGAATCCGGAGCAACAGCGTCGCCAGTCTCAATCCTCACTCCTCCCTCTCATTTGCCGACACCCCTCGCCGATGATATTCCTATCGCCACATTCGGCTCTCCCTCCTGGATCCTAAGGGCGCATCCCTCCACAATAGCCTTGGCGACCTTCTCACGGGCGGACTTCAGGATGCGGTTGTAGGTCGGCTGAGAGACGTCCATCTGGGCGGCGGCCTCCAGTTGGGACAGGTCGAGCACATCCGCAAGCCTTACGGCTTCGAGTTCGTCCAATCCGAGGTCTATCTTGCGGAGGTGTGATGTCGGTGTCCCCTGCGGTTTGAACATCAGGTAGCCGGGTTCGCAGCATACTCTCCTGCATCGTCGGGGTCGGGGCATCGGTTATGAATTATAATTCATAATGATAAACCTTTCCCGCGATTCGTGACGAGGTCGGCGGGCGCCACAGGCAAAAGGTCTATATATCGTGCCCCTTTTCGGTATTACGATTATTAGAAAAGGTGTTACGAATGGATTACGCGAAGACAAGTCCTGTGAATTGGCGGGCCGCAGCTTGCTGTATCTCGGTACTGGCGCTGCTCGGCCCGGCATTCTCCGGAGCCGCAAGTGGGGAGGAAGAGAAGACCGTGGTCATCTGCACGAATTCCGCACTTGCGGATTTCACCACGAACCTGTTTGGTGAAGAGCTCGGGGGCGCCGTCGAGGTGGAGTTCATAATGCCGGCAGGCGTTTGCCCATCCCATTTCGACACGAGTCCAAGTGACATTGTGACCATCGCATCGGCAGATGTCGTGGTCTCGCTCGGTTGGGAGCCTTGGCTGGCCGATCTCCTGGATGCTTCAGGCAACGACGATGCCTATCAGATCGCCTGCATGGGTCTGGGGGAATGGAACATACCGAGTGGAGCGGAAGCACACTTGGACGTAATCGCAGAAGGTCTATCGACGTTCTCGCCCCAATGGGCCGATACACTCGCGGCGAATGCAGGGAGTTACTCCGCGGCAATCGCCTCTTCATACGAAGCGGCGAGAGTGCAGATCGAAGCCCTGGGGTTGAACGGGACGAAGGTGATAACGATCGAATGGTACTCAGCGTTCGTCACCGGCCTCGGCTTCGAGATCGTTGCCTCTTACAGCGCACCGGAGGGTCTCTCGACCGGGGATGTCATCGAGCTATCGAGCAAGTGCGACGACCCAGAGGTCGCTATGGTCATAGACAATCTGCAGTCGACAGTTGACTTCGGGGCTAACCTAGCGGCCGACTTCGGGAAGGAGCACGTCGTGCTCAGCAACTTCCCCGGTGCGGTCCCCGGGAAGTATACGTACATTGACAACATGGCGTACAACGTGGACGAAATCATCAACGCGGCCGTTGCCTATGAGGACACTCAGACGGAGATATCCGAGCTGGAATCGGAGGTGTCGTCCCTCGAATTCCAGAGAATCGTCTTGATGTCCATCTCCGTCGCTCTGGCCCTCATTCTCGTGCTTACCGCAGTGATCTCAAGGAGACGAGTCCGATGAGCAGCGACGGAATCCTCGGGAGGATCACGGAGTTCCACGGCCACTTGGGACCGTTCGTCGTCGTAGGATATCGCATGGGCGTGGTCGCCAACAGGCTGCTCGGAGCCGATGCCTTTGCGAAGACGGCGATTGCGCTCACCGGCGGGAAACCCCCGCGGTCGTGTGTTATCGACGGCATACAGCTTTCATCGGGTTGCACCATAGGGAAGGGCACGATTGGGATGATCGACCAGGGCGAGGTCGCATCGATATTCCTGTCGAGGAAGGATAGCAGGCGGGTTAGGATATCGCTGCGTCAGGACAGGTTGGAGGAGATATCCTCCGTACAAGACGAGGACATGGAAGAGCTGGCAAGAAGGCTCTACTCCCTGGATGACGAGGAACTGTTCGAGATTGAGTCTGAGGATTGAATAGATGGATGCCGGGAGCGAGATCATCCGCCTGGTCAACCTGTGCACTGCGTACGAGGGCGAGAGAGTCCCCGCAATTAGGGAGGTCGACCTTTCAGTCAGGTCGGGCGACTTCGTCTGCGTGGTCGGCCCGAACGGCTCTGGCAAGACGACACTGCTTGAGACCATCAACGGACTCCTGAGGTACACGTCAGGTCGGGGCGAGGTCTTCGGGCTCGACATCGCAAGCAACGGCAATGCCATAAGGCGACGGGTCGGCTACGTGATCCAGAACTTCGAGATTGACCCTCTCTCCCCTTTCCTGTGCAAGAACGTCGTGATGTCTGGGTGTACGGGTAAGATTGGGCTGCTGAGGTTCCCGGATTCGCGCGATTGGGAGCGGGTTAGGAGCTCGATGGACCTTGTCGGGATGAGCTCCTACTGGAGGAGGCCGGTCGGCAAACTATCAGGAGGCGAGTTCCAGAAGATACTCCTGGCGAGAGCGATCGCCCAGGAGCCGGACGTCTTCCTCCTCGACGAGCCGTTCGCGAACCTCGACCTGGGGTCGAGGTCTGAGGTCGAGCGGCTTCTGTCCCGAATACATGCAGAAGGGTCGACCCTGCTCATGGTCAGCCACGAGGTGAACTCGATACCGCGGTCATGCACACACATCGTCGTCATGGATGGCGGCAGAATCATGAGTCAGGGGCCCCGTGACGAGATCATCCAGAGCGGGATCATAGACGAGATTCTCAGCATGCGGAGGTCGAGCGGATGATATCGCTCCCCATGACGCTTCTGGTGACCGCGAGCCTGGGAGCAGTTCTCGCGGGCCTGTCGTGTTCCATCGCCGGTGTGTTCGTCGTTCGTCTGAACATGGCATCCATCGGGTTCTGCATGTCCCATGCAGCGTTTGCGGGAGCCGCCTTCGGCGTTCTCGTCGAGGTCGACCCTCTTATCACAGCGATGATCTTCGCATCGGTCGCAGCGGTGTTTCTTGCACCGGTGGCGAACCGCGCCAGACTGAACACCGACGTGGTCATAGGAATCATCTTCTCGCTCATGATCGCCCTCGCCTTCATCTTTCTGAACCTCTCGCCGGGCGAGGCGGCCTCCGGTGCCGCGCTTAGGATCCTCTGGGGGAGCATATTCGCGATATCGGAATACGATGTGCTGTATCTCGCCATACTCTCAGCGGTCATCCTCGGCTTCGTCGTTCTGTTCTACAAGGAGATACTGGCCCTCCTTTTCAACAAGAAGCTAGCAGAGGCCGCTGGTGTGAACACGTACGTTTTCATGCTGGTGATAGTGTTCATGACCGGATTGGCCGTCTCGCTGTCTCTGAAGCTAGTCGGCGGTCTACTCGTATACGCCCTGATCATCAATCCGACATCCACAGCCTACCAGTTCTTCTGGGACTTCAAGAAGATCATGATCTTCTCACCAGTGATAGGCGTGGTCAGCTGTATCGCTGGTTTCGTCTTCTCTCTCGAGACGGACTTCCCAATCGGTGCCTCGATTGTAATAGTCTCCGCTCTCGCCCTCGCGTTTTCGATAGCCATCTCACCGAAGAGACGCACCGCCAAAAGTGCTCAGGCGGCGTGACCATCGCATGCCAAACCCTGGTGCCACCATGGTTTCCGCCGTTCGAGCCATAGGAGCGTGCTCCTCCTTCGGCCATCATCCTTGTGTTATCCCGGAATGCGAAACTCTTTTAAGGCAATAATCGCGGGTTGCCGACACCGATAAGTACAGCGTCGTCGCTCTGGACGTACGGAGGAGAACCATAGGGGGAGAGCGGCGTGTGGGAGCGCGTATTGTAGCGCCGATTGCAGTGGCGCTGGTTTTTGTATTGTCAGCTCTGGCTGGCTCTGTAGTGAGCGAGGATGAGGAGCCGTCACTGAGTGTTTTGAGGATCGGTTTCACCTGCAAGGTCGACAGTCTGAATCCGAACGTGGGCCTGGTCGATGCCGCCTATGTGTTCTACGGCCTCGTGTACGACACGCCCCAGTGTGTCGATGAGGATCTCAACACCGTGAATAACCTATGTCTGAACTCAGAGGTGGATCCGAGTTATGAGCCCTATGGTTCGGTGTGGACGTGGGACTTGACTCAGAACGCGTATTGGCACGATGGCGAGCCGTTCGACGCTGACGATGTCGTTTTCACCATCAACCTCAACGCTGATTACTACAACCAGATGTGGGCGTACCAACCCTACGCGTACTACATGGATTACGCCGAGAAGGTAGACAGATACACCGTTCGCGTGCACTACTATGACCGAGCGACGGGCGAGCCGATGCCGGCAGCCTACGCCCAGCTTATCTGTATACCTATGATGCCAGAGCACATGTTGGAGGGCTGGACAGCCGCGGATATCGCGTTCAATTGGGAGGGTGTCTTCGAAGGCAACGATCCGCCCATCGTCGGGACCGGCGCGTTCATGGCGACTGATAACATCTACAGCGAGTTCCTCAAGGGTGACGTGCTGACGCTGGATAAGAATCCCCATTATCACTGGGCTGCCGACAGAGGCGTGGACGTGAGTTTCGACCGGCTAGAGCTGCATTTCTACGATGACACCACCGCGATGGCGTACGCACTCGAGAACGGCGAGTTGGATGTCGCGCAGTTTCCACCGCAGGAGTTCGTGGCAATCAGGAACAAGGTCGTGAGTGGCGAACTTGAGGGCGTCGTGGCCCACAGTAGCCCGAAATGCACGCAATACTGGACCGAGATCAATTTCAACATGAACAACGCAGGTCCGAACCCATCGAGGCTTGACCTGCCTATCAGGCAGGCGTGCTCGATGGCGACCAATTTAACGTACATCAATGACAATTTCTACCTCGGGCTCGGGGAGCCCGGGACTACCATGATCCCCCCCGTCAACGAGGCGTGGCACTACGAGCCGCCCGAGGAGGATCTCTACAAATACGACCTTGACGCCGCGAACGCGTTGCTGGAACAGAATGGCTACAGATACACGGAAGAATCACCGAATGTCAGGGTGGCGACTGCAGACAGCAACGCGGTCATCGAGGAACTCGTGGTCGAGGGAACTCCGCTGGTCTTCGAGTTGGCGGCCCGACAGGAGGCGCCTGAGGAGAAGGACATCGCTCTCTATATGGAGAGCGAGTGGGCGAAGATCGGTGTGGATCTCGAAGTGGAGATCATGACTGAGGGTGCGTTGGGCGCACTCACTTATGGATACGCGTACGACATCACGATGTGGTATTGGAGCGCAGATGCGGATCCGAACTACATGTTGTTCTGTCAATCGAAGGTCTCCTGGAACGGGTGGAGCGACAACATGTACTACAACCCCGCTTACGAGGAGAATTTCACGAACTCGGTGCGTGAGTTCGATGTGGACAAGAGAAGGGAGTACGTCCACAATTGTCAGAAGATACACCACTACGACGCCGTGTACGTCGTGATAAACTATGTCCATCAGACCTATGCGTGGAGGACCGACACGTTCGAAGGATGGGGTGATTGGGAGGCGCATCCCGGACGGAGCATCGACAATTTCTGGACCGCGAACCCGCTCTACTTCGATCTCGAGTACATCGGAGAAGGAGAAACCGACATCCCGTGGACGGGGATAGCTATCGGTCTCGGCGTCTTTACCGCGGCAGTCGTCGCGGTAGTCTTCTTCAGCGTCAAGAGGAAGAGAGGGAAGGGCGACCGGGAAGGAAAGACCGATATCATCGGGGACTGAGCAGTTCCCGCGCAGCCGTCCCCGGGGACGGCTGCGAGTTCGACTCGAAACCCTCATTTCCTTGCTCGCCATTGCGAGTTGTGTAATGTTGAGGCAGGAGATCAACGCGGCGATCGAACACTCGTCTGTCAGGCTGGAGAAGATCGCCGTTCCACCGGTGAAGTTCTGGCTTCAGGTCTATGTCCAGGGAATGGACAGGGAAGACGCTCGCGTCCAACGCACACTCGACGATGCGAAGCGCTACCCCCCTAGGGTCAAACTCCTCAATGCGTTGAGAGAGGACGGGACATGGCCAATCTCGAAGCAGAGGATGGCAATGGAAGAGGCGGGTCCAGGGCCGCCTTACGGATGGACCTACATCACCATTATTCGGAACCTCGTTGTGCTCCACGAATACTGCGTCTCGTCAGACGAGGGATTCGTCGACAATGCCCTGGACAAGCTACTCACCTGGCAGAATGTGGATGGCTACATCGAGGGTCCCTCGACAGACATGATTCCTAGCCCGTTCTACAACGGCATGGCGTTGTCCACATTCATGAAGTTCGACAGACCGAGGAATGACCCTAGGGTCGCGAAGCTGATTGATTGGCTGATGCGGATGCAGCGACATGATGGCGGCTGGAACATTCCCTACATCCAGGATGTGAAGCTCCTCCCGCAATACAGACACATGAAGATGGGTGAATTCATCGACCTGGTGCGGAGAGGGGATATACCCTATGACCCCCGCGCTTTCAGGAACGTCCCCAGCTGCTACTGGAGCACCGTGGGCGCACTCACCGGTTTGGCATGGATTCCGGACGACCCGACAGACCCGAGAATCAAGGACATCGTCCGCGGCGGAGACTTCGTCCTTGACGGTTTCTTCAAGAAGAACAACCACTCATCGTTCAACAAATCGGAGAAGCATTGGACGACGCTCAAGTATCCGACTTACTACGGGAGTGGATACTGGGCCATGGGTTCGTTGCTCTACCTCGGATTCGGCCCCGGAGACAGAAGGACTGAGAAACCGATCCGGTGGCTATTGCAGGCGCGAGCGAAGGACGGTTTCTGGTATCACAAGGAGAGGCCGCACAAACTCCAGGATCAGTGGCTTACAGTATCGATCTTGATGGTCCTCCGACACTACTCTCTCCTATTCTGATCCCTCTTCGGGCAGTCATCGGAATATCCCGCGATCCTCGCCCCTCTTCCTTGGGCGATGATCTCATCAGGCCAAGGCCGGTTGGCACGCATCTCATCGGGGGTCCTGCATTTGGAGACGCCTCCTGACCCGCAACAGCTAGGCTGTGCCGTCGGGAGTCACTCGCTGTATCGTTTCCTCCCGAACCTCTCACGATTGCGGGGTCTAGCGCTCGATAGTCTCTCGAGTCAGTCCCCTCCCACTGAGATGTGATTACCGTGACTGGAGTGGGCCCAACCGGGTTTGAACCGGTGATCTACGCCTTGTAAGGGCGTCGTCATAACCACTAGACCATGGGCCCTTTATGATTCGGTCTATGTTCTCTTCCATTAAAAGCATTCTTCAGGCGAGAGCCTTCTTTCCTTCCTCGAAGCCAGAAGAGAACGCCTTGAGGTTCTCATCGACCTTCCGAGGTATGGTCCGCTTCAACGCCTCCTCGAAGCGCCCGCGGTCGATGCCCGTGACGCCTGTACCTGCGAGGGCACCAACCATCACCACGTTCGACGATATAGGCACTCCTGCCTCTTCTGCCATCCCGCGAGAGTCCACGAGCACAGTCCTCTTCGATGCTCCACCGAGTATTTCCTGCACCTCTTCGATGGATGGATAGCGCATCTTCTGAGTCGACACGCTGAGAGGAACCCAGGTCTCTGTGGATGCGATGACGAGCGTATCCTTGGATGCCTTGCAGACCGCTCTCAGCGTCTCGAGCAGTTCGAATGACAGGACGACGTCGGCACCAGCGTCGGATATGAGCGGGCCGGAGACTTCTCCTATCCTTGCGGTGCAAACGACTGACCCTCCCCTCTGAGCCATGCCGTGGGTCTCGCTCAGAACGACCTTCTGACCTGCCAACATCGCCGCCTCGCCTATGATTTTCGAAGCCGTGATTATTCCCTGTCCACCGACACCGACGAGATAGATGTCGACCATCACTCGACCTCCTTTATCGCGCCATACGGGCAGATCTGCGCGCACACACCGCAGCCTGCGCACAATCCGTAGTCGATTGTCTGGACTTTGTCAATGCTAGAGATTGCGGGACATTGGAACTTCACCACGCAGGTCCTGCACTTCTTGCAGGCTTCCTGGTCGATGTAGTGCTTTTGGATTATCGCACCCATCTCGTCCCTCTTCGCGATGAGCGCGCATTCCCGTCGGGCTATGATGACGCTCACGCCGTCGTATGCAATCGCCTCATTGACCAAATCGATAGTCGCGGAAACGTCGTATGGGTCGATGGTGCGCAGCCACTCGACACCACAGCCCCTCACAACATCCTCCAGAGGTATCGGAACCGCATCCGGGTTCCGCGGGTCCATGCGACTTCCAGGATGCGGTTGATGTCCTGTCATCGCCGTTGTCCTGTTGTCGAGTATCATCAGCAGGAACCGGTGTCTCTGATGTACGGCGTTTATCAGACTCGGAACACCCGCGTGGAAGAAAGTGGAGTCGCCGATGAACGCTATCACAGGCAGCTCGTTGACTTTCGCCAGACCCCCGGCGGTCCCCACGCTCGAGCCCATGCAGACGAGCAGGTCGGCTGCGCTGTAAGGCGGCGCGACGCCGAGCGTGTAGCATCCGATGTCAGTGGCATAGAGTGCCTTCCTGCCGATTGCCTTGCTGACCGCGAAGTAGGTGGCGCTGTGCGGGCAGCCAGCGCACAGGACTGGCGGCCTGACCGGCAGGTCCGATGAGACATCGCACTCCTCCTGGTGTCGCGTGTCGATGGCCAATGCAGTCGATAGGCCTGCCGCCACGATCTGTTCGTTGAACTCGTGCGCTCTTGGCAGCAGTCCATCCGCCTTTCCCCGCACATCCGTCGTGAGGCCTTCGTGCTGAACAAGCGCGCGAATGGAGGTCTCGAGAATCGGCTCAAGCTCCTCCACAATGACGACGACATCCCGACTCCTGAGAAACTCCAAGATTTTCCTGCGCGGGAGAGGGTACGAGAATCCGAGCTTAAGCACGTCCGCCGAGACTCCGAGGACTCCGACGGCGTCCAACGCGTAGGTCGCCGCCACCGATGAGGTGATTATGCCGATTCTGCTCTCTCCCGTTCCGATGACGACGTTGAACTCCGATTGCTCGGCTGCTTCTTCCGCATCTTTCAGTTTGTCGAGCAGTACGAGATGTCTCTCCCTCGCGACCGCGGGCACGGTTACGAACCTTCCAGGGTCTTTGGAAAACCCTCCCTTGGCAGCCCCCTTCCTCAGCGCGCCTACGGCGACCGGCGCGCGCACATGCGCAATCCTTGTCGTCGTGCGCAGTATCACGGGCATCCCGAGCCTCTCAGACACCTCGAATGCCTCCTTGGTCATATCGAGGCATTCTTGTGGCGTTGCCGGCTCGAACAGAGGGAACCCTCCGAACAATGCGTAGAATCGGTTGTCCTGCTCGTTCTGGCTCGAATGGCATGATGGGTCGTCCGCCGTGACAAGGACGAAGCCCCCCGTCGTGCCCGTGTAGGCGAAGGTCATGAGGGCGTCCGCGGCGACGTTAACACCTACGTGCTTCATACTCACCAGCGCTCTAACGCCAGAGGCTGCGGCGCCTATGGCTATCTCAGTTGCGACCTTCTCATTGACTGAGTACTCGAAGTATATGCCTGCGTCCTTGGCCACACGGGCGAGTGTGTCCCCTATCTCAGATGCAGGCGTACCGGGGTATGTGGTCGCAACGGAAATGCCTGCTTCCAAGGCTCCCCTAGCAATCGCCTCATTGCCGAGCAGAAGCACTTTGGATCCGGTTTTAGCTGAAAGGATTTCGTCCATGGCGGTTTCATTATCGAATACAAGTGGAAATACCTTTTCGACCGACAGCGCTCCGGGCACTGCGGCCAAGACTGGGCCAACCTAGAATTGAAATACTCCGGCACTATTGAGAACACATTGACGGGAAAAACGGTCGCAGAGAAGATTCTGGGCAGAGCGTCTGGCGAGCCCGAAGCTAGAGCGGGCGATATCGTCGAGGCCGAACCGGATCTGGTGATGTCCCACGAGAACACGTTCCTCGTGAGTCGAACACTTGAGGAACTCGAGGCGAAGAGCCCATGGAACCCCGAGAAGATCGTCATCGTTTTGGACCACCGGTCCCCTGCGAACTCCGTGCAGACCGCCTCCGTTCACGCTAAAATACGTGAGCTTGTCCACAGGATGAAGATACGCAGGTTCTTCGATGTCGGAGAAGGCGTGTGCCATCAACTACTCGTCGAGCATAGACTCGCAAGGCCCGGACAATTGGTGCTTGGGTCAGATTCCCACACCACCACCGTGGGTGCGGTGGGCGCCTTCGGCGCGGGGATCGGCGCCACCGAGATGGCCGGAATCTGGGCTACGGGCAAGACATGGCTGAAAGTACCTGAGACGTTGCGCGTGACGATGTCAGGACATCTACAGAGGGCGGTCTTCCCGAAGGACATCGCCCTTCACCTCGCCTCCAGGCTAGGTCCCTCCGGGGCGGACTACATGTGTGTCGAATTCGGCGGTGTGTTTCTTTTTGACATCTCGATCTCCGGCAGGATGGTGCTGTGCAACATGGCGGCCGAAATGGGCGCGAAGGCGGCGATTGCGCCTGCAGATTCCACATTCGGAGCATGGTCTCCTGAATGCACGCCCAGTGACGGTGGAGCGTGCGTGTCTGACCGGGACGCGATATTCCGCGATACCATCGAGCTGGTAGCGGATGAGATCCCCCCGATGGTCGCAGGTCCGCACAAGGTGGAGGCAGGAAGGAGCGTTGAGAAATTCGAGGACGTGCGCGTCGACCAGGCGTTCATAGGTTCGTGTACGAACGGCAGACTCGAAGACTTGATCGCAGCGTCGTGGGTTCTGAAAGGTAGTAAGGTGGCTCCAGGGTGCAGACTGCTGGTTGCACCGGCATCCCGCGCGGTCATGTCAGATGCACTCGACATGGGCGTGATCCAGACGATTCAGGCGGCGGGCGGGATCATACTTCCCCCCGGTTGTGGACCGTGTCTCGGTGCTCACGAGGGCGTCTTGGGTCCAGGCGAAGTGTGCGTGTCGTCCAGCAACAGGAACTTCAAGGGAAGGATGGGCTCGGAAGAAGCGGAGATATACCTCGCCAGCCCAGCGACGGTTGCAGCGAGCGCCATCGAAGGAAGGATTACCGACCCGAGGAGGTGGCTGAAGATTGACCTCTGAGGGGCGCGTCTGGAAGTTCGGGGATGATGTCAATACCGACCTGATTATTCCGGGCAGGTACTTGGACAATTACGATTCCTCTCACCTAGCGAAACATGCGATGGAAGGCGCGAGCAGGGAATTCGCTGCAGCAGTGAGAAAGGGAGACATAATCGTCGCTGGTCGGAACTTCGGCTGCGGGTCGAGCCGGGAGCAGGCTGTGACAGCGCTGAAATCGGCGGGGGTGTCCGCGGTAGTGGCCAAGTCGTTTGCCAGAATATTCTACAGGAACGCGATAAACCTTGGAATGCTAGTGCTGGAATCAGAGGAGGCTTACGACAATTTTTCTGACGGTGACATTGCCGTCGTCGACCTGGATTCGCGCTTTCTCTCGTCGACAGATGGTTCCAAGAAAGCTCTCACGAAAGAGATTCCTCCCAACGCAATGGAGATCCTTGTGTGCGGAGGCTTGATGCCCTATATCAAGCGAAGGATCAATGAGAAGCGAGATGCCCATTAAGAATCGACAGAGCATTCCAGAGCTGGAACCACGGTGAGTGCTACGCACAGGCCTCGCGTACAGGCCCCCGTCTCGGGTCGTTCACGGGTCGTCGTTCGTCGCCCCTTCTTTCCTCCGCCTTCGCGACAGGGCGAAGAACACTGCCATGATGACGAAGACCGGCACAACCATATCTGTGAATTCCGGGATCACGTCGAATATCACTTCCACGCTGCCGCTGACGTTCTGGGTCCATTGCCAGCATATGCTGGTTTCACTTGGCGCCTCGTACACCGATGTCAGATGAGCCTTGGGATACGTGTCTGGGTTGTTTATGGTGAGGTCGCTCCACGATCCTCCGGACTTCTTCTTTCCCATTATCGTCTGTCCCTCACCGCTCGAATCGGTCCGTACCCAGAACGCATAGAGGTTGCCCGTCGATGAGTCGAGGGATATCGTCGGATATCGGTTCCCGAGCGTGCTCGGCAGAGTCGAATTGAGGTCCGTTGCTGAAGTCCACGACGTACCGTCGGTCACGTTGTAGGTGTACCAGATGTGCGGCTTCGAGATGTCGTTTTCGACCGTGCTGTCTCCGTAGACGACGTGGACCACGCCATCACCATCCACCACGACCGAGGGTGGCGCTGTGACCGTGTTCTCTTTGATGGTTCCCGACGCGGAGTATATCTGGGTGGAAGACGAGGGCCATGAACCTGTGAATTTCTTACTCTCCACGTCTCCGTCAAGAGAGAAGATGGCCCACACGTGGCCGCTGCTTCCAGCGGGGACGATGCTCCCTCTAACCTCTGAGTAGGTGGTGCCTGAGGATGTCAACATCTCTCCGGAATAGATCCATGACGTTATGTCGTCGGTCGATTCACTTCTGAAAGCCGTGAGCTTATACTTGTTCTGCGGGCTGGTTGTTGAGAGGTTGCTGGCGAGGATCCAGATGTATCCGCTGTCGTCTCTCGATATGAATGCGTTCTTATTCGCAAGGTTGTTCGCTGAGACATCAAGAGTAGCGTCGCTGCCCGTCCATGATATCGAATGGGTGCCAGGCGTGACGGACCCTTTCTGAATGTATACTCTCTGGAATGAGGTCGAACGGTCCCCGACCGCATAGACGACATCGTTCGCGGAGTCATACCAGATGGATGCCTCTGATACGCCCGATGAGCTGAACACATCACCGTGATCGGTCCAGGTCTCACCTCCGTCTGTGCTGTAGGCGCACACCGTTGTGGAGCCATCGAAGTAGAAGCTCCAGAAGTTGGTGCCGTCATAGAAAGTCTTCCTCTGATACGACATCGAGGTGGCTTCAGAATCGGCGGAGTCCACGACCCATCCCAACGTCCCGAAAGTGACGGTCTCGTTGGAGGCGATGTCTTCGTTCCCTCTCCAATCTGTGGAGATGATAAGGAAGTCTATCGGTCCCGATGACGCGCCGATACTCGACGAGGCGACCCCTATCTCCATTCTCGAGACATCGATTGCGGCGCTTACGGATGTCGCCAGCTCAATCCACCCACCTTCATGATACATCCTGAGGATCGTGGACTTGATCTCACAACAGAAGCCCGTGACCTCTATCATGTAATCCGCGCCGACGGGAGCCCCCTCGTTGGTGATTATCGACCCCGACGATGTGGATTGGTCGCTGTCGATGTACACTCTCATGAAGTCCTCCGCGGTTCTCCTGACGGGAACCACTGGACCGCCGCCCGTTCCCGAAGGCTTCGACCCGAGTTTGGGCACATAATCCCCCGAACAGATCTCTCCGGACACACTGACGTAGAAGAACGAATCCTCGGTGCTATTCTGTGCACCGACCTCGTCTATGTCGATGTCTGGATTCGCGAGAGGTAGGGGGTCGAAGTCAGTGATAGTCCTACCCGTCCAATCCGCGAAGGCTCCGTCGATTGATATGGACTCGGGTGCTGAGCCAACATAGGCCTTCACGCTGTTTCCGACCATGTGGATCTTCGAGAAGGACGATGAGATGTCATCTGCCTCAACGCTTGCCGATACGAACTGACCAGGAACGAGACCGGAGGAATCGACATGGAAGCTGACCACATGTTCTCCGCCTGATTCCATGGAGAACTGCTGTATGCTGTCAGACGAAGAAACGCCCAGAAGCTCAGGCGTCACCATACTGACCGTGCCTCCGTCCCCTTCACATCGGAATGTGAGACTCATCAAATGAGCGCTCTGACCCAGTGCAAGTAAGCCATCAGTCGCCACGTCTGGAGACGGTGACACGTCGATTATGAGAAGGCCACCTTTCAGGACCACTGGATAACTCGAAGATCCTGTCGATTGTTGACCGCGAGAGACGAGCATGAACCTGGAGGACTCCCCCACTTCGAAGGGAAGTCCTGTCATGGCTTCGAGCTGATCCCCATCGAGGGCGGCGACCGTCGCGGCCGCGTAGGTCCAACTGCTCCAGTCCAGTTGGTCATCAAGCGAATCGTATCTCCATACCGTCGATTGTTCGACCGACCCATTCCAGCCCTGGAGCTCGATCATGAAGTCTGCGCCTATTCCCAGTATCGCATAACCCGTCGATGCGGAATCGTCTGAATCTATGAACAGGAAGAAGCCTTCGACTTCATCGTCCGCCATTGTGGCTTCCTCGGTTCTCACATAGAGGTACAGTTCATTCCTGTACGGGGCCACAGACCATTCGACGATGTTCGTGGAGGCTGAGGAGGAGCTCGAAGCGGTTCCGAACATCGTTCCGTCCGACCAATCTCCCCCATCTCCATCGACTTCGTACGGCGGCTTCTCCACGACTCCTGCCATATATGCGAACGCGGCCAGTATCACAACGAGGGCGACAAGGAGGGCTAGGAAACGCCACCTGAACAGAAGCTGATACCGCCCTCTCGGCCGTTGAACGCCTACGCCTCTGCCGTTCGAAACTCCTACGCCGTTCACCAGGTCCATTCCGTTGACGGCGCCGTTGACGCGCCCCTGGCCATTGATCCTTCCGCGCCCGTTGACAGTGCCTAGGCCGTTGACGAGATGCGTACCGTTGACACGCCCTCTGCCGTTTGTCCTTCCACGGCCGTTGACGATACCAGTGCCGTTCGACAACCCCCTAGGCTCCTTTCGCGGGGGCACCCGTGAAGGTTTGGCGATCCACCGTTTCTCCTTCGTCACGATCTTGGGCCTGACCAACAGCTTCTCTGGACTGGGAGCGGCCACTGCCTCTTCGCCATCTTCGAACTCGGCGCCGCAATGAGGACACACATCGGCTGTGAGACTGGCTAACGAGCCGCAGACGGGACAACTGGCGAGGTCTTCTGCGGCGTCAACCTCGGGTTCTGGTTCGGGGAGCTGATCCTCCAGTTCCTCCTCGAATTCAGCACCACAGTGAGGGCATATCAGGTCAGTGGCACTCACGACGCTGTCACATGACGGGCACATTGCCGAATCGTCTTCTGGGATGATTCGAATTGCCTCTTTCTTAGGATGTACCTCTGCCGGAACTTCCTCCGGCGTCTCCTCTTCATCTGCGAATTCGGCTCCGCATTGCTTGCACTTCGGATCGGATAATCCTACTTCAGCTCCACACACGGGGCATTCGTAAACCTCCTCTTCGACGTCTCCGAAAAGCTCGGAATCGACGTAATCCGTTGCCGATTGCCCCTCCACTCCCGCCTCTTCGATCCGACGTTTCTCGCATTTCTTGCAGGGTGTGCCTGGCGTTTCGAGCAGTTCCGAACAGATGGGGCATCTGGTGGGTCTGCCGTCCAGTTCGGTCAGCTCATCCAGCTCCTCCGCGATCTTCATCACTGCCTTGTCGAGAAGCTGTTCACCTGCCTGGGCCGCGATCCTGTGAAACTGGACTTCGCAGGAGGGGCATGATTCGTCTGTGGGTTTGACGGGGCTACTGCAGAACGGGCACTCGAATTCAATCCCCTCTGAAAACTCTCGTCCGCATCGAGGGCATGCCTTCTCCGTCCCAGAGACTCTGAATCCACAGAATGGGCATCCAAATATCGTCGCAATTTCTGGTGTCATGGTTGGAGGGGGTGGTGGTGTGATGGTGGTACGTGACGCCTGGCAGCGTCCTGGCTAACTACCGCTAGGTTCAACTGCCGGGGGGGTCACCTAGGGCAATGCCGAATATCACGCCTTTATACGCCCAGTAATCGATGCACCGAGTATATATATCTCCACCCGTCTGACCCGTATCCGTTACGATCACGGATTCGAGAGGATGATTCATCCTTTCCGTTGTCAAATGATATCGGATGACCAGCGGCCCTTAACGTTAGCAAGAGGATCTGCGTATCCGACTATCAGCCCGGAACTGAAACGCCCTCGCAGTCTCTATGTCGACTCGCCCTGCTACTGAATCCTCTGTATCGCAGTGTCCGTGACACTCGAACGACCTCACCAAAGACTATAATGGGGCTGCCCAATCACCAGTCTCGGGCCCGTAGGGTAGTCCGGATATCCTTTTGGCCTTCGGAGCCGACGACGTGGGTTCGAATCCCACCGGGCCCGCTTCATCTCTCACTTAGCACCGCGCCCCCAAAAGATAATCAGGGCAACATGACATACAGGCTCTGGGTGGCTGGGTGGTCATCTGGTGAGGGATTTCCTGGGCCGGTACCCGATGGTAGTCGTAGCGGTCGCGGCGTCTCTGTTCCTGATCACCGTTCTGCTTCAACAGCAGGCATCGGCCAACTTGGT
>JBFESP010000003.1:0-116522 GCA_041548485.1 Thermoplasmata archaeon | reverse complement strand
TGTGGAAGTCATCACTCCAGACTTCGCTGGTCAGACGCTGACGTCCATCGTGACCCACACGTGGTCTGCCGAGGGACTCTATGATGTCACGGTCTGGGTCGCGGATGAGTCGGGGCACAACGTCTCGACTGAAGTCGTGGCCAATATCACGAGCAGTAACCTGCCTCCGGTTGCCAGTTTCACAGTCACCCCTGAACTCGGATACCTGGGAACCACGTTCACCGTAGACGCATCCTCATCGTACGATTCCAAGGATCCGCTCGAAGCGTTGGAAGTCCGGTGGGACTGGAACAACGACGGCGCCTGGGACACGGAATGGACCACGGACAAGACCGCAGACCTGTGGATCTTCGTTGCGGGAGAACACACCATCGTGCTTGAGGTCAGAGACAGCGACGGCATGACCGACACGGAATCTCATGTGGTCGTGGTATTCGACCACAGCTTCGAGCAGGGGCAGTTCCCCGAGCGGCTATTCACGATTGTGGATCCAGACGATAGCCAGGGACGAGTGGAATACGTCTCGTTGATGGAGCCTCAGGAAGATTTCGACTGGTGGCTCGAGCTGACGCGCATAGACGGTTCGGGGGTGAAGGTCAGCGTATACGAAGGAGACATCCAGAGCGCTACCCTCATGAGCCGCTCACGTCTGGTCGCCGTTGGCGACGAGTCCGAGCACGTGTCGTTGGAGGCGGGCATGGTCTACTGGATAGTGATGCAGTACTTCGGCCAGACAGGGATCGCCGAGCTGACAGAGCACGCGGTCCCGATATCTCCGATGACTTCCCACGACCCGATCCTGATAGTCGGTGACGACGACTTCACGTATGAGAACGGTGTCATCAGGGGGAGCGGGACTTATGAGAATCCATACGTCATCGGAGGCTGGAATATCCAGCCGACCGAAGGCAGCGGGATTACTGTTCTGGGGACGACGAAGTACTTCACCATCCGCGACACTCAGATAACGGGTGATATCGACACCTGCATGTACGGAGTCTACCTAGAGGACGTCGACCACGCAACACTCCAGGGTCTGAATGTCTCCGGCTTCTGGATGGGAGTCCATGCGAAGTTGACGACCGATCTGACTGTCGCGGCATGTCAGATCACGTGGAGCTCTTGGGGTCTCTTCGCCCTCCGCTGCGGTTCGATCTATGTCACAGATAACGACATATCCCACAACATGGTCGGCACGGGGAATCACGAGGGAATCATGGTCCAGGAAACGGACTATGCATACGTTGCCCTGAACAACCTAGTTGACAACTGGGATGGTGTCTTCATGTACCATGTGTCAAACGGGCACGTATTCAATAACACAATGTCAGACAACGGAATAGGAGTCCAGGCCCTGTACTCGAGTTGTACGATATTCGGCAACTCGATATCATCAAAGGTCATCGGCATCGTACTATGCGGCTGCCCTGACACCAACATACAATCCAACAGGATCACGACGGTCCCGTCGGTTTATGATTCATACTCAGGAATCGAGTTCATGAGCTGCACGAACCTCAACGTGCTGCACAACACAATCGACTCGTACCACGATGGCATAATGACCGATGCCTATTACAACTACTACCCCTACTCGGAGAATGTGACGATAGCCTGGAACAGGGTATCGAACTGCAGCGGCTCGGCGATGAGCGCCTGCCTCGTATCGAACCTGACGGTGACCGCGAACATATTCCTGTCCAACGGCATTGGCATCTATGTGAATCCCACGGCCTCTGCGGTTCGGGTCCATCACAACGATTTCGTCGACAATTCGGTTCAGGCTATTGAGGACCCCCTGTGCGTTGGCAACGAATGGGATGATGGATATCCTTCCGGCGGCAACTTCTGGGATGACTACACGGGAGTGGACCACTTCAGCGGTCCCAACCAGGATATTCCTGGGAGCGACGGAATAGGGGACACGCCGTACTACGCGATCGGCGTATCGGACAGGTATCCGTTAATGATACCCTCAGTGTTGTGACACACCTCCTTCCCTCCAGTGTCCATAGGAGGTTAGTGTCTGACATGAGGAAGACCGACTTGGAGTGACGTGACAATGAGCATCCGTGTTGCCTAGGGGAAGGGGCCTCAGCTGCACTAGGCAAACGAAGAAGATACGAGTACCCTCCGGCGACCTCTGGCCGGAGGGTGTTTGGCTGCGGGTTCCTCACGAGAGGACTGCTTGAAGAGGCTCAGCGGAGTTGGTCCATTCGCGCTCGAGGGATTGCACATCCTCGACCAGCCACGGCACCAACTGTTCGTCGAGGACCCAGTCGAGCTGGTCCAGCGCCTCCTCCACGGTCATGGAGCCGTCCGTCAAGCCCAGGTAGACGCCCTGTATGTCGATGTAGCCTTGCGCCTGGTCGAACTCTCCACCCCAGTACAGCTCGCAGTACATCATCTGAGCGTAGACATCGAGGTACGCCTCCCTGCTGCAGTATATTCCCCATTCCATACTGCGGACCCCCGCGAGAGCAGTGACTGCGCTGTTGGCATCGCCGCTCTCGAGGTGATGGATAGCCGATGTCACAGCCATGTAGTCCGTCGCGTGCTGGTCAGGTCGGAGCATAGGCTCCCAAGAGGCCATCATCCCCCCCTCGCCCATAGACCACGGGATGAATATCCTCCTGGCGTCGATGATCGCGCGGTTCAGCTCGTCTGCGAGCCTCACTGCATTATCCTTCTGCCGGGGATTCTTCGCGGACGCGTACAGGTCCTCGATCTCCGCTGCCCTGGTGTTGACCTCCGCTACAAGGCTCTCGAAGTCGGCGAGCGCCGCGAAGGCCCTGTCGAAGTCCTCGCGAAGCAATGGCACCAGCGCCCTCTCCCTCGCAAGATTCTGAGACGCCCAGCTGCACGCAGGCAGGAAATCGAGAGGTATGACCAGTGAGTTGACCGACCTGAATGCCATCAGGGCAGTCAGCTCCATCACCATGGCCATCATGTCCTCCGACTGCAGCTCTATGGTGTCGAGCTGCGTGTGGTAGTACGGGTCGAATCCCGCACCCCATACCATCTCGACAGCCGTTCCCCCTCCCTTTCCGACGAACGACCACGCATCCGTCCAGGTCCAGACAGGCATGTAGCAGTTCAGCACGTTGAGGTATGAGAGGTCGGAGATGGCGCTCCACACGAAGGCACTGACCTCACAGGATATCTCCAACCACGCCTTGCCCCCGGTCTTCGGGAAGCTGCCACCGTCTATGTTGAGCTCCATCACGAGACCATCCATGATATCCGGGTGGGCGAGGACGAACTCGTATGACCCGATGAGCCAGTTGAACCAGGTGCCATCAGGACCGCCGCTCTCCTCAGAGCCTACCGAGCAGAACACCAAGGTCCGCTCGTTCACGTATTCCCCGGAAGCCCTTGCCTCGGAGAACATACGAGCCATCTCCAGCATGATTGCGATGGACGAGCAATCGTCGAACGACCCGTCCCACCACGTATCGATGTGCCCTGAGATGACGACGTATTCGTCCGCTCTGGTCGTTCCCAGGAGGACGCCCGCAACGTTCACGGACTCACCGTCAGGGTAGAAATCCACCTGACCGGATATCTCCAGTGTGACATCCCCGACTTCCAGGAGCTCCTGGATCCTTGCGGCGGAGTTGGGCGATATCGAAATCGCGGGTATGGGCGAGAACACCGAATCCTGCTTGATACCGACCGGGTTGTCGGCTCCTGCGAAGTAGCCGTAGAATACGACTGCAGAGGCGCCGTACAACCCTGCCTCGGATGCTGGAACGTTCGGCCAACCCTGCGTGTAATCATCTCTGTGAACGAGTGCAATGGCCCCGTCAAGAGGACCAACGCTGTCGAATTCGGCAGCAGTCCCGTAGCCCACGTCGACGACTTTCTCGATAAGTGTCTTGCCATCGTTGAAGTTGCCGTGCGTGTAGAGGACACCGTCGTCGTATCCCCAAACAGACGGTGAATCACCGTATGTCGTTGCGGGTATGTCCTCGTATTCGCCCTCAGACAAAGCTATCTTCACTGTCGTTCCGTGATGGTCCCAGTGCGCCACGCGGAACGTCTCCCACCAGACCTCGTCGAGAGACATCTCCGAGAGCTCGTTGAACACATACAGCTGAGCGCTTCGTTCCTCCTCAGACCCGGCCGTCTTCTCGCCGAGGGAAGAGAAATACTCCAACTGGTCCCAAGCATGGTCGTAATCGAGTCTCTCTATCAGATTCAGTTCGTCGGGAGTCAGGTTCCTCTCCTTTGAGGTACCGATGGCGGGCATGCCGTACGATACGGGCATCGCCATGACAGCCACGAACATCAACGCTAGTCCGATCCCAATCACTCTTCTCATTAGCTCCCCCCTGACTGCTATCCCTGACAAGCTGTAGCAGGGCGAATGCGAATCGTACAGCAGGGATATAAGATTTGGCCGCCTGACCGCGCCTCAGTTCCGGGATAGCCTGCTCAAGGACACTGATATCTCCTTGAGATATTCGGTCTGCTTCTTCTGATAATAGCCTGCAGACTCTTCTGAGAGGGTAGATGTCTTGTCCAACGTCTCTCGATACTGCCCCAGTTCGAGATGGGGCGTCAGCGAATGGGTCTTCCCGCGCAGATCGACGCAGGTGATGGCGAATCGAATTCGCTCGAACTTGAGTAGATTCCCGATCTGTTCGTTCTCGTGGGGCAGAAGAACGGTCGCACTCTGTTTCGGCAGAAGAGACGGATACGCCCACGAAAACGACAGTCCCCCGGGCTCTGATCTAGCGTTAACGCGTAAGTCATAAGCAACGCCGTTGCCCAGGTTCTCGAATCGAATCGATATGATCACCGGGCCAAAGAAGTTGACAGCCGGGGCAATCACAGGTTGGGTTGCGAAGTCCAGCTCGTCTCTCATCGCCCTTGCCATGCTCTTCGAATACCAGACGTATGCGGCAGTCGTTGTCACCAGCGCCGCTGCCAGGATTGTCTGAGCAATCGCCACGAATTCATCCAAATGCGCCACCTCACTCACGGGGTAGGATAGGAACTTAAGACAACGGACGAAGTCTAACAGTCCGGGCAGTGTCTCGGTATCGTCCCGCGGCCCGGGATTAGAGATGATGTATTTATTCCCACCTGCCGTTATCATCGGCAATCGCCTGGGAAATCATACTGATAGCGGCCCCGCTGGCAATCGCCCCCGCGAGAGATGCTCTCCACATCGCCTTCCCTACCCTCGGTGACGTCGCATGGATAATCGGAGGGATGGCAGCCACCCTGATCGTAGTCGAGGCAGTGAAGCGCTACACCTGCCCTGGACGGCGAGACCTCGCGCAACAAGGATGAACGGGAATCGTCAGGACACTGAGCGGACCCGACGCCTTCACGAAGTCCTTATATGCCGTTCGGAGATTCGCATGCAGGTGGAGACAATGGCGAACTGTCCATCTTGTGGAACTAGTATGGTCGAGGGGGGAACCTTCTGCAGCAACTGCGGAGCAAGGGTGGATGCACGGGCGGTCGGACGCCCTCCGCGAGCCGCGTATCAGGAGATATGGCACCAGAACTACTATCGTATCCGGAAGAAGGTCGTGGCGATCGCCAATCAATACCGGATAGAGGACGCCAAAGGGTCGAGCCTCGGATACTCCAGGCAGAAGATCATCAAGATCAAGGAGAACATCAAGGTCTTCACGGACGACAGCATGACGACGGAGCTCTTCCGGATACAGCAGGAGCAGGTCATGGACATGTGGGGTACTTTCGCCGTGATAGACTCAGGGATGAACACCTGCGTAGGAAAGCTGAAGAGGCAACCGCTGTCCTCAGGCTTCTACAAGGATGAGTATCTCATACTCGACGCCGACGGGCGGAAGGTGGGCAAGGTGGCGGAGCGTGCGGGGAGAGGCCTGCTGAGGAAGTACGTCCCTGGTGGAGCGCTCGTGCCCCAGACGATGGTGGTCGAGTTCCACGGACGGGAAGTCACGGAGATCAAGCAGCAGTTCAAGGTCGTAGGTGACATATGGGAGGTAGACTGCTCCCGCCTCCCGCCACAGTTCGACAGGCGGACGCTCATCTCGTGCATGCTACTGATGGGAATGATAGAGCGAGACAGGAAGTGAGTCGGCCAGCTCACACTGAGGAAGAAGTGGAAATAGAATCAGTGTAAGTGGTTTCGGGGTCGCTGACCTGACTATGCGACTCCCCAGTAGGTCTCCAGGAACGCCCACCAGCCCATGTTCGGGAATTCGTATGTTATGTAGATGTTGAATCCACCCCACACCGAATCCGCATAGGCTACGGAGTACGAGTTATGACTTGCTGGGAACAATATGCCCATCCCCTGGTACCCGTACATCTCGCTGTTCTTGGTGATGCCCATCCCCAGCATCGCCTCAGCGTAAGCGTCCATTACCGCCTCGCACGACTTGTAGACAGCGCCGCCCTTCTTGATGTTCTCCATCACCTGTTCCACGAAGGTCGGCATGTCGATCCAGCTTTCGCCGCGCGCGCCCCATGGCATGATGGAGCTCAGCTGCGCGGCCCCGATGACATCCCTGTAGGAGTCGATATCGTTCGCCAAGGCGTTGGCCATCGCAGATACCGCATCCCCGAGCGGGATGATCCTCGACATGTCGAATATGGACTGCGTCGTCAGAATCTCGCTCTTGAACGGTGCCACGCTGAACAGGTTCGTGAACTCGTCGACGATGACCCTGCTCAGCTCGAGCGCGTCCATCTCCGGATTCAGGACCAGCCTCTCGTGGATCTTGTCATACGAGAATCCGCGCCATCCGATGTAGTTCTCGCTGGCCACAACATAGTCGACGCTGAGTCCCTTTGAAGCATACTCGTAGAGGGTCTCCATCTGGCCTATGGAGCACTCGTCGCAGGCGATGATGTCGATGTGGTAACCCTCTAGGGCGGATATCATCTCATGGTGCGACAGCCAATCCCAGTCGCTCCCTGGTTCGCTGCCCTCCATCGTCGTGTCTACACCTACGCCGCCCGTTGGCGTTCCGTGGTCCCAGAAGTACAGCAGCATTCTCTCCGCCGGGTAGTTGGTGTCGCTGTACTCGACGAACCAGGTCAGAGTGGCCGGGTCGCCCATGTTGACCTCTCCCAAGCTCTCGAGCTCCACCAAATCATTGTCCTCGATGCTATAGAGATATGCGGGCTCATACAGCCTGTCGACCAGTATCAGCACGTTCACGAGATCGCTCGAACCTCCGTCCTTGAGCTCCTGGAAATCCTCCTCGGTCAACGAATCGAGGTCGTTGTCCGCAACCAGGTATACGAGCACTGACCACTCAGCGACCTGCCTCGTCTCGTCATCCACTCCCTCTGTCGGCACGCCCTCCGTCTGCCCCGTCGTCATGCCCGTGAACAGAGATAGGACGAACACGACGGATAATGAGGCGCATGCAAGAGTCTTCGACATCATACATCTGTGTATCCGCTCACCCCCCAAGACTAGAGGCGTGAAATGCCGTTATCTCTCTTTACACTTTTGGTCTACTGACTATATAAGCTTGCAGATGCTCTGAAGCCTTCGAACCAGTTCGTCTCAAGTCTGTGTCGTTTCAGACATAGTCCTATCCACCGGGCGGGGGAGGTTCTTCCCCAGGCGGGGGGAGCTGTTCCTCCGGCCAGGGTGGAGACGCACCGTCCTCCAGCTGGGCACCTGGGGGCATCGAATCCCTGAAGACTGGACCAGACCCAGAGGCCTTCGCCCTCCGCCGGGTGCCGACCAGCACGAGCACCACGATGACGACCAATACGGCGATGATCAGGAGAAGCGCCCACAGATCCATCCCGAAGATGGTGGCCCCGGTCGCGCCCTCGACCTCGATGCTGTTCACAGTCTCGTTATGGCCCGCGGCGTCGGTCGAGTAGAACTCCACCGAGTGGTTCCCGCTGCCTCTGACCTCGAAGGCCCCCTCGTACACGACCCACTCGCCGCCGTCTATGCGATACATCGTGGCCACGGCACCGCTCGCGTTCTCGAAGACCGTCAGTGTCACCGTCGACCCGTCCAGCAAGACTGTCGTCACGGGAGCCGTGAGATCCACCTGGAACTCGATGGTTCTGATGGACTCCTCATGGCCGGCGATATCGACGGAGTAGTATTCGAGCGTGTGTGCGCCGTCCTCTGAGACCTCATAAGTGTCGCCGGACAGTTCCGTCCAGTCGCCGTCGTTGAGCCTGCACATCACGACCGCCACGCCTGAGGTCTCGTCCTCCGAGGTGAAGACCACCGCAGCCTCGCTGATCAGCCAATCGTTCAAGCCCATGGTGCCTTCGACGGACACGCTCGTCTCCGGAGCCTCCGTGTCTATCATGGCGGCCACTGACCGAACGGGTTCGTCGTTGCCTGCAACATCGTCCGAGTAGAACTCGACGGTGTGTGCCGCGTCTCCCGTGACCGTGAACGACACGGAATACTCAGCCCACGCAGACCCGTCCACGCGGTAGTATGTCGCATTGACTCCGCCCGTCCCGCCAGTAGCCGTGAAGGTCACCTCGACATCCGACACGAACCAACCGGCCTCACCCTCGTCTCCGTCAAGCTCGACAGTGGTCAGAGGCGGCTCCTCGGACAACACGAGGTCGCCATAGGCTTCCAGCGAGAGGTCGACTCCCAGGTCGTGGTAGGCAGGCCATGAGCTGTGGCCACCCTCATCGTCGTACGCTGCGGGTATCCCTGCGAATCCTATCGTGTCACCTGGCGAGGCGATTATCAACGCCAACGGTATGCAGAACTCGTACACTCTGTGGGCCGTCGAAGAACCTGGGCTCGAGCTGAACCCGACCGCCCCCGCGAGACCCCCGTGGTCCGTGTCAGTGTCATCGAACGGGAAGCAGTGCTCCGTCCAGTCCCAGAACCAGCTGTCGAATACGTAGTGGATGGCGTCGACACCGGCGCCAGTTGTGACCAGCGCGAACCGATCGTCATGTCCGTCCGACAGGATCTCGTCGTTGCCCGTGTCGAACCCAAGCCGCGCGCCGTCTCCGTCCGATGCGGTTGTGTCGCCGACGGCGTCGACGAGAACGAACAGGTGCGTCGCGTTGTTCAGGACGTACATCGACGCTGCGACCTCGTTCACATCATCTGCTGCGACGACATCGGCCGTCCCGGCGCCGAACCACTCGCCCGCTGTCACGACCCCGTCCACTGCGACGGGCTCGTATGCCCAGCCCGATTCGATTGCGGGTATCATAAGGTCGAAGTCCGCCCTCGCGTAACTGCCCCAGATATTGTAGGTGTCGTAATCCATCTCGGTCGATTCGTCGTCGAACAGCTCCAACTCGATATACCACGGGTCGGAGTTCGCGACCGCGATGCTCCAGCCGCTGAACCACAGCTCCACGACCTGGACGCCCTCTTCGAGGTACGCCTCGGCGACCGCCGCGTCGGTGAAGAGACCGAAGCCGTCGTACAAGCTGCCGAGAACGACGTAACCGCCCGCGACACTGACATCGACCGAGACGTTCACGACGAGGTTGTCGAACAGGCCGCTCTCGTCCGAGTCCACCGCGAAGTCGCTGTACGGCGGCAGGAACTCGGCTGGCGGTCCCGCGAAATCATACCAATAGTAGTAGCTCGTGTAATGGGTGTCCGAGTCGAGGGTCATACCATCGCCGTCCTCCACGTACAGCTCGACCCTGAAGTTGCCGCTGATGCCATTGTACTCGATGATCCAGCCATCGAACATGATCTCCACCATGTTGTACCCGACTATCATCGACTGCGTCACCGAGTCGGTCGCGAGATGGGTGGCCCAGCTATCGTACAGCTCCGCCCGTACGGTGTACCCTCCCCTATCGGCGCAATCGAGTACGGCCTCCACCACGAGGTAGTCGTAGTACGAGTCGCTGTCATAGTCGTAGGCGTAGTCGCCGTGAGGCGGGTCGAACAGGACGCCGGCCGGTTCGAAGTCCGCAAGGTCGTAGTAATCAGCGTAGTGACTGTCGGTGTCGTACTCGACCGACGTCACGTGATCGTACACGGACATGTCGAGGTACCAGTAGCCGCTGACGCCGTTCTCCCACAACGAATAGGAGTCGATCTCTATCTCCACCGAGGTGATGGTATCTGCGGGAAGGTAGAGTTCGAACCAGAAGTAGTCGAAGTATCCCCAGTCGTCCCAGACGTCGACGCCGAGGTCGTAGTATCCGGCCGATGAGGCGTTCAAGTACATCGTGAAGACGAGGTAGTCGTAGAGCGTGTCGCCGTCGTCGTCACGGCCGTAGTCCTCATGAGGCGGCTCGAAGAAAGCGCCTATCGGGTCGAAGTCGTCCAAGTAGTAGTAAGATGTGGAGAAGAAGTAGCCGTCATAGTAGTACGAACCCGTATCGTCGTAGATGTACGCGTCGAGATAGAAGCACCCCTCCCCGCCACTCGCGAGGAGAGCGTACGGGTCGATGACGATCTCGAACTCGAAGATGACGCCCTCCTCCACGTACACGACCTCCTCGATGAGGTCCATCCAATCGAAGTTGTAGTCGTATACGGTCGCCTCGACCTCGAAGTATCCAGAGGACACGGGGTCGATGTACAGCGTCACGACGACCTCGTTGTACAGCCCATCGGAGTCAGTGTCCCTGCCGTAGTAATCGACCGAGTCGAAGTATGCGCCCACCGGGTCGAAGTCGTAATAGTAGTAGTAACCGTCCGTCTCGAACCATTCGGAGTCGTGTAAGACGGACGTGGTGTTCTCGATCAGGTACATCTCGACATCGTAGTATCCCGATATGCCGCGCTCTCGGATGGTCTCGGAGTCGAGCGTGATCACATAAGCGGTGGTTCCGACGGCCAGGCTCAGGGTCTCGAAGACCTCCATGAAGTCGCTGCCCCACGGGTCGTACACCCACGCCTCGAGATCGAACAGGCCCGCCTCGTAGCACTCGATGTAGATCGTTATCACGATCTGGTTGTCGTATCCGTCGCTGTCCGTGTCCTCGGCGTAGTCGTCATGGGGAGGGGCGAACTCGACCGACGGCCCCTCGAAGTCCGTGTACACGTAGTATCCGGTCGTGTGGTAGCTGCTCGCGACCCATGTGAAGTTGTTCAGAATCAGGTCAATATAGAGTTCACACGTGTCGTCCAGACCGGATTCGTTTATCTCAGAAGCCGGGAACAGGAGCTGAATCTCATGAATTCCAACGTCCAGCGGCTCCGAATATTCAAGATGCGATATCATCCAGAACCAGGTGGAGTCGTAGAGGTCCGCATCGATCGTGTAGTATCCCGGCTCGAACACCTCGACTGTGACGTTGGCGACGAGGAAGTCGTACATCCCGTTGGAGTCGTCGTCCCGCGCGTAGTCCGAGTGAGGCGGGACGAACATCGCCGTGGGCTCGTCGAAATCTGTGTACAAGTAGGCAGATGTGTCATACGTGTCGTAGCCAATGTAGTTGTCATCGTTGTCGTAGAGCTGGATCTGCACTAGGTAAGGCCCGTCCACCATCGACCCGAAGATGTCCTCCCCGTCGAAGTATGGAGAGACAACGGATGGACCGATGGGCGCCAACACCGCATCCCAGCTGGACGTGATGAACTCCGTCCCTCCGGCGTCGTACAGGCTGGCGTACACGCTAAGATAACCGCCCCCGACGGAGTCCACCGCAACATCCACCACGAGGGAGTCGAAGTCCCCGTCGGAATCGGAGTCGTAGCCGTAGTCGCTGTGTGGCGGGGAGAAGACGGCCTGGTACGCACGAGTCGTGAGAGTCGTGGTGTCGTTGACGGTGGGGTCGAAGAAGGATGACGCAAGCATCACCGTGGTCTCGTTCTGCCCTACAGGCGGGTCAGGGACATAGATACTGATGTACATGTCTACGACCTCGCCTGGAGCCAAGTCGCCCGTGTCCGGGAAGCCGTTCAGGTTACTGTCCGTCATCGCCACATACGAGTCGTCGTAGATCTCAACGGTCCAGCCAAGGTGAGAATCGTCCACCGTTATGTCGAAGGAGTCCGTGATGGCCTGGCCGTTCCTGAAGGAGAGCGTGTAGTCATACCAGCCCCCCCAGTCAGCCGTCCTAGTCTGATCGGTCCCGAAGCCGATGAGACCCTCCTCGAACACGATGGCAAGGCCATCCGACACGACGGCCTCGTTGTAGGAGTAAGCGTTGCCGAATGATCCGTCGGAACTCTCGATGCCGATGGTAGCGCTGCTGCCGGTCTCGCCGCTCATCGTCAGATACTGGAACCATATCTCGCCCGTCTCGTTCAGTATGATCTCGAAGGTCAGTGGGTCGTAGCTGCCGAGGCGGGAAACCTCGTAGTATTCAATCACGAGTTGCGAGTTCGGAGAGACCCCGATGGTCTCGTAGTACACGACGCCATTGTTGTACGGCCAATAGTCCACGGCGAGATCGTCCCAGAAGGGCGCGACGAAGTTGTCGGTCGAGTCCCAAGCCGTCGGAATCGGCAGGTTGCTGTAACTTGAGGAGGACGTGCCGAAAGACACAAGCCCGTTAGAGGACACGTTGAACTCCGTGTACGTGTTGCCGTAGAACTCAAAGCTGAATCCGATGGGAAGCGGTCCGACGCTGCCGTCGTCTATGCTGTGCAGACCCACGTCAGTGCCCGTGGAGCCTATCTCGACCCAATCGAACGCGATCGACGGGGCGGGGGCGTTGCTGTCGGTCCATGAGTATCCCCAGTCATCCGCTGAACTCTCATCTGCACCCGCGTCCCACGACACCATCACGAACGCGGAGGTCGACAATACGATCACAAGCATCGAAGCTAGCAGCTTCCTCGTGTACATCTTCGGATCCCATCCCTCCGCCCTCGCGGGCGGATTCACCTGCGTCATCGATTACCAGGATATTTATAATCGTCTCTCTGGAGGGGGGTCGTGGCGATTTGCACCGGGAACTCGGTGGCTACTCGCCTGTGTCTATACTGACTTCATTTCATCCTTGACTGAACACGAGCTGAGGGGAAGACCAAACTCAGCGAATGGCGGGAGCCCTTCCCGCGCGCTGCGCTCTCACTGCAGAGGGGGAACACGGAGTCCTGAGTGGCTTTGGCGTCTACTCACACAATCGAGAAATGAAAGAAGAGGTTTCGACCAGCCATCGGCATTCATGGGGAACCCGAGCTGGTAACAACGTCAGTTCAGGTCGACGGTCTCCGAGGACATCAGGTACTCGTCCGGAGTCCATGGCTCCGAACCTCCAACCCCGTTCCACGTCTCGGGTACAAGGCAGACCGTCGCATCCTCCATCATCGGCCAGTCCGTCACGCCCTTGATGTGCACTCCGTCCCACTCACAGTCGGGGTTCACTAGTCTAGAGTCGATGACGGTGAACACCTCCGGTCCCGTGTCTCCCGCTTCCTCAAAGCATATCAGGTAGTAGACGGTGCCATCGTCCAGGTAGTATCCATGGAAGTCGTAGGTGAAATCGGCCGAGTCCGGGATCCAATAAAGGTATCCATCGGCGACCGTAGCAGAACCCTCGTAGAGCAGTAGAGTCTCGGACAGCAGCCCCTTCCCCCATCCTCCGTTCGGGCCTCCCGCAGAGACTATCGGCGCGCACACGAGCACAGCAGCTATGATTCCTGCAGATATCAGATACTTCCTCAGTTTCTCACCTCCCCCTCGAACCACTAATCGAGGTGCCTTTACTATCCACGGGCTCAGTATTTCTTTGTGTGGTTTACGGATGAAACGCCCCCCGGATGTGTGGACGAAACGAGTTTAAAAGGGGGCTGGGATTCCGAGGTGCGCTCCCGTCTCGACAACCTCCGGGTTGACAGTGCTTCGCACGAGCATCCCGCACCGTCTCTCGGAGGGATGGGCAGACATGTTCTTCTCCCCTTGAGTCAGGAGGGGGTCAGTGTGCGTAAAGCTTATTAACTTGAGCGTGGCCCTGAATCGACTCATAAAATACCATGAGAGACATCCCGGCGACAGAGCGAACGGGGGAGGTTGATTACCTCATGATACGTGGAACTCTACTGCGAACGATGTGTCTCTTGCTTGTGCTTGTGATGGCCGGTCCCTTGCTGACCGGGGTGGTATCTTCCGAGGTGAATCCCGTCGGGGGGAAGCCTGGCGCCACAACCTATAACCTGTATTTTGGCGACTTGCACACCCATACCGGATACTCCGACTCCTACGATTACGACTGCACTCCGTGGGACGCTTACGAGGCGGCTATTGATGCGGGTGCGGACTTCATGGCCGTGACGGACCACATACAGATCTGGAATGCCTACGACGCGTGGGCCATGGACCAGGAAGAGTGGGAGGACACCTTGCTCGCGGCTGAGTCCTACACTTCCAGGAGGTTCGTGGCGATGGCAGGTTATGAGGCGTGGATGCTCGCATCATGTGGAGAGGTCAATGTGTACGACATCCAGGAGCTTCCTCCGGCAAGTACACTGGGATATAGAGAAGACCGGCTCCCCGTGTTCTATGACTGGCTTGCAGGACAGCCTGGCGCGATCGGTCAGTTCAACCACCCACTCTACGTCAGCGACAACTTCATGGACTACGAGTTCTACGCTCCCGAGCGGGACGTGGGCATGACGATCATCGAGGCGTACAATGACGTCAACTACGAGGACAGCTACGTCATGGCGCTGGACGCGGGCTGGCATGTGATGCCTTCAGCCAACTCGGACACGCACTACACCGACTGGATAGCAGGCCATGAGATGAGGAGCGTCCTGCTCGCGGAGAGCCTCACACCGGAGGACCTGTACGATGCCATGAGGGCTTGCCGGGGGTACGGGACGCTGGACAAGAACCTCGAGATACGCTACACCCTGAACGACGCGGTTATGGGCTCGGTTCTGACAGATACCACAGTCACAACCTACACTGCCTCGATACAAATAGATGACCCCGACGGCCTGGGCGACGAAATCACCCTTGTCGAGATCATATCTGATGGTGGCGTCGCAGTAGCGACCGTGGGAGCGAGCGGGACATCCGTGGATCTCACCGTAGACCTTGTATCGGAGGACGCGCGGTACTTCTTCGTACGCGTGACGACGGCATCACCATTGGAGGGGGACTCGCCCGGAGTGACGGCGTGGACCGCGCCGGTCTGGACGGGACGATAGGGTCCTGTCAACTGCTTGTCCGCAGCATCCGCTGCTGCCAATCGGGAACGAGCGTAAGGCCATCGTAGGCTGGGGCATCGGGCCGTGATGCGGGATTGGATGCGCGCCTCGACCGCTGACCACCGGACGGTCTCGCTCCATCGACGCGCCGATGTGACAGAAAGCCTTAATTGGACCGGGTGGATGCACCCCCTGCGGGTCGACTTGTTTGACTCGCTCAGGGGATTGTACCATGCCTGCATTCGCAGATAGTTTTAGGATAAGGAAGCCGACGAGGTTCCTGAGAGAGGAACAAATGAAAGCCATCCACGAGGGCGCACTTGAGATAATGGAGACCGTTGGGGTGAGGATACACAGCAAGGTCGCGCGTGACTCCCTCAAGACGGCAGGCGCATCCGTTGACGAGGGCACGGGAGTAGTGAAGTTCCCGGAAGGCCTCGTCCAGTCTCTGATCGCCAGCGTGCCTGAGAAGATAGTGTTGGCAGGACGCGACAAGGAGTACGACCTACCTGTCGACGGCTCACATTGCTACTATACGACGGACGGCTGCGGTATCACCGTGTGGGATCAGAAGACCAAGAGTCGGAGGCTCTCCGTACTTCAGGACATCAAGGACACGGCTGTGGTCGCGGACTACCTGCCCCACTGCAGTATATACGAGCCCATGGTGGTCGCGTCGGATGTGGCTGAGAACATCCACGTAATCGCCGGGATGAAGGAGGCCTTCGACAGATCACGCAAGCACATAGAGAGCGAGTCGACGTCCACGGCAGAGGAGGCGCGGCTGCAGATCAGGATGGCCTCCGAGATCGTGGGTGGGCCCGAGGAACTCAAGAAGAGGCACATCATGTCGGCCATGGTCTGTACGATGTCGCCCCTGACGCTTGACGGAGATGCGACTGAGGCGGCGATGGTGTGGGCAGAGGCGCACGTGCCCGTTTACATAACCGGCATGGCCATGATGGGTGTCAGCAGCCCGGCGACATACGCCGGCAACCTCGTGATCAACCACGCGGAGACTCTCGCTCTCGCGGCGGCGATGCAGGCACACGAAAAGGGATCGCCGACAATATACGGCTCCGTCCTGTCGAACATGGACCCACGGACGGGGGCGATACAGCTCGGCTCTCCCGAAGGGGTGTTGCTGTGCGCGCTCGCGCATGACATGGCGAAGTATGTCAAGATGCCCTCGGCCTGCGGAGGCCTTGGATCCAACGCCAAGGTCCCAGGAGTTCAGAGCGCCCTCGAAAACGGCATCATGGCAACGATAAGCACGATAACAGGACAGGAGGTCAACAACGGGATAGGAATGCTAGACTGCTCGACCGTCCTGTCCTACGAGCAGATGATCATCGACAACGACATCGTCGGCAGGGCGTTGACGTGTGGGCGTGAGATCCCCACGACGAAGGAAGCGTTGCACCTCGACATGATAAAGGAGGCCGGGATATTGGGCATCGGCCCCAAGAAGGGCAGCTTCCTCGCTGAGAGGGCGACCATGATGGAGGCTAGAGACTTCTTCCAGTCGTCGATATTCACATCGGAACCATTCGACCAATGGGTCGAGAAGGGGAAGAAGGAAGAGCTTGTATTGGCCAAGGAGAAGGCCGATTGGATACTACGGAGCCACGAACCGGTGATGCTGGACAAAGACATCTCGAAGAGACTGGATGAGATACTCAAGGATGGGGCGAATACCCTCTGAGATGAAGACCAAGGGGATACAGATGAGGTGATCTGATGGCAGTTGCGAGACTGAGATTCCTGGAGAAAGAGGAGGAGGAGCTGATTGACCAGCAGACCATGGAATGCCTCGAGACAATCGGCGTCAAAGTCAAGAGCGAGAGCGTTCTGAACATGCTGGAAGAAGCTGGTGCGGCGGTCGACGGCAGAACACAGGTGGCAAGAATCCCTGAGAGCATGGTGAGGGAAGCCCTCTCCAATGTGCCAAAGGAGATCGTGCTACACGGCAGGGAATCAAAGCACGACCTGAGGATGCCCGTCAGCTCATGGCCATATGTCGGAACGTCGGGCCTTGCGACGTACATCATCGACATCAACACGGGAAAGAGACGCGACTCCACGGTCAAAGACATCGCCGATTGCGTCAGGGTGGCTGATGCGTTGACAGGCGTCGATTTCGTTCAGACCTGTACGACTGCCACGGAGGTCCCTCATCAGACGCATGGACTGCATGAGTTGTGGACGGCGCTGCAGAACACCACGAAGCATGTCCACGGCGTAGAGATATACAATGCCGAAGACGCGAGGAAGCAGGTCGAGCTCGGTGCCCTGGTAGCTGGAGGCAAGGAGGAGTTGGACAAGAGGCCACGCTTCTCGGTCATACACTGTTCGATCGCTCCGCTCACGTTCGAGGAGGATGCCGTGGAGGCGATGGTCGAGTTTGCGAAGGCGGGCGTGCCCGTGACGACCATGACCATGTCGCTATCCGGCGGTACAGCCCCGGTGACCCTGGCGGGGACCCTCGTCAACGCGAACTCGGAGAACCTAGCGAGCTTCGTGATCGGCCAGACAGCAAGGAAGGGCGCCCGCACAATCTATTGTTCGTCTTCGACGCCGGTAAGCATGAGCACCGGGATGATAAACTACCAGAGCGCCAACCAGCCGCTGATTGCGGCTGGGCTCGCACAGATGGCAAGACGCTACGGACTGCCCTGCATGGTCGGGGATTGGGGCACGAACGATACGACGGAGCCGGGCCTACCGCACACGTTCAGTGAGATGATGGGCCTAGCGATCAGCACGATGACCGGCTCCGACATGCAGGGGGGCGTCGGCGCGCTCGACAACGCGAAGGGGACGGCGCTAGAGCAGGAGGTCATCGACTCGTACGTGTGGGAGAATGTGCGGAAGCAGATGACCGCCTTCGAAATCAGCTGGGAGACGGCGGCGCTGGACGTCATAAGGGAGGTGGGGCATGGGAACACGTTCCTTACTCACATACACACGGCGCGCAACTTCAGGAAGGAGATCATCAGCAGGGACCCTGACAAGGCGAGGTTCGAGGCCACCATGTCGAAGACTATGGTCACCGAGGCGAGAGAGATTGCCAAGAGGATCCTGAGGGAACACGAAGTCCCCCGGTTTGACAAGTCGATTATCCAGACGGGAGACCAGGTCATAAAAGAGCACGAGGAACGGCTGCTTTCGAGATCGAAGGCGTCATAGCGCGTGAGTCCTAGACAAGGCGAGACGCGGCTTCGAGCACCATGCCAATCTCCTTCCTCTGCTCTTCCTCGATCGGGGTAACCGAGTGCTCAGAGAGGATCTGAAGAACCCTCTCCCTAGCGTTCTGACGCATGTCTCTGGCGCCACACCTAACCCAGTTGTCGGCGATGTTTCTGTCCGCCAGTCGAGGAACCCACACATCTCTTCTCAGATGCTCGAGCGTGTGCCTTGTGCCAATGAACGCACCGCCTGGCCCTGTCTCCTCGATAAGCTCCAGCGCCAGCCCTTCGTCATCAACAGGCATGCCGTCACAGACTCTCGCCAATGCGCCAGCAATCTCATCATCGATCACCATCTGTTCCACGCTATAGGTGGTGGCAGACGAGAGCATCGCGGGCCCGAATATGATGTCTGCTCCTGCGAGCGCGAGCGGCAGGCCCGTCATGGTCTTCTCGAACATCGTCTGGTCTCCTGGCAGCTTCCCATCAGTACTGATGCCGCCTACGATCGAGGGTATGCCGTAGTGCTTCGCCATCTGGACGACGGCAGCGTTGAGGATCGCACGCTCGGGCGCGCCCAGGGCGAGCACTCCTGTCCGCATATCCATCGTGGAGGCAACGCTTCCATATATGACAGGGGAGCCAGGGCTGGCGACCTGACATATGGCGATACCCGCGAGCACCTCTGCGTTGACGACCGCCAACTCGCCCGGGAGAGTTATGGGCGCAGTCCCACCTCCCATCGCCATGCTTAGGATGTCGACGGGCATGCCCGCCCTCGCGCACTCCAACAAGGCCTCGGTATTCGCCCTGTCGAACTGAAGAGGGCTCACAGGACAGCTTCCAGCTGATACCATTGGATTCTTGCGGAACTCCTCCTCTCCACCTGACAGTATCTGGGCGACTTTCACGAAAAGCCTCGTCAGCTCGGTCCCATGAGATTCATGCGCCACGTGCTTTGACGTGTTCTCGACACCCGCTACCATCTCGCTGAGAAAATGCGTGTCGCTCTTGATGTCGTTGGCAACCACCGTCGGCCCGTAGAAGTGGATGTTGTCCAGAGCGTCAGCCACCTTGGCGAAGACGGGGATATCCGAAAGGACTGACGCTCTCACCTCGCCTGTGATATGATCGAGAACCTTGATTCCAGTAGCGGAGTTCGTGAAATGCGTCCTGCCTGAGCCCAGCTCGACCGATTTCGTGCTGTCTCTAGCAGCGAGCCTGAACCTTGACGGAGCGCTTTCGAGTGCTTCTCTGATGATCCTCTCAGGAATCCTCACCCTTGCACTCGCATCATCTACCTGCGCTCCCTCTCGCCTCAACATATCTCTGCTCTGCCTCTCGAATACTGACACTCCCGTTTTCGTGAGGATGTCGATTGAAGTCTTGTCGATCCGCGCGATCTCATCCTCCGTGAGTATCTCGAGCCTCACTCTTCCGCCTCCTAAGCATCCGGCCATATGTGCGGCATGGCTAATCTTACTTGTTGATAGCGGAGTGAGCCCAAGATATTCGAGATGAAGAACGAAAGTTAGAAGCGTTCAGAATGAGAATGAGGGATTGACATGAACCCCGCACCAAAGGACTCCAACGACGATGCGCCGTCCGAGACCGTGCCGGTCGACGTCGAGGCCCTGAAGACTCTGTTCAGTAAGGGAAGGCGTCTGTTCCTTCGGTCCCTAGGACTCCCCCTCACCGTCGTTCTGAGAAGCGACATCGAGACGACATCGATATTCGTAGACGAGGCAAACAACGTGTCCGTGAGCAGAGGGGCGCTTCCTGAACCGAACGTCGTGATCGAGGGCAGTCATGCAACACTCTGCGGGATACTCGGATCAATGGAAGCGACCATCACGGTTCTGGGCCCACTGAAGATCCACATCAACAAAGGAGATACCAGAGACATGATCCTCGAAGTAGCGACGGGAGAAACCATCGAGAACCCCCTCACGGACATACTGTCGCTCTAGTCACGGGTGACGGGTTGGACCCTTATCCTCCGAACGCCACTGCTAACGCCTAATTATTGGTATATATAGTCACGCGCGCGCGTGCGCGCGCGCGAGGAAACGATTGCAGAACGAGTTGATAACCGCTCTCAACATTCCCTAGCAGAGCTCTTTGTTCCGGAACAGGTAGGCTCCTATTGCGAGGAAAGCCGCAGTCAGCAGAACCAACACGATCACGGAGTCGCCGAACCCGGTTGCCTCCTCGAATCCACTCATGTCGCCGAAGTCGACCCACTCCGATCCCATGCTCCTTAGATAGTGCTTGACGCTGACCTTCTGTATGACACCAGCGAGCGAACCTATCAGGCCTTCCCAGACGAAAGCATAGAAGAGACCGAAGAAGACCGGCTTCTTGAACACCACGCTGATGGCCAGGAACAGGGAGGAGTAGACGATCGACCCGAGGGCTATCAAGACCACGAACTCGAGGTAGATCTCCACGGCCTCAGCGCCGACGTCATGCTGCGCGAAGAACGCCAGGAACCCTGCGGTAGCTATCGATACCACGGACACCACCACGGTTATCACGAGCGGGATGTAGTATCCGACATACGAGTACACACGATCCAGCGGCGCGGTCGCAACGTGCGTTATGCTCATGTCGTCTATCTCGTCCCTGATCAGAGATGAACCGTAGATCATCGCCATCACTGGCATGAAGAAGAACAGGATGAGCGTGTCCATCAGGTTCGCCCCGTCCTCGAGCGGATCCACCTCCTGAGTCCCCGCGTACCCCATCACCAGGGCCACGAAGACCGCGACGAGGAATGTGATGACCACCTTCCTGCTGAGCAGCAGCTTCTTGGTCGAGTGGGTCGTCAGCGCCACGATACCGCCGGCAATCCTCTTGAGGTCCATTTCTACCGCCCCACCAGATATTTGAATATGGCTTCCAGGTTGTCGTCCAGACTGTGCATGCTCCTTACCGAGCTACCTGTAACATCCATCAGCGTCGGGAGGTCACTGAAGAAATCGTCCGGGCGGGATACCTGAACGGTTATACTGCCTTTGCCCTCGTTGAACGCGACGGACACGGTGTAATCTTCGTCGAGAAGCGCCTTGGCGAGCACGACCATTCCATCCCCCTCGATGATGATGTTGTGTGGATGCTTGTCGATGAGATCCCTTATCTCCGAGATATCGCCGGACGCCACCGCCCTCCCTTTGTAGATAAGGGCGACATCGTGCGTCATGCGTTCTATCTCGAAGAGCACGTGCGAACTCACGATTATGCTGTGTCCGTGCTCCCTGTTCATCCGTCTGGTCAGATCGATCAGCTCCTTCCGCACCAACGGGTCTGTCCCGCTGAGCGGTTCGTCGAGTATCAAAAGCTCGGGGTCGTGTACCATCGCCCCGGCGATCTTCATCCTCTGCTTCATGCCCTTGCTATATCCTCCGGTCTTCCGGTCGAGCGCGTCAGCCATGCCGACCAGCTCCGATAGTTCGTCAATGCGCTTCGAGAGTTCGGTACCACTCATCGCATGAAGATGGCCGACGAGAGACAGATACTCCCTCCCTGTCGAATCGATGGGCAGCGAATCGTAGTCGGGGCAGAAGCCTATCGATGAGTGCAGCTCAGGGTTCCGCCAGGGCTTCTTGCCGAAGACCGTGATACTCCCCGCGTTGGGTTTGATCAGGCCGAGCACGAGTTTGAAGAGCGTGCTCTTGCCGGATCCGTTGGGGCCCACGATGCCCGTTATCCCGGACTTGACCTCGAGGTTGAAGTTGTTGAGCCCTATGACCTCGCCGTACCATTTGCCCAGTGATTCCGCGACGATCAGACTCTCCGTCCCCATCTCCTGCATCGTCATTTGCCCACCGCCTGTCTCCGTACCCTCCAGTATAGAACAGACGCAGGGATTATGACGAACGACGCCAGGAAGGCGAAGAGTGCGCCCTCGTTGATGTAATCGGGAAGACTCTGTCCGAATATCCAGTCGACAGCGTACGATAGTGAGAGAGCCGGACTCATCACTTCCCATGCGGGATCGAACTCCGAGAACGCACCTGAGATGATCGTCAGAACGAAGAAGGACATGAACGTGCCCACGGCAGCGTAGCTCCTCCTCGTCGTGACGGATGACAACATGAGACCGTAAGGTACGAAGAATACGGTGATGAGCGCGCCTGCGGCTACCGTACTACCGAGGACTCTGACACTTGACCAGTAGTCACTGCCGCTCTGGGTGAGAATCGACACGACAGCGAGGAGGACTGGTGGCAAGAAGCATAGAAGGCTCATGATAAGAATCGCTCCTCCAGCCTTGCCCACAAGATAGTCCCTTGTCTTGATAGCTCTGGAGAAGTAGAGCACGAACGACTTACTCGACAGGTCCTCGGATATCAAGTCAGACGTGATGACTGCAGTCAGGAGTACGGCGAACAACGCCAAACCAACGGCATTGAAGTTCGAGCTCATCTCCCCGGCATCAAGTGTCTCATGGCCGAAGAGCACCACAGATATGAACTGGAACGAATACACGACGAGGAAGGCGATGATCAGCAGGACTTTCACACCTGTCGACTTCAGCCCGTGCCTGAAGATGCTCTTCAGTATCACGTAGACCCTCAGGTTCAGGGCGGTTCTCTCGCCCTTCCAGGGACGATACTGGATAGGACTAATCCCCATCCTTGGCACCTCCTCTGAACGATCGAAGGAACACCTCCTCGAGGTCGAGCCGCTCAGGTTGGTACCTTCGGATCTGTACGCCGCTCTCGCGGGCCAGTCCGAAGATCTGTCTGCCGTCTCTGCATCCGCGGATGAGCAGCGCCATCTGCCTGCCGCCCTCTTCCTTCGCCTCCATTATCTCGCACGCCTCGCCGAGCATTCCAACGAAGCGAGTCAGGTTTCCCTCGTCGCCCCTTATGGTCAGGCTCTGCACGCCCTCCTCCCCGGCCACGAGAGTCCTGGTCTCGCCTTCCCGGATGAGTTTTCCGTTGCTGATTATGACGATGTAGTCACAGACCCGCTCGACTTCCTGGAGTATGTGGGACGACACGAGCACAGTCTTGTCGGAAGAACCTATCATCCTCACGAGCTCGAGCATCTCCTCCCTCCCCTGAGGGTCCATCCCACTCGTGGGCTCGTCGAGGAAGAGCAACGGAGGGTCATGGACGATCGCCTGCGCCAGCTTGACCTTCTGCTTCATCCCGGTAGAGTACGACTTGATCTGTCGGTACCTCTCCTCGCCAATCCCCACGAAATCGAGGACCTCATGGCTGCGCTGCATCGAATCACGGACCATCATTCCGGATATCAGTCCGAAGTACGAGACGAGCTCCACCGCGTTCATCGACGGCACGAGGCAGTCGTGCTCTGGCATGTAACCCACGCCGTCCCGGATCTGAAGGCTCTGGGTTCTGGAGTCCAGGCCGCCGACGAATATCGCGCCTTTCTTCGGCGTGACGAGGCCCAGTGACGCCTTGATGAAGGTGCTCTTGCCTGCACCGTTCGGTCCGAGGAGGCCGACTATCCCTCGCGGAATGTCAACGCAGAATCCGTCAAGCGCTATCACGGGCCCGAAGCTCACAGTAAGATCCCTTGCTGAGAAGAGATTCGAGTCGCCTCCTGGCGGTCCAGCCTCATGAGCGGACTCTCTCACCGGCGTTTGCTGACCGAGATCATCAACCGATGCCGACATACCCGCACCTCATTCATCAGCTCGTCCGTTGGCTCGACGCCGAGAACGTCTATGGATTGCTAAGGTACTATGTAAAACTCCTCGCTGCAGACACGGCCTACACGAGCGTTTATGCCTTCGCACGTGTTATTCGATGCCAGGGAGGCGAGGACATGCCGGTTGTAATTGTGAACATGTGGCCAGGAAGGGATGAGAACGCGAAGCGGCGCATAGCCGAAGGCCTCACGAAGGTCTTCGAGGACGAGGGCGTCCCTCGAGACGTCATTGAAGTGATCATAAACGAAGTGCCCAAGGTCAACTGGGCGGTCGGTGGGAAACTACACTCGGACTGAGACTTCCGCAGAGCAGCCGTGCATCGGGAGAAGGACCAGAAAGCCAGGCCTCGACATGCGCTCACCCGCGCCCAGTAAAGCGGTACGGGGTTTGACGGAGCGAGGTGACGGCTCAATCTTTCTTCTTCTCCAGAGCTCCGGAGATTATGACGGCCGCGGTTACCAGGGCAGCGGACGCTGCACCCCAGCTGGCGCTCAACGGATCGTCGAACAACACATCGGTCGCAACCTTCACTATCAGAAGCGTGAGGAAGAAGTATATCAGCCCCAGCACGACCATCATGATAGTGGCGACGAGCGTCACCGCCAGAACGTCTAGCTTGCTCTTGATTCCCAGTCTCTCACCTCCTCCTCGAACCACGTCGAGGCGGGTACGTGAATCGACTCAGAAGTACAAGGGGGTTTGCACAGTATGCTTCGACAATTGGCGAAACACAGCGCCGGCGGCGCTGAATCGGGCCCTGGCCGGCTTGGGCGCGGAAGGCAGATCAGTCAGCTCGAAACGACACCAGGTGAATCGTCTTGAGATCTTCGACGAACCTCAGGACGTCTCTGCGGTCAGTAGGCCCGTACTCCGCGGAAACGAAATCAGTGATCTCGTTCAGGTTCCGCTTCCCATCCATCAGGTTGACGACCTCGTACATCTTCTTCGAGAACGACATATCCTTCTTGTCCATCTCCCGGTACCATTCGTACCCTTCCTCTCCTAGCTTCCTGATCATGAGATCGGTGTCGATGGTGCCCTTGAACCGCCTCCTCGGTACGGTCCTTTCCGCCTGGGCCTCGGTCGATGACTCGCCCTTCCTCCTCGCCCGGTTCGTCGGACCAGATCCACAGGACATGCTTATGATATCGGTCAATCTGGACAGTTCCCTGGAACCATGCTCAGCGACGGCTGCAGCCTGACCCCTGACGAACTCGTCCGTGCCGGCCGCTCTGTCCAGCCTCGAAACCGACCGGACGGCTCTGACCTCCCTCTCAATGATGTGCTTGAGCCTCGTACTGTGGTGGGCGGCCCGTTTCCGCTTCTCGGCCGGCTTGCCCCCCAGGTCGGTCATCTCCCTCGCAGCCATCCCGACCGCATCCGATATCCTCTTCATCCCCTCCGAACACGTCATGCCCGCGATTCTGTGAACCGTTTCCGCATCGGCGTTTGCGAGAGTCAATACAGAGGTTGTGACTGCCAAGCCGACCCTGCGTAGGCTATCCTCGCTCACCTTGTCGATGGTGTCCATGCTTGTGTGGTAGAACATGTCCGGCCATTGTGTCAGTCCAACACACGGAGCGCCCACAGTCGCTTCGTTGAACTCAGTGTGGTCGCTTCCGCCCGTGAATGGAGTTCGTGCATACCTGTACGTGCTGACCATGCCGAGCTTGACCATGTTGTCATAATCGGCGTTCACCGACTCGATCATGGAGTACACGAAATCGTTGAGATACGAGGGGAGGGAATCCGGCGTACAATCCATGCACAGGGTGGACCTGCACAATTCTTGATCTTCCCCGACCATGTCGAGATTGATACCTGCTACGAGTCGCTCGTGAAGCTCCGTGTGCTTGGACAGGAATGCCACCGTGCCCACGGTCTCAGGGACCCACAGGAATCGGATCGTGCGCCTCGGCCTTTCCACCTTTCCCGATCCTATGAGAGACAGGACGGTCCTTGCGATCTCGAGTAACAGACCGCTCCCGGAGGCGTTGTCGTTGGCGCTCGGCCTCGGGTGGCAGAGATGCGCCACGAGGAATATCTCGTCCTCAGACCGGGACGAACCGGGGATGGTTGCGCTCACCACGCAGTACTTGCCTGGAGACAGTTCCGCATCCACGCGAGCGTGAAGTCTGACCTTCTTCCCACCCTCCATGTGCTTCCTTAGACCATTCCCCTGCCGCCTGCTCAGCGAGAACCCGAACTTGACCTTCCCTGCGTTCCGAGCATCTGGCCAGATACCCTGATACGAGTGGGCGTCTGGGATGTCTACGCTCTCGCGTACCTTCGGGAACTCATATGAGAGGGCGTCTGTGACCACACCCACCGCTCCGCGCTTGACGACCGCCTCTGTGTGAACCCGCCTAGCTGGGCCAGCGGCCAGCACGAGCCTGCCCTTCACCCTCCTTCCGGCGTAGTCCTTGTCTGAGAGTCCCTCCCCGACATCGACGAGCTCCGCCGTCACCCCGCCCCCCGGCGTGCCTCTGCTATGAGTGTGAAGGCATTGGGGGATGTCGTCGAACCTCGCGAGGAGGCGTTCCTCAGGCTCCATCAATCGGAGTTCAGCGCTCTTCACGCTCCATCCCATGACGGATGTGTATGTCCAGAACCGGCTACGGCCGTCAGCTGGAAACTGCTCGATCGTGACATCGTCGACACCGATGCGCGCGAGCTCGTCTCTTACATGCTCTGCGGCCGAGAGCATCATAGGCGACCCCTGGATCCTGTGAAACTCCGTCAACCTAGCGACGTATGACTTCGCAGTCGACCCCGACAGCTCATCCTTGACTAGTCTCATGAGTTCCATGGCCCAACCGACTTCGTCAACATCCAAGTGAGCTAATAACGTTTTCGGCAGGTTCGAGCGCGATCAATCCCCGCATGACTCACCGTCGGATGACTCGACGCCTCCGCTCTCGTCTGGACGCTTCTGTTTCCATGCACGTCCGGATGGAGGCGTGGACCGTGGTCGCTGGTGTGAGAACTGGAGAAGCCTTCTTCAATACACGTCCCGTCATGAAGTCAGAATGTAGGGTCCGGATTCTTCTTTCCAGCGGCCTGGTTTGTGTCTGCCTCGGGCGCGAGAGACCACGAGTGCAGTATTCTCTCCAACCTGTCCATAATGGTGAATATCGACGCCGCCATCAATCCAATCATGATCATCTGTGGGAGAATCGTCCACCAGCTTCCACGGATGAACGCGCCGAAACTGAAGGCGCCTTCGAGCGTCTCAACCCATCCGATCCCGAGCCAGTCGACCGGAAAATGCACGAACTCGACGAAGGCGATCGAGAAGAGGCCGAACAGGAAACAGTACTTGCCCACGTGCATCACCTCAGAGACGGCCAACGCCTTGGTCGGCGGTCCAGAATCGTCAGCGCAAGGTCGGCGGTCCCTGCAAAACAGCAGGCTAGCTGCATGACCCTTCGCAAACGAAGCCACTAGGAAGCTGATCAGGGCGACAAGGAACAGCACCTCGGATGTCTGACTCATGACGAGAGCGAAGAAGACTAGGAATATCGGCACCGCTAAGACGGCATCGGATAACAGCCAACCCATCCATCCAGCGAGCTCCTTCGTCGAACCGCCGAAACGTTGAACGATTGCGCGCGCAAAGGTCACGCCCATACCGACGGCCACCGCGAGAACTGCGATGAGAAGTGCCGTACATATCGATCCGAGGGTGTCATAGAGAAGAAGACTGTACACGTCGCGGCCCACGTGGTCAGTGCCCAGCGGATGTGTGAGCCCCGTAAACGGCGATGGAGTGAACGAAGGAGGCAACGGATTGAGCCAACGGTCCGTATCTGTTACTACGTTCGGTTCATGATTCTCCATCAATCGTGGATCCTGCACGGTGGACAGGAACGGAGCCAACGCCCCCACGGCCAACAGGATGACGAGGACGACGAGCGCGAACATGCCGACGCCGCTCTTTCTGAACGCCCTCCACAGGCCTAGGGCGGCCGGCCGACCCGCATCTTTGAGGAATGAAGGCTTAGTTGAGCGTGCCACCTCACGGGTCGATCCGTTCAGTTGTGGCCGCCTCCTTGCGCTCCGGGACGCGTGGATTGCCAGGAGGTCAGCGGCAAGGAACATCGTCAGCAGCATGATGGCTGTTACGAAGATGCAGGCGATTAGCACCTGGGGGTCCCGTCTCCAGAAGGCACTCATCACCAGGCTGCCCAATCCCTCGTCACTGAAGGCGACCGCGTCCGCAAACAGCACGCATGTCACTGTATATACGAGGAAAAGTGGGAGGACGGCGGTGAACCCACGAGCAGAGGCGAGACTCAGGATGAGCTGCCAGGGCTTCGTAGGCTGCACCGGTCCAGTTCTCCGAAGCAACCCTTCGATGATGAAGACCAACGCCGCAGATACGGGGACAGACGTTACCGCGACACATTGAACGAACGGTTGCCTGAGATACTCACCGAGGCCGAGGTCGAACATGACAAGAAAGACCAGGAGTGAGAGCGGGACGACGAAAGACACCGCGCCCACCAACGCCAACGCGAGCATGGCTTTCCCTCTCAGCCTGGAAGACCATTTGCTCGCCAAGTATCCATAGACTCCTGCGACGGCGAAGGCGAGCAACAACACGGAGATTACCTCTCCCGCCGTTGTGAGGACGTTTCCGTAAATGAAATCAGAGGTTGGCACGAACTTGCGGACACCCGAAGACAGGAAGAACTCACCCGAGAGCATCCTCGACATGAAATTCGCGTATTGCTCGGCCAGGGAGCCGTCGAGCTTCAGATCCTCGACGACCAACTCCCCCCACGATGGATCGCCCATACTCGGGAGTCGCTGCAAGTACGGGTTGCCAACCACAAAGAACTGAAGGAAGAGCAGATTCGCAACGATGAAGACCGACACGAAGAAGACCGCGAGTCTACCTGCAACGAGAACAGCATACCTGTTGTCCATCGACCGGCACCACCCGCAAAGAGGGCCGCGCGCCCACTCGCCAGCAGGTATTGCATTCACCGGTAGATATCGCTTTCCTTCGAGCGGATGCGAGCCAACCGATTCTATTGGAGCGCTAGACCTAAGGAAGATCCAAGCCGGACACGTCGAGCTTGATACCCAGATCGGTCATGTCTCTCTTGTGCTTCCTGATGATGGCCGTATACTCCTTGGTCGGACGCCTTCTTGTCGCGCTCCAGCACTCCTGCAAGGATTTTCCCAGCGGAGGCTTGTCCAGCTTGTTCTCGTACTTCTTCAGAAGTGCCTTCACCACTTCGTTAGCTTCAGCGCGTTTCACACCAGCGACGGCGTGTCCCACTTCCGCGGATATCCTCGGCTCGACCGGTGTGACCCTGTCCTCGTACTTGTTCGTCGCGACTCCGACCGACTCCATCGATAGGCCTGAGGAGACCGCCGATATCACCGACGCGGAACTCTCCTGCAGGCACATCGGTGTACACGGACCTGCGGCGGTGTAGTTGAGACTGATGCTCAGAAGATGCGTGTTCCTGCTTATCGCCTGACCCATCGTGCTGATGGTCCACAGGAGGTCCCTGCTGCTGTTCGATATGTATCGCAGGTGCAACGGGAACGGTATGAGATAGCTCGTCTGAAGCGTGAGGACCCCCATCATATGGGTCGCGACCGTCCCCAATGCGGTCCCTTCTGGACCGCCGGAGTAGCCGCCCATGAGAGGTGAGAAATCCATGCCTATCGGCGCGCCCATAGAACTCGCCATGACGGCTTTGTTGAGCCTGTCAAAATCCACCTTCATCGGGTCCATGGACGCGATCATGAAGCCATCCGAATCGCGGAGGCCGTACCTGGGCTGCATCGCCGCCGCGAGGGATATCGCCGACTCAGCGGTCGATAGGGTGTTCATGATTGGCTTTCCCTCGCGTCCGACACGATTGCATGCCTCCCTGGCTAGAGTGGCGTTCCTCATGGTGGCATACAGCTCGAGCGGGGAGGCGGGGCGGACACGCATTCCGCTGACCCTCGTCATCGCGGGGGTTGTTATGGAATTCGTCTGAGGAATCTCCGCGAAGCCCTCCATCAGGGTCAGAAACGACTCATCGCTCGCGACAGCACCGCCGGCAGCTCCTAGGAGGCACCAAGGAGGCGTCTTGTCCTCAGGCTTCCTTGGCGTCATCGCCTTCCGGTCCCTACCCTCTCCGAAGAACACTTTCGATGGTGCGCTCCTTAGACCTTCCCGAACCTCAGATTCGGTGAACGAGATGACGCGGTTCGTGCTCATGCAATAGGCTCCGACATCGACGATGAGTTCGAGGCCTGCCTCGAACATATCGTCTGCTAGGGAATCGTCGCTCGAAACCGGATTCTCGGGATCATACTTGATTCCGTATTCTCGCACCTTCTCCTGAACCTTCGGCGCGTACCTCTTCAGTTGATAGTCGTTCTCGCTCATAGGAAGGCCATCCAGGGCCTTCTCCATCACATCAAGCATCTGCACCATCTGGATCCCCCATGGCTCCTAAGCTCCGCCTCCCCCCGATGATATCATCGGAGATAAACCTTCACATGAAGGCTCTAGAACACCAGTGAGAGGCAGGTCATGGCGCCGTCGCACTTCTCGATCTCGCTCATGTCCAGTGGGATGACCTTGAAGCCCGCATTGCGTACAAGCTCGTGGGCACGCTCCCGCCCCGCAGGCATCAGCACGGTGTCGTCGATCGTTAGCGTGTCAGCAGCGTACTCGTCCCCGCGGGGGACGACAATGACATTCGTTCCGGCCAACGAGGGGTGGTCCGCAAAGGCTTGTGTGGCGATGACCGTGTCGCGTGCGAGGTATGTGACGTAGCTCTTGAGATGCATGATATTGGGGTCCTCGATCGTGTCGACCTCGACCTCGAGCCACTCGCTCATCTGCCTGACGCCCTCCGCGTTGGTCCTCTGGCTGAGACCGCTCAGGAGACGATCCTCGAAGTGCACGACGTCACCGCCCTCGACCGTTGCGGGGAACTCAGCTCGTTTGAGCGTGAGATACTGGGCCAGAACATCGCCAATGGTTGCCTCCTCTCCGCGTCGGCTATCTACGCCCGGACGACATATCAGCGCCTTCCCGCGATGTACGACCGCCGTGTCCTCAACGAAGCACGCGTCTGGGTGCTGCTCATCGGGTGGAAGGGTCAAGACCTCTAGCCCGAGGTCTCTGAGCGTTGAACAGTAAACGGCATGCTGTTCGAGTGCCAGGGATAGGTCAATCGTGTCTCTCTTCGGATGGCATGACTGACATCTGACATAGCTTCTTCCTGGCGTTCGTGTTAAAGCCTTGGTGGATGTCATCGTCTCCCTACCCGAACTCGATTCCTTAGGCAACCAACCATCATCCGTCTCTTGAATTGAGGTCTCATCAAGGAGGCTGGGGTCATTCCTCCTTCTCCCGAGCTTTCGCCTCCTTCTTGCGTCGCTTCTGCTCGGCTTTGATCTCCTTCTTCAGGGTCTTGCCGTCAGCGACGACATCATCTCGGCCGGTAGGCTCTTCCGAGTGCGTGGAAGTGGCAAGAGGATGCGCGCGAGCCTCGTCCACGTTCGCCCCCTGAATTGGAGCTGACGAGTCCCGCGTGTCGGTGACGGAAGGTTCGACAGTCGAAGACGCCTTTCTGCTGAGTGTCGTCAGAAGAAGTAGTAGCAGCAGGACGAGCATTGCGACCAAGGCCGCCGCGTAATACCACTCCGCCTGCTCCATCAAGGCATACGCTATTGCGAGCACAGCGGCGGCTATGAGCCCGCCTATCACCTTCTTCAGGACATCCTTCGTGTCCTCGCCGGTCCACGGCATGTCAACAGATGAATGATGCACAATGGTTATAATTGTAAGGTCAGGACACGAAACCATGATTACTCTGATAGTAGGTGTACAAGCGGATGTTCAAGAAGGAATTGGACCGCGCAATAGAGCAATCCACCCAGCGACTCCACAAGGTCGCGGTCCCCCCTGTCAAGTATTGGCTTCAGAGATATGTGGAGATGAAGGACGAGGAGGACTCGGATGTCCAGAGGACGCTCAGGGAGACGAAGGAGTATCCTCCGAGGATCAAGCTCCTCAGAGAACTGAGGGAGGACGGCACATGGCCGATATCCAGACAACGTAAGATGGCGGAGGACGCAGGTCCCGGCCCGCCATACGGTTGGACATACATCACGATACTGAGGAATCTCTACTGGCTGTACGAGTGCCGCACGGACCCTGACGAGGGACACGTGGAACAGGCCCTCGAAAAGATACTGTCATGGCAGGATGATGAGGGATACATACGTGGGCCGATGGCGGACACGTTCCCCAGACCGCACTACAATGGCATGGCCCTATCCATACTCTTCAGGTACGACAGAAAGAGTACTGACCCCCAAGTCAGCAGGATCATCGACTGGCTGATGAAGATGCAGCGCAATGACGGAGGGTGGAACGTCCCGTACATCGAGGATATGAAGTACCTGCCAGAGTACAAGCACATGAAGCTCGACGAGTTCACAAGGCTTGTCCGAAGCGGGAAGGCACGGAAATACAATCCCGCCGAATACGGCGACATACCGAGCTGCCTCTGGACCACGCTTGGAGTCCTCAGAGGCCTGGGATGGATCGATAACAACCCAAGAATCGCCGACATAAGGAGGGGGTGCAGCTTCATACTCGACGGCTTCTTCAAGAAGAACTACCACGCCACGTTCTATCATTCGGAGAAGAACTGGACCATACTCAAATTTCCTACTTACTTCGGCAGCGGTCTGACGGCGCTCGACACGCTGCTCTACGCTGGTTTCGGGCCGAACGAGCCCAGGATGGAGAAGCCCATCCGATGGCTCCTCGGAGAAAGGTCGAAGGACGGTTTCTGGTATCAAACGGAGCGACCGCATGCATTGAACGACCAGTGGATCACGGTCACTGCGCTCATGATCCTAGCTCAATACTCGTCCATGTTCTGAACCGTCCACATGATCTCTGCGGCGCTCATGGTCACTGAAGGGCGGTCATCTCCTCCTTCACTTCCAGGTGCTTTGCGGGAAGGAGGGACACGAACTCCTCGGCAGGAAGCTGCTCGGGGAAGATGAGTCCCTTCGTCTTCACATGGCCGGATATCAGCAGCTCTGCACCGACGGCCCCGCCGGTCCCGACCAAGTACCCTGTGGCGTTGCTCCTGCAGAGGTCGTAAGCGGTCTCATGGGACATCGACGACCAGACCTTCACGAGCCGTCTCTCGCCGTCTTTCACGCCTGTCACTTCCACAACGACGCACGCGTGACCCTTGGTCTTTCCGATGAGGTCGACAGGGCGTGGCATCAGTGACACGACGACATCCAACGGCTTCACAGTCACGCCCTTGACCTCGATCGGGTCCAGGCTGTGGAGGCCGATCTTCCGAAGGATCTTCGCGACCCGTGCGAACCCGTCGTCGACAGCTATCCTGAAATCGGCATATTCGAGACCTTCGATGAACCTCGACATCAGGAAGGTCTCCTCATGGATGGTGTTGTACACGGGCAGTGGACCGACCGGTTCCGGAAACTCGTATATCTGTCGCTCGTCCAGAGGCGGCACGTATGAGATCTTGCCGTCCTTGAATATCGCGGCCGGGACGGTGACCTCTTGGAGCATCTCGACCGGAGACCAGAGAGAGAAGAAATCGTGGCTCTCCGCCGTCGCGGTGTCGCCGTCCATCACACGTGCGCTCACCGCACGGTCCAGTTTGTTGGCGGCGTAGCGGGCGAACACGTCCGAGATACCGGGGTCAGAACCCATGGACGTGAGTATCGTCACGCCGCTGTCCCTGCTCTTCCTATCGATCTCATCGCACTTCTCGATCGAGTCGACCGCCATCGAAAAGTCGATGTAATCAACGCCGACCTCTATCGCTGTCTCTATGACCCTCCTGTTGAGGAACCACGGGATTGCGCTTATCACCATGTCGCATCCGCTCAGGAGCTCCTTGAGGGATTTCGCGTCGGTGGCGTCGACCTGCCGTGTGGATATCTTCTCGCTGCCTATCCGCGCGGCCATGTCCACGGCCGCATCGACCTTCGAGTCGGCCAGAATCAGTTCCTTCACACGAGGGTTCTTCTCGAGATGTTCAGCACTCACAAGCCCAGTTATTCCGCATCCTAGCTGCACCAATTTCATAATGTCGAACCATCTGTTGCCTCAATCGCGTTCGGAGGTAATAGAGGTTCTCCGACCGAGTGATATAGGGGTTCACCGGGCGTAATTAAAATTCATGACCGACCATTATTATCAGCCGCGCAGACCATATATAGGGCACCGCAGTGGTTTTACGCTCGAACCATCATGCGCATCCATGAGCGGCCTAGCCCTTACCGCCTTGGACGGGGCGGACACGATAGGTGGTTCGAAGCTCCTCCTGGAGTACGACGGAAGAGGGGTGTTGCTCGACTTCGGAACGAACTTCGCGCGCATGGGCACGTACTACGAGGAGTACCTGAGGCCCCGGAGCGCAACCGGCCTTCTCGACCATGTCACCATGGGAACATTGCCTGATGCACAAGGGATATTCCGAGAGGACATCATGCACCCGGATCTCAGGATGGGCGGACCAGAGGTGGAGCATGTCGATGTCGTCCTCCTTTCGCATGCCCATGTGGATCACTCAGGGGATATCGGCTTCCTGAAGCGCGACATACCGGTGGCGACCAGCGCCATGACGGCAGCCATGGTGAAAGCCATCCAGGACAGCTCCAGGCCTGAACTCGGAAGGGAGCCAGCCTATCTTTCCGAGCGCTGTCTCAGGGACAAACGAGGAACGAAGGTGCTGAGGAAGAAGGAGAGCACGAGTCATGGCAGGGACTTCTTCATCCTCGACTCCGAACCCTCCGACGAGATGGCGGAGTTCTGGGGGTTCCTGCCGACGTACGAGATGGCGACCAACAAGGCAAGGGCAGGCAGGTTGGAACCCGGAAGCCTAACACAGGGCATGGAATCCATCGACTGTAGGATGTTCCCCGTGGACCACTCGATAAAGGGGGCGAGCGCTTTCATGATTGACACACCCAATGGCAAGGTCGTCTACACGGGCGACATCCGGACGCACGGAAAGGCCGGAGGGAGTACCAGGGATTTCGTCGACCGAGCGCGTTCCGAGCATCCCTACGTGATGATAGTGGAGGGCACACGGGTCAGGGATGAGCGGCGCGAGGAGACGACCCACCACTCCGACGCGACCGAGAAGGAGGTCAAGGACACGGCCCGGTCCATCCTCGACAGGGCGCGAGGGGGGCTCGCCATCGCTGACTTCGGCCCGAGGAACATCGAGCGGTTGGAGGCCTTCCTCGACCTGGCGAGAGAGGCGAGGAGGAGCACGGTCGTCACGACCAAGGACGCGTACCTGCTGAACGCGATGCGGACCGTCGACGACGCGACCCCCATCCCGGGGGACGAGATGCGCATATACGATTCACCTAAAGCCACCGACAGCAAGTTCGAGGAGTGGATCGTGCAGGACAGGTACAGCGACGCCCTCGTCAGGCCAGATGAGATAGGCACTTCACCCGGTGACTTCCTCCTGTCGTTCAGCTTCTTCGATATCAAACACCTCATCGACATCAGGCCCGAGGGCGGGCACTACATCTACTCCTCGAGCGAGGCGCACAACGAGGAGCAGGAGATAGACTTCAGAAGGTTGGATGCCTGGCTGCGCAGGTTCGGACTGGAGAGCCACGGATTCACCGTCGACAGCGACGGCCACCCGGCGTTCACGCGCGACGACGGACCACTGCACGCATCCGGGCACGCGAGCGCGGAGGACATCACGGAGATGGTGCGGACGATCGACCCTGAGATAGTCATACCGGTGCATACCGAGTACGCAGCTGGGTTCGAGCAGATCTTCGACGGAGAGAGGAAGGTGGTCCTGCCGAGGCGGGGCGACAAGATCCAGCTGTAAGGATGGATGCTACTGCGTCAGGAGGCTGTATACCATCTCGCACGCGGCTAGATAGACGCCGCCTGTGAATATCGTCCTGACCGCCTTCGTCTTCAACTTCTTCAACCCCCAGGTCGACCCGACTATCGCCATCACGAGTATGATAGGAGTCAGCGTGAGCGCGAGGTCGTAGTGGATGGTCACGCCTTCGCGGAGGGCGTACGCCGCGAACGCAGCGGGCGTCAGGATGGCGCCCACAAGAGCGGATGTGCCTATAGCCCTGCGGGTCTCGAACCTGAACACGTAAATGATGAGGGGGACGCTGATGACTCCGCCGCCTATGCCGAAGCTGCCGACAAGGAAGCCCGTCAGCACGCTCACTCCTATCCCAGCTAGCTTACGCCTGACGTCGGGACCGGGCCGCGCAGGAGCGGAGTCCTTCCGTGCCTTGTACAGGTCGAGGATCATCTTCGTGCCCACGAAGAGCAACAGAGCGGCGAACCCCGCCTTCACCAAGCGTTCGTCGACCGATGAGGTAAAAAGGACCCCACCGACCACTCCGATGAGACCTCCCGCAGCAAGCATCAGCCCGAGCCTGAAGTCCACCAATCCCTTACGCGAGTGGCTGTAGGTGGCGCTTGCCATGGTGGCGAAGGCGAAGCACAGCGACAGCGGCACGATATCCTTCATCACCAGACTGACGAAGAACAGGTCCATGATGGGAACGTACAGCTGCCCGCCGCCGAGTCCCAGGTTCGAATAGAAGAATCCGACCATCGCCACCAGGACCGCGACGAGCAGGAGCGAGTCTATCCCGATTGCCTCGAATGCCACGAGCTTTAGAATATTGGCAATATATTAAACAGATATGATTGTACAGGTTGTTCGAATCTCGGCCCTGTTTGACGAACCCGGTACGAACGGACCGCCAGATGATTCGACATAGCCTAAATGCTTTTATATTCTGTAGCAATTCGTTCAGTTCGGTCTGGAGAGGTGCGAGCCGTTGAGATTACTGAGAGTCGATCTGACATCGGGCAAGTTCGCCGACCAGGTGGTTCCCAAGGACGACCTTTTGAAGTACATGGGGGGCAGGGGACTCGCCGCGAAGGTACTGTACGAGGAGAACAAGACGGGGATGGACGGCTTCGATCCTGGGAACAGGCTGATATTCATGACGGGGCCCTACACTGGCACCTACGGCTCCTTCACCGGGTTCTACAACGTCACGACGAAGTCGCCCCTCACGGGGGCGATACTGTCAGCTCATTCCGGGGGTCACTGGGGACCGATGCTGAGGAGGACGGGATATGATGGCATAGTCCTCTTTGGCAGGGCCCCGGATCCGGTCTATCTGCTCCTGACGGATGACGGAGCGGAACTCAGGACCGCCGACGACCTCTGGGGCAAGGACGTCTTCGAGACCATAAACACTCTGGAGGAGCGTCACCAGAAGGCGAAGGCGGCCGTGATCGGTCCCGCCGGTGAGCGGCGGGCGCGCATAGCTGCGATCATGAACGACCACCACCGGGCTGCCGGACGAGGCGGCGCTGGAGCCGTCATGGGGTCGAAGAACCTCAAGGCCGTCGTGGTTCACGGCACCAAGGAAGTCCCGCAGGCGGACCCTGACAGGCTGAAGGAGAGCTTCAAGGAGGCCGCGAAGACCGTCAAGGAGAAGTCCGCCGCCTTCGCGAAGTACGGCACCTCCATGGTCGTCGGCATCACGGGCAAGGCGGGCGTGATACCCACCAAGAACCTTCATACGGGGTACTTCCCAGACTTCGAGAAGATCGGCGGGGACGCCCTGATGGACGGACACTTCGTGAAGAACATGGCGTGCGCCAGGTGTCCCCTTCACTGCGGCAACATGACGAAGGCGGAGAAGGACTACCATGTGGAGACGGAAGGTCCCGAGTACGAGACGCTCGCGATGTTCGGGGCCAATCTTGACAACCCGAACATCGAATCGATCATAATGGCGAACGACCTGTGCAACAGGTACGGGATCGACACGATATCCTGCGCTGACACGATCGCGTGTGCCGTCGACATGTTCGACAAGAACATCATATCCGAGAAGGAGACCGGCGGGATCAGACTGGCCTGGGGAGACCACAAGACCATGGTAAGGCTGGTGGAGATGACCGGGAAGGGCGAAGGCTTCGGGGTGGCCATAGGCGATGGCTCCAGGAGGCTCGCGGCAGCACACGGCCCTGAGGCTGAAGAGTGCGCGATGAACGTCAAGGGCATGGAGTTCCCAGGATACGATCCCAGAGGCATACAGGGGATGTCGCTGGCTTTCGCGACGTCGACGAGAGGAGCGTGCCATCTGCGCGCCACCATGTACGTGGCCGAGCTCTTCCAGGGAGTCGCTGACAGGTTCACCGTGAAGGGCAAGGCGCAGCCGCTGAAGGACCTCCAGGAGCTCTTCACGGTCCTGGACTGCATGGTATTGTGCAAGTTCGGCGCGAGGAACGCCTTCGCCAACTCGTGGGACAACATGGCCATGCTGGTGAACGCAGCCACAGGACACGGCTACACCGTCGATGGATTGAAGCAGGTCGGCGAGCGCGTGTGGACCCTGGAGCGGCTGTTCAACCTGCGGGAAGGACTCTCGAAGAAGGACGACACTCTGCCTGACAGGCTGTTCACGGTGCCGATACACGACGGCCCCTCCAAAGGAGCCGTGGTCAACAGAACGGATTTCGAGAACGAGCTGGAGGCCTACTACGCCGTATGGGGGTGGTCCTCCGATGGCATACCCACGCCAGAGACCGTCGAGAGGCTCGGATTGGGGCTGTGAGCCACGGCGGCTTCAGAACGGGGCAGCAAGGTATATCCCGGGCAGGCCAGTGTGGATTATCAGAAGTGATATCCGGCTCTTAGGCGTATATAACCCGTCAGCGTTCTAGTTCGCATGGGTAGGCTCCATGATAGAAGCCAACGGTCTCTCCAAGGATTATCGGGAAGTAAGGGCACTGGACGACGTCAGCCTCAGGGTGGGGAGGGGCGAGATCTTCGGGTTCTTCGGCCCCAACGGCGCCGGGAAGACGACATGCATCAAGGTTCTGTGCGGTCTCACGAACGCTACTGGCGGAGATGCCTCCGTCATGGGCGTCGATGTGCGCGGATCGCCGATCCAGGTCAGGGATAACATAGCGATACTCTCCGAGGAGAGCAGGTTCTACGAGGAGATGACACCGAGGCGATACCTGAACATGTTCGCCAAGTTCATGCTCATGGGCAGGTCCGAGAGGCTGTCCGCGCTCAACAGGGCTTCCGACTTGGCGGACATAAGGGCGTTCATGGACCGGAGGATCGCACATCTCTCGATGGGGCAGAGGCAGAGGGTCTCCCTCGCGAGGGTGCTCATGTCGGATGTCCCACTCATCTTCCTGGATGAGCCGTTCGAGGGAGTCGATATAACACACAGGCGGAAGTTGAGGGAGCATTTCAGAGAATACGTCTCCAAGGGCAACACGGTGTTCTTCACATCTCACAACCTCATCGAGGCAGAATACATAGTCGACAGGTTCGCTTTCATTCATCACGGGAAGCTCATAGCGGTCGGGACCGCTGAGGAGCTGAAGGAGAAGTATCTGGCACCCTCGTACATGCTGCACGTGTCCGACCCCCAGGCGGCCAGGAAGGTGCTGGACGATAACCTGAGGCTGCAGTCGATCAGGATCGTCGAGGGGAGCCTGTCGGTCGTCCTTTCAAGAAGGGGGGACGCCTCAGAGGTGGCCAAGCTGCTCGTCCATGAAGGCATAGACATCTATGAGATGAAGTCGGTCGGCACGATGGAGGAGGTCTTCGAGCGGACTTCCAGAGGTGGCTGATCATGACCATGATGGATCCACCGCCGCCGGAGGACGATACAGAGCTTCCGCCGCCTCCGATGGACATAGCCGAGCAAACGAACAACTATCCTGAAATCAAGGTGCGGAAGTCCGGACCGCTCGCGACGGTGCGAAGGGCGGCCGTGATATTCGAGAAGGACATTAGGACGATGGCCAAGCACGGCCTCGTGAGCTCGGTCATACTGTTCGTGTTCCTGCTCGTCGTCTTCTCCATCATGAGCTTCGCGATGAAACAAGCGATGAGCTTCGACATCGGCGGGATGATGGACGGAGACGATTTCGATGCGCCATGGGCGACCGAGAGCAACCCACCGGTCGCAGACGCTGGTGACGATGAGACGGTCGACGCCGGCACGGAGGTCACACTTGATGCATCCGGGTCGTACGACGACGATCGGATAGTCTACTACGTGTGGTCGTTCAACGAAGGCAACCGGTATGTGGAACTCTATGGCGAACAGGTCACGCACACATTCAACATGATCGGGGAGTACGAGATACGCCTCACGGTAGTGGATTACTCAATAAACCAGGCGGAAGACGATGTGACGATTACCGTCACGCGGGCGACTTCTGACACGGAACCACCGGAGGCAATCGTCCCGTGGATCACCGACATCACGGTGGGGGATACCAGGACCCTCGATGGCTCCGAGTCAACAGACAACATCGGCATTGTCAACTGGACCTGGACCATCTACGATGTATTCGAGCGAGTGCTCTATGGAGAATCCGTGAGCCACACATTCGAGAACGCGGGCTCCGGAGACACTTGGATCACTCTGACGGTCGTCGACGCCGCCGGCAACTACCAGTCTAACGGGTTCAACGTCTATGTGGAACCGAGCACTGAGGATGAGGATTGGCTATGGGCCGAGATCGAGGATGTCGGCCTCGTGGTCCTCGGAGACGAGGTCACGCTGGACGGATCGCGCTCAGGCGCCGAGTCCGGCTCGGACGTGTCCCACACATGGTACGTGAAGCACAATTCCACGTACACCGTCCTCACGGGAGAGACCGCAGAGTTCACCCCACAAGCATGGGGCATGTACGAGGTCATGCTCATCGCAAGGAACGACGCCGGCCGCTACGCCACCTCCGAGAGCGGGTTCATCGTGGCACCCGCAGGATCCGACCCGGACGCTATGTCATGGAGAAGCACGCCTTTCGGGATAGACGTCTCGTTCAACCTCCTCACATACGCGTACGGGGTGGCGCTCCTGTCGTCCGTGATATTCGTGGGTGGGTTGTTCGCGAAGGGGTTCTCGCACGAGATACAGAAGGGGACCATCAAGGTCCTGTTCTTCGGGCCGATATCCGTCACGACCACCATCTTCGCCAAGATACTGTACCCGATAGTGGTCGGACCGTTCCTGATATTTCCTCTCGTGATGGCGACCATGGCGACTTTCGGGCAGGACCCTGGAGAGATATTCGTCATCACACTCGTGGCTTACCTGTTGGCGGTCGTCACCATGGTGGCCGCCGCCTACGGCTCCTGCTTGGTATACGCAGTGGCCAGGCGGATGGTCCTGAAGCCTCCTGTCGTGTCACGCATGTTCCTGTACTTCTCGCTCATCGGGACGCTCACGGTGTTCGAGTGGCTCTCGTTCGTGCTCGACGAGTGGCTCAAGGTGGACACCTACGGCGACATGTACGACAAGTACGCCGGAGGTATAGCGCTGTTCTCGCCGTTCCACCAGGGAGGCATGTACCTGTCGGACAGGATCATGGGGACGACACAGGGCCTCGACTGGGGCGTGTTCCTCATACCGGTCCTGCTGATAGTCCTGGGGGTGCTGGTGTCGAGAAGACTGTACCCAGACCTGTTCTCGAGGGAATAGACAGCTGCGGACACGCGGAGAGGGACGATCCAGGAAGCGACAGAAAATCGAAGATGTAAGTGGTTTCCCGAATCTTCGGATGATCGAGCCTAGAGTGCCTCGACCTTCGCCTTGTTGGCCTCGCCCTCCTTGCCCATCCTCTCGAGTATCCTTGCGGCCTCGGCAAGGAGGAACTTGGCGACCTTCGAGGCATCGAGGTAGAAGCTGGAGGACACATCCTCCATATTCGCGGAGAAGGCCTTCGCGCCTGCCATGTCGATCCCGTCAGGCACATTCGTCTCGATCATGTACTTGCTCCCGTCCAGGTCCTGGATGGGTTCGAGGATCATCTCGTTCAACTTCTCCCGGCGGGTGTGTTCCAGCACATCGCTGCGCTTCTTGTGCGCCGCAGATAGGGCTTTGAACGACTCGGCGGCCGGTGCTAGGTCGGGTCTGCCTGCGAGGTCGTCGTAGACGGCCATTGCCGCCCTCTCGAGCTCCAGAGCGAATCTGATGACAGATCCGAATGTCGTGCACTCCGGGAACTCGAAATCCCCCATCAGAACCACCTGGTGATCACTACCTTCCTGTCAGTGAAGAAAGTGATCGCGTCGCGTCCCTGTCCGTGCAGGTCCCCGAAGAACGAGTCCTTGAACCCAGCGAACGGGAAGAAGGCCATAGCGGCGACTATGCCGACGTTGATGCCGATGTTCCCGGCGTGGGCGTTGTACTTGAGGTCCCGGGCCGACCGGCCGCTCTGAGTGTATATCGACACCGCGTTCCCGAACGGGCTCGAGTTGACGAAGTCGACCGCGTCATCCAGCGAGTCCATGGCCATGAAGGCCACGACGGGCCCGAATATCTCGTCCTTGGCGATGGTCATGTCCGGGGTCACATCCTTGAATATGGTCGGGCCGATGAAGTGACCCGCCTCGTATCCCGGCACCTTGATACCGCGGCCGTCGAGCACGAGTTTCGCGCCCTCCTCGACGCCCTTCTCGATGTATCCGAGTATGTTCTTCTTGGCAGCGCCCGAGACGACGGGCCCCATGTTGACCGATTCGTCGAGACCGTACCCGACCTTAATCCTCTTCGCTCCCTCGACGAACTTGCTCAGAACCGGCTCCGCCACATCACCCACCGCGACGAGGTTCGCTCCCGCGAGACACCTCTGTCCGGCGCACCCGAAGAACGAGGCGAGCATGTTCGGCACCGTCCTGGCGAGCACTGCGTCCGGCATGACGATGAGGCTGTTCTTGGCGCCTCCTTGAGCCTGGACCCTCTTGCCGTTCTCCGAGGACTTCTTGTAGACGTACTTGGCGATGGGGGTCGAGCCGACGAACGATATTCCCTTCATCGACGGGTGCTCCATCATCGCGTCCGCGACTTCGTGGCTTCCGTTGAGGAGGTTCACAACCCCTGGCGGGAAACCGGCCTCCTCAACCAGCTTGAATATGTATGCCTGCGTGAGCGGCACCTGCTTCGACGACTTGAGTACGAATGTGTTTCCAGATGCCACAGCGTACGGCCAGAACCAGAACGGTATCATCGCGGGGAAGTTGAACGGGCAGATGGCTCCGAACACGCCGAGCGGGGTCACCACCGCTTCCTCGTCTATACCAGAAGCCGCGCCGTCCTCCAGGTTGTAACCCATCATGAGTGACGGTATGCCAGCGGCTACCTCGACGTTCTCTATCGTCCTGCGCGTCTCACCGCGGGCCTCGTCGATCGTCTTGCCCTGCTCCTGGACCATGATCCTGGCGATGTTCTCGAAGTGACCCTCCATGATCTCCTTCAGCCTGAACATCAATCTTCCTCTCGTGATCGGTGGAGTCTCCCTCCAGGATTGCCAGGCCTCCTGGGCGGCCTCGATTGCGGCGTTCGTCTCGTCAGCCGTGGTCATCGGAACCTGGCCGATGGATTTCGTCGTCGTAGGGTTCTCGATATCGAGATACTTCGACGTGCTCGACTCGACCCATTCCCCGTTCACGAAGTTCTTGAGCTTTCCGTAATCCGCCTTCACCTCAGGTAGTAACACCATGCTCCCGATTCTCCTATCCGGCCAACGCTAATCGGCCGGCACATCAGCGGCACCTTCACTGGGAAGGCAGCTGCAGTCCGCGAGCCCTCTCGGATGGGATATCTCGCCGAGTCAAGGGCCTGAGACCTCCCCTCCGAACGACCCTAAGGCACACCTTCACCGTTACGACCATCGTGTGCTTTCGGATTTCTTACAGCTTTCCGGCCCTAAATTCGCCAATGTACCAGCTAATCTGGCCTTATTCGCAGTATATTCTTCACGTGTATAAGGATTTTGGTACGAAGAAAGGCGCTCATATGTTTAGTTTCATACTATTAAATAATTATCTGGGTGGATTGACGCGTGCACGGCCTTCGAATACGAGAACATGCGTTCCAGACAACATTGACCCTCACGCCCGGAACCGGCATCGAACTATGAAAGAGAGGAAAGATGTTTGAAGAGGGCTGACAGACTCGGCGGCTCACTTCAGCCCGGCCTTCCTGGTCTCCTGCTCGACCGCCTGCCCCAGGATATCCAGGCCTTTCTCGAGGAGACCCTGTCTGATGGTCAGCGGCGGGTGCAGCCTTATCACGTTGTTGAACTGCCCAGCCGTCAGGATGTACAGACCCTCCTTGAAGCAAGCCATCTGTATGTTCCTGGTGAGTACTGGGACGGGCTCCTTGGACTTCTTGTCCTTGACCAGCTCCATACCCATCATCGCGCCAATGCCTCTGACGTCGCCGACCACCTCGAAGCGCTCCTTCCACTCGTCCAGGCGCTTCTTCTCTACCTTGTGTATCATCTTGGTGTTCGGGAGCGCCTTCTTGGTCAGCTTGATGGAGGCGAGTGCTCCAGCACAACATACGGGGTTGCCCCCGAAGGTCCCGCCGAGGCTCGCTGGACCCGGCGAGGACATTATCTCGTCCTTGCCGGTCACGCCTCCCAGAGGCATGCCAAGGGACAGACCCTTCCCTGACACGAGCATGTCGGGCTCCACCTTCCAGTTCTGTATGCCGAACATCTTGCCCGTTCGTCCGAACCCAGTCTGGACCTCATCGTCGATCAGTACGATGCCGTTGTCCCCACATATCTCGGCCACCTTCTCCCAGTACCCTGGGGGCGGGGCGATGAACCCGCCCTCCCCCTGGATCGGTTCCGCGACCAGGCAGGCGACGTTCCCCTCGAGCGGAGGAGTCTGGGCTATCGTGCGGATCGTGTCAGCGCACGCGAGGTCGCATGACGGATATTCCAGGCTGAGGGGGCATCTGTAGCAGTAGGCGAAGTCGAGGTGCCGGATGTTCGGCATAAGCGGCCCGAACCCCTCCCTGTACGGCTTCTCCTTGGCCGTGAGGGAGATGTCTAGCATGGTCCTGCCGTGAAACGCTGTCTTGTACGACATCAGCCAGGGCTTCTTCGTGTAGGACCTGGCGATCTTGACCGCGTTCTCGACGGCCTCGGACCCGCTGTTCAGGAATATGCTCTTCTTCATCTTCCCGGGGCATATCTTCGACATCTCCTCGGCCAGCTCGATGTACGAGTCGTACATCGAGACCATGAAACAGATGTGGATGAACTCGTCCAGCTGGTCCTTGCAGGCCTTCACCATCTCCGCAGGCCTGTGCCCGCAGTTGTGCACGCCGATCCCGGCGGTGAAGTCGAGATACACGTTGCCGTCGACGTCCCGCATGAACGGTCCCTCGGCGACATCCAGCTCGGCCGGGAGGCCTATCTTGATACCATCCGTGACATACTTCTCCTTCCGCTTCATCGCAGCCTTCGATCTCGGTCCTGGCGGCTCAACCACTATCTTCGGACCCTTGAGGTTGTATGATTTCGTCTTGTTCAACCGTCTCACACTCCTGACTCTGATACATACACGAACGAAGATGGGAAGAAAGAGTTTTCGTGACCGTGCCTGCGATGGCAGGTCACCTGTGCTTCTTCTCGACCTCCTTGACGGACTCCTCGAGGAAATCCAGGCCGACGTCGAGCTCATCCTGGGATATGCACAGAGGCGGTGCTATCCTGAAGGAGCAAGGGCCAGCACCTATCGCGACAACGCCCTTCTTCCAGGCGGCCTCGATTATCTCGAAGGCCATGTCCCCTCCTGGCTCCTTCGTCTTCTTGTCCTTCACGATCTCGACGCCTATCATCAGTCCGATGCCCCTGACGTCGCCTATGATCCTGGAGCGCTTCTGGAGCTCACGCATCCGCCTCATGGCATGGTTGCCCATCTTCACGGCGTTCTGTCTGAGCCTCTCCTTCTCCATCACGCGGATGGTGGCGAGCGCCGCCTGGCACGCGACCGGCGTCCCGCCGAGCGTCGTGCAATGCGACCCCGCCTCCCAGTCGAATATCTCCTCTCTGCCGATGGTCGCGCCGAGGGACAGACCCCCGCCGAGCGCCTTCGACGAGCAGATGATGTCTGGGACCACGCCGAAGTTCTCGATGGCCCACCACTTGCCCGTCCTGCCCATGCCAGACTGGACCTCGTCCACGGCGTATATGATGCCGTATTTGGAGTACAGCCTCTTGAGACGTCTGTGGTAGTCCTTCGGGGGGACCACGTATCCTCCTTCGCCCTGTATGGGCTCTATGAGGGTTGCGGCTACCTCATCCGGCGGCACGTACTTCTTCAGCACTTGGTCCTCGATGAAGTCAACGCACCAGTAATCGCAGTCGGGGAATTTCAGCTTGAACGGGCAGCGGTAGCAGTACGCGTACGGCACGTGGGTCACGCCAGGCATGGTCGGGAAGAACCTGGACTTCTGAACGATCGAACTCGCCGTGAAGCTGAGGGCTCCCATGCTCCGTCCGTGGAAGGCGCCGGTGTACGCTATGAACATCGGGCGCTTGCTGTGCCATCTGGTCACCTTGGCGAACGCCTCGATGCTCTCAGCCCCGCTCCCGCTGAAGAACGCCTTCTTGCGGAACTTCCCAGGCGTGATCTCATTCAGCTTCTCCGCCAGCTCCACCGAGTACCTGTAGTAGAAGTCGGTGTACGAATAATGCTGAAGACGCTTGGCCTGCTCGGTCATCGCCTTGACGACCTCCGGGTGACCGTGCCCGATGTTCATCGCCCCAAGACCGCTGTTGAAGTCGACGTACTCGTTTCCGTCGATGTCCTCGATTATGCATCCTTTACCCTTCTCCACCACGAACGGGTAGTAGTAGGGTCTGTTGCAGGGCGACAGGACCAGCTTGTCCCGCTTCACCATAGCTTTCGCCTTCGGCCCTGGCGGCTCGACAACTCTTTTCAAAGAAACCGTTCCTTTTCGTCTACTCTTCAATTTACCCCTCTTTGACTCCAATTATTCGGAATGTCGAACCTGTAGTTTAGACTTTCCGTCGACCACGGGGCCACGTATGAAAGGTTTATCGTGAGCAAGCAGCATGGGCGTTCGTGATGCCCACCCTGCTGGTACGATACGGCGAGATCGGTCTTAAGAGCAACAGAGTCAGGAAGAGGTTCGAGGACGCTCTCGTGGCGGACATACGGAGGAAGCATGCCATTGCAGGAGTGCAGTGCGTCATAACCTCGCATCGCGGCAGAATCTTCGTCGACTCGGACGACTGGCACCGGAGCTGCGAGATGCTCTCCAGGACCTTCGGGGTCGTGTCATTCAGTCCGACGACCAAGGTCGAAGGGGGGATGGAGAGGATCGTCAGCGCCGTCGTGCCCTTCGCAGAACCGCTCGTCTTCGAAGGAGCGGGCTTCGCAATCAGAGCGAGGAGGTCCGGGAGCCATCCGTTCACCAGTCAGGGCATCTGTGAGGAGGCTGGCGCGGCGGTCCTTTCGGCATATGCACAGAAAGGCATCAAGGTCCGACTCGACGATCCGGACGTCGAGATATTCATCGAAGTCCGGGACCGAGTCGCCTATCTCTACAGTTCCGTCATCCCCGGCCCCGGGGGCATGCCCAAGGGCACTCAGGGGAGGGTACTCTCGATCGTTTCTTCCGACAGAGGTGTCGCCGCCTCGTGGCTCTTGATGAAACGCGGCTGCACCCTCGTCGCCGCCTCAGAAGACGATAGACTGTGCGGGGCGCTCAGGGAGTGGGATGCAGATCTCCACACCGTGGTTTCCAGCTCCGATCCCTTCGCTGACGCCTGTGCGGAGAGGTGCCGTGCGATCGTCATGGACTGGGGAGTTGAGCAGTTCGGCAGGCTCTCTGCTCCGAGGGGACCTATGCCAGTATTCTACCCGCTGGTGGGGATGGTACATGACGAGGTACAGGCGCTCGCAGGGCGGGTGTCCCGTTCCTTCTAGGAGCCCTTCCTGTCGTGCGCGCGCGCGGACGGCCTCACCTTCTCTGCGCCCCTGCCCCTGGTCCTGACAAGGCCTCTTCCCCGCTTGCCGGCCGGAGTGAGACCCCTTTCGGCGCGATGGTAGTGCTTCCCGCTCGCTATCCATTTGAGCTTCGGGTCGGATCTGATGACGGGGTGGTTCGGGTCCAAGAGTACGACCTCGTACCACTTGTTCTTGCCGTCCTCGCCAACCCAGTAAGAAGCCAGAACCTCCAGGTTGGGGTAACGCTTCGCCGTCCGCTCCTCCGCGATCCTCTGGATGTTCTTCTTCATGGTGATCTTCGAAATACCTTTCCTCTTGGGCTTGCGACCCTTCCTGATGCGGTGCTTCCTCAGACCGCCCTTCCTGACACGGGCCCTCACGACAACGACCCCCTGCTTGGCCTTGTAGCCCAGCGACCGGGCCTTGTCGAGCCTCGTGGGCCTCTCGACCCGGACGAAGCTGCCCTCCTTCCGCCAATCGACCAAACGCTGCCACATGACGGCCTTCATCTCGCCGCTCGACGGATTCTTCCAGAGTTCCCCGACATAGTGATACATGTTCCGAGAACCGGTTCGACCCTTCGTTTCCTGGGACGAGGCATCGTCATCCTTCTTCGGGGCTGGTACGCTCTCTGCTTCACTCCTCGTCTTGACCTTGCGCTCCTTCTTCGACGGGGCGCCCTCTGCCTTCTCTGCCATTCAATCACTTCCAGCAGTTCACGGGTTCACGCCTTAGGCGCACATTCCCATGCGAGACCAGGCAAGTCTCGCCGCTGTGGTCTGGCCAAATGAGTTGTTCTATTTAAACATGTTGAAACCGGAACGCGGAAGCCCTCCCACCAACGCAGAACCTCCGCATGCGCAAGCGATGAGCGGTGCCGGCCGGACGACTGGATGAAACATAAAATCTGGAACGGGTTTGAGGTCACTTATCCTCTTCTGTCTGAGAAAGAGCCTTGAGCCTCTGCCTGACGTCTTCGAGGTCCTGTTCAAGGGACTTCTGCAGCTCTGCGAGATAACCCAGTTCGTCCTCCTTGGACGGACGCACGAAAGCCGATCCTTCCCAATCCTGGGGGGACGCCGCATACGGGGTGCTGCACATGTTGTAGAAACCCATGCCTCTACCCCTGCGGAAGCCCAGACCGCGTCTGAACCCGAAGCCTCGACCGCCGCCGTAGAAACGCATTCGTCCGCCCCCTCGGCAGCCTGGATACATGGATCCTGGCATCTGGTACCCAGCGCAGTATCCCATGCCCCGGCCTGTCCTGGCTCCAGCGCCTTGTGGCCCTGTTCTGTCTCCTCCTGGCATTATTCATTCACCTCCTTGTTCTTCTTCAGTTCATCGATAATCATCGTGATATCGTCCATCTCCTTCGTCAACGACTGTTCCTCCTCCTCGAGCATCCTCATCTCGTCCTCGGAGTCGAACACCTGCGCCGCGGGGTCGGGGTGCCCCGGTTCACCTACGGTTCCTGACATCGACGTCGCAGGATAGTCCCGGAAGCATCTGCCTCTGCCGCGACCTTGAAAGCCAGCGGCGGAGTTTCGCCTCCTGTGCCTACATCCTCGACCGTTTCCACGACACATCCTCATTCACCTCTGCGTTCCCTCGCTCCCCCTCACGACGTAGTCGCCTCCAGATATCTGGATCGCCCATCCGTTGATGAGCGCCTCGACGAGCTTCCTGCGGGCGGATGTGAGATCCCTCCAGAGGGTCTTCCTCGAGACGCCCATATTAGCCGCCGCCTCCTCCTGGGATAGTCCCAGCAGGTCGACCAGACGAAGAGCTTCGAGCTCCACTATGGTTATCCTGTTCAGTCCGGCGGGAGGGCCGGACATCGTCCGCGGGTAGTAGAGATCGCTCGGTGGAAGCTGGTCGATCCATCTCCTTCCTCTCCGACGACCTCGCATGGGGGGATGCATGACCCTGCATTATGCGCACAAATATTTAATCTTTGCGTCCTATTGGGACATAAATATATTAATGTTGCGTTTCATGCGCCGCTATCACCGAACAACCAGGATTGCTCGGAATCGCCAATCATATGTGATCACATGAAATCATCCAGGTTCAACTTCTTGTCCGTCTTGTTCGGTTTCGATGTCATCTTCGGTCCCCGCTGGCCCCTGAACTTGCCGCCAGTGAGGGTCTGCTGTTGGGAGCCCGTGAGCAGCGACCGCGAGTCCCACCCGAAGGCATCCGTGACGCGAGATATCGTGGACGCCACCCGAGTGGCGTAGTAGTTGCTGTCCGGCTTCGCCGTGAACTCCCTTCCCTCCACCCACGGTTCAAACTCGTTGGGGGATGCCTTGCCGTTGGTCACAATCCACGAGACCTTCATGCCTGGCATGATCTCATACCCCATCTCCTTCAGCTTCCGGGCGACACGGACGTTGATCATCCTCTCACCCGCCTTGTACTGACTCTCCTCCCTGACAGAGCGGGATATCACGAGTTTCGACGGGTCTATCTTGCCCGCGAGTAGGTCGTCTATGACCGCCCGGGTGTGGGCCACGGCACCGTCCATGTCGTCGGCGAGTATGCGCTCGAAGACCTCCTGGAGCGTCTCGCTCTGGATGTCGAACGAGTCGGTCCTGCGCATCTCGTAGCCTCGGACGACCATTTCCTCCCTCGGCCAGATCATCTTGCCGACGTAGCGCTTCTTCTTCCCGTGGGAGAAGAAGGGCTCCATCACCTTCTCGAACTCGAGCACCATGCCCCCGGTCGAGAAACGTTCGGCAGTGTCCTTGCCCAGTTCGATCGTCTTGTCCAGGTCCTTGTGGGGCGACAGGAAGAACACCGAATCCGTGTCGGAGTAGATGACGCTGAGGCCTTCGCCCTCAAGTTTGCGTATCAGGTCCTTCGTCGCCTCCCTCGAGAACGCCGTTATGCTGGCGCCGATCTTCGGGTCGGTGAACCTGTAGAACGACGAGGCGAGCACGCCGTAAAACGAGTTCATCAGTATCTTGATCGCCTCCTGGAGGCCGTCGTAGTAGTCCCTCTCCTCGGGAGTGGGTGCGTCCCTCATGGCCTTCTTGGTCGAGGCACGCTCCTCCATCAGCTTGAGGAGTATGCCTGGCAGCAACCCCTCCCTCCTGTCCTTCGAGAGGAATCTCGCGCCGCTGGGGGAGACTATCGCGCCGTCAGGCGATAATGTCGTGAAGCAGATGTTGTTGGCGATGATCATGCTGGGATACATGCTCCTGAAGTCGAGCGTCAGTACCCAGTGGTACAGCCCGGGCTCCATCTCGTGCACGTAGCCGCCCTCGATCGGGGCGGTCCCGTCCTTCGAGCGCGACGTCATCGGCACGGCGACCTTCCTGCGGTCCGCCTCACGTATCAGAATGGAATCCACCAGCTGTGATGTGCTGCCGTTGACGACATCGTCCAGAGGCAGCTTTGACACGGCGGCCAGGTCCATGTTCCTGTTCAGGATGGCGACCTTCTCGAGCACCCTGAGGGCGAGATGGGCGTCCTGGGTGCAGTACTCCATCACGCGCTCCTTGTCGTTCGCCCACTCCTCATCCATCTTCTTCGGGTCGACATCGTGCTTCTCCTCGCCAAGGAGCTGTTTCGCGACAGCGTTTAGCGTCTCCTGCTTGGGGCGGAGGACCCGCTTCACCGCCCACCAGGCGTCGACTATCACCCTTCCCTGTGCCCTCCAGAAACGGTTGTACTGGTCGATCTCGGTTGGGAACCTGGACCACATGAGCGGCCCCAGCCCAAGGGCCTTCGCCCGTTCCTGTATCTGCGGGATGTCGAAACCATCTATGTTGTAGCCGGTGATGACATCTGGATCAGCCTCGATTATCAGCTTCGAGAAGTCCGCGATAATCTTCGCCTCGTCACCGTGGAATCGGTGCGGGTCGACCTTGTCGCCTTCCTTGACGACGCAGCATATCGTGAATATCCTAGGCTCCCTGAGGCTGGTCTCGATGTCGAAACTGAGTATCCTCAGGTCAGGCCTGAACGGCGGTATCTCCTCGAACCGCTCCGCCTCGACGACGACGTCCGTTGTGAATCTGTCGTCATGGATGATCTTCCCAAAGACTCGAACGCATGCTCCTATCCCCTTGTCATAGACGAACCTGAAGTGGAACGGTATGTCGGCGGCGAGCACGGCGGGCACGGCGTCCATCAGGTCCCTCCGAATGCTCGGCACCAGCCCCGGATGGACGGCGACGATCCTCCGGCACGGCCTCATCTCCCCCTTGTATAGGAGCTCACACACTTCCGTCCGTCTGATCCGCTTCTTGTCGGCCTCGAGTATGCTGACGACCTCGTCCGACGGCTCAACGACGAAGAAGTAGGGCTCGAACCCGGGGTATCGGACCGCGACCGACTTCCCGTCCAGCGTCTTGCCGTAGAGATGCATCTCGAGATTGTCCTCGAACGACTCATACTTGGGGTGAGAGGTCACCCCAACCAGTCGGATATCCCATCTGTCCATCGACATCAGACTCTCGCGACGATCTTAACCACGTCGTTCTCCTTGAGGACGTGGTCGTGGCCCACCGTCATGTGGGTCCTTCCGTCTATCGCCCTAATAAAGTTATCACCCAGGTCCGTGTGCACCTTGAACGCCAGGTCCTTCGCGTTGCTACCGCGAGTCATCAGATACGCGTCGGGCAACACGCGCCCCTGCTTGTCGATCCACTTCGTTTCGTCCTCGACGGGGTACACGATTATCATATCCAGCACCTCGAACACCACCCTCTCGAGGACCGGCTGCACGCCCGTCCCGCCCGACGACCTGAGCCAAGCAGCCATCTTGTCCAGGGCCTGCGTCTGCGAGGCGTTCAGCTTGTCTGGGTCGGTGACCTCGAAGACCTCGTCGCCGGGGGTGTATCCGACCAAGCCCGCGTTGGCGGCCTTCCTCAGCGCGAGCTCGAACTCCGCGCTCGTCGGCACTACCGGGTAACCGGTTGCCTTGAGCTTCTCCATCATCCCGGGAGGGGCTATGTCGGCCTTGTTGGCGGCGACTATCATCGGCTTGCTTATCTTCTGCAGCGCCTGACAGAACCTCAGCAACTCCTCGTCCTTCCATACGCTCGCGTCAGGGTCATTCCCCGACTGTCTGATGGCTGTGAGTATCTGCGATTCCGTAATCGACAAGCCGGTCAGCTTCTCCTGAAGCAGCTTCTCGAACTTCTTGCCCGCGAGCTTCGCCTGCCGGGCGATCTTGATGAAATCCTTCTCGAGGATCCCGAATATCCAGAAGGATATCTCCTTCTCCAGGAAGGTGACGTCCATGGAAGGGTCGTGCGAGCCCACGCCCACGGGATTTCCCTCGAAATCGGTCCCGCCGCTGGCATCGACGACGTGGATGAAGGCGTGCGCCTGACGCAGGTCATCCAAGAACTTGTTCCCCAGGCCCTTCCCGGAATGAGCGTCCGGAACGAGCCCGGCGACATCGATTACCTCGATAGGCACGAACCTGGTGCCGTTCTCGCACTGCGAGTTGTTCGGATTGCACGGCTTCGCGATGGCGGAGTGCGGGCAAGGTCCTCTCACGTGGCCGACGCCCCTGTTCGCCTCGATGGTCGTGAATGGATACGATGCGACCTGAGCCGTGGCCATCGTCAGCGCGGAGAAGAAGGTGGACTTCCCCACATTGGGCTTGCCAACTATGCCTACCAGCATCCTGCTCCCCCGGGAGGCTCAATGCCCCTATACATAGAAAAACTGCACGGTGGCTCGACTCGGTTCAGGTGCGGAACGGTGCTACCGCCAGGCGATCACGGAGGTCAAGGGATTTATACATCAATCGCAGTTGCGGGCATCCATGGAAACTGCCATAATCCTCTGCGAGGGCGGGTTCGGCACGCCGGCGGGCAAGACCGCTGCAGGGCTGGTTAGACATTCGCTACGGTTCAAGATAGTCGGAATAGTGGACAGCAAGACAGCTGGACTCGACGCCGGAGAGGTGCTCGATGGACGGAGGAACGGCATTCCGATCTTCGCGTCTGTCAAGACCGCACTTGCCAGTTTGGCGGAGAAACCGCAGTTCATGATAATCGGAGTGGCGACGGTAGGTGGCATGCTACCGACCGAGTTCAGACAGCCCGTCGTGGACGCTATCGAAGGGGGGGTCAGTATGATGTCGGGGCTTCACGAGTGGCTTGGGGACGACGACGAGCTGAAGGCGCTCGCCGCGAAGACCGGTGTCACACTGAACGATATACGAAGAGAGCCGCCCCTGCGCGAACTGCACAAATACGGGAACTTGGCGGGCGAGCTGGATTGCATCAGGATACCCGTCCTGGGGACAGACGCCGCAATAGGCAAGAGGACCGCCGCGGTCGTGCTCGCCAAGGCGCTCGAAGAACGCGGAGTACGCACTGCGTTCGTCGCAACCGGTCAGACCGGGCTCATGCAAGGTTCGAAGTACGGCATACCGTTGGATGCCATAAGGGGCGACTATGTCGTTGGCGAGCTTGAGAACGCGATAGTGACGGCATACAACGAAGAGAGGCCTCAAGTCATAATCATCGAAGGACAAGGAGCACTTAGCCACCCCGCGTACGTGACAGGATCGAGGGCGATAGTCAGCGCGTCCCAGCCCCAGACGGTCGTTCTCGTACACGCTCCTGGCAGGAAGTACAGAAGCTACGCGGACGACGAACCTCCCCTCCTGCCCGGCGGCACGGTGGAGCGCGAGACCGAGCTCATCAAGACCTTGGCAGGCTGCGACGTCATAGGCATCGCGCTGAATCCAGAGTCGCTAACCAGGGAAGAGGTCGTCCGAGTCACAGAGGAACACGAGAACAAGTACGGCATTCCCACGTGCGATGTGTTGGCCGACGGTCCGGGCAAGATAGTCGATGCGATTATCAAGCGGTTCTTCTCAGAGAGTTGACGAGGTCGAGAAAGGCATCCGATAGCTCGCCGATCTCCTCCGGTGTCAACTGTTCGGCCCTCTCCGACGCGTTGGGCAGGCCCCCGAAGTCAGGAGTCCCGGTCGCTCCGTCGAAATAGCCCCTTGAGACGGGGTTCCCCGCAAGCGCATTCATCACCTTCTTCCTCCTGTGGGAGAAGATCGCCTTCGTGACGTCGTGGAACACCTTCTCGTCGACCACTGAGAAGGGCGGCTTCCTCGGCGTCAATACGACTACGCTCGAATCTACCGCTGGCTGGGGCCAGAACGCCGCCCTTGAGACCTTCATGGCCGCCTCGCAATGTGCCCGATAGTACACCCCCACGGAAAGACGGCCGTAGTCCCGGGTTCCAGGCCTGGCCGTCATCCGCTGGGCGAACTCACGCTGCACCATCAGAACCGCCTTCTCGAACCCTATCTCCAGCAATCTGAAGGTGATCGGCGACGAGATCTGGTATGGGAGGTTGGACACGACCTTCTGGAACTCGGGGAGGAAGGCACTGACGGCATCCCCGTTGACCAGTCGGATGCGTTCACCGAACCTCCGTGTCAAGAACCTGCAGAAGGACTCGTCAGCTTCGACGGCCACCACTTCCGCTCCGGTGGCGAGGATCGCCTCCGTGAGGTTGCCGATGCCGGGCCCGACCTCTAGAACCACATCGCCAGGTCTGAGTCCGGCCAACCCGACCTGACATCTCATCACCCTCTCATCCAGCAGAAAGTGCTGACCGAGTCGCTTCGAGGGTCGCTTGTCCAATGACTCCAGGATGGTCCTGACCTCTTCGGCCCTCATGTCGAGTGCCCCTCCGTCGTCATGGTCATCGCGAGACGAACAGCCGATACTTCTCGTTAGGATTCGAAAGCTCCTCCTCGACCCTCTTGGCGATGAGCTTGTCCACCTGATGGGCCATCGGCACCCTCTTGCCGATGTCCTCGAAGTCCACGAACGGTCCCTTCTTCCTCTCCTCGATGATGCTCCACATGGTCTTCTTGCCCAAGCCGGGGAGTAACTCAAGCATGTGGAAGCGCGTGGTTATCGACTGAGCCTCGTTGAAGAACCTGACGAACCTCGGCTCGTTCGCTTTGATGACATCCATGACCACGTACGGGAGCTCGCTCTGCGCAGCGTTCGTGAGCTCATCGTAGCTGATCCTGCGTTTAACGTGCAGTATCTCCTGCCTGAGGTCGAGGTCCTTCCCGATGTACACCCGGTCGCTGGCCGCTATCTTGGAATCGGGCCGAGGGACGAGCTCGAACAGCTTGAACTGGGCCTCACCCAGCGCATACGCCACGGGCTCCTGCTTGAACTTCCGTTCATCGGGCAGGCCCTGGGGAAGGTAATCTAGAATGCGTGCATAGTCTTCCAACGAGAATTCCCCCCGAGCTCGCTAGAGATACTTACCCACTACGCTAAGTATCTTTTCGACGTCCTTCTTCTCCAAGTTCGTGCGTTCCTTGGCGAAGATCACCCTCACGTCGTCCGAATGCGTCGGCATCACGTCGGCTATCTTGACGGCGTTGGGCTCCGTCACGAATCCTAGCTCACCAAGCTCCTTCAGGAGCTTCTTGGTCTTCTTGTGCTCTAACCTGGAGAACTTCTGGCAGTGCTCGAGGGCCAGCTTCTGCTCTGCTGTCAGCTCCTGCTCCTCCTGTCTCGCGAGGAGTATCTCCTTCACCTCAGCCAGAGGGGCTACCTTCTTGTCCTCCATGAAAACACCAGCCCGACCTTCAGGCCGCCTTCCTCAGGTGCTCAGGCCTGACTATTATCTTCTTCATCTTGCCACCGTCCCTTATGTCTAGCAGGTAGGCGCCACCCTGCATCCCTGTGACGGTGCCAGTCTTCCCGTGGAACCTGACGTGGGGCATCCCTTTGTGTATGCTCGGATCGAGACTGACGCTGGCCTTGTCACCGACTTCGAACTTCTGGAACGCCCTTGTGATCGGAGAGAGCCCTCTCTCCCTTGCGCGCTTCTGCATCACATACCGTGTCCGACGTCGTCCTCCTTTTGAAGCTTTGACCAAGTTCTCAGGCCCCCTTGTCACCTATCGATATCACGTCCAGCTGGGTCACCTCGCAGGGCACACCGACGATGTCCGCGACATTCGGCCTCGTTCGGCCATCATCGCCATGCATCAACTCCTTGATGTAGGTGCCGCTGTCCGCCTCCAGGACGATCACGACCTCCGCACCGTCGACCTCCTCGATCTCCACTCTATGGACGGTCCTGACGCGTTCAAGGTTCGCACGCCTGTGGGCCACCCTGTTTGGGGTGAACTGATTTATAGGTTTTTCGGCCAATACACGAGGTATGTCATTAAGCTTTCTGTGGTCGAATCCCTGCTGGAACCGTACCCTGACCCTGTAGGTCTTGGGACAGGCGGCGCTCTTTATCGCACGCACCTCGGCCCTCGTCGAGGGTCTGAGCCCTTCTACCTCGACCAGCCCCTTGCCCGAGGCGTTCACCTCCTCCTCGGCTGCGGCGATGTCGATCGATCTCTTCCTCGGCCTCCTGATCTCGGCCACGAACGGCCTGCCGTTCCCCAGCATGAGGGCGTCGATATCCTCCCTCCCCATCCCGTGGAAGTACTCCTCGTCCCCCTCTGCGCGCCTCATAAGGACGGGGCCTATCATATCCTGGACGCTCGACTCATACATCCTTCCCACGCCGTTGCACCTGGGACAACCCTTGCCGCGACACTCACGGCACGGCCATCTGGTCTGGGGCAGTCCCCTGCTGAACTTCCGATACCGTCCGTAGAAGAACAAAGGGGTCACATCCGCCGTCACACGGTCGAACATGGTGTCGACGACGAACACGACGTCCGGATTCTTGAACTCGACGGGCTTGCCCAGAGCGGCCTCCACCACCTTGCCGATCTCCCTGTTCATCTCACCCTTCATCGACTCGCTCTCGGATGCGCCGGAATCCGCCCAGAGCTGCTCCTCCCGCTCGATGATGGCGGGATCCACCTTCGATCCGACCAGGAAGTTGGAGTGCTCGAAGGGGGCCGCGGACTCCTCCACCAGCCTGCCGAACTTGGACACCTCCGAGAATAGACCCCTACAGATGTGACAGTCTCCGCTATCATGCAACGGGGTGCCCACCAGATATCGGATGATCGCGCCCCGTTGCAGGTTGGACATGCCTGTGGAGACGCCGGCGAACAGCCTTCCAAGGCAATGGTTGCACAGGGGCCGCTCGAGCGCACTCCCTGCAATCTCTAGCCTTCTGGACATGATACAGGTCGGTACGAGGTTCAACTGATATTTATCGTTATCTGACCGTCACGTGCGCGCCCGTGTCACATGCCCACGCACTCGAAATGCTCCTTGGAATAATCCCACAGAGGATCCTCCTTCTTCGTCGTTATGGTTTCGGACCACTTCGGCAGGACGGGGGAGATTGCGTCGGCAAGGCTTCCGAGGTCGAAGCTGCTGGCTGCCTCGTCGTACACCAGATAGCTGACGAACACCGGTTCCCCCTTCACCTCGTCCTCTTCGAGGGAGAAGGAGACGCGGGCACGGAGTACCCCGTCGAGCTCGTACACCTCGGCGACAAGCGAATACCCTTTCCCGAGGACAGAGGCGATCTTGATGCTGTCCAGGCCGTCCAGGGCGCCGTCGTTGACTATCCAGTTCATCTGTCCCTTGTAAGTTCCCAGCTCGAACTGGGGAGGCGACATACGTAGTTTCTGGCCAGTCTCCAACGCCAGCCTCGTCCAAAGCCTCAGGAACAGATGGGACGCCAGGGACATCACGCGGGCGCGCTCATCCATTCCCGCCAATGCCTCAGGGGCTATGGTCTCCAAGTCCGCCCGGAAGCTACGCGAAATGTCGTCAGCCATCGTGTCCGAAAGTATGTCCATCTTGGTATTTCAATCGTGCCGTGCCCGCTATCGGAAACCCATACCGTCGACCTTGATCGCCGCCCTCTTGCTCTCCAGGAACTTGTAGACGGCCGAGTGCTCGCTCCCGGACAACAACATGTCCAGAGCCCGTCTGGCGATATCCAACTGGAGGGTGTCGCCAATAATCGCGACCGTGTTCCCGTAGACGGACACGTAGGCACCCGTTAGATCCTCGAAGAGTTGTCGGGTCTTCCCCTTGGTTCCTATGATGCGAGCGCGCATGCGGGCGACATGTGCCGGTTTCTTCCCGACGTAGTCTCGGATGTCGACGACCTCGAGATACCAATCGTCGTCCAGCAGCGCCGTAGCCTTCTCAGGGGAGAAGCCTCGGCCGACTGCCACGACGAAGTCCATCACCGGGAGGACAAGCGAGGGGTCCTCGGCCTTGGAGTAGTCGACCGTCACGTCGCCCTCCTCTGAATCGACGGTGATGCGGACACCGGTCCGCGCCTCGATCTGGGCCTTTATCCCACCTTTCTTGCCGATGAGGACGCCTATCCGGTCTTTCGGTATCTTCACGGACTGACGAGTCATCGCTTCCTGATCTCCCGCAGCTGCTGCTCCACGTCGATGTCCAGGCCGTACTTCCTGAAAAACCTTGCCATGTTCGCGACATCCCTCACCAGCATCTCCTCGGCGAGCGGGTGCCGGGTCAGGACGGACTGTCCGACATCGATTATCACGGGGTCGTCGCCGTCCATGAGCACATTGAACTCGCTCAGGTCGCCGTGGACGAGCTCCGCGTCCTGATAGCTACGACGCACGTACTCCATAAGCACGTTCGCCACGTGCTCAGGGTCTTCGAGCACCACGCTCTTCATCATCGGCGCAGGAGACGCCTCGGTCCCGATGTACTCCATGACCACGATGTTGTCATGGCGGGCCACGGGTCGGGGAACCCGGACCTTGGCGTCGACGAACCTCTGAAGGTTCCTGTATTCCTTGGACGACCAGGTCATGATGAGTTTCAGCCTGTTGCCCGTGACGCCCTTGAACCTGGGGTCGCCCTGAATGTACTTCGCCATGTCCCTGAAGGTGGCGGTTGACGTGCGGTATATCTTCACGGCGAGGAAGTCACCGCGAGAGGTCACGGCGCGGAAGACGTTGCCCTCCTTGCCCGTGGATATGGGGAAGTCGATGATGTCGATGACGCCGTCCGTGAACAGCTTGTAGATCCTCAGGAGGTTCCTCTTGTCGAACACCTCGCCGTGGGTCTTCCTGTCGTCGGAGTCCTTCCTACGGACCCTCCACGAATCGCGCTCACGCTCGATTCTGTGCTCGAACTCCCGAAAACCACCGTCGACACGAGGCCTGGACATACACCCTCTCGTGACCGAGTCAGAAGATGTCTATCGATTTCGGTATCATCTTCTTCCTGCTCAGGTACATCGCCTGGGTCCTCGTGTACCTGTAGAGTATGTTCGCCTTCTCGTCCTGGAACTCCCATGGCTGGACTATGACCAGGTCTCCTTCCCTGATCCACATGCGCTTCCTTATCTTGCCAGGTATGCGCCCCATGCGATGTTTCCCATCGGCACACATGACGCGTATCCTCGACGCACCCAGGAGCTGGTCGGCTATCCCGAATATCTCGCCGTCCCTCTTCCTGGGTAGGCGCACTCTGACGAACTCGGGCTGTCCGTCCGGGCCCAACTCAACGGGTTCGGGCTCATTCCTGCCTCTGTATCCACCTGCCAAGCAATCCAACCGATGGACGAAGTAATATTCTGCCCGTACTTAATGGTTGGTGGATTCCTGGACATGCACCCAGACCGTCGGTTTCGCCCCTGTCCCGACGTTCTACCGCGACACACATGTCTAGGATTAGACAAGTCCCGTCGTGAGATGTTCCGCGGAAGTCACCACCCCCAAATAACCCCCTGGGGATTGTGCGAAATCGAGGTAAGACCTATGCACAGCCCTTCGAAGAAGGAAGAGCAGAAGAAGATTCTGCTCGCGTACTCAGGCGGCCTTGACACGTCGGTGGCGATCCACTGGCTCAAGGAAAAGTACGGTTGTGAGGTCGTCGCCGTGACCGTAGATGTTGGTCAATCTGACGATCTCAAGGAAGCCATGAGGAGGGCGAAGGCGATCGGGGCGTCGCGGGCTTGGGTGATCGACGCGAAGAAGGAGTTCGCGGAGAAATTCATCGCTCCTGCGATCAAGGCTAACGCGCTGTACGAAGGCGTCTACCCGCTCGGCACTGCGCTCGCAAGACCGTTGATGGCGGAGAAGCTCGTCGAGATGGCCGAGCGACTCGGAGCCAACGCTATCGCGCACGGCTGCACCGGCAAGGGGAATGACCAGGTAAGGTTCGAAGTTTCCATAATGGCGCTCGCACCCGATATGGAGATACTCGCTCCCACGAGGGACTGGAACATGTCCAGGGACGAGGAGATAGAGTATGCCAGGGAGCACGACATCCCGATACCAGTCACTTGCGACGCTCCGTACAGCATAGACGAGAGCATTTGGAGCAGAGCGATAGAATGCGGGGTGCTGGAGGACGCATGGGCCGAGCCGCCGGAGTCCATATTCGAGTGGACCGAGGGCGCTGACAGGTCCCCGAACTCGGCCGAATACGTCGAGATAGGCTTCGAGAGCGGCGTGCCAGTAAGCCTGAACGGCGCGGCCATGGACCTGCTGGATCTAATCGCCTCGCTGAACGACATCGCCGGAAATCACGGTGTAGGAAGGATAGATCACATCGAGAACCGCCTGGTAGGCATCAAATCGAGAGAGATCTACGAGGCGCCTGCAGCGGCCGTCCTCATGAAGGCTCACCAGGACTTGGAGGGCATGGTCATGCCGAAGGACATGATGCACTACAAGCGGACGATGGAGCAGCGGTACGCGGACCTCGTGTACGACGGGCTCTGGTTCTCTCCGCTGTGCAGGGCGATGGATGCGTTCATGGATAGCACTCAACAGAGCGTCACGGGGACTATCAAGGTCAGACTGTTCAAGGGCAGCGCGGTGGTCGTGGGAAGAGAGTCACCGCATTCCCTGTACAGCACGGCCCTCTCGACTTACGAGAAGGGCGACGAGTTCGACCACTCGGCTGCCAAGGGCTTCATCTACGTGTGGGGGCTGCCTCTGAAGGTGGCGAGCCTGGCAAGCGCAGCGAAGAATGGGAACGGTGTGATGAATGGGGTCGCGGTCGGTGAGGAATCCTCAGGCGTCTGTAAGTGACGGGTTCTTGGCATTCACCTCCTCTGTCGCGTTCGACAGCAGGTTGTGGCGATATGACATAGCCGGCAGCATAGCCCATGCGAACATGCTCGTCGGAGCCGACGTCGTCACGCACGCAGACCACGAGAAGATCGTGAGCGGCCTCCGGACCATCGCAGCGGACCTGCGCGCAGGTCGTCTGACTCTCCCTAGCTCAGCTGAAGATGTCCACATGGCGGTCGAGAAGGAACTCACGGACCGCGTGGGGGATGCAGGGGCGAGACTGCACACCGGGAGAAGCAGGAACGACCAGGTGGCGCTCGACATGAGGCTCTATGTCCGGGAGGCGCTCACGCACATCACGGAGGAGACCGTCGCTCTCCAAGAGACGCTCATGCGGAAAGCTGACGAGGAGCGTGACACGATCCTGCCGGGCTACACTCATCTGCAGCACGGACAGCCAGTGCTGCTCTCGCACCATCTGCTCTCGTACTTCTGGAAGCTGCAGCGCGACATCGAAAGGCTCATCGACTGCTACGACAGGACCAATGTGTCCCCTCTCGGCGCGGGCGCACTCGCTGGGACGGCGTTCCCACTCGAAAGGTCACAGGTGATGGAGACGCTGCGCATGAGAGCCGTCACAGAGAACTCCATCGATGCCGTCTCGGACCGGGATTTCGTTGCGGAGGGGGCCTTCGCAGCGTCGCTGCTCGCGATGCATCTGTCGTCCCTTTGCGAGGAGTTGGTCCTGTGGTCGTCCCACGAATTCAGGTTCATCAAGCTTCCTCAGAACCTCTCCGGCGGCTCCAGCATGATGCCGCAGAAGAGGAACCCGGACATTCCCGAGCTCGTCAGAGCGAAGTCCGGAAGAGTCCTCGGTGGGCTCGTCACGATCCTCGCCTTGCTGAAATCTCTTCCCCTCGCGTACAACCGCGACCTGCAGGAAGATAAGGAGAACCTCTTCGATGTTTTCGACACCGTTGGGGCCTCGCTCCATGCCCTCACACCATTCCTTGCAGGATTGGAGTTTGACAGGGCGAGGATGAGGGAGTCGGCTGAGATCGGGTTGATGACCGCGACCGATCTCGCCGACTTCCTCACAACCCGTGGGATGCCATTCAGGGCGGCCCACGGGTTGGTGAAGGAGCTGTCCGAACTCTCGGGAGGGGACGAGACGAGGTTCAGGGAGCTTGCGCTCGATAGACTCTCCACGCATGACAAGAAACTCGACCTGGAGGACCTTGGGTTCCTGACATTGGAGAACTCCGTCGAGAGACGGTCGGTCGAGGGCGGGACCTCACCCAAATCAGTGGCGATGCAGACGGAGAAGGCGAGCGCCAGCGCCCAGCGGACCTCTTCGCTCCTGCAGAAGATGCGTTCCGAAGTGGCGGCGGTGGATGATCTGCTGTCGTGACGGCGCTCAACCGTTATTGCCCGCGATTATCCTGTCCTCGATGCAGCCGGAGAGTATGTCGAACGCCCTCATCATATCGTCTCTGGTGACGATGAATATCGTATCCGTGTAGCAGCTCATGGCCTCGAGAAGGTTGATCCCCTGCTCGGACAGCATGGACATGACGTAGGCGAAGACGCCGGGGGTCTCCTCGATCCTCGCGGGACTCTTGACGGTTATCTCCGCCAGGTTCTGCTTGATGCTGATTATGTAGTCCTGCCCGATGGCCTTCATTATGCTGGGGAGGTGCTTGTCCTCAGATATCACCGTGATGCCGTTCGCGCTCTGCATCACCTGCATTATGTGCTTCTCGGAGAGGATGTCCTTGATGACCCCCTCAAGGTTCTTGAGGACGACCCAGTCGTTCTTCGCAACGACAATGCATATCCTCGTCTTGAGCTCCAGTCGGCTCTGTTCGAAGAGCTCCATGATCGCGCCCTCGAAGTCCGTCTTGGACAGCTTAGCGGCGTATCTCCTGCTAGCGGCCAGCACGGCCTCCTCGTGCTTGACCCCGGTCTCGCTCATGATGAGTCTCGCCAAGGATGAGTAGTTGATTAGGTCCTTGCTGATGCAGTCGCGAATGCTCGGGTGGCGGTCGATGTACTTCCGCGTCACCTCCGCCACAGTAGGCTTGCCCTTCGGCTTGTCCATGCGAGAGGCGAATCCTCAGGGTCCGCCTTAAACCCTTTGGCGCGTCCTTGGAAAGCCCCAGCCTTGTCGCCGCCGAGAATAATTAAATATGGACAGGCCATAGGCCGCTCTGCCGGCCATCATCCCGATGCTCCCGTAGTGTAGTCCGGTCAATCATTCCAGCCTTTCGAGCTGGACACCCGGGTTCGAATCCCGGCGGGAGCACTCACCCTCCCCAAATGAAGAAACCATTGAGGAAAGGGTTTCTGTGAAGGGGTTTGTGGGCTACCGCACTGCCGTCTCACTGTTCGTCAGCAGGAGGGGCCGGAGGCTCCTCCGGGGAAGCCTCCTCTGGAGCCGCCAAGGTCGGCTCATCAATCCCCGCAGACTCTAGCGCCTTACCGCCCTTCTGGCCCTTCATGACCAAGAGCGCTACCGCGACTGCCGCAATCAAGGCGATGGCGATCCCAAGGGGAAGGCCGAAGGTGTCGATCCAGCTCTTGCCGTCATCTGTCTCCTCGACCGTGATCAGCACGTTGTCCGTCGCGGTCTGGTCCTCAGCGTCCTTCACTGTCAGGGTGACATTGTATGATCCTGCCACTGCGAACATATGCTCAGGGCTGACCCCGTATAACGTCACAGCGCTGCCGCTGTACGTGAACTTCCAGGTGTAGTTCACGACGCCGACATCGTCGCTGGAGAGCGCTCCATTGAAGGTCACGCCGGTATCGACCCTCACCCTCCGATCAGACCCCGCATGCGCCACAGGTGGCTCGCTCGCGTTGACAGTAATCGTCGCAGACGCTGACTCGTTGAATTCACCATCGTCGACATTAACGACGAAGGTGAAATTCCCGGTAGATGTATACGCGTGCTGAACGGTCTCGCCAACCACAAGGTCGCTGTCATCGCCGAAGTCCCACGTGTATGTTAGCACGTCGTCGTTCGGGTCGCTCACCGTCACATTAAATGTGATTTGAGCGTGGACCAGTCCCGTCTTGTCCTCAAGGAAGACTATCTCAGGTGGTAGGTTCGTGCTCGGGTCGAACACAGAGACAATCGCAGCCGCGGTAACGTTGTGACCGTGGCCATCGTCGACAAAGATGCGGTATACGTAATCGCCAGCCGCGCCGTAAGAGTGCGTAACCGTGGTGCCCTCGGCCATGTCAGACCCGTCGCCGAAATCCCACCATATAGACATATCGTCACCATCCGGATCGAACGGGGAGACCGTGAACGTGACCTCGTCGTCGATGAGCACATCCACGTCGGCAAGCTCGCCAATAAGCGGTGCAGCATTAGCAATCACTGTGATCGACACTGGGCTTGAACTGCTGTTGTCCTGGTGGTCCCAAACATACAGATAGGCAGAGAGTGGACCGGCCGATTCATATGTGTGTGTCACGGTGAATTCGACCTCAGTGTCGGGATCAGTCGCCGGACTCTCGAGCACCTCATAAGCACCGTCGCCAAAGGCGAACGTGAACCGCAAAGCGTCACCTTCACTATCCTCTGCGATGCCTGTGAACGATATCTCCTCGCCTGTGTACGGATCCGACTTGCTCGGAACCAGCGACATGACTTCTGGCGCAGTGTTGTCCAGCGAAGTGACAGTCACCAATCCGGTGTCAGAGACATTGTGTCCATCCACGTCGGTTCCATCATCCACGTAAACGGTCAGTGTATGTTCGCCCAGAGCAGAGTACACATGAGATGCAGTGTCTATCGACGTCACATCAACCGTGCCATCACCCCAATCCCATGTCAGAGTCAATGGGTCGTCATCATCATCCGACACGGTGACCGAGAAATCATACGAGTCGTCTTTTTGCACGTCTGCGAAGTCCGGAACATCTATCGTCGGCGGGGCGTTGCCGGAAACGACTAGCAGGGCGTTCGTGCTCACGGGCCTAGCCTGCTCTCCGAGATGGTTGTCCGTCACGTACATCGTAACGGTGTACGAACCAGTTTGCGTGTACTGGTGTGTCGCCTCCATCCCTTTCGCGGAGTATAGGTCGCCAAAGGACCAAGAGAAGGAGAGGTCGTCCCCGTCGTCGTCGACCGCGCTACCCGTGAAGGTCACGACGTCGCCAATGTCCGGGTTGGACGGCGTAATCTCAATCCCCAGACTGTGCGGGGCTGTGTTGCTTTGGTCGATCACCTTCACCGTCGTGTTCTTCCACGAGATGAAGAAGTCCGCAGTGTCTTCCTCGCTGATCTCCTTGGCAGCGAAGTAGACGTCATAGTATCCGTCCTTCTCGTAGGTGTGTGTGGCAGAGGGGGAAGTCATCCAGTCCGTGCTGTCACCATCGCCCCAGAACCACTTGTAGGCCAGAGTCGATTCGTCGTTCGCGGTTCCAGTGAAGGATATCGGGGTATCCACCAACCCTTCGATCAACGGATCAACGCCAGTTATCGTTGGAGCTGGATTCGGCGGGTTCGCCGCATCAGGACCGCTAGGTGACATCATCATAAATACATATGGGAAGCTCTGATCAGGCATCAGCATGAAATTGGATTCCCAGTCGCCGTAGTCTTCCCACACGCCGGTGTTGACACCATAGAGTTCCTTCCTGTATGCTACGCACTGACAGCAGAAATCCTCGTAGGCGATGTTCTGCATCTCGTCCACAATCGCCTGTCTGGCAACAGGGTCCATGAGTACAAGAGATTCGTTGTAGAGGGCATCATACTCGGGTATGGACATATATTCACCACTCCATGTGCCGATCTCCATTGTTGTGAGAACCGAAAGGATATCGGTAGAAGGGTCCGACAGCGGCGAGAATATCCAGTCCCACAGCCAGATATCGTATGCTCCCGTGTACCAGACATTGTTCATCTGGTTCGCGCTAAGCAGCTCCGTGTTGAGCTGGATACCGGCCTGGCTGCACCAGTCTTCGATCAAGGAAGCTGCCATAATCCATTCTTCTCGAGTATTCAGCGTGAAGAACCTGAATTCCAGAGGCACAAAATCATCCTCGAAGTACCCGTACAGAGGACACTGATCTGTTCCCGATACGTCCCGGCCCGCAGCGTCATATTTCCATCCGGCCTCCTCCAATTCAAGCCTAGCAAGGTCAGGATCGAATGACACCAGCTCAGGGCCATCGTATCTGTGGTACCATGGGTTCACTTCTGGAATCAGCGAGTCGGCGTATGATCCGAGGCCCTCCAATACATCCACGACGAACTGGTCCTTGTCGATGCATCTCGCAAAAGCCTTCTTGAAGACCGGATCCAGCAGTATCTGACTGTTATAGGCGCCAGGACCAGATGTCAAGCCTAGGTCCTCCCTCATCTCCACAGTGAGCTGGTTTATGCTGATCTCGTACACGAAGCCCGTGCTCTGAGCGAAGCCTTCGAGGTTTGGCTCGCCAGGGAGGTCCACGATATACTGAGATGGAGTCACTGCTATCAGACAGTCAATATCGCCTTCCTTGAGCATTTGCCAGCCGGTATCCTGATACGTAGTCTTGACGAACTTCAGAGTGTCGACATGGATCTGCCATCCTCTGTTCTCCTCCTGGAACCATATCGGGTTCCTCTTAAGCACAGCCTCTCCCGCCTCAGGGAGCCCGTCGAGAGCGTAATAGAACGGTCCAGAGCCGATAGGCAGTGCATTTGCGAGGTTCGTCGGGTCTCCACCACCCATTGGCTCCCAGTAGTACTTCGGCAATATCGGGAGGGAAGTTATCGCGCCGAGAAACGGGGCGTACGGGTGGTCAAGCTGAATCGTCAGATTATAGTAACCATCGGGGGTCATCGACGCAATCGTTGGAGGCACATCAGGCCCGTCAACCGGGCCGGGGAAGTAGTGCAGATTGCTCTTGTAATCCTGTATCACATTATACGTGAAGATCACGTCGTCCACAGTCAATTTGCGACTCTCATCCCTTGCTTCTGGGTCGTCAGGATCACAGAAGTACGCGTTGTCAACGATCTCAAAAGTCCATGTCAGGCCGTCGTCGGATACTTCCCAGGACTTGGCTAGGTCACCTATAATCTCCATGTCCAGATCATACGTGAGCAACGTGCTCATACACGGCCAGATACACATTGATTCGTCGACCATTGTGTAATCGAACAGGTTCAGTGTCGCGATGGCCAGATCCAAGGTGCCGATCTTATACAACCGATCCACATCAGGCAGGGCCTCCGCATTTCCCACGGGGCTGATGTCGTTCTCTGCGAATGACGGCAGACCAAGCATCAGGATCGCAAAAGTCACCGCAGCAATCATCGTGGTTCTCGAAACACGAGCCATGTCACCATTCTTCATCTGTCATCTTCCCCCCTCAATCGTCGCCAGTCAGGCCCCGCAGGAATCTTCGACTCGTCAGCCTCTAGCACAAGACCGAGTCATCCAAGTCCGGACATGACTCCCTACCCCCGTGGTCATTACTGGCGTTGGATTCGATATGGGTGTAAATCACTCAGTGCTATAAAGCGTTTTACGCCATCCGGGACACGCGCCTGCAGCGCAGTTGTGGAGGTTACTGCAGAGAAAACCTTCTTCGCATGTTTTCAGAGATACCGGATGGAGAAACGAAGCCGTGATTCCGAATTGGCGACGCGGTCGGGCGATGATCGACACGGTTTCATAAATCACAACGAAGACTTCTCACATCGATACGGATATGATCAACAGTACCCAACCTTCGGACGTTGAACAACGACCGCTCGATGAAACACCAGAAACACCAGACAGAGCTGCTGGATTGACTCTCCAAGGCTTTGTTTCAGCGCTTTCTCAGTTTCGGGTTCAGAATATCGTCAAGAGCATATCCTAGAAGCGTGAATCCCAACACAACAAATACTATGCAGAGCCCGGGCGCAATTATCCACCAGTGCAGGCCTATGGTGAACGCGCCTGCATTGGAGGCGTATGACAACATCGTTCCCCACGTGACAACTCCAATTGGCCTCATTCCTAGAAAACTCAGAGTGGCCTCTGAGAGGATTGAACCTGCGACCGTCAGAATCGTGTTGGCAAATACGAGCGGGAACGAGTTCGGCAGCACGTGCCGGCGAAGGATTCCGAAGTCCGAGGCTCCAATCGCTCGAGCACGCTCAATGTACTGACGCTCCTTGATGGAGAGCACCTGTGCCCTAACCATCCTTGCAGTCGGAGACCATCCTGTGAACCCAATAATCAGAATGATTCCAAGGAGATCGATCTTCCCGATCATGGCAGCGATAACAATCATCAGCACCAACCAGGGGATAGACAAAACGACGTCATTCGCACGCATCAACACCTCATCGATGCGCCCACCAGCGTAGCCCGAGTACAGACCGATCACCGCTCCGAGAATGGACGCTATGACCGCAGAGAACACGCCGACAATCATGGATGTTCGAGCCCCGTACAAGAGCTTGCTGAAGATGTCTGCCTCGAAAGAGTCCGTCCCCATCCAGTGAGTCGTCCAATTCTCTACTAAGTACACCGCCACACCTGTGACGACAACCGTCAAAGTCAACAGAATCGACGTATTTCTGGCCAAGGTCGCGATTCTTGTCGGGAACTTGACGCCTCTCTTCTCAGAACTAGTGACTGCTGCGGCTGGTAGGACGTAAGCGCCATGGAAACTCATGCCACTGATCAGGAGGAAGATACCACCAATCACATACCCAGTAAGAAGGAGAAATCCCGCGTGCTCCTGGGGAAAGTCGGCAACAAGGAATAGAGACATGATGGCTAAGGGCGCGACGGCGCATACGATTCCGAGCCACCTTCTAACTCTTCTCTTCCTGCTGACCCGCCGCCTCGTGCCGTACGAGAGCATAACAAGGCACGCGCCCACGACTGATGCCAGATAGAACCAGTCAGCCCATTCCGTTGCTATGCCACCCCAGAGACCAGGTTCATCACCGGAGTAGACCAACGACAGATATGAGAACGTGAGCACACCCGCGATTGCTGACGATGCCACTAACGCCGCGGCCTGAAAGGTCTTGTTCAGCTTCCATTCCGGAGTTCTTATGAACGCAGCTATCAGCGCGATCGCCGAAACCACTATGCTCACAAGAGGCAGCATGATCAGAGACATGAACTCCGCGGAAGGTGGAGCATCAGTAGCGAAGTCCGACGGTAACGACCATTTACCCTCACCGAGGTTGCTTGTGTCGTATGGAGCAATCTCCGGACCAAACGCAGCAAGTATTAGAAAGACCACTAGTATTCCAACGCCCATCGCTCCCATCGGATTTCTGAGGATTTGCGTGGTGACATCTAAGACCCGTCTGGTAGTCAGACGGAGCTTCTCGATCCGGATCTCATTCAGGAACGGCATCTTGACGGGTTTGCCCTTCACATCGCGCTTCGCAGACATCTTACCATCCCTATGAAATCTTAATCCTCGGGTCAATGTACAATAATAGAAGGTCCGCGATGAAGTTCGCAACGACAACTGCGACGCCGCCAATCACAATGATAAACTGCAGAATGGGGAAGTCCAATTCCTCAATAGCCTTAATCGTCCGGTAACCAATCCCGGGGTAATTGAATATGACCTCCACCTGATAGGCGCCTCCGATTATGAACGCGATATACATGGCGATCAAGGCGATCATCGGCGGCAATCCATTAGGAAGAGCATGCTTTCTGAGCACGACATAATCGCTGCATCCCTTCGCTTTTGCGGTTAGGATGTAGTCCTCGGTGAACACGTCGATAAGAGCACTCCTCATAACGAGCGATATGCCAGCGACTGTAGCGAGAGCGAGTGTTAACGACGGCACAACCAGGTATTTGGCGACGCTAAGCATTATCGGGAGAGTCCATCTGAACTCTGACCCGTAAGCATCGGTGTCGTAGTATCCAGCAAGAGGGAACTGGGGCCACCAACTCAGCCCGAGGGGGTATGAATTGAAAGTGAGTTGCAGGATAATGGCGAACCAGAAGACGGGCATTCCATAGAAGAAGAGGGACAAGGCACTGGAGCCGAGATCGAACGGCCCTCCTCGCCTGAACGCGGCATACGCGCCTATGGCCATCCCAATGAGAATCGTGAAGATTGTCGAGGCCCCGACGAGCAACAAAGTCCACCGCATATCATTGGCGATTATATCTATCACAGGACGCGCATTCGCCATGTACGAAGTACCCCAGTCAAGTGTGATCGTGTTGTAAAGGTAGATCACAAACTTCTCAGGAAGGCTCTCATTGAGATGGAATTTGTCAATCAGCTCATATCTGAGCGATTCGTCGAATTTTGGATCGCGCGGAACCATGTTAAGTACCGGTTCGCCCGGCATCATATGGATAAGGAAGAAGTTGAGAGCCATCACGCCAAATATCGTGATGATAACATTGATGATACGGCGCGCAATGATTCCTCTGAAGGATCGTTTCTTTGTCGTCAGTCCACCTCCTCCTCAGAATAGTCGTCAGGTTCGTCCAATTGAATGCTCTCTCTGAGCTCCAGCTCTTCAAGAGAAATGCCCTGCGCCTCGAGCCGTTTCCGTCGCCTTCTTGTCCAGACCAGGTTCATTACCAGCGCGACGGGAACCATCAGAACGGCAATCAGAGAGGTATAGTCCCACCAGCTCCAGGAATCGACGGCTCTTTCGAACGGCGTGTCGACTATCACCGTTAACATCTTGATCCTTTCATGCGTGAGCGTACCGAATATCTCGTTATCAGAATACCATATCGTTACGTTATAAGTCCCTACTTCGGAATACGAGTGATTGACGACGCAAGTGACATTCCCATCCACATATTCTGTCAGGTTGAAACTGAGGATGGAACTGTTATCGCCAAAGTCCCATGTTATCTCGATGGTGTCCATCTCCGGATCCGACAACGTGACGGAGAACGTGACAGCCTCCCCGGGGACCGCGTAATTGCCGGCATCATATACGATGTCGACGGTGTCGATGCTAGGCGGCATATTATTGGAGGCAACGGTGAATTCCCTATAGCTCACGACTTCATGTCCGGGAATGCCATCAGAGACGACGACCGAAACGTTGTATTCTCCAGTTTGATTGAAGTACCTCTCCTGCTTGAAGGTGTAGATGATCAATCCTCCGACAGAGGTGTTCACCCTGGGATCTCCTCCATCGTCGAGATCCCACGTCGCAGTGATGACTTCTCCATCGGCATCGTACGTCTGTATCGTGAACGTTACCAGGGAATATCCAACAGCGACGTCAATCTGCGGGCTCTCTTCGGACATGACAATCTCATCAACAACCGACGGGAGCGAGTTACCGACCACAGTGACAGAGACCAGCTTGGTCACGTTGTTGGCTAGACTTTGGTGCGGATCCAGCCCATCGCAGACGTAGAGCCGCACACCATAGTTACCGGGGGACTCGAACGTGTATGTGACATTGTTCCATACTTTTGCGCCAGGTAGAGTGACATCCGTGTGATAGGTAGCCACAAGAACATCCTCGAAACTGTTGTTGAACACGAATGTCCACGTCAACGCCTCCCCCTCTGGATCGGTCGCGTTGGCGTAGAATGTCACGTCTTCTGTCGGGTCAATCACTGTTTTCGAAGCCGCAAATCCGATAACAGGATATCCGTTCGGAGGCAGCACGACGGTGACTAGACTGGTCTCCGTTTTCGAGTTTGCGTAAGGATCTTCCAGAGTGACAATCAGCGAAAAGAACACATCGCCCCCGATGCCGGGACCGGTCACAGGATACCATGCGTAGGTCTGATTGACATAGATTCCAGGTAGAGCGGGTCCGGTCGTGTCGACAACAACCGTTCCATCTCCGAAATCCCACGTCACGGTCAGGGGGTCGCCATCGGGGTCGGAGACCCTGACAGATAGGTTCACTTCTTCTCCTGGGTCCAAATCCGGAAGCTCTGCCGGGAGCGTCAGTTCAAATGTTGGAGCCCTATTCTCTATCACGTAGACACTTATGAGCTCCGTGTCAGTAGTGGCGGAGCCGTCACTGACGACGAGCCGCACAACGTAGAAAGTGTCGGTGCCAAGCGTCAGATTTCCGAGTCGATCATATATGAATGTCGTGGTCACCGTACCCGGGCTGTCGGTCACATGTACGGAATAGGGACTATGGGTGTTGTTCGTCAATGCCGTATCGATTACCGCGTCGTAGTATAAGGTGAAAGTGAGGCTATCACTACCCGAGCTGGTCGCGGTGGCGGTGAATGTAACCTCCTCTCCCACATACACACGGTTTGGACTGGCAGTGAAGCTCAGAATGCTCGCAGCCATGGTACCGCACTGGAGCTCTTCGCCCGAGGGAGAGTGTACTGAATTCAACCCATAGATGGCGCCTGCAATGAGTCCAGTGACCAGGATGATGGTGGCAAGGAGACTCGCGATCCTCAATCCATCTCCGTCTCTCGAACGAGCTACCGGTCTCATCATTGGAGTCTCTGCCCCCCCCGTACGTCAGAGATGTGGCGCCAGCTGCCATCTCGATATCAGCTGCTAGTAGACACCGAGACGACTACGCTGGCGGTTCACAGCGTTCTCAATATTTAAGCTATGCTCAGGAGGCCGGAATGACGAGAGTCGCGAGCCACGATTGCCGACCGACAACGCCGCTTTCTCGAACCGGAATCTGAGAGCCTCAAATGACCTGGCTCATCTCCCTCTCGATGAGGGAAAACTCACGCGTCTCCATCGTTGCCTTGTCAACAGGTATCAACAGGTAACCCTTGTCGAGGACGACCTGCTCGTTTATCAATTGGATGAATTTGAGGACGCTCTTGAAATCGTTCTGGGTGTTGAGGTACTCGAGACCTTCCACTATCACGACGCCGTTCTCGTTCCTCGACAGGAATTCCCTAACGGTCGAGGCGAGGCGCGCGAGGTTGTTCGGGGACACATACTCGAAGGCCTTCACGGGCTTCTTGTCATGCGAGTTCTCGGTCTTCGTGAGCCATAGGCTCTTGGCCTCGAACTCGTATTTCTGCTTGAGGATGTCAGGATGCGTGCGCGATATGCACAGACCCGTCCCACCCTCATAGAGCAGCTTCGAGAACATCGCGAAGCTCCTTTCGGGTCTCTCCTCTCTCACCACATAGCTCCAGCCGGGGAGCAGTTCGACCGCCGGTGAACGGGGGACGCCTCCTGCTAGCTCCCGCGCGAAGATCTTCTTTCCGAGCATGCGCTCGAGCTCCTCAGCCTTTGCGTCCACCTGTCGAGAGAGCATCGACTTCTTCGTCTTGGCCATGATCTGAAGCTCTCTGGAGGTATAGCCCTTGGTGGAGAGCTTGACTATCTCGTCCCAAGCGCCCTGCAGGCCTTCCTGGAAACCCCTCAGGAAACCCTTGGCGAAATCCTCTTCCTCAGACATCTGCCCCATCCATCGCCTGCAACGTTCCCTATGGCTAGGCCAGACTAATAACCTTTTGCGGATGGAACCGCGTCAAAATCTGCCTGTAGGCTGGAAAAAACCTATTAACATCCCCCGTATTGCGATGACTGCATATGCCTATCAATAAGAAGAACATGAGACTGAGGGTCAATGCCCGTATCACCTCCAAGGTGAGGGAGAAGGACCTTCTCGCAAAGGCGGAGGCGCTGAAGGAGGACTTCGAGCTGGTGCTTCCCACGTGTTCCCAGAAGTGCCGGGGGTGCCCCTTCATCAGAACACGGATGCATCTGGAGAGGGTGTCGAGGGCCAAGGACGACCCAAGGAAGCTCGAGAAGCTGGCAGCCAAGGGTGACAAGTTGGCCAGGGCCTATGCGGCTACCGTCGGCCTTGCGCACGACAAGAAGGCACCGTATCTCGCGTCCGCCAAGTATCCCAGGGGAACCGTCATGTTCGCGCTTCGAGGGAAGACCTCACGCGAGAAGTTGATAGGCGTCCAGAACTACGATTCGCCTAGGTGGAGGGTGTTGTCCGTCCTTGACCATGTCAAGAAACGGAAGCTTCATTTCTACTCTTATGGTGACAAATTCGTCTGCACTGGACGGGAGCCCGGATCTCCAATCGAATACATCAGGATCGCCGCTCGCTCGGTGGGGGCGACGAAGGAGGACGACAGCAGCTTCCAGTGCGCTCACGACCCTCTGACGAGCAACCACGTGGAATACGCGTGGGTCGGAGCGGGCAAGACCGTTCATCTCTGCGATGCATGCGCGGTGCGGTCGAAGAACGTACTGTCGAAGCTCGCCGAGGGCATGGCCGTCCCCGAAGTGCTCGACAGTATCGACATATCGATAAAGCGTCCGCTGAAGACGACTTCCTCCGCGAGCGGGTGTGAGGACCTGTTGGATCATCCGGTCGACAAGGGTTTGTTGGAGGACTACTCCTCTGGTAAGATAGGGGACCGAGAGCTGATAGACAAGCACATGGATGATGTCAAGACCGAGTTGACCAAGCAGAGTCGGAGGGTGTTCGTCAGGGGCGACCGGTGCTTCGGCGACGATGCGGACGCCTTCATCGAGACGATCACCACCGACCAGCTGGAAATCGATGCGCTCATGGGACTGCTGACCGATATCAAACACCCGGTCGTAGTCGACTCCAGCGACACCGTGAACAAACTGATGGCCACCTACTGGCTCGAGCATGGCAAGAACGCGCTTAGGGCGGTCGTCTCAGACAAACTGGCAGACAAGTACTTCGACGACAGCGACGAAACCGTGAAATCCCCCATGAAGATCATACGACGAGCGGCGAAGAATGCGGAGCGCGAGGCCGTGAACTCCAGGATACCGAGATACGACGGACTTGGCACCTATGGCAAGTTCATCGACGATGTTGCCCGAGCATACAAGACGAGTGGCCCCACTGAGGCTAGTGCGGTCATCGAAGCCGAATCGTCAGCAGATCACCGGATGAGGGCTGTCGCCCACGCGTTCGACCTCTCGTTGGGAATCACCACAAGGGCCTGGAGACTAACGAAGGAGGAGAGGGATCTCGGCAAGCACCTGAAGAAGTGCGCGGTTCGACTCATCAAGAGCGAGGGGCCCGACGAGCACCACTCGGCCTTCGCGGCGTTCATCCGGGAGGCTGGCGTGACCGAGGAGTTCACGCGCGTTTGACGACCCTCGCGTCCACCACGACATGGCTCACGCCCGGCGAGTACGATTTCACCTCTCTGAGTTCGAGGACTTCCACGCGTCCACCGGGGTTCGCGGCCCGCAACCTCTCGACCGGACGGGCGGGAAGCAAATCGCACGGACAGGTCTCGTGGTAATGTATGACACCCCCGTTCTTGATCAACCGAAACGCCGTGTTCAGGTACTCGTGCGTCGTCTTGACGTATCCCATCAGAACCCTGTCGGCGACGGACTCGCCCTCCAGGGAGCGGTTGTCTCCCAGGACCGGCTCGACGATGCCCTCGACGTGGTTGATTCCTATGTTCTCAACGAGGTAGCTGTGGGACACTGGATTGAGTTCGCAGGCGATTATCTTCCTGGGCCGCTGGTGTACGGCCAACGGAATGGAGAAGTATCCGATGCCGGCGAACATGTCCACGACCATTTCGCCGTCGCAAGGGGTAGCTGCCACCCGGGCCCTCTCATCGTTGTTTCCCGACGAGAACATCAGCTTCGAAACGTCGAACCTGTACAGGACCTCGTTCTCTCTGTGGACCGCCACGGTGTCTGTGCCGAGCAGCAGGCGTACGACGGGCGTCCTGAGATCACCTGTGACGCCTCCCTCGTCTCTTAGGACAGACTTCACGCGTAGTACAGACGCGTAAGCCATCGCCACCTCCTCCTCGTGGTCGTCCAGCTCGTGCGGCAGTCGCAGCACGAGGACCTCCCCGAACTGCTCCCACTTGGCCGGCAGGAGTCGTTTCAGGGACTCCGGTATCTCCGCCTCGTCACGGATGTCGTCGATGGGGTCGTTGCGTGAGCGCCTGGGGGGAAAGACGCGCTCGACGATATCAACATCTGGCCCGAGCAATGAGCAGATATCGAGTGAGTCCACGGTCGGGATAATGACATGGCCGCCTTCCTCGATAATCGATCTTGTCTTGTCGACCGCAAACACTGCCGCCAGACGTCGCCTCGTCCTCTCTGCCTGCCCTCTCGGGACCCTTACGCCCCTCACGGACATCCGAAAGCAGGCTAGAGTTTAATGGTTTGCGAGGGAGCGGGCCTGGGGACTCCGGTGGACCGCCGCCGCCAAAAAGCATATAGCTCCTCGGTGGTTTCCACGCTCACTATGAAGCGCGGTTGGCTGGCTTTGACATTCGTCGCCATCCTCGTCATCCAAGGCCAGGCATCCGCCTCGGTACCTGAGCCTGGCCTTCCGCAATACGCCAACAACGTGTTGTCGGATTTCATCACGCCGACCGTCGCCCCTGGAGAGTCGCTCGTTTTCGCGTTCAACCTGACGAATCCCTACGACGACCCTGAGTGTACCATGGTGAATGTCACACTGGACGTCGGGATATACAGGTACGCTACTCAGGAGGAGGTGCGCGACGTCGACGACGACTTCGACGATCCGCCCGTGTTCGAGGGGGGCGGCACCGAGACGACCGTTGAGTTCGCGGAGCTGCCGCTCGATACGACGGAGAGAGTGGTGCTCACGATCGTGACCGACAAGGACACGCCTCACGGTTCGTACTTCCTGCAGAGCACTTACTTCATGCGTTTCCGTATGGCGTTCACCTTCGAAGCGAACGACACGCAGGTGGTCCTTCAGTCAAGAGGTTACTTCTCCGACGAGGAGTGGGACGAGATGGTGTCCTTCGACCCAGAGGAGAGCATCGTGAACATGACCTACATGTCCGAGCTTGGCGTGGACGGCCTCATACCGGACTCCTCCTTCGGGCTCAAGATCCCGATCCCGAGATGGCCGTTGGCCCTTCTGATCGCTGCCTGCGTGGGGACGGCGTTCACGGCGACATACTACTTCGTCCTGGACAACCCAGGCAAGTATCCCAAGCTAGAGAAGCGATTTTATCAGCTGAGGGGAGAACTTGGCGAGCTTAGGGGCAAGCTTGAGGATGTTCTTCGAAAGCGTTGAAGGGTAGTCTATGTCCCCCTTCTCCTCGATCAGAGCCCTCACCTCGGGGTCGCCGAACATGCGTAGGGCCTGGTCCATCTTCCTGTCGGTGAGCGTGAGGAACACCTTCCGTATCCGGAAGGCTCTGCTCAGCTCCTGGCCGAACGCCTCCCTCCAGACGGTGTCGTAATCTGAGAGCGGTGTCCCATCCGGGTCAGCCAGGTGACGGCGCGCGACATCCGAGCACAGCTCCGCGCCTATTATGCCGGTGTACACACCGCCCCCGGACAGCGGTTTCGCGTGACACGCCGCATCACCGACGAGCATGATCCTGCCGGAGACCGCAGACCTGCTGGCGCCAAGGGGGATGCGCCCGGAGGACGTGGATATCTGCGAGGCGTTCGCGAACTCCGGCCTGGATAGCAGGCTCTTCAGGTACTTCGACGGCAACTTGTCCCCGCCCCAAGTGCACAGACCGACCCGGGTCACGTCGCCGGCCGGGATGGCCCATCCGAAGAACCCCGGGGCGACCTTGGAGCCGATGTACAGGTCCACGAAGTCGGAGTCCGACTCGACGCCTATCAGCTCCGTCTGGATCCCTCGGAGCACCTGCTTGGGCGGCGGGAGACCTGCGGCCTGTCGACAAATTGACCGATGGCCGTCGGCGCCTATCAGCACTTCAGCGGTTAGATGGCCATCCTTGCCTCTTGCATCCAGCTCAGCCTCGATGCGCGTCCCCTCATCCCTGACCGTCCTGACCCTCGAGCCGACGGCAGGAACAGCGCCGGCCGAGAGCGCACGCTCGAAGAGCAGCGAGTCGAAGACGCTCCTGTCGAGGACATGCGCCCTCGGCCTCTTCGACTCGATTGTCAGGACGAAGCCGAGAGGTGAGTGTATCCTCGCTCCTCTGACACTCGATATGATGCTCTCCCTCGCGAAGTCTGGCACCCCCCTCGGGGTAACGAGTCCCGCGCACTGGACGGGCTCGCCGGGGAAGCCGTGCTCCTCCACGATGATGACATCATGATCGGCGGCAAGGTTCATCGCCGCGATAGAGCCGGCTGGACCTCCGCCGATGACCAACGCCTCGGACCGCACGGGCATCGAAGAGCCGTCAGCGATATTTCATGTTTGCCAACGACTGCGGTTGTCGCCATACGTCGGGCGGAGAGCCCAGACTCTCGGAGATACGAGGTCTACGAGGAGGGGGCACGGCCAGGGCGGCGCATTGTGCGCGGAATGAGGTATGTGCGTCCCGACTCACTTCTCCGGGACGGTCTCCCAGTCCTTGAGGAACCTATCGATGCCCGCATCGGTCAGGTTGTGCCTGATCATCTTCTTGATGACGTCGTAGGGGATCGTCGCGACGTGGGCGCCCGCAAGGGCTGCCTCGGTCACGTGCAGAGGGTGCCTTATGCTCGCCGCTATCACCTGCGTGGGATAGCCGTGGACATCGAATATCTCGACTATGTCACGGACCAGGTCCATGCCAGTGTGGTTGATGTCATCGAGCCTGCCGATGAACGGCGACACGTATGTCGCGCCGGCCTTCGCCGCAAGGAGCGCCTGGTTGGGCGAAAAGACCAGGGTCACGTTCGTCCTGATGCCCTCGCTCGACAGGACCTTGACGGCCTTCAGACCCTCGGCGGTCATGGGGATCTTGACTACGACGTTCTTGTGCATCTTCGACAGTCCCCGCGCCTCCTTGACCATGCCGTCGGCCTCCATGGAGATCGCCTCGGCGCTTATGTCGCCGTCCACTATCGAGCATATCTCTCTGATGATGCCCTCGAACCCGCGCCCCTCCTTGGCGACCAGGGTCGGGTTCGTCGTAACGCCGTCCAGTATGCCCCAGCTGTTGACCTCGCGGATGTGCTCCAGATTCGCGGTATCGATGAATATCTTCATGTGTCACCCCTCATTTCTTCCTCTTCATCACGTCGTGCGCGGCCTCCACTATGTTCTCGATCGTCAGCCCGTACTTCTCCATCAACTCCGTGCACGCGCCCGACTCACCGAACACGTCAGGTATGCCTACGCGCTTCATCGGCACATGGAAGTTCTCGACCAAGCACATCGCCACCGCGCTACCCATGCCCATCATCACGCTGTGCTCCTCAGCCGTCACGACCCCACCCGTCTCACGCGCGGCCTTGACCACGGTCTTCTCGTCCAACGGCTTGATCGTATGCAGGTTGATGACCCTGGCGTCGATCCCGTGCTTCGCCAGCTCCTCCGCGGCCTCGAGGCACTTGGAGACCAATATCCCGCAGCCTATGAGCGTGACATCCTTCCCGTCCCTCATGACCGTGGCCTTGTTCATCTCGAAAGGCGTGTCTTTGTCGGTGACCGTCGGCACGTCCGCCCTGCCGATACGGACGTACACGGGGTTCGTGGTCTTCGCGACCGCCTTGATCACGTTGTATGTCTCGTTCGAGTCGACCGGTACGATGACAGTCATGTTCGGCAGCACTCGCATCAGCGCGATGTCCTCGATTATCTGGTGTGACGCACCATCGCCGCCGACGGTGATGCCGGCGTGGGACGCCACGATCTTGATGTTCAGCTTCGGATACGCGACGGACTGTCTAATCTGGTCGTAGCATCTGCCTGTGCCGAAGACCGCGAAGGTCGAGACGAAGACCGTCTTGCCGGATGCAGCGAGGCCTGCGGCGGTGTCTATCATGTTCTGCTCCGCGATGCCGCAGTTGAAGAACCTCTCGGGGAACGCCGACGCGAAATCGCCAGTCCGTGTGGAACTGGACAGGTCCGCGTCGAGCACCACGATGTCGCTCCTCTCCTTGCCCAGCTCGACGAGGGCGCGACCGTACTGCTTCCTCTGACTCTCCCACTTCCAGGTCATCGGTCCGTCACCCCCAGCTCCTTCATCGCCTGCTTGTACTCCTCGTCCGTGGGTGCCTTACCGTGGAAGTGCAGCGAGCCCTCCATATAGCTCACGCCCTTGCCTTTGATAGTGTGACATATGATGGCGGTGGGCCTGCCCTTGACGCCCCTGGCCTCGTTCGTCGCCTGGATAATCTCCTTCATGCTGTGACCGTTTATCTCGATCACGTGCCACCCGAAGGCCTTCCACTTGTCCGCAAGTGGTTCGAGCGACATGATCTTCTCAGTCGGGCCGTCCAGCTGCAGCTTGTTCCTGTCGATGTACGCTATGATGTTGTCGAGTTTGTAATGAGAAGCGAGCATAGCGGCCTCCCACGTCTCGCCGACGTCCATCTCGCCATCCCCACAGAGCACGTATATCCGGTACAGCTTGCGGTCGAGCTTGGCCGCCAATGCCATGCCGTTCCCGGCTGCTAGGCCATGACCGAGGGAACCCGTGGACATCTCGACCCCCGGGGTCTTGCGCATGCACGGGTGACCCTGGAGCCTGCTACCCAGCTTCCTCAGGGTCTCCAACTCCGTCTCGGGGAAGTACTTGGCCTCCGCGAGGACCGCATACAGAGCAGGGGCGGCGTGGCCCTTGCTCAGGACGAATCTGTCCCGTTCGGGCCAGTCAGGCCTCTTGGGGTCGTGCTTCATTATGTGGAAGTAGAGGGCGACCATGACATCGACGCCCGACAGCGAGCCACCCGGGTGGCCGGAGCCCGCCCGGTAGATCATGGTGATAGAGTGGGACCTCACCCTCTTGGCAATGGCCTCGAGTTCCGCGATGAATTCACCGTCGTATATCTCCAAGATCTCCTCCCCTGGCGATGCTGCAACCTCAAGGCGGGATAACGGTCGCACTAGTTTAAATTATTCCAGGGCCTACGGGGCGGTCAGGTCTCGAGTATCCTCGCCCTTCGCCCGTCTATCTTGACCTTTCCCTGCGCGAATAGCTGGACCGCCCTTGGGTAGAGCTTGTGCTCCTCCTTGAGGATCCGCTCCTGGAGCGTCTCCGGTGTGTCGTCCTCGAGGACGGGGACGGCCTTCTGGAGCAATATCGGACCGCCGTCCACCTCGACCGTCACGACATGTATCGTGCATCCCGAGACCTTGCACCCATAGTCAAGGACCGCCCTGTGCACGCGGAGGCCATGCATGCCCTTCCCCCCAAAGGACGGGAGCAGGGCCGGGTGCGTGTTGACCACCCTTCCTGCGTATTTGTCGATCACGAGAGGGGTCAACATGCGCAGGTATCCTGCGAGACATACCAGGTCCACCTGGTGCTGTCCGAGGCACTCGATGACATCCGCCTCGTGCTGCTCCCGTGTCAGGTCATCATGCGGGAAACAGAATGCATCGATCCCGTGCTTCCTCGCCCTCTCAAGCGCGAACGCGTCGTGGACGTTGGAAATCACGACGACCACGTCGCCATCTATCTCCCCCCGCTCGCACGAGTCGATTATGGCCTGAAGGTTAGTCCCGCTGCCCGATGCCAGAACTCCTATCCTAAGCCGTTTCATGACAGATCAGCCTAGTCTCCAGAAAGGCTCCTGCGTGAGCGTTCGCCGCTGACATCGGCAGGAGCTTCGGTTCCTGACACACATGCTTCAGTCATTGCTCTCGATCCTTGGAGCAAGTAGGTATCTCACTTCGCCCTTCCCTTCGGCGATCTTGAACTCCATCCTGACGGGATAATCGCTACCCAGATGCATAGTGACATCGCTGCCCGAGGAGACGGACTTGAGCATGTTGGAGAAGTATTCCAGCGGGAACAGGCTCCTGACGCTTCCCTGCACCTTGAGAGCTGGGAGATCCTTCTTGGCCTTCCTCCAGTGGACCTGGTCCATGTCACCCTCGCAGCTCATCTCAAACCCCTCAGGGTTGGCAACAAGGGCAATGTGGTCGGAGACCGTCTCGCTCGCCTTTATCCCCTGCATGAGGTCTTCGGACCTCACGGTCACGGAAGCTGGGAGATCCAGGTTCGGCACCTTCGGGTCGCTCATTCCTGTGGTGTCGATGAGGCTCATGTGCCTCGTGATATCGCCGACGACGATCTTGAGGCGCCGCTTGTCCTCGTCATGCTTCAGATCGACGATGTCACCGCCTCTCGCAAGCTTGAGGAACTGGCTGAGCTTGTCGATGTCAATGCCGATCTCGCTCTCATCCGCTTTGAACTCATCGAAGGCATCCTTGCCAAGCGTCATGTCCACCATAGCTATATGCGCGGGATCGACCGCCCTGAGCGTGAGACCATCGGAGTTCATGGTGAACTTGGCCTCATCCACAAGGGTCGAAACGACGTTGACGACTTCCTTCAATACTTCAGCTCTGGCTCTCGCCTGAAACATTGACCCCCCTTCCGTTATACACCTGTAATCCTTCTTTGTTTTAAATAGCTTTGTGCACCCATCCAGTGTACTAGTACTCACGCCACGATTTGGAGCACATCACGCACCTGTATATCCTCGTCGCGGGCTCGTCTGCAGCCCTGGTCTGCCTCAGGACCCAGTAGGCCTTCGAATGTCCGCACGACGGGCACTCCACATCGGCTGTCGGAAGGGTGCCCGACACTTCGTCCAAGACCGCCACTTCACGGTCCCGAGACTTGTGCGTTATCACCTCGTCCTTCTGAGCGGATGAGGGGTCGTGCTCGGCCCCGCATTTCCTGCAGACTAACATCCCATCCTTCGGGAACAACAGGCACTTGCATTTCTGGCAAAACATACGTTCCAGCTCCGAACGAAACGCCGATTATCACCTAAGTGCGGCAATCCGCTCCTTCGACTGGCGAACGACTAGGCAGATAAATAGGTTCGCCTTTCAACCCCGGAGCGACGCAGGACCGCGCCTCAGATCGTATCCCACCGCCGCTTCTGAGTGGCTTTCGGTTGCCTCGACCCTCCCGAACCGCGGGCTGCAGGCGCATCCACGAAATCATCGTCGTCGACGAAGTCGACCTGCCGTCCAGAAGAAGGAACGACGAACTTCGAGCGCGAGCGGCGCCAATCCTTCTCGATGGCCTTCCTTGCCTTCCTGACGGCCTTCTTATCGGGTGGGGCGAACCTCGCGGGCGGAGCACGGGATCGGGCGCACGCCGTCCGTGCCCGTGTGCTCTTCCGGGAGCGAGTGGACCTCGTAGCTGTGGCGTCGCCCGAAGCGGGCGCGAACCTGCGAGCCGAAGAGTAATGATGCTTGACCCTGCGATTGGAGCGCTGCCCCGAGCCGCCCTTGGAACGACCACGGACCCGGGTGCGAGCCACCGCAGCGGCAACTGGCGAAGACGGTTCCACCTGACCCTGAGCGCGGCCATCTCCGTTCTGGAAGGCCATCTGATTCGCGTACTGCCATCCCCCCGCACCTGCGGCGCGGGCGGGAGGGAGCGCGTAGACGTGCTGATGCGACCCTTGGTGGGCAGCGTGATGCTCCCTTGACCACGGCATGTGGGATGATATCGCGTGGGCGAGGCCCGGACGGGCGGGCTCCGGATACGGGTGCAACCGGTTCCTATCACTGTCATGCACGAGGACCGTAGTGTTCGACATGGTCGAGCCGGAGGTGAACTCGATCTCACGCCTGCTCTGCTCTGCCAGTATCCCTCCGACGTAGGCGAAGGCGACGGTAACCACGTACGTGTTGATCCCGTACGGGCTCGAACCGGCCAGCGCGGCGACGAACGAACCCACGTACTCCGAAGAGAACTGTATGTACGGGGAGATGAACGGGATGCTCTGTCCCAACGATGCGGACACGGCCGCTGGGGCCACCGCGACTCCAAGGATGTGCGACGGGAAGAACCCGCTATCGAACCCCGTCAGGACCACGTAGAGGCAGGCGACGGGGATTATGGCAGCGGCGACTCCCTTCCAGGGGCCTCCTGCCCTGCGCCCGCCGACATAGCCCGCGATCATCTGGCCGAAGAGCGGGAGCCACCACAGGACGATGGACAGCACGAGTGTGTACTTCGCAGCGCTCCAGAAACTGTACACCACGCCGCTCGACTTGAACTTCCTGCCCTCGTAGTCATGTCCGTAGGAGGCCAGCCGGTACGGTGTTCTGTTCGCGTCCGACTGCGCCTGGTCGTCTCGAGCAGACCGACTCTTCAGTCCGAATACCATTGACCATCCCTTCGGTCCGACGAGTGTCGGACAATCCATACTAATGCCGTCCGTAGTATTTATTTCTTCTCAGGCCTGGACCATGGCGATGAGCTGTCAGACGGAATGCCGTAGGCATTCGGGTCCCACAGTCCGCGACCACGACAGTCGGGCCGCGGCCCAGTCGCGGTTCCAGGCGGACGAGGCGGCGCATCACACGGGTATCAATCTCGATAGCCGAAGTAGCCAACTTATATATGCACGGAATCTTTTCACTAGACTACGTCTGCGGGCGGATAATTTCGAGGAGGAATACTCGCTTGTGGACAGGCAGGGCTCAGGATGGCGAAGGTTCTAATTGTCGAGGATGCGCCGTTTATCAGGGAGATGATTCGTGACATCCTTGAATCCCATGACCACGAGATTGTCGGAGAGGCGGCCAACGGCCTGGAGGCGATTGAGAAGTACAAGGCGCTCAAACCGGACATCGTGCTCATGGACATACTCATGCCGGGAATGGATGGACTGTCGGCAATAACGAAGATCATCGAACAAGACGCGGGGGCGAAGATCGTAGTAGTCAGCGCGCTTGTCAAGGAAGCTCTGAGGAAGGAGGCGATGCGTGCGGGTGCGATGGACTTCGTCGCGAAACCCTTCCAGGTCGAGAGGCTGTTGGAGGCTGTCAGAGCAGCCACAACTGCATGACAGCGGCACCCTCGGTTTGACCAGCTGAAACCAGGTGAGACGTCACCTGGAAGCCGGCGTGCCTCCGTGAGGGATAGGCGATGGTGGCTGTACTCTGGCTCGCATCTTTGGCCGCAGGCGCGATCTGTTTTGGTGCTGGACTGCTCGGGCTTCTGTCCAATCCCAAATCGAAGGCCGCGCTTCTGTTTCTCTTCGCGATGTGGGGCGTCTTCGTCGCATTGATCACGGGATCCATGTACACGCTCGTCGATCCCGCGAGGGAGGACCTCACGAAGATGATAGGTATGACGTTCATATTCTCGAGTCTGCTCGCAGAGACCTTCCTCTGGCAGCTCGCTATCCTCTTCCCAGTCGAGCGGGAGATCAGGTTCAACCCTCCGAATCGATTCGGCTTGCTTACAGTGGCGAGCATTGCCGCGGTCTTGATACTGGTGGCCTTGGCTGACATCAAGATCTCCGCGGAAGGGGCGGCGACGATTTCATCATATGGCGTGAACCTGCTCGTGCTCTACCCGGCCGTCATGATCCTCATGGCGATGGCTTTGATTGTAGCTTCGAGGGTTCATTCCAGCGATATTCAGAGGCGCTCCGGATTCATCTACCTCGCGGGTCTGTGGGTCTTCGCGCTGGGCAGTATACCGTACATGCTCGAGGCCACGGGGAGCGCTGCGTGGATGGTGGGAGAGCAGTCTCTAGCTGAACTTTCCGTCGTGTCCGCGATAGCCGTCTCCGGTCTGATCTTCTCAGTCGCCATCGCAAGGGGTCAGATGGTGATGATGACTCCGACGGCGGAGGTCGCAATCTCCAGCGCAAAAGCCTCGTACCAGATGCTCCACAGGAGGACTTATCTCGTTGAGGAGGAGAAGCCCGAGCTCTCGTTCGACATATTCGCGGACATCCTCAAAGGGAGGTGCTTCGACTGCGAGGACGACGGAAGCTTCCCGTGCGAGAGCATCGACTGCAGTCAATGCGTACTTCCATGCCCGTGCAGAGAGTGCAGGAAGTATGCCAGTCGGGCGCAGGGACTGATCGTAACCAGACGGCCCCCTGGCGACGTCCGGTCGCAGTTCTTCATCCAGACCACACCGATCGTCAGACTGTCGACCGTCGCCGGAGAGGGCAACCTCGACCCGGCCAAGCTGAGCCTTCTGACTGACATGCTCGCGAACTTCATGGAGAAGTCTCAGAACGGCGTGATCCTGGTCGATGGCATCGAGTACCTCATGACCAGTAGCGAGTTCTCGCGCCTCCTCAAGGCCGTCGACAGATGGTCGGAGATCGCTATGACTAGCTCGACCAGATTGATCATCTCTCTCGATCCGAGGGCTTTCGATTCGATGGAGATGGCGTTGCTGGAGAAGAACAAGGAAATCATCCGCACATGACCCGATAACTCCGTAAGAAGCGGCCTGAGAAACGGAGGTGCGGAAGGTGGTCCCGACTCCCGGATTTGAACCGGGGGCCTGCTGATTTCGGCGACTGAGATCGGGCGTGCCGATTTCCATACTACAGTCAGCCGCTCTTGCCAGTCTGAGCTAAGTCGGGTTTCCGCATGCCAGAATGCTAGTTCAAGGCACCCTATCATGAATTCCATATAAATCGTTTTTCGGCGACCACTGATTGGCATGGACGGCTATCGATTCGGCGAGGCCGCCTAGCTCGCACACATCCATTGGCCCAAGTTTTATATATTCACAATTTTATAAGGGGGATGTCCGACACACGTAAGACAGAAGAGGTACAGAAGGTGCCGGACGTAAGGCGTGCTGTGCACGGGGCGACAGGCTATGAACCGCGAGAGCGAGAAGATAACCATACGGATTCCTGAACGGCATCTTCGCGCTTTGGACTTCCTCGTCGAGATCGACGATTTCCCTTCGAGATCCGAGGCGATCCGGGCGGCCATCAGAGACCTGATCTATTCCCGCTTGGAGCTGGTCGTCGACAGGATGAAGAAGTTCGAGCACGCAGAACAGTCGCTAGCCACGATAAAAGCATACGAGGAAGAATATCTGAAGAAGTAGTCAGAAACGGGATGGGATGCACTCTAACTACTTTATTCCTCGACTCACCGAATCAGGATTACCTCCCCCCTATTTTTTTATTTTCGCAGAGATACCGGGAGGTATCCAGTCAGGTACTGTTCATCAGCTTAGCCAATGTAACCCAGGTCTTCCTTCCTCGGCTCAGATTGAGGCTCCGCCTCCTTAAGCTTTGATGTGAGCATGTCGATCTGTTGGGCCTTGTCCTCGAGGTCCTTGTAATCGAGCTTCACCTTGAGGATCTTGGACAGCACCTCGAGCACCGCCTGTGCGGCCTTCGGGTCCACGAAGTAGCCCGATGTCTCTCCCATGAGGCAGACGCAGCGCATGCCTATCACCTTCCCCAGGCCGAGCAGGAGTCCACTGGCGCCGACTATGCCGCTTCCAGGTTCGCCCTTGGAGAAGGTCACCCCGTGCCTCTCCATCTCCTCCACGAGGCTCTCTTCAGTCACGGCGCCCAGCACCCTCGGCTTCTCGATGAGCTTACCGAGGCCGTATCCTCCGAGCGTGAAGGTCATCTTCACCCCCAGCTCCTGGGCCATCCTCATGGTCCTGTCGGAGAGTTCGTACTGTCCGTCAGGGGTAAGTCCCTGGTAGTCGCCCACCAGGATCACGAGGTCGTTCTCGGCGTCTGGCCTCTTGACGTAGTACATCTCGTTGCTGACCAGCTTTATCACACCGGAATCGCTCACGAGGACCTGAGGAGGGAAGTACTTCGAGAATATCTCCACGAACTTCACGGCCTTCAACTGGTCGACCAGATGCTCCGCCGCCAACTTGCCCACGTTGCCTACGCCGGGCAGACCCTCTATCATGATAGGGGCGTTGAGTTCAGGCTTCTCCTTGTAGACCAAGACCACGTCGTCCATGATTGACTACCCCGACATATCTTTCTTGAGCCTGCGTCTGTACTCACCGTACTTGTCGCCGGGGGAGTACTTGGCGGGAATGGGCATGATGGTTGCGCCGCCGCAGACAGGGCATGCCTCCCCCAGCGTATACCTCCGACAGGGGGAGCACCTTCTGAGAAGCGTCTTCGTCACTTCTCCTCCTTCCTCTTGAACGAGGCGGAGCCGCCGGTCCCCTCGATGGACCCGACGATCCTGTCGATCGCGGCCTTCAGCTCCTCCTCGGCGATCTTGTAGTCCTCGGCCGTCACGGTTATCCTGTACCGCGGAGCTCCGAGGTAGTGGATGTCGATCTCGGCCTCGCCGCCCTTGAGCCCGGACTCGAGCGACTTGCGGATCCGGTCTATCCCGTCCGGGGCGGGATTGGTCACGTCCAGAAGCCCGTCGATCGTCACCGACGGAAGCTGGATGCTCTCATCTGCGATGGACGAAATCGCGCCGATCCAGTTCTTCTCCACGCCAAGGCCCTTCAGGACGCCCTGGTCGGACGCCGTCGCCTCGAACGCCCCGTAGAGCGTCCCAAACTCCTCTATCAGCTTGTCGCCGACCTCGGCGTATGAATCTTCGAGAGACTTGTCTATCTTGTTTCCAGCCATCTCCAGGAGCTTCTCGGCCTTCTTCTCGTTCTTCCACTCCTGTATCTTCTCCCTGCGCTGGTGATCGTTCACCTGCTTCAATGAGAGGTCGATGTGGCCCTTGTCCGAATCGACGCCTAGAACCTTGCACACGACCTTCTGTCCCTCGCGGACGTGGTCGCGTATGTACTTCACCCAGCCGGTCGCCACGTCTCGGACATGTATGAACCCCTCGCGGCTCTGGAACTCGTCGAGGGTGACGAACGCGCCGAAGTTCTTGACGTTCTGGACGCTGCAGATGACCAGTTCTCCAACTTCCGGGAAATCGGCCTTCCGAAGCATCACTGTACCTCTCCGAGCTGCTGTCCTCTCACCTCGCCCTTGCCACCCATTGGCCGGATAAGGGTCGCTCCACACACGTGGCACTTCACATGGGTCGCGGGCTTGTTGAAGGCTGTCTGCTCGTTGCCGCAGTCCTGGCATTTCACGGTGATGAACTTGCTCTTGGGAGACGGGATGGAGTCCATTCGTCACGCCTCCTTGAACTCGAAAGTCTTCGATCTTATGCATGGTCGCTGGTAGGCCTTCTTGCACACCTTGCATCTGTAGCGAAGGCTGACCCGAGTGGTCGGCTTCTGACGCCCCTCGTACTTCGGCCTCGGGAAACCGCCGTAACCGGATGTGGCCTTGCGATATCTCCTCTGTCCCCACTTGAGCTCGCTCCTCGGCCTCGTCTTGACTCGCTCAATCTCCTGGTCCGTGTGCTTCTTGCATTTCGGACAGTAGCCTTTAGTAACCCTCGGTCTCTTCATGTCAATCAGCGGCCCTGTGGGACAGGTGACGAGTAAGCGGGAACTCATATTAAAGCATTGCCGATTTTGCATGGGCGGCCACACTCCATCCAGCACACCGGAAGACCCGGGGGTGACTCGCCAGTAGGACCCATTCTGTTGGTCATACTCATTACGGTCATATTCGAATGGTAAACAATAAATATAAGGTAATAAATAATTGGCTAGGCACTAAATATGACAGACAAGGGTCTCACGAAAAAGGACGAGACGCTCGTTGAGCTTCTCATGCGCACAGGCCTGTCCAAGAACATGGCCAAGACTCTGGTCTACCTCAGGAAGAAGGAGGAGACGACCTCCGTCGAGATCGAGAGCGCGACGGGGCTGAGACAGCCCGAAGTATCCATAGCCATGCAGGACCTCCGCAGGAGGAAGTGGGTGTCCAAGCGGGACATCAAGAAGGAGGGGAAGGGACGACCAGTCCACTCCAACAAGCTGGCAATACCTTTTGAGAAGATCGTCGAGACGATCGAGGCTGAGGAGAAGAAGAAGATAGAGGCGATCGAGAGCAACATCAAGCAGCTCAAGGAGATCGCGAAGTAGCGGACGGGGCCTCATCAATCATACGGCCGTTCCGATCGTTCGAGGATCCTCACACCCTTGGCCGACGCCACAATGACCTTGCTGGCAAGGTCGATGAACAGACCGCTGTCCACCACTCCGGGTGTCATGCCTATCTCCGCCTCCATGGCCCTCGGGTCGTCCACCCGTTCGAACCTGCAATGCACGATGTAGTTCAGGTTGTCGCTGATGAAGGGCTCGTCCCCGGCCATGCGCAGCTCCGGAACGCAGCCCAGCGCAGCGAGCTTGCGCATGGTGCTCTTGCTGGAGTATTTGACTATCTCCACGGGGAGGGGGGCCTTCTGGCACAGGTGGTCCACCATCTTGGAATCGTCGACCACTATCATCTCGACCCTGGACGACGCCGCGACTATCTTCTCGCGGACGAGGGCGCCTCCCAGTCCCTTGACGAGGTTCAGGCTCGGGTCAACCTCGTCGGCGCCGTCTATGGTCAGGTCGACCTGCGGATGATCGTCCAACTCACCCATGCGGATGCCGACCGCGCGGCCCAGCAGGTCCGACGCTGTGGATGTGGGGATACCGATGATCTCGATACCTTCCTCATTGACCTTCTGGCCCATGAGCTGTATGGCTTTGTTCGCCGTGGAACCGCTTCCCAGGCCAACGACCATCCCGTCCTCGACGTACTTCACGGCCTCTCTTGCCGCCATCTCCTTGAGGTCCACCATATCATCTCCTCGGATTCCTGCCTCTCGTCCTGCCCTTCACCCTTCTGAGGCCGAAGTTACGGGCTATGTGCTCGCAGAGGTTCTCGGCGATGTGCTTGTCAATCCGTCCTCCCTTCTCCGCCGATGAACCCCGGGGATCGCCCATGACGCCGGTGGGTATGTGCCTCTCGGGGTCGCTCAGTATCATGTACTTCGGGGGACGAGTCTTCCCGACCGGTCGTGTCCGACCTACGAGGTCGGGCCTGATGCCCAGCATCCTCGACGTCTCGATCTGACCTGCATGGCCGTCATCCTTTGGGAACTCCTTCCCTGCGAGGTCGTACGCGATGTCATAGTCGGAGAGCACCATCGCCTTGAGGTCGGGATGGCCTCCCACGACATTCTGAACCCCGAGTCGGATCGCAGCCATGTGTCCGCTACCAGCGTGGCCCGACAGGACCAGGACCCTTCTGACGCCGTTCCTGGCCAGCTCGCCGACTATGTCGGTCACCAGCGACTGGACCGTCTCGGACCTCAACGACAATGTCCCCGGGAAGTTCCTCGTCGTCCTGCACTCGCCATACCTGACAGGGGGAAGCACGAGGGCTCCGAACTCGTCGGCGACCCTGGACACGACCTCCTCACACTGCATCGAATCCGTCCCGAGAGGGAGGTGAGAGCCGTGCTCCTCGGTGGCCCCTATCGGCAGTATCACGAGCGGATTCCCCCTGACGATGGCCGCGAACTCGGGGCTGGTCAGCTCATCGACCTTCCGCTTCCTTCCTCCGGACACCTCTGACATATCTCTCTCCTCCGGGCTCGACCTTCTCCAGGTCCACGAACTCCGTTTCGCACACGGGGCATTTCAGACCAGGAAGACAGCTTCTCCCGAACCGTTCCCTCAACTCCGCGTCTATATCGACGAGTCGCTCCTTAGGGATGCTGCGGTCGCACTTCGGACAGTAATACACTGTCTGTGCATTGCATTCTTCGTACATAAAACGGCACCGAACAACTTGACATCCACACTCCCGATTTGACATGTCAAGCTGCCATATATTAGCGGGGTGGTAGCTCTGGTGTTCAAGGTGCGGTTCATGAGGAAGGTCAAAGCGAGGCCCTCGGGGAGGTTCGCCGGAGAGAGGATCATTGCGCCCCTTCTAGTATCGATGGTTGTGTTCAGCGCGATCGGCTTCGTGGTCTACAACCTCGATGATTCCTATCTGTCGACCAGGTTCAATCTCGTGACATATGCGCCTGACAGGGTGTTGTCGGGGGCAGACGTGTCGATACTGGTGATGGCCATGGACGACAGGGGTGCGCCACTGGCCAACGAACCAGTGCAGATCTATCTGGACAGAGACAATCGCAGCGATCAAGTCTGGTCGGGCAGAACTGACGAATCGGGGACTGTTGCGCCGATACTCAACATGCCCTCAGGTACCGGAAAAGCCACGATCATAGTCGAATCAAGCACGGAGAGGACCGAGACGCCGACAGTGCTTGACAACACCATCAGGACGATTATCACCACTGACAAGCCGATCTACCAACCGGGCCAGACCGTGCACATGAGGGCGCTGACCTACAGCGGCGCCAACCCGATACCCCAAGAATCAGATATCCTTCTGGAAGTAGTCGACCCGAACGGAGACAAGATATTCAAGAAGCTCCTCACGCCCAACGAGTTTGGCATAACGTCGTACGACTTCGCGCTCTCGGACCAGCTGGTGCAGGGACCGTACACGATAACCGCAACGGTCGACGGCGATGTGCAGACAAAGACCATCGTGGTGAAGGAGTATGTCCTGCCCAAGTTCCGAGTCGACGTCCTAGGCCTCGACGACTGGTACCTGATCGGGAGAGCCATGGATGGAGTGGTTTCGGCCGAGTACTTTTTCGGCAAGGTTGTCGAAGGGACAGTCTCCATAGAGGCGAATCTGTACCTCGGGGTATGGTCTCCTTTCTACAGCACTGAGGGAACCCTTGTGGACGGCGAGTTCGGATTCACGATCCCGGCAGTCACTTACGCAATCGGTCTGTCGGAGACTGGAGGGAACGGATACCTCCAGGTCAATTACACGGTCGAGGACACTGGCGGGCACGTCGAGAAGAGGACTAAGGTGATCGCGATCGCGCCCAGCGAGGTCATGCTATCGGTCCTGACCGACAGCTGCGTCATCGGAGAGATCTCGGATTTCTACGTCATCGTCAGGACCCCTGATGGGCAGCCTATCGCGAACCGGTCGATTGCAGCGCGTGTGTACCTCGAGGACTCCGGAACATACAGGACGCTCGATAACGCGTTGTCAGATTCGCGAGGGGTGGCAAAGTTCTCGTTCCGGTACAACGGCGAGGCGATCGCCGAATTCTATGCTTCATCCAGCAGGGACGCCACGGTCGTGGACCTCCGCGGACTCTCTGGTCTGAAGGTCATCTCCGACAGGACGGCATACGAGGTCGGAGACGTGGGTTCATTCGAGATACACTACTCGGGCGAGTCGTTCACCAACAACGTCTACTACGACGTGGTCTCGAGGGGCTACGTGGTGGACAGGGGTGTCGTCCAGCTGTCGTATGGTGAGGCGGTCATCGATGTCGTCATGACCCCTGACATGGAACCGTTCGCCCAGATGCGCGTCTACAAGATCGAGAAGGACATGCGCGTGGCCCGGGACGCCGTCACCTTCGCGGTGGGCACCTCCACGACCCTCAGCGTGGATGTCGCCGCCGGAGAGGAGTCGTACTACCCTCGTGACACTGTTGACATCGGGATGACGGTGACCAGATACGGCGAGCCAGTCGTTGCGGCGCTGGGCATTTCCGCAGTCGACGAGGCTGTGTACGAGGTTGGCAGCATGTTTTCAGGTTTTGAGGAGATAATCTTCGGCCTCGACGAACAGTTCATAGAGCCGCAGTACCAGCTGCTCACTTACGTCTACACGGGTGCGGGAAGCCTGCCGTCCGAGTCCGACAGTGTGGTTTCTGAACTTGACGAGGCGCGGATGGCGAGTACTTGGCTGGACAACGCCTACGAGGCCGAGGTGATGAAGGACGACGCGATAAGGGGCTACTGGTATGCAGTCTACCTGTGCCTGGGAGTCTTCGCGATCGCATTCCTCGGTCCGAGAGCGAGGGGACGGAGGCGCAGATCTGCCGCCGTCTTGGTCGTCTTGTCGATAGCCATAGTCGCATGCGGCGCAGCAGCGGTCTTCGCCTACGTGTCTGTACTGGGGTTCGGAAGTTCTTCAGGAGTCGACCCGACGGTGCCTCGGTTTGGTGTAGGTGACGAACTCTTGCAGGAGATGGACTCAGGGGTGAACCTCGGTCTCGGGGACACTGCGTATGATGATGGCTCGGATTATCAGCAGGATTCCTCGCTATCCAAGCCCACAATCGTCCGGCAGTACTTCCCGGAGACATGGTACTGGAACCCATGCTTGGTGACGGACGTGGAAGGTCAGGCGGAGGTCTCGCTCACGGCTCCCGATTCGATCACCTCCTGGAAGGTGGATGTCATAGCGTCTACATCCGACGGCGTGGTCGGATCAGGATCGGCATCGGTGAGAGTCTTCCAGCCGTTCTTCGTTGAACCGGACGTGCCGGTCTCGGTGGTCAGGGGCGACGAGTTCCCGTTGAGCATCCTCGTGTACAACTATCTCGACGCTCCGCAGACTGTGAACGTCACTCTTGCCGACGAACCGTGGTGCGATCTGAAGTCAGACCGGGAACAGACGATTGTCGTGCCGGCGAACCATGTGTCGTCCGTTTCCTTCACGATCGTCGCCGACAAGGTTGGCTGGCATGCCGTCACCGTCTTCGCGGAGTCGACCAACGCTTCAGATTCTGTGGTACGACCGATCAAGATAGTCCCCGATGGCAAGAAGGTGGAGACGTTGTTCAACGGGGAGCTCCGGAACAACAGCGTGACAGAAGAGCTCGTTCTCTATTCAGACATGATAGAAGGGAGCGAGAACGCCTGGGTGAAGATCCAGGGAGGCGTTGATGCGGTGTTCCTCGAGGGGGTCGACGAGTTCATCAGGCATGTCTCCGGATGTGGCGAACAATCCTTGTCCATGCTGTCCATCGACATCCTCGCTTATGACACCGTCATGAGGATGGGCGGAACCCCTGAGAAGATGTTCGAGTACGAAAGCATAGTCAATCAGGGGATCCAGCACGAACTGATGTATCTCGTCGATGCGAACAACGGCGAGGGAAGAGGGATCGTATGGTTCCCCAGTAACCAGGACGTCCATCCATGGCTGACCTCGTGGGGGCTGATAGCGTTCCAGGACGCCATCAACGCTGGGTTCGGCCTGGATGAGGACATCATCGCCGATATGCAGTCCTGGCTCATGTCCATCCAGAGAAGCGATGGCTCGTGGGAGTTCCCCGACTGGGGGATCTACGAGTTCAACAACCCGTTGCTCAAGTCGAAGGAAATAGCCGCGACGGGATACATCGCCCGTTCTCTGCTGCATTCGGGTGTACCCGGCTCTGACTCGCACATCCTGAGGGCTGTGGAATACGTAGAATCGAACGTCCAGGATGTCTGGGACGACTCGTTCAGTCTGGCGCTGTCCCTTCTACTGCTGCAGTCGGCATACGGGGACGACGATCTCAGGTACAGCATCGCCGAGCGGCTGGAACAACTCAAGGAAGTCGATGGGGACACCTACTTCTGGACTTCGCCCACGAATCTGATCTCCGACGCGGGAACGTACGCAGGATCGGACGGGGGCGTCAGGTCCATTGAGACGACGGGATATGCCGCCATGGCGCTGTCTGGCGAACCAGGGCACTCCTCGTCAGCCGACGGAGCCATACGATACCTGCTTAACAACCGGGGAGCGCTCGGGGGCTGGCGGTCAACACAGGACACCGTTGTGGCGTTCCATGCCCTGAGGCAGATCGGAGACCGCAACGTCATCGAGAACGTGACGGTTGATGTCTCTGTGGACGGAGTCGAAGTGGAGACTCTGGAAATCGATGAATTCCAGCGCGACCTCACATTCCTGGTGGACCTCAGACCGTACCTGTCCAACGCCTCTATGGTCACCGTCGAATGCGAAGGTGTGGGTTCAGTGCTGTATTCGATATATCTCGAGCAGTACGTTCCATGGGCAGAGGAGGCCGAGACGTCGGAGTTCCTGACGCTGACAGTAACATACGACACGACGAACATAAGCGTGACGGACACCGTGACCGCGCACCTTTTCCTGCTTTACGACGGCCTCGCACCCACCATCAAGATGATACTCGTCGACCTACGGGCACCGATAGGGCTGTCGTTCGTGACCGAGGAGTTCGATCTGATGAGGTCCTCGGGAGTGATATCCTCGTTCGACTCGAACGACAGACAGGTCGTCGTCTATCTGACCGATCTGTCGGCGGGTCTACCAGTGGAATTCGATTACTCGCTGGTGGCCGAGATGCCGATCAAGAGCACGCTCCAGGGAATCAACGCATGGGACATGTATGACCCCGAAGGCCTCTGGTCAGAGACGCTACCGGTGGACTTCGAGGTTGCATGAGCTCGCTCTTCCTGGCAAGTGTTAACTCTCAGACGCGCAATACCAGTGAGGGGTGCTTGGTCTGGCGACAGCGGACGAGGGGATGGTAAGCACGGGCCTGAAGGCCAAGGATAAGGTGCTCGTCCAGCTGGGCGAATACCGTGCCGACCCCGATGATCTACCGTTGCCGTTCGAGATCACACAGAAGGGCCTTTCGGACCACCTCGGCCTGCGGAGAAGCCATGTCGCCATGGCACTGCAGGACCTCGTCAAGGAAGGACTCGTCACAGTCCATAAGAATCATGTTGAGGGCGGCCAGAGGAGACTGAATGTATATCTCCTGACTGAGGCAGGGGTCACGAGGGCGCGAGAGGCAAGAGATCGATTGGCCGATCGGACCGTGCAGTACGAAGACAAAGACGGAACCGACGTCAGGAGGGTCGAAGATATCATCGAATCGAGGAAGATCTCGCTCTCCTCGATAATATATCAGCTGGACAGGGGAGGAACGGTTCGCGATGAGATCACGATCGTTGCGCAGGCGAGCAGGAGGCTCATCCCCGTGTTCTGCCCGACCTGCCAGAAGCAGATCGAGGTGGAGAACACCTTTGAAGATCAGGAAGTGGGATTCGACTGTCCCGGCTGTGGTAGGCCGTACAGAATCGTTCCGGTGCTGGAGACACCGGGCAGAGAGCGCAGGACCTACCCGAACTGGGTGATTCTCTGGCTCACCGCGAGCGTAGTGGGATGCTATATCTACTTCATCGCGTTCGCCCAGCATCTCTTCATCGGCGTACTCGTCTTTGGAGTCATGGGAATCGTCATAACCCTCGTGGTCCTGCTTGGCTCGTCGCCTGGCGGCAAGAGGAAGAGGCCAGGGCCCATGTCGAGACCCAGGTCAAGACCTCAGAACATGGTATTCTTCTCAGTCTTCTTTGGCGCTGCGTTCCTCGTATCCTGGGACATCTTCATCAGTGGGATAGACCCCATGGATGAGATCATCCTTGTTGGACCGCTTGTGGCAGGCATAACCTTCGGATACTACGGGATTTCGTCCTCCGCACCCCACCTCAAAGGCGAGTTTCTATTGACAGTCGGCCTGTTGCTCGTACTAGTGGCTGCGACGATAATGTTCACAGAGCACTTCGGCGAGTTCGGCGTCGGCACGGCACCGTTCCTAGGGATATCGGGAGGAATCCTCCTAGGATTGAAGCAGTTCGAGACCATCGAAGGGAACGAGATGAAGCTGGCTGTGGCGTTCGCTTCCGGATCCTACCTACTAATCCTTACGCCAGTCGTAATACTGGGCGAATGCGAAGGTGCCGGAGACTTCATCGCTGCAGGGGCTTTGATTGCGGTCGGCCTCTTCCTGACCTCGCTCAGAATAGTCCAGGCCAGGGTGACAGACCACGATCTCGGAGAGATACTCGCCGCGGCCGTCCCCTTGGTCGGGGCTTTCGGCCTTGCGATGATGGGAGTCATATTGATACTGGCGAATGCAGTGGTCGCAGGAGTCTTCGAGCTGGCGGCGATGCTCCCGTTCGGGTACCTCGGGACACGAAGGGTCTTTGACGAATGCTGGATGTACAAGCTGCCCGTGGTCTCGTTCCTCGCAGGGGTGATGCTCCTGGTCACGGTTCTTGCACTGCATTCCTGAGCAGGATTAAGAGCTGGGTCGACGATATGGCGAAGGGACCGCAATGAGGATCGCTGCGCTTTTTTCAGGTGGGAAGGATTCGACCTACGCGCTGTATCTGCTCCAGCAACAAGGCTGGGAGATCTCAAGGCTCCTTACCGTTTGCCCACGCACCGATGACTCGTACATGTACCACTGCCCCAACGTACGATGGACGGCTCTCCAGGCCGACGCGCTCGGGATCGACATCAGAACGACCGAGAGCGACGGCGAGCAGGAGACGGAGCTGGCGGACCTCGAGCGACTGATGGTGGACGAGGACGTCGACGGGTTCGTCTCAGGGGCGATCGCCTCCGACTACCAATGGTCGCGCATAAACGACATCTGCCACAGGCTGGGAAGACCGCTGTTCTCCCCCCTCTGGCGGAAGGATCAGCGGATGGTGTTCCGGGACATGCTGGATGCAGGGTTCAGAGTCATCGTCTCGGGCACCTACGCCCTCGGCCTCGACGAGGGATGGCTCGGAAGGGAGATCGACCATCAGGCGTTCCAGGAACTCTGCGTGATAGGAGACGAGCACCGGCTCAGCGTCTCGGGCGAGGGCGGGGAGATCGAGACTTTCGTCACCGACGGTCCGACCTTCGCGAAGCCCATAAGGATAGACCGGGCCGAGAAGCAGGTCTCGCGGGATTCCGGCACGTTCGTCATCAAAGAGGCTTCGCTAGCCGATGAAAGCGAATAGCGTCCGACCGAGGACTTGTCAGCACTCGCCGCACTTCGGGGGCTTCTTCTCGTCGTAGCCCTTCCTGCGCTCTGCCCTCATGGTGCCTTCGGGTATCAAGCACAGCTTCTTCCCGGACAGCACGCCCGCGACGCCCTCGTTGGACTCGAGGTGGCTCAGGTCTTTGCACATCGTGCAGCCGGCTGGGCATCTGCTGGTGCGGTCGCCCTCGACCTCCGGGAACTGGAATATGCCACCTTCGTAATTCCTGAGTATGACGCGCTTGTCGGACATGGATATCAGGTACTGAGGACCGACGGGTATCTTCCCTCCGCCGGTCGGCGCGTCTATCACGAACTCCGGCACGGCGAAGCCGGAGGTGTGGCCCCTCAGGTGCTCGATTATCTCTATCCCCTTCGCCGTCGCCGTCCGGAAATGCTCCAACCCTTTCGCGATGTCGCACTGATAGATGTAGTACGGCCTGCAGCGGATGGCAACGAGGTCGTGGCACAGCTTCTTCATCACCGTCGGGCAGTCGTTGACGCCCTTCAGCAGGACGCTCTGGTTGCCGACGGGTATGCCGGCATCGGCAAGCATCTCGACCGCTCTCTTGGAAGCGGGCGTCACCTCGTTCGGGTGGTTGAAGTGCACGTTCAGCCAGAGGGGGTGATATTTCCTCAGCATCTTCACCAGACCCGGGGTGACCCTCTGAGGTAGCACGACCGGAGTTCTCGAACCCAGGCGGATGACCTCGACGTGCTTGATCTTCCTCAGTTCCCGGAGGATCTTCTCGAGGAGCGCATCGGAAACCAGGAGGCAATCGCCGCCAGAGAGAAGAACGTCCCTGACCTGAGGGGTCTTTCGTATGTAGTCGATCCCAGACTTGATCTCCTCCCACGAGCGTGCGTGGTCCGTGACCCCGACGATTCTACGTCTGCAGCAATGCCGGCAGTACATGCTGCACTGGTCCGTGATCAGAAGGAGCACCCTGTCAGGGTATCTGTGCGTCAGCCCCTCGTGCGGAGCATCGGTGGTCTCTCCGACGGTGTCCTCCATGTCGTCCTTCGAGATGTGAAGTTCGTTGCTCGTCGGAACCGCCTGTCTCCTCACGGGACACTCGGGGTTGTCGGGGTCCATAAGAGTGGCGTAGTACGGCGTTATCGCCATCCTGAGGTACTTGGTCGAGTTGGCGATCTCCTCCCTCTCCTCGGGGGTCAGGTTGATAACCTGGGCCAGGGTGTCGACGTCGGTTATCCTGTTCCTCACCTGCCACTTCCAGTCAGCCCACTGCTTCGGGCTGACCTTCTTCCAGAGTGGAATGTCCTTGTACTTCCTCATGGCTGGCCCTCCGAAAGGCCTGTTTTCAATTGGGGTATATGGTCCCCCTATTTAGAGTAAGTGCAGACCTGCCTTCCCAACCGCCAGGAGCAACTGACCGATGATCCAGTCGAGCGACCCGAAGGCCTACCTCTCCTTCCAGGACATCAACCTGCTCGCGAGCACGAAGAACACCAGTGCTATGACGACGAGGACGGCTAGGTTCATGAGGGCGCTCTCGTTGTTCGCATAGACCATCGTGTCCCTGAGGCCTTCGTTGAGGTATGTCAGAGGTATGAACTTCGCCACTGTCTGAAGGTAGCTCGGCATGATCTCGAGCGGGAAGAACGCGCCGGACAGGAACATCATCGGGAACCCGATCGCGTTCGCAGCGGCGGCCCCCGATTCCGGGTCCTTCACGACCACCCCGAGCAGCATGCCCACGGACACGAACAGGAAGGTGCCTGCCGCGATCAGGACCATCGAGAGCGGCGTCAGGGACGATTCCATGTCGAACAGGGCGATCCCCACAGCGTAAGTGACGAAGAGCGAGCAGATCAGCATGAGCGTGAAGAATATGAACTTCGAGACGAGCCACTCCCACTTCGCGATCCTCGTGGTGGCGAGGAGCTTGAAGTATCCCCTGTTACGGTATTCGGCGCAGACCGATGTCATGCTGAACAGCGAGTTGGTCATGACGACTATGCCCACGACCCCCGGCACGAAGAAGTCCATGTAGTTGAACTCCTCCGAGACGACGGACCTCGGCTCGAAGAACACGATCGGTACGGCCCCTGAGAGGTTGTAGTTCATGTACTCCGCCGCGGAGTGGATGGCGCCGACCGCCATCCCGTACGTCGACCGTGAGTCGTCGCCGTACACGATCAGACTCGCCTGGACCGATAGGTTTCCCGCCTGCAACTCATCGATGTTGTCCGAGAAGTCCGCCGGGATGACCAGTGCGATCGCCAGCGAGTTGTCCTGGATGTACGTCGTGATATCCTCGGACGAGGACACCATCTCGATGTCGACCACACCCGTGCCGTTGAGGATCATGAGATACTCGCCCGAGTGGGCTCCTCCGTCGAGATCCTGTACCGGGAGGGTTATCCTGGCCGGGTCGTCGGACGTGAATATCGCTCCGAACACCAGGATGAGCAGTATCGGGAACGCGAAGGCGAAGAAGGGGCCCGCGACGTTCCTCATGTATTGCCTGCCGAACCCCACGACGTCGGCGAGGATCCTCTTCATTCCTGGAGCACCCCCTCGTCCATCTTCGTGCCGACGAGGTCGAGGAAGACATCCTCCAGGGTCTGCCTCCTGGTGTACATGTCCTTCACCTTCAGTTCCAGCGCCGAGAGTTTGGCGAAGACCGTCCGCATCTCGGCAGGGTTCCTTACGGGGACGAGGACATCGCCGCTGCTCTCGGTCGCCTCCAACCCCCTGCGTTTGACCTCTGCGAGGCCTTCGCCGCCGACCCCCTCGAGGACGACAATCGTCGTCTTGCCGTGCTGAGTGATGAGCCCCGACGGAGTGCCCCTGGCGATTATCTTGCCCTTGTGCATTATGGCCACATCGTCCGAGAGCTTCTCAGCCTCATCCAGGTAGTGGGTGGTCAGGAACACCGTCGTGCCACGGCCCTGTATCTCCTGTATCAGCTTCCAGAGGTCGCGCCTCGCCTTCGGGTCTAGGCCCGTCGTTGGCTCATCGAGGAACAACAGCTCCGGCTCGTTTATGAGCGCCAGCGCTATGCCCAGCTTACGCTTCTCCCCACCCGAGAGCTTCTTGGACGTCAGGGTCTTGCGCTCGGATAGACCCACGCGATCCAGCAGCTCCGATATCTCACGTCTTGTGGTCTTCATGTCGAACAGGCGCGCCCAGTACTCCACCGCCTCGGTCGGCTTCAGCATGTCGAACGGCTCGAAGTCCTGAGGGAGCGTACCGACACGCTTCCTGATGGCGGCGTATTTCCTGGTTGTGTCGACGCCGAGCACCCTTATCGTTCCAGACGTAGGTGTGCGGAGGCCCTCCAATATCTCGACCGTGGTCGTCTTTCCGGCCCCGTTCGGGCCGAGGAGGGAGAACACATGCCCTCCGACGATCGAGAACGAGACATCGTCCACCGCACGTATGTCCGGCGGGTATCTCTTCACGAGTCCTTCGACGCTTACCACTTCAGAGTTCGTGTTCTCGTCCCCCATCGACAGAGCCGCGAATCGTCAAATCTCAAACGTCCCGATGGTATTAATCGTTGACCCTCTGCATGCATGTGCTGGACGCTGGCTTCTGAGGGATCGAATAGAATGGGGTGGGGTAGATCGGATTTGAACCGATGACCTCATGCTCCCAAAGCACGTATCATGCCAAGCTAGACCACTACCCCGTTTCATCGCTGGCGGAAGAGGGGATTGGCAGGCCCCACATAAAAAGTATTGGCTGCGCGCATTCACAGGATACGGGGCAGTTCCTTGATGAACGACTCGATGGCCTTCCCCCTGTGCGAGACCTTGTTCTTCTCCTCCACATCCAGCTCCGCGTAGGTCTTCGTAAGGCCTTCGTTCACGAATATCGGGTCGTACCCGAAGCCGCCAGAGCCTCTCATCTCAGGGGACACCGTTCCATTGGCGACGCCCTTCGCTATGGACGGCTCGTCGCCCGGAGCGACGAATCCGATGCAGCATTCGAACCTGGCGGACCGATCGGCCCTTCCCTCCATAAGCCGGAGTATGCCCTCGCAGCCGATCGCCTTGAACACGTATGACGAGAACACACCCGGGAAGCCCTTCAACGCGTCGACGAAGAAGCCTGAATCGTCGATCATTACGGGGCGGTCGAGCTTCGATACCAGCCATGTCAGGCCGGGGACGATCGTCTCTTCCAGGGTATCCGCCTGTATCTCCGGATAGGCTGTGTCGATGTGCTCGAGCACGTAGCCGTGCGCGGCCATCTGCTCGGATATCTCCCTGAACTTGCCCGCGTTTGTCGTGACGAACGCTATTCTTTCCGTGTGTACCGCCCCCTTCGCTCTATCTCATGAACCTTCTGCAGCACCTCTTTCCCGCCGACCCAGCTCTCAACATACGACTCCTTGACGGACCCGTATAGATTCCCTCTTGAATGATGGGCGGAGCGGAACGCCTCCTCGAGCAGGTGCATGTCGACTCCTTTGTCCTCGACCTCCGAGGTCTTCTGGCCGAGCGAGAAGTCTATGAGGACGATCCTATCGCCGTCGAGCAGCATGTTGCTCGTGGTAAGGTCCCCGTGGACGATGTCGTTCGAATGCAGCTTCGCAGCGATCTCCCCGATCCTCCGACATATCCACGTCCCGTCGACAGAATCGTCCTGGAGGGCGTCCTTCACCCTCACACCGGGGATCTCCTCCATCACGATCCTTCCGTTCGATATGTCAATAGAGTAGATTATGGGAACAGCGACCCCGGCCTTCCTCGCCTCCATCATCAGCCGAGCCTCGTTCTTTATCCGGAAGCTCTGAAGGGATCTGTCGAGCGTCGGATGTCTGTACCCCTTGACAACTCGCTGCTTGACCACGACCTCGCGGTCCATCCACTTCGAGGAGTCGAGTCTGGCCTCCGCGCCCACTCTATTCACGGCCACGACGGCAAATAGGTCCTCTCCGGTAATAAACCCTGCAGGTGTGACGAGGCTACCGGCTTGAGGGAATGAGATCAGATCCGCGCTCTTCCGTGTCTCTGGTGTAGAAGGTACAGAGCAATTGGAACGGTCACAGCTGCCGCAGCTGCAACCGCGAGGATGGGAAGCCATGGAGTCTCGTCACCCGCCTCATCATCCGAGTCGTCCGTGTACTCGATGAACGGATATATCAGGAGCTCGGGCGAGTCCGTCACGGCTCCGATGTAGTTGCCCGTACTTGATTCGGATACGTAGATATTACCTAGGTATCTGGGAGCGCAGGACAGGCCAACGTCGGACAGGTCGTACACGAAACGCGATCCCATCAGCACATCGTACACGTATATCATGTCCGAATCCGTGTACATCACGTGGCAATAACGACCCGTGACATATTCCGGAGAGCCCAATATGCGCCCGTCAGTGATCCCGAACGCCGTTCCGTTTCCAGCGACCTCACCGGTTTCCACATCTAGCGCGACCAGATAACCGTTCTGTCCGTCGTAACCAGAGACCAACAGGCTGTACGGCGATGGGTGAAGGCCGTCGAACTCTAGGGTCTCCACTGACGAGAGGTTCACGTACTTGGACCACGTGACGTTCCCCGTCTCACGGTCGTATGCGACAACGCGAGAGTCCTCTGTGACCATAGCAACGTATTCCTTGCCAATCTCCGTGGTGGACGAGTAGGGATGCCAGAACGTGATCATGTGGTCGCCAGATACGGGAGCGAATTCGTTCCCATCGAGTGAGTATTCGCCCATCCACCTGAGCTCGCCGAGACGTATGTCCTGTATCGTTCCGGAAATCCCACTCTTCACGACTTCGATATCGAACGCCATCAAGCCGATGTCCGTGGGAACGATAACCATGCTGCCGTTGTCGAAATCACCGTCGACTACGAGGGGATTCCCGATGATGGTAGCATCGGATATGGTTAGATTGCTCGTGTACGTCGTTGGGCCCCCATAAGGTTCGAGATAGGAAGGCGGACGCTGGTTGATCATCCAGATACTGTGATCGTCTGCAAGGACCATGGCAAGGCGTCCGGTGTAATAGGCTAGAGAATACCCGTTCCAAAGGTTGGAGAGATGCTTCGGCACGAACGGTATCTGGTGTTCCTCGATGAGCGCCAGGTCGGGTCCGTACTCGTACAAGGTGGACTCGAGTCCTCCCTCGTTCTCGGCAATCATTATCAGTAGCGAACAGTGGTAGAAATGGGTGTATCCGACGTAGTCCGCCCCCGGTGCTAGGTGATGCTTGGTTGGAGTTTGAATGACAATCCCGCTCTGCCCTGTGCTGTTGGATATCCCATCTTCAGCCGGATAGACCATGGTGGTACCGTCCTTCGAGTAGACGAGAATGCCCTCCAAGGGGTTACTAGGGACGTTGTCTGTCATTCCGAGCACTACGTCCCATGAATGAAGGGCATCCATAGGAGCCGATGTTTCGGCGTCTTGCAGCGCCGCCGAAAGGCCATTGAGCGAACCGATAAGAGTCAACGAAAGCAGCGCTGTGAACAACCCTACCCTGACACCCACGAACTCACCAACGTACCGGGAAGGAGCACCAGGATATGTATGTTTATCTGGAGTAAGGGGCTGACTCGTCAGACGTCCCAGAACATTCTGTGCATTCGCAAGCCTTATCATCGACCAACCCGATGGCCGCGCGTGACCCGAATCCCGGTCGGCGCCAAAGGACTCGACGGACTCCTCGGAGGGGGTCTGGAAGCGGGCGCCATCACGCTGCTCTTCGGCGAGGCCGGATCAGGTAAGACCAACATCTGTCTCCAGGTCGCGAGAAACGTCGCGCTCAACGACAGGAAGGTGGTGTACATCGACACCGAGGGGGTGTCGATGGAACGGCTGAAGCAGATCTCGGGAGACGACTACGAGAAGGTCGTGAAGAACATACTCTTCTTCGAGCCTCATTCCTTCAGCGACCAGGAGAAGACCGTCGACAAGGCGGTCAAGCTCGCGGAGAGCGCAGCTGGTGTCGGCGTTATAATCCTCGATTCGGCTACCATCCACTACCGACTGACCCGGAATGACGACGAGAAAGGCACGAGGAAATCCCTCAGCCCTCAACTGGCAAGGCTTCTCGTCGTCGCGAGGAACATGCGGATTCCCATCCTGCTGACATCCCAGGTATACACGGACATCGACAAAGGCACCTTCGAACCGCTCGGAGGACACGTCCTCCTACACAATGCAAAAGCGATAGTCCGCCTCGACAAGGTCGGCGCCAGTTCGAGGCGCGCAGTGGTAGTGAAGCACCGTCACCTCGAGGAGGGCCGGAGGGCGGATTTCAGGCTCACAAGTTCCGGTGTCTCCTAGGATTTTCTAGACAGCATGAAATCGGCGAACCCCGCGAGGGCCGATCTGTGCGCATCGCTCTTGACGACCTTGAGCTCGTCCTTCGCCTTTGCGATGAACTCGCTGGCTACCCTACTGGCGTAGTCTATCGAGCCGACCTCCTCGAGGATGTCTCTGGCCCGGGTCAGCTCGGCATCGGTGGCATCCTTCTTGCCCAGGACGGACACCAACTCGTCCCTCTGCGCGGCCTTCATGATGTCGAGCGCGTGGACGACTATCAGGGTCTTCTTGCCGTTCCTGATGTCGTTCAGCACCGGCTTGCCGAAGGTCTCCTGGTCAGACCTGAGATCCAACACATCGTCCCATATCTGGAATCCCAGACCTATGAGACGCCCGTACTCGAAGAGCGCCTGCTGCGCCGGTTCGGGCGCGCCGCCCGCGATGGCACCGCCCTGGGCGGCAGCGGAATACAGGACGGCGGTCTTCCGCTCTACCATCTCGAGGTACTCTCCCGGGCTCACGGCATCCCTGTCCTCGAAGTCAAGGTCCATCTGCTGACCGTCCGCGAGCAGCCTGACAGATCTAGCCAGTATCTCCACCAGCCGCACCACACTGGCGTCCGGGAGGTCGCTCTCCAGGACGATCTCGAACGCCCTCGCGAACATGGCGTCCCCGGCCAGGATGGCCATCGGAAGGCCGTACTCGCAATGAACAGTCTTGAGACCGCGTCTTGTGTCATCCTCGTCCATGACGTCGTCGTGCACCAATGTGAAGTTGTGAACCATCTCGAGAGCGACCCCGAACGGTACGGCCTTGTCCGGCTCGCCTCCGAAGGCTTCACACGCAATCGTCGCCAAGAGGGGGCGAAGCCTTTTCCCGCCGGCGGACGGATAATGGGCCATCGCGGCGCGAAGGTTCTCGTTATCCATCACCTCGAACGTCGCCATCAGCTGCTCGTTTATCGCCGCCACGCGGTCCTTGAACTCATCCGGAAACACCAAGTCGATCACTCCATCACATGGTCGAGCCAGTCCCTCGACTGACCTACGATGAGCGCGTGAGCTGCCGCCAGCTCTCCCACGTCGGAGGCGCCTACGAGAAACATCGCAGCCTTGAGTTCATCGATGATCGTCCGGACCTCCTGGTCGACAGCGTCCATCCCCTTCAGGGTCGCCGGCAGCAGTCTCCCGGCCATGCCGCCGCACGAGGCGCCCACGCACAGGGCCCTCGCGACGTCAAGGCCTGTCCGCAGGCCGCCTGTCGCCACGATCGGGAGTCCCACGTTGGCGAGGACGACGGATACCGGAGACGGTATGCCCCAATCCCAGAACGCCTTCCCGATGTTCTCCCTGGAGGCGTCCTTCGCCGAGCGCGCCCTGAAGTACTCGACCGCCGAGAAACTAGTGCCTCCCAGCCCACCGATGTCGATGCCTCTGACGCCAGCCTTCTTCAACCGAAGCGCGGACTCGCGAGACATGCCCGCCCCGGTCTCCTTCGCCATGACTGGAAGCTGTGAGGATATCTTCTCAACCGCTGCGAGTCCTCCTTTCGCGCACGTGTCACCCTCGGGCTGCACGACCTCCTGGAGATAGTTGAGATGGACGGCCAGGACATGGGCGTCGACCATCTCCATCGCGGCCTTCCCGTCTCCGACGTCCAGAGGAGCCCTGGAACCCTGTCTGACGAGCTGCGGAAGACCTAGGTTGGCGATCCTCAGGGGCACGTCGTACGCCGCAATCACAGAGTACGTCTCAGCTAGCTCAGGATTCTCTAGGGCTGCCCTCTGGCTGCCCACGCCGAGGCCGATTCCGTACTTCTCCGCCACGCGCGCCAGGTTCTCGTTGATCTCTTTGGCCTTGCCGAAGCCGCCAGTCATCGCGGATATGATTATCGGCGCCGACAGCTCACGCCCGAACAACTTGACCGATGTGTCAATGTCCCTGAGATCGATCTCTGGCACGGAGGCGTGCAGCAGCTTCACATCGTCCCAGTAGGAATAGCCAGTCGTCAGATCCTCCCTCGCGCATATCTCGACGTGATCGATCTTCCTCCTCTCGATCAGCCTCTCAGACTGCTCCTCGCCTTCCGTCATCCGCACACCTGTTCCGGCAATACGACCGTCGAGGGCACGCTCTCGCCCTCCAGAGCCTTCTTCAACCTGCCCGGAACATCACCGTTCAGTATGATACATTTTTCGCAGTGGGCGGCGATGTCCAGCATTCTGTCCAACTTGCCGAATATGCTGCCGGTCACATCCGCGTTCAGCGACTCGGTCCTGCGGAGGCTGTCAAGGGCCTCGCGGTCGAGCTCATGTATCAGCTCCGCCCCCGGGTCAGTCTTCGGGTCGCCCGTGAAGACCCCGTCGACGTCGGCACAGAACACCACCAGTCTCGGTTTGAAGTGACGAGCCAGCTCCGTCATCATGAGATCGCCCGAACAGACCGAGAACCGTAGAGACGCGTCGGGGACGACATCGCCGAAGGTGACAGGCACGAGCCCCAAGCCGATCATCTTCTGGAACAGTGATGGGTCGAACGCCGTCACGGCTGCCCCGTCGAAGGACGCGCTTGCGGCCGGAGGTATCGACACGCCTCGGACCCCGCTGTCGATCATCGCCTCAAGAACCCGGGTGTTCAGCTCGCGGACGTCCCTCTGGACTATCGCCACCGGGTGCAACTGCGATTCGTCAAGGAAGCCTTCGTCGAGCCGGTGCTCCTTCGCGAGTATGTGCCCATACGAGCCAGCTCCATGCACTACGGTCAGCGAGCCGTCCCGTCCCTGCATCTCGCTCGCGAGCCGACGACATGCCTCGTCCCTGAAGACGCGCAGGCGACCCTTGTCGGTAATCACACTACCACCCAACTTGACAAGAAACATCTCGCCACGCGTCAAAGACCGCACCTCATAGGACATATGCTGACCGCCGATGCGCTTCGCCCATGATAAACCCGTCGAGCTTAAGGACCAGCCTAGCAGCGCTTGAGCTTCGGCCGTTCCGCAAGATCCCGGTGTGCCTACTTGGCGAGATATATCTCGATCGATGACACGTTGGCTTCCGAACCGTCCGGTCCAGGCAGTTTCTCAGTCTCTATCTTAACATCCTTGTAGTCCACGTCGCGTACGAAGCGGTTCCTGACAATCTCCGAGACATCAACTGCCCGGCTTATGGCGCGCCCTCTGGCCTTTATGCATACATCGTTGCAGCCGCCGTTGAACTGAGAGACGACTGCCAGGACGTAGTTCATCGTCGCCTTCTTTCCAATGTATATGGTGTTCTCCTCGGCCATCTACTCCTCCTGAAGCCCAACCCAGGCGTCTTAGTCCATTTCCAACTATATAAACAATCTCACAGGGTGTCAGGGGACGAACCCTCGGACACAACGCTCAGGTCGTTCCTCTGGCCCACGACTCGTAGCGTTTACAAATGGAAGGCTGCTCACAGCTCGGTGCCGCACTTCCTGCAGAACCTGTCTTTGCCATCCGAGTGACTGCCGCATTCCGGACAGGTGCGCTCCTTGACGGCCGGTGTCCCGCAGTTTCCGCAGAATACGTCGTCGGGAAGGACCATGCTGCTACACGATTCGCACTTCAATCTGGCGACCTGCTCGCCGGGCATCGAGGCGACGTCCTCGACGCACTCGCCAGTTAGAGGTACCTGGGGCTTGACCTTCAGCGGGATCGTTCCGACCGCACCAGTCCCGCCCAGTTCCTTTCTGACCTTGACCGCGAGAGACAGGGCTTTGGGATAGTTTGCAGACTCGAACTCGGACTCGGCCATCTTCAGGAGCGATTTCACCTTCAGGAAGTCTTCCCTGGGCAAGGTGGCCTTGCCGATCTCGTCCTTCGCGGCGGTCAGCTCGAACCGCGCGCTGAGGTGTCCAGAGCTCTCGTCGACGGCAAGCTTGGTGCCCCTGTAAGTGTCGGAATGGCTCGGACGCACGTCCGAGCCGACAATCTTCTCGGCGAGCATCTCCAGGTCATCCGTCTCGTCCTCGGCGACCGCTGAACTCCTGACCTGCCTGGGCCGACGGCATTTCATCAGCTCCGCCCTGGCGCTCTCGCATAGGTCCGTCGCGCGGCCGAATTCGCCCCTGGCCATCGCATCCCTTGCCCGGTTCAGGATGGCCCGGGCGCTGCTGACGTCCGCCCCCTCCCTCTCGACGACATCCATCACCGAACGGGTGGTGAGGACCGCGTTGTGCGCCTCGTCCTTGCGCAGACGGGAGATCCGAACCTCCTTCGTCCTCCCGCGCATGACCCTGATCTCGTAGTAGAGTACGAAGACCATTACGACGACCAGGATGACTGACAGCAGCAACTTCTCGTCGGTCGTTAGAGCCAAGGTAGCCAGCACCTCATCCCGATTACCTGTTTGAGTTCTTATAAACCCTTTCCTGTAGGTACCATGTACCAGGAATCAGCGGGAGAGAGAGAAGGGAAAGAGTGGCTGACAGCGTTCCACGCCCACAACGGGTTCAAACGATGCGGTTCACCCTGCACCCGAAGGTGCCTGGCTAGGACATCTAGCCGCTGCGATCACGAGGCCACAAGGACCTTAAGCTTCCCGAGGGCTCGCGCACCTCAGTACCGCAAAGAACGTGGGCGGGCTTAACTTCTGGGTTCGAGATGAGACCAGGTGTGGCCCCGCCACTTTGGCCGTCAAACCGCTCTTCGGACCGACTAATAACGATTCCGTATTTAAGGCTTGCCAACGGTAGCGCTTGAGGGCTCAGACGGCGATGGCGCCTGCGGCCACGCCGTCATGGACAGGCATGTTGAATACTCATGTCTGCGTTCGTCGCATGGTTGAACATGGGACGGATAGAGGCTGTGACTTTCGACCTGTGGGACACGCTCATCCAGGAGAAGCCTGGAGGCTCGTCCAGGGTGGCCGAGGTCAGAATGGAGCGGATAGCGAACACTCTCGAGACTTTCGGACAACCGCACACACTCGAGGAGATCGAGAGCGCATACATCGAGACGGGCGGTTTCCTGTACCGCGTCTGGAATCAATCCGAAGATGTGTCTGTTAGAGACCAGGTCGTCTTCATGCTGGGCAGTATCGATCAGAAGCTGCCCTCGATGCTCGGGGCCGGGGCCGTCGCTGAAATAGAGGAGGCATACTCCGTCAGCATGCTCGATCACAGGCCAGTTCTGCTACCAGGTGCGAAGGAGGCTCTCCGGGAAGTGCAAGACCGGGGCGTGCGCATGGGGTTGATATCGAATACTGGCCGCACTCCGGGGACGGTCCTCAGGACCATCATGGAGGACCTAGGCATACTGCAGTGTTTCGGCGTCACGACCTTCTCGAACGAGATTCTGGCAAGGAAACCCGCAGCGGCCATATTCAACGCCTCCCTGGAGGGATTAGGGGCCCATGCAAGCTCGACGCTGCACATCGGCGACGACCCGAGGGCGGACATAGACGGGGCGAGGGATATCGGCATGAGGGCGATCCAGATAAGGTCCGATGGATTCGATGATAACGACCGCGCAGATGCGTGCGTGGACAGCCTCGACGATATGGTCGGGGCAATCGATTCGATCAGGGGACCATGAGAGCAGACTCAATCGGCCCGGTCACGGCGGCCCAACTGTGTTCTAGAGCGAGCCGAGCGCGAACAGCAACGCAAGAATGGTGCCTATCGCAATCGAGACGAAGTTGTTCCCCAGCTTCCCGATCTTACCTTCCCGCTCCCAAGTGGCGCCGATCACGCTGTCGATCTGACATCCGAAGAACCCGCAGAGCATCGGGATGAGCAGCGTCCTCGGCCCTGCGAGCAGGTTTGTATCGAAGGTCGCGAACATGACGTATGCGACGGCCGAAGTGTACGCCGCCGCGACGAACGCCACGAGCATGCCGGTGAGTGACACCCCTCCGTCCACACCGCGTTTCGTACGTCTGAACGTTGTGATCATGTACACCCGCGGGTCCACGATACCTATCTCGCTCGCGGCGGTGTCTGACGCCGCAACCGCGATTGCCGACACGAACAGGAAGCTGGCGACGTCCTTGGGAAAGGGGTTGGAGCCCGCGTCGCCGTTCGCGAGCATCTCACCGACGAAGCTGGCCAGAGCTATCGCCGTCGGTATCCCGCCGTTGGCCACGATGTTCCTCCAGGTTCTCTCGCCAGCACCGCCCTCCTGGAAACCCTTGGATCGCTTCCACTCGAACCTGTACTTCGTCGCTCCGAAGCTGGAGACGAGGAACACCAGAAGGAGTATGAGCCATAGGACGCTCCCGCACAACCCGATGATCATGCCGACGATGAAGGCTGAGAGCGAACCGGACAGGTCGAATATCCGCCTGTGGTACGAGGCGCCTGCCATGATAAGGCAGAAGATGGTCACACCTACCACCGTGACCAGATCCGGTACAGGTATTCCCAACTGCTCACCTAGCCATCACTCGAGGTTGCCCGGGAACGCGGGCGCCCTGGAATACAGCTTCTTCATTATGTCGTTTACGCCCCTCACCTTGTCGAGATCGCCGTCCCATTCGATCAGATCCAGGGAGAATTCCTGCTCTATCTCGGTCACGACCCTCTTCATCCGGTGGGTGGCCTTCCTGGAAACCTTGCCGTGGAGCACGACCGCCAGGTATATGTTCTCCCCTCTCTCGATCAGGACGGACTTACCGCCGAAGTCGAGCTTGCGGAGGGTGAACGATGAGTCGTCCTTGAACGAGTCCCGGACGAAGTCCTGGATGGCGACGAACATGCTCCCGAGCACCTGATCGTCCATCCCTGGTTTCAACCGCCTGGTGCTGTGTGCCATCAACCTGCCGTCGTTGTATATGACGAACGTCTCGTCGACTGCTATCTTGGATTCGCGCATGAAATAGGCCGCGGTCCCGAATGCCGCGGCGACCGCCATCGCTAGGAGATACGGCCATGCGGCATCGATGAAGTGCATCTTTACGTTCATCGAATACACCTCGCTCGTGGCCGAGTTGCTCGCAAGGTCGTCCACCTCGAACCAGAACGATATCGTCCCGGTCCGCATGGGCACTTCCACGACGGCATAGAAGCAGCCGTCACCGTAAGGCCTCATCAGGATAGAGTTGGCTGAGTCGTCGCCTGGGAACCTGATGAGGAGCATGACGCCTTGAGGGTCCGCATTAGTGTCATCGACACGCATGGTGATGTTGACCCTGTCGCCTGCGTAAGTGGTGTTCGATTCGACGAGCAGGGTCACGATCGGGGCGACGCTGTCGATTACGATCACGATTCCGTCGAGGACCGCGACGTTCCCGTCCCGGTCCTCCGCAACGACACAGAGTGTGTAGGCTCCGTCGGTCCAGCCGCTGGTGTCGATCTCATACAGCGTCGTGAAATTGATCTGGGCGCCACTGTTCAGCGAGTACCTCACGTACTCGAGAGGGATGGTATCGTCACTGACGGAGAACCTAATGGACGTCCCCGGCACCACGACTGTGTTGTCGGACGGCGATATCAACTCGATCGCGGGTTGGACGAGCGGGAGGACCCTCGTGAGCAGCAGCACGTTCCCGTCGTCGTCCGTCATCGTGATATTGACCTGGTAGTCCCTGACAGGGGCGTACTCGTGCACAACCGGCGTCGACGGGGGACCGGTCCGAAGCAACTCGCTCCCGTCGCCGAACTCCCACAAGACGTTCGACACGTCGGGATAGGTTTCGGCGAAATACGACGCGTTGAATGTCATCGTTGACGAAGCAGGAGGTTCTCCTCGGGTGACAACCACATCGTCGAAGGTTCCCACGAGGTCGCGATCCCATATCTCGACGGTGACGAGTGCTATCGCATACGACCCGTCAGAATCCGTGACATTCACCTTGGCCGTGTAATTGCCCTTCCACAGGTACGAGTACTCCGTGCTGTTGACGGTGGTGGATGAATCCGCCACGAACTCCCCGCCTGACGCCGTGAAGTCCCACTCGTAGAGGACCGCTTCGTCGTACGACTCTACCGACGCGGACAGGGTCACAATATCGAACTCGTAGTACCCCGCCTGCAGGGGCAATGAGTGCATGGAAACCACTGGAGGGAGCTCCGCGACTGAGAAATCCAGATCGAACTCGTCCTCGTCCCCATCCGCCTCGGACACGATCAAGCTCATACTGTAATCCCCGTCGGGCAGGACGAACTCTATGGTCAGCATCTCCTCCGCGGTCAACGAGTACGCGTCTGAGTAGCCGTTAGGCCCCGTGATGCTCCAGCTCCACGACGTGATCCCGTCCGGCGAGTCTGACGCGACGAAGTGGAACGGCAGACCCTCGCCTGGAGCGGGAGTGGAGAGCGCTAGGGTGGCATCAGGGCCGATGTCAAGGACTGTGAGGTCGTGGATGGCCACGCTGCTGTTCCCGTCGATGTCCGTCACTTTGACAGCGATGGAGTACAATTCAGAGTCCCCGTCCGCGGAGAAGACATGGGAGGTCGTGTTGACATAGGTCGTCTCGTCCGCTACGAACGGCTCGCCGTCATAGGAGAAGTTCCACTCGTAGCTCACGATCGGGTCCCACGGTTCGTCTGCGGACGGATCCACCAGCGCCTCGAACACCACCTCACTGCCCTCATCGACGACGAGGGGCGCCGATATGACCACCTCAGGCGCCACAGCAAGAACGACGAATGTCTCAGTGTGGTTCGTGACGGACCCATCCGAGTCGGTTACCTCGAGCGAGACCCTGTGGATGCCGTCGTCGAACACGGCGTCGATCGATCCAACGAGGCCGCTCGAAACGAGGACTTCATCGACGCTCCAATTCATCAGCACGACGTCATCGTAGGAAGTCGTCGTGTCATTGAAGTAGATCGTCACACCCTCAACTGGAGGATACGGATCGATCGTGAAGCTGGCGTGGGGGTAGCTGTCGACAACCGAGACAGTCGTATGGTCCGTGTCGTTCAACCCCCACGGATCTCTGACCTCCATCACGATATCGAATTCCTCCAGAGTCATGAAAGCGTGGACCGGATTGGGTTCTCTTTCCCACCCGGTATCCCATGTCCCGTCTCCGTCGAAGTCCCATCTGTACTCCATGTATGGAACCTCGGATGAGCCCGTGACGGCAGACCCGTTGAATGTGAACGGGTCACCCTGGTGCGCGATGTACGGACCACCTGCGTCAGCGACCGGTGGGAAGTTGATCTGCTCCCAGGCTGAAAGCGAATGGGACTCCGCGTTGCACACGATGAGGTCCCCTCTGTGATCCTGAGTCGCGTCTCCCAGTATCGCCCAACATGGGGACGCTCCCGTAACGAAGGTCATGGACGGGGAAGGCGGGAACGAACCGCCATCTTGTCTGTACAGGAACAGGAGGTCAGCCGAGTCGAGGATGGTCACGATGTCATCATAGCCATCATCGGTCGCGTCAAACAAACCTACGAAACCCGGGCTCTCCGGAAGTGCGATAGTACCGAAGGGCACTTGACCCGCGAAGCTGGTTTGGTCGAAGAGGTAGAGGTTGCTGTCCCCGTCACGAACGCCCACGATGTCGTCAAGGCCGTCGCCCGTGATGTCGCCGCTCAGGACTCCGCTGAACACGTCATCGAAGACGGCCTTCAGGTCATGGTCTGCGGGCAATGAAATCGGGTTCGGAGAAGAGGGGTCTTGGAGAACGATGCCGATCGTCCTGATCCCCTTGGGGAATGCGAGGTCGTCAAGGCCGTCGGAATCGAAGTCGTCGATGGTGACAGATCCGATCGGAGTGCCAGGTGACACGGACAAGACCGTTGCATCACCGAACAGAGCCTCATCTCCGGTGTTGAAATAAACCTCTATCTCTCCCGCATCGGTGGCGAAGACGAGGTCGAGAAGACCGTCATCGTTCAAATCGCCGTAGCAGGCACCGGTCGCGTTATGGTCGCACTGGAACTGTTTGACGACGAAGCCGTCAGGAAGCAGGGAATCGCCGCAATGTAGAGTGAAATCGCTGGTATCGTTACTAGCGGTCACCACGTCGTCCCAACCGTCGTCATCGAAGTCGGCGACTAGCATCAGTCGGGGTTCGTACCCGAGGGCTATGGTCGTCGTTGAGCCTGAGAATGACAGAGAGTATCCGAAGGCGTTCAAGTCGGGGTAGAGCAGGACAGCATCATCCCAATCATCACCGTCGAGGTCGCCAACCGAGAGGGCGCTAGCAGCGTAGTACGAGTACGACCACATGGTCAAATTGCTGTTGCTGAAGTACGGGGAGTCTGATGTGTACAGTGCCAAACTCGATCCGCTCCAATCGCCCCGCGCAGAAGCGATCGCTATGTCTGCGACAGCGTTTCCATCCAGGTCTGCTATGAGGGAGTTCCGCGGAACCTCACCCGTCGGGAACATGAAGTCATGAGACGAGCGCCATATCGGAGATGT
>JBFESP010000002.1:0-120541 GCA_041548485.1 Thermoplasmata archaeon | reverse complement strand
GGCGTCGTCCTCTACGAACCCGTCCGTCAGGGACACATTCAAGGTGTACTCGCCTGCAGTGGTGTACGTGTAAGTCACGTTGGCCCACTGCGCCACCGTAGTGTCTCCCGTGAGGTACACAACACTGTCCTCTCCGCCGTCGCCGAAGGTGAAGTTCACGTACAGGGGCGAGCCCTCGTCGTCAGAGACCTCAACCGAGAACGCCTCCTCGACACCCTCGTACGCCGTGTACGTGAGCTCTGGCGGCGTGACGAAGACCGGCTTCCTGTCCACGACCGGCTCAAGCATGAACCAGAGCCAAGGCAGGCCCTGCACCACGTTCAAGCCGTTGTGCGCCTCCCAATCTCCCCAGTTATCGAACCGGTAGTCGGTGTATCCGTAGAGGCCGAGGTCGTAGTACGGTACGAGCTCGCAGTAGGAGTCGTAGACCCACTGCTGGAGCTTGTCTGTGATGATCTTGCGCTCGCCGACGTCGAGGATGGCCTTGGCGTCCGTTATGTTCTGGTCGAACGCCGAGAACCTGCCGTTCCACGTGTCCATGATGTCGTACTTGTCTATCATGTCCTGGTCGACATAGGGACATTCGGTGATGTTGTCCTCGTGACACCACCATGGACCCATCGGCATCTGGCAGTTGTCTCCGCTCTTCTCGATCTCGGAGGTCAGCCATACGCTGAGAGCGCCACCGATCGGCTCGGGGCCCCAGCCCCAGTGCCAGACCCAGATGTCGTAGTCCGCGGCGTACCAAGCCTTGTTCACCATCGTCGTCTCCGTCTCGACGGTCCCTATGAGCTGTATCCCTGCATCGTCAGCCCAGCCCGGCCACGCAATAGCTATCTTGCCGTAGTTGGGGTCGGTGTCGATTGCCTGACATCTGATGCCCGAGAGTTCGGTCCCAGCGTCGAACCATCCCATCTGGACACCATATGCTTCTTCAGTCGCCACCAACCAGTCGTTCGGCCCCACTTCCCAGCCGTTCGCCAGGAGCATTGCTTTGGCCCCGGGTGGGTCAAAGGGCACTATGTTCTGGATATCCGCCTGCCAGAACCCGGGTTGGACGACCGAGTGACCCATGATCGGTCGGCCGCCCATCATATCGTTCACTATGTAGTCCTTGTCGAGAGTCATGAAGATGGCCTTACGGACGTACGGGTCTTCCAGAGCCTCGTGTCGGTTGAGGTATCCCCCTCCGGCATCAAACACGTCGGGTATCGCGTTGACCGCGATGTCCGTGATCCCGTTCTCCGCCACGGATGCCCTGTAGACATTGACGCTCGGGTTCACGCCGAGGACATTCTCGAAGGCGTTGAGGTCGCCGGTCAGGACGGCACAGTCCAGGTCTCCTTTGTTAACCTCGATGCACATCGCCTGGGTGTCGCTGACCACCTTGTACAGCACGCCCGGTATACTGACGGTCCTGGCGGCTCCGTAGTCCGCCTCACCGTGGTAGTTTCCGGCCGTCTTGAACATGTACCAGCTGTCCCTCTCCCAGTCCTCGAAGACGAACGGGCCGCTCCCGACCTGTTCCTCGGGATCCATCCCGCCAAGCGCGTTGTTCTCGTAGTTCTCCCCGTCCGGCCCCCACAGGTACATCGGGAGGATGGGCGTGGAGCTGATGTCGTCGAGTATGGTCGCCTTCTGATACGAACACCAAGTGCTCACTCTATCCCAAACGCCCGAGCCCGGCACGGACTCGATCGCCGTGAAGTAGCTGAGCTCCTCGAGGTACCAGTCGAAGGTGCCACCTGAGTTGTTCTTGACGAGGTTGTAAGTGTATGCGACATCCCTCGCAGAGAGCGGATGGCTGATGTCGTCGACGTCGACGATGCTTCTGAAGTATGCGTCCGTGGTTATGTCGACGGTCAAAGTCATGCTGCCGTTCGTGTGCACTTCGAACTCGTACCCCGTGGCGAGGTCGTTCACCGGACCACCCCAGTCCTCGTCGTACGTGAATAGCGAGCTATACACGAGGTATGTGACGATGTAATCCTCGACCATCTGGATGTTCAATGGGTTCCAGTACACGACGGAGCTGAGCATGCCCACATGAACATAATCCTCGCCCTGCGCAGCAACGTTCCCGGCAATCGGTTCGTCCGCCAGTCTGGGGACGAAAGAGAACGCAAACGCCACCACAATCATAACTGCAAGCACACGAATCCCAAAAAGTCTACCACTCGACATAGTTTCCAAATCCCCTGATACATTCATCAGTCGATTGTCTGACCACACCGGGCCGGTCCTGGCCCCCCTTAGCGGGTCCATTAAACTTCGATGCTATATAAATGATTACGTGCAATGCGAGCGAACCCAAGGGCCAGGCAGGACCCCCACCTGCCGCCAAGCGACAGGTTTCCATCGAGCTTCGAGGGCGCAGAGAGGGTTCCCGGGAGAGGTCTGGCAGTCGGCTCGCCCCATGGATCGGGCAGGGTGCGTCGTCGATAGTCCGATAAGAGTATCGTCCTTCCGAATCTCGGAGAGGCGTGTAGTCGGGGCCGTCAAGCCTTGTCACGAATTTCGGCGAATTTACAGAAGAGTGTTGCGACGCTCTTCTCAAACTCCCTCATCCCTTCCACGACCGCGAACTCGTTCGGCGCGTGCGCGTTGCCCCCGAACCCGAGGCCGGAGATGGCCCACGGAACGCCGAGATACTTGTCGAACAGGTCGAACGGGGCCGAGCCGGCATGGAGTGGCCACACCTCCGGCTCCTTGCCGTGGTACCTAACCGTCTCGATGGCGGCCTGGGAGACATCCTCGTCCGCCGATATCTTCGACCACCCGTAGTCGTCGTGATGCTTTATCTCGACGTCCGTGAACCCTCGTCTCCTCAGATGTTCCCTGACCCTCCGCCTCGTACCGTCTATCGTCATGTTGGGCACCAGGCGGATGTCCATCTTGGCCATCGCGCTGTCGGGGAGGACCGTCTTGCCGCCCTCCTCGGTGTATCCAGCGCATATGCCGTCTATGTTCACGGACGGTTCGAATAGGTACTTGCGGAGTATCTTCTCGCGCGAGCCTTTGACCTTGAGTCTCTTCACGCCCAGCTCTTTCATGTAACACTCAGGGTCGAACTTCCTGGCGAGCTTCCGCACAAGCGCGATGTCTTCATCCGTCGGCGTCGCCACCTCGTCCCAGATCCCGTCGATCGCAGGGTTCTGGTTCTCGTCCACCATGGTGGAGATCGCATGCACAAGCCTCCACACCGGGCTCTCCACGAGCACCGCGTCGCTGCTGTGGATCTCCCCGTCCATGGGTCCACCTCGTTCCGACCCTTTCGTGGAAAGGGTGAGGTACGTGCAGCCCTTCAGCCCGAGCGCAATCACGGGAACGCCATTCGCGTTCTCGCCGTAGTCGAAGCTGAATGCCGCGTCCGCCTTCGACAGCCTCGCCCTGTTCTTGCGGACGTAGCCCGGAAAGCCTGGCCCTCCCAGCTCCTCCTCGCCCTCGAGAATCAGATGCACGTTCACGGGCAGCTCGTTCCTGTCCTTCATCGTGCGTATCGCGAGGAGCGACCCCATCATGGCTGCCTTGGAGTTGCAGACCCCTCTGTTGATCAGCACCTTGCCGTAAGGCTTCCTCTCGACTATCCTCGCGCCGAACGGCGGTTCGTCCCATGCGTCCAAGTCACCGACCGGCATCACGTCATACATGCCGTACACGATGACCGTCTTGTCAGCCCCGACATCCATGAGCCCCCCGATGACGGGGTGGCTGTCCTTCGTCGCTCTGAACAACTTGGCCTTCGCACCCATGGCTGAGACGATCTCAAGCAGCCGCCGGGCCGTCTCCTCGATGCCCTCTCCGGTCATCGATACGCTCGGTATTCTGAGGATTTCCCTTGTCTCTCTGAGGTGCTTGGGCCAGAGTTTGTCGATGTCTGCGTGTATCTCTCCAAGTGACATGTTCTCCCGTCCCGTGCGGAGAGTTCATCGGTTGAACGATCGGCAGAAGCGACCGGGTCAGTTCCCAAGAAATCTCGGCTTCCTGCGCGTCTCGTCCTTCACGATCTGCTGGACAGGGGCCCCGTGGCAACTGACGGCCCGCGCCTCGTCGTCGTACACCTTGCCGCATGTGAAGCATTTGTAGATCTTCTTGCCCATGGTGCCGCTCTCCGCCTAGTCCGTCTGGACCGACGCGCACATGAATGTGAATCTGGGTAATGAACGTTGTCCAGGTAATCAGCCGAGGTGCGGAGCGAGCGCGTCCCTCGAGTCCGTCGCCAGCTTGGCATCCTGGTCTGCGAGACGTTTCTCCAGCTCGGCCAGGCTCTCGGAGTCCTCCAGGAACACCGGTATGTAGCAGCTCGTGGTCTCTATGACCAGGAGAGCGACCTTCTCGGCCTCGTTCAGCTCGCGCTCCTCCATGGCCGCTCTGAAATCGACGAAGGGACGGATCTCCGGAGGGACGTTACGCACTTCGGTGATGGCCAGCAATCGCGCAACGTGCATCTCCGGACCCTCCTGGTTTTATCAGAGGTCTACCTTCACCTGGTGGCACTCGAGCCCGAGCTTCTCCCTCTCCAGACCGAAAGCGAGTCCTAGCAGCTGCGACAGGTGCAACACCGGTATGCTGAACTCCTTCAGCTGCGGCTGGCTCACGTCGTACTGCAGGTGGCAGAACGGACAGCAGTCCACGATGACCTCCACGCCGGCGTTGGTCATGTTCGTCAGGTTCTCCTTGGTCATGGCCAGGGACACATCCGGGGTCCTCGCCCTGACGCCGCCGCCTGCGCCGCAGCACATACCCTTGTCCTTGTAGGGCACGCTCACCATGCCGGCCGCCTCGACCAGGTCGTCGAACACGTGAGGTCGTTCGGCATCGTCGATGTTCTTGACGTTGCTGGGCTTCAGGAAGTGGCAGCCGTAGTGCACCGCTGCCTTCAGCTGCTTCTCGCCCGTCACCTTGGCCTTGATGGCGTCGACGCCGACGTCCCTGTACAACAGCTCGACGAAGTGCCTGACGTTGACAGTGCCTTTGTACTCCTCACCAGTCGAGTCCTTGAGTATCTTGTTGACCTTGTTCCGCATCTCCTCGTCATGGTTCAGCTTGTGTGCCACCTCGAAGAGCGTGTCGAAGCACCCGTTGCATATCGTCACGATGTCGACACCCATCTTCTCGGCTATCACGAGGTTCCTCGCAGCGACCGCCATCCAGTACATCTGGTCGAAGGACCGCATGACCCCCGGGGCGGGACAGCAGCTCGCCCCCTTCATGTCCACGAGTTCGACACCGAGCGACTCCATGACCGCCCTGGTCGAGCTCTCTATGCCCGGGTATCTGAACGGCATGATGCAGCCCAGGAAGAATCCGTACTTTGCCATCTCACTTACCTCCCGCGACGAGCTTGTCGAAGCCACACAGCGCGGCGATCTTCACGACCTCCTCCTGCGCCTTGGGGTCGGCGAACACCGTAGGCGGCGTCTCCTCCAGGCCGAGCTTGCCTCTAAGCTGCTTGTCCTGGTCCCTAAGCGACACGAGGTGCCCTGTCTTGGATATCAGCTCCGCGACCTTCCGGTGCGACTCCGCCATGTGCCCCTGCCTTACGGCCATGTTCCTGAGCGCCATGATGATGTCGACTATCTCCACTCCTCTCGGACACCTCTCGTAGCATGTGAAACAAGTCGTGCACAGCCACAGGTCGTCCGACGGCAACACGTCCTCCTCGAACCCGAGCTGGGCCCTTCGGATCAGCTTCCTTATCCTGAAGGCCGTCTGCCTCCCGGACGGGCAGCTCCCGGTGCATGTCCCGCACTGGAAGCACAGATTGACCGTCTTGCCTCCCGCCTCTACTACCTTCCTAGTGAATTCCGGTTTGGGCTCCTTCGCATCTGCCAAGATCGTTCACCGGGGGCGTGAACGGGTGGTTGCGTATTTGAGGGTTTTGCTGAAAAGGCTATACCTTTACCGTTTAGGATAAATCCCGACCCTCCTGGCCTGCGCGATGAACTCGTCTGTGTCGGGATGTTCAGAGCACGGCACGGCGAGGATGGAGTGCACCGACCACGGCTGCTCCTCCGCGCCCTCCGCACTGAGTATGCCTCTTCTTACGAGACTGTTGTTGACGAAGTAGCTTAGGTCCGTCCTGTCCAGCAGGGCCGGCTCGAACAGCCTCCTCGTGATTACGAACTTCTCGCCGCCCTGCTCGAGGTGTCTGAACCCGAGTCTCTGCGCCCCGAAGGCCAGCTGAGCGAAGTCCTCGCCCGAGCGTCGGAGGAGCAGAACGTCTGTGCCCACCTCCGCGCCTCCGATGTCCTCCGCGCGCTCGATGGCCCACAGAGGGTCGTCCAGTATGATGCAGTCGACCCTCATCTCGTCCATCATGCGCAGGTTCTCCTCGTCAGTGGAGATCGTGACACGACAGTCGATGCCTCTCTGGGTGAGCGCCGAGGCCGCGCTGAGCAGGCACAACTCCGATACCAGGGTGCCTGCGACATGCATCGAACCCCTGTCCTCTGAACGCAGGCGGAGGGCCTCCGCCTTGGCGATGAGCGACCTGCCGGCCGCTGTCAGCCTCGTCCCTCTGCTGTCGGACCTGACGAGCCGGTCCCCGGACCGTTCCTCCGTCTCCTTGACGTACTTGTACAGCACGGGCGTGGAGATGCCGAGGGCGGCCGCGCCCTTCTTCATGCTGCCGTGGTCCCTAACCGCAGCGAGCGCCTCCAGCTGCCTGTGGGTTATGTCGCCTACGTCCGTGACGAATGCGATCCTGGGCCGCACGTCCGTTTAAGTCACCTCCTCTTCTTCAGACTGTAACCGCTCAGAGTGAGCAGCACCGTCGCTATCCCCGCGAGGATCAGCAGCTGGGGCCACACCTCCCCGAGCCCCCATCCCCTGATCATTATCGACCTACATGCATCGACCGCGTATGTCAGCGGTATGAAGGATGACACTGGCCTGAGCAGCTCAGGCACGGCCTCGAGCGGCCAGAACACGCCCGCGAGGAGTATCGACGGGAAGAGTATCAGGGGCATGAACTGGACTGCCTGGAACTCGTTCCTGGCGTTGGACGACAGTATGAAACCCAGCCCTTGGCTCCCTATCCCCAGCAGGAATATCGTCAGCAGGAGGAGCAGGGGGCTCCCGACTATCTCTATCTGGAACAGTATCACCGCCGCCAGGAGTATCACGGTCGACTGCACCAATGCCACGAGGCCGAAGGCCAGCGCGTATCCGCCAACGATCTCTCCCTCCGTGACGGGTGTGGTGAGGAGTCGGTCGAGCGTCCCGTTCGCCCTTTCGTGGACGAACGATATGATGGACAGCATCAGCGTGACCATCATCGCGGCTAGCCCCATCACTCCGGGCGCGAAGAAGTCAATGAATTCCGCCTCCTCGCCGTAGACCATCTCCTGGAGGACCACCAGCGGAGGGTGGAGTCCGTACTCGGTCACCAGCACCCTCTGGACCGCCATCGTGACCTCGGTCATGACTGCCTGCGCGATGTTCGGGTTGCTGCCGTCCAGGAGCACCAACACATGACACGACTCCACCGGCAGCCCCTCGCTCATGGCGACGATCCCCTCCTCCACCTCCGCGGTGAAATTCTGCCCGAACACGACCGCCGCCCATGCATCGGCATCCCTGACGACTTCATCCGCTGCCGAGAGTGGGTCGGAACAGTCATCCGAGAGGAAGCTCAGCCTGAGCGTGTCACCGCTTGACATCTCCGCGATCACCGCTTCGGCCACCGAACCGTTGGAGCCGCCGATATCCAGGTTCATGACGGCGACCTCGACGTCCTTGAGGTCTCCGCCGAAGGTGTACCCGAATATCGCTATCATGAACAAGGGCATGAAGATCAGGAACCCTGCCGTCCTGCGATCATGCCTGAGCGACCGCAGGGTCTTCCTCGCCACGGCGAGCATCCTATGGCCGTTCATGATCGCGCCCCCTTGGCGTTGACCAGGAAGGCGTCCTCGAGCGTGGTAGTCCCAGCCGCCGTCATCAGGGCGTCGGGCGTGCCCTCGGCGATGATCTCGCCGGCCCTCATCATCCCGACGACGTCACACCTGACGGCCTCGTCCATGTAGTGTGTGGTGAGCACGACCGTCTTCCCGGAGCTCTTCAGCTCGGCGAAGTAGTCCCAGAACCCCTTGCGGAGCTCGGGGTCGACCCCGACGGTAGGTTCGTCCAGGAAGACCAGCTCCGGATCGTGGATTAGGGCGCATGCGAGCGAAACCCTGTGTTTCATGCCACCGCTCAAGGTCGTCGCCAGCGAGTCCCGCCTGTCTGAGAGGTCGATCATCTCCAGGAGGTCCCTCTCCGCGCCCTCGAAGCTGCTCCTGGACATGGAGTACATACCAGCGAACAGCTCGAGGTTCTCGTGGACGGTGATGTCCGTGTAGATGCCCGTCTCCTGGGGCATGTACCCTATCCTGTGGATGACTTCCTTGACGGGCACCTCCTCGCCGAGCAGCCTCGCCGACCCGGAGGTCGCCCTCAGCAGGCCGTTCATGACCTTGATCGCGGTGGTCTTCCCTGAACCGTTCGGGCCGATAAGTCCATAAACGACCCCCCCGGGTATCTTCAGGTCGAGGTTCGAAACGGCCATCAGCTCACCGAAGCGCTTCGTGAGCGCGTTCGTCACGACCACGTCTTCTCTCATCTCACCACCTCTCGCCGAACGCCGTCGAGGAATATGCTTACGAACCCGGATATCATGCGTTCGTCCTCCTCTCGCCTAGGCTCTCCCCCTCCCGGCAGATGCCTCGTCAAGTAGTACGACTGGACCATGCCGATGAGTGCTCTGGCGGCGACGCGCGGGTCCACGTCGCGTGTCCTCCCAGCGGCCATGAGCTCCGCCATCAGCCCAGCGACAAGGTCAACACTCCTCTCCACGCCGGGGTCGCTGGTCACCCCACGTGTCTCCGGCATCCTCCAGGCGTCCCCCATTATCATGACGGATATGTCTCGGCTGGCCTTGAGGGTGGCCAGCACGGCCTTCGCGTTCCGCTCCAGCAGGTCGTCAACCGGAACGTCTGTGTCGACGAACCTCCAGGCGTCTATCTCTCCGAGGGACGACCGTTCTCGGATGATCGATGCGAACAAGGCCTTCTTGGACCCGAAATGTCTGAAGAGCGTGACCTCGTTGACCCCTGCCTTCGCCGAGATCTCCTTGGTGGTCGCGCCTGAGAACCCCTTCTCGGCGAACAGGTGCAGGCCCGAATCGAGAATCCTCTCTCGGGCGGAGAGTCGTTCAGCATCCCTGCCGGCGCCTCGATTCATATCTGCAAGTAAGCACTTGCACGCATATATTGCTTACTGACCGGTCACAGGCCGACGGCGTCACTCCGCCATCCAAATGCTCCGAATCGAATCGCGTCGACCATCGCCCAAACCATGAACGATTAAATAGACTCGTGAGCATTAGCAGGATGTTTTCGAATGCCCCCGGGAAAGTACATTCTGAAGCTTTGCCTCCTAGGAGATGGGGCGGTCGGCAAGACGAGCCTCGTCAGGAGATACGTGTTCGATGTCTTCGACGACAAGTACCTCATGTCCTTCGGGACGAAGGTCTCAAAGAAGACGGTCGCGTTCGACGACACACAGGTGGACCTCATGATATGGGACATCCTGGGTCAGCGCACCCAGACCACCCTGCACGCGGCCTACTACAGGGGAGCGGTCGGTGCGCTGATCGTGTGCGACTGCACCCGCCCAGAGACTGTGACATCCCTATCCTCGTGGGTCGACAGCTTCGTGTCGGTCGTGGGGGACATGCCGATAGCGATTCTCGCCAACAAGTGCGACCTGGAGAAGGCGATATCGATGACCGAGCTGAAGTCGTTCTGCGACTCCATAGGCTCGACGTTGACGGAGACGAGCGCGAAGACGGGCATGAACGTGGAGAAGACTTTCTCGCAGATCGCTGGCAGGATGGTGGAGAGGGGGTCCGATTGAGGACGATCCCGTTCTTCGTGATGCCGGGCGTCGCGCTCTCCCACCTGCGAGAGGAGCTCGAGATAACCGAGGGGGACCAGAGGGCCAAGCTGATGCTGTACCGGTATGGTCAGCGATGCGGGAGGGCGCTCGTGGAAAGTTACGGACTCGAATGTTCCAGCCTCAACGAGGTGAAGTCCATCATCGGCCCCGTATGGATGGAGGCCGGCCTTAGCAGGATCAGGGTCGAGGCTTCGGAGGAGACTGAGATGATGGTCAACCTCGAGGATTCCCTCGAGGCGAAGGAGGGCAACACGTGCGATTTCGCGCGCGGGTACCTTTCAGGCATCACCTCCGAACTGACGGACAAGCGGTTCGAGGTCGACGAGGTCGAGTGCGCCAGCAGAGGATTCCTGTCCTGCGTCCTCCAGGTCTACGAGGTGGTCGACAACCTCAAGCCCGGTCGGCGCCAGGAGCTGGAGACCGCACGGAAATACACTCTCGCGTCGGGCTACTCTTACCTCATCAAGGAGGAGATCCCCGACCAGTCGTACGACATCTTCGTCGACGCGGCCAAGCACGGCGTTCCGGGTTTGTGCGTCACGAGGGAATATCCCGAGAAGGTGAAGGAGGTGCACGGTCTGGTGGGTACACCGTTTCTATGGCTCTCGATGGACCAGGAGAAGAGCTACTCCCGGGACCCGTCGAACCTGGCCCTCGTCTACTCGGACATCAAGACGTTCATAACCGGGAACCCTGGGTGCATCGTCCTTCTCTCCGGGCTCGAGTACATGACATCGCAGAACGGCTTCACGAAGGTTCTGAAGCTGCTCCAGCACATCAACGACAAGATCGCGGTCACGGATTCCATCCTGCTCGTGCCAGTCAGTCCTCTGACATTGCTCGAGCAGGACCTGAAGATGCTCGAGAAGGAGCTCCGCTCCTTCTGAGTCGACGATATTGGAGATGGCGGTCGTGAAGTACGGTCTCGTCATCTGTCCTTCCTGTGGCAAGGCACGGGGCGTGGAGGCTGCGAAGAAGACGAGCACCTGCCCCTGCGGCCGTCAGGGGAGGCTGTACAAATCGCAGATGAAGCTTCGGACCGACTCCCCTCTCGAGCTTGCCGAGATGGTCGCCCAGGCCAACTCGCAGCTGGCGGGCGGCAAGAAGTTCAGGCGTCCTCGTTCCTCAAAAAGGGCCAGCGACCCTTTCGCGAGGGTGGTCGAGCGCGCGAAGGGCTTACGCGACCCGGTCGAGGCGGCGGAGGCTGTGGTCAGGGGCCTCACAGAAGAGCTGGGGGATTTCTCGGTCGAGGACCTCCGGCAGGTGCTTCTGCTGCTCGGGAAAGGGTCTCCGGACGATATGATCTCCCGCCTGGTGGACAACAACCTCGTGTTCGAGGTCGGCGAGGGGAGATACCGGTCCGTCTGACTCCGTCGTTCATCGTCCCCTGGCGCCCTTGCTCCTCTGGGTCAGGCGCTTCGCGTCCTGGATCAGGACCGGCAGTGACAGCCTGTGTATCTTCACGTATCCGTATACGACGATGGCATAGGCTGCCCCGAGCCCCACCAGGTTCAGCGGTGGCTCGAAGATGTCGTACATGAAGAACGGGACCATCAGCATGTTGTAGCCGATGTGTATCAGGAGCGCCTCGGAGAAGTAGGGCTTGATCTCGCCTCTCGCCACGCCTATGCCTATGAATGTGGTCGTCGCCCCGTGGAGGAGCACGAACTGCAGCCCGAGCAGCATGTACGCGGCCATGTCCACCGCCGTCGGCTCCTCGATCCCCATCGCGCTGGCGTACACAGTGGCGAAAGTGAATGTCGCCGAGATCCCGAGCCCCAAGGAGAGCCCGTAGAATGCTGTGTCGATCTTCCTCTGGAACCTGGGGAAGTTCAGTATGATCAGCTTCAACGACTCCTCCATGACGGCGAAGCCGACGATCAGCGCTATGATCGTCTCGGTCGTGGAGATCGTCCCGCCCCATTCCTCGAAGGCGAACAGCGCCATGCCCAGCACGATACCGAGGGCGAAGAACGCGAAGATCCTGCGGTCGTCGAAGAACGGCTTCTCGACGCTGGGGAAGGTGTATTTCCTGAGGGTGTAGAACATCAGCCCCATCGCGGGGGCGAACCCTGCAATCGCACTGACTATCATCACGGCGTCTGCCATTGTATGTACACTCTTGGCTGCTAGCTTTCGTAAATGATGATGATATGTTTATAGGGTTGGGTCGGGTTTATTCCATCGAGGATCAACATGGCGAAGTGTTCCAGGTGTGGAAAGGAGATCGGAGCGGCGGAGGCGTGCCCCGACTGCGGAGCCAGTCCCAGCCGAAGCGTGGTGGACAAGGGGACGAGGAAGGTCGCCGGCGCAACGGGCGAGGCGCTCGAGTTCGGCGTGAAGGCCACTGAGACAGTCGTCCGGGAGACGAAGCCGCTGTTCAAGTCCGCGGTGAGCCTCGGTAAGAGGGGCGTATCGAAGGCGAAGAAGGAGACCCTCGGGGTGGCCAAGAAGCTCAAGGACGAGGACGAGTGATCAGCCTCTGGTCCTCCGTCCGGTCCTCGGCGTCTTCTTCCCGGGTTTCAGACGTCCGGCCAGCTTGTCGAAGTAGTGTGCTACGACACATGCTTCCACACACTTGCCGCAGCGGACGCATCTATCCTCTTGGACGACGACTCCGTCATCCAGTCTGATCGCGCCTTCAGGGCACGATTTCACGCAGATGCCGCACTTCGTGCACATGCTTGCCCTGAGCACTGCCCGGGCACCATCGGAGAACAGATCGGACGCATCTTTCGGTGTCTGCGCGACCGCCGTTATCTGCCCGCCTGCGAAGACCCTTAGTCGGTCCTTGCCGCGGTCGGCCATGGCCACTCCGTACTCCTCGGAGTGCCTCGTCTCACCGACGACCTTGAGCATCTCGCTGACTTGTCCAAGGCCGGTGGAGGATTCGGTCGATAGCACTGCCTCGACGGAATAGCCACCGGCAGTGCACGGGCTCACACCCTTCAGCACCTTGAGGTCCAGTGTGTCGCTCCTCACCGGTTTGACGGTTATGCCGAGTCGCGGCGCGAGGTCCTTCATCTTGGGTGGGAGCTCCTTCCATCGCCAGAAACCGTATGTGACGAACTCCTTCGGCAGGCCGTTCCTCTCGGCCCAATCGAGGAGTTTCACCTGCCACGCCCGCGCGAGGTCGGGGGAGACGCGCGCGACCTCCTCCGCCTCGCTCGCCAGCGCCGACGGGCACATCCAGCAGCCGACCCTCTCTATGTCCTCGTCGTAAAGCGGATTGTATGTCAGCTTGCGCCATATGATGTAGAGCCACACATCCAACCCCGTCCAGTCTCTGATGGGGTTGACGTTCATCTGGCCAGGGACGAAGGGGTTCTCCCCGACCAGCTCAGTATGGTCTCTGGCGAACGATTCCAGCCGTCTGTTCCCCTCGACCGTGACCGTCCCGTTCGGGTACCTCTCCTGTATGAGCGCTGATGCAGGCGCGAGTTTGCACACCTTGCAGCACCACCTGAAATCCTTGGCCGGCGGTCCGAAGGCAGGGAAGTTCTGGTCGAACGCGCTCCCGGCATGCGCCTTCAGGATGCTGATGCGCCTCTCGTTCGCCAGCCGTTCGATGTATTCGTGCGTGAGCGGATGCTCCAGACCCGTGTCCACGAACATCGCGGTGAAATCTTGCGTGACCGACTGTACCAGGTCGAGCACGACCAAGCTGTCCTTGCCGCCGCTGAAGGATACTGTCAGGGGCCGCGAGTGCGATGCGATGGCCTCCCTGAGCTCGTGCTCGGCCCTGGTCTTCTTGGCGACCAGATGAGGCAGGTTGGCCCTGACCAGAGCCTTCGTCCAGACCCTCTTCCTCCTAGGCGGGAGCGGTCCGGCCTTGGCGAACTCCCGGATCTTGACGCCCTTCTCAGCGCGACGAAGCGATGACGCGTCTACCTTCGCCGAGCCGCAGCCGATGAACATGCCCATCTTGACGACGACCTCATCGCCGGCCCGGATTCCACGGTCGAACGACTCTATCGCATCGGCAGGGATGTACTTCCCCTTCATGTGTCCCTCGGCCTTCTTGAGGACGATCTGCTTGCGTGACCCCAGCGCCGCGAGCATCCGTGCGCCGTCCAGCCTGAGCACCAACTCATGCTTCTTCTCGGCGAGATCGTACCGCAGGAGGGCGATCCTCCGCCCCTCGACGATGACCTCGTCTGCTCTGTCCTCCCCTGAGGTCTTGTTCAGGACGACCACGTCAGGGACGATCTGCTGGACGCCGTACTCCTTGAGGAAGAGGTATCTGAGCCTCCTCTTCGTCCCCTCAAGGGCAAGACGGACATCACCCGGAGGCGACAGGGAAACCTCGGTTCCGTGCTCCCCGCACCATCCACAGCTCTGGCCCGTTAATGGGACGTTGCAGCGGTCGCACCAGTGCAGTTTCGCCAGGTCGGTTGAGCGGCGCATCAGCTCCGAGCTATGGCAACTGGGATAATAAGCTTCTTGCCGCCGACTCAGCCCTTCTGACAGCCGCCGCACCGCTCGCCGCAGAACGCCGGGTATCTGAGGTGGGATATGATGCTCCCCTCCCAGTCGAATATCTTCCCAGGATTCATTATATCGTTCGGGTCCAGCGCCTTCTTGATCGCCCTCATGGCGTCGAGGGAGTCGGCTCTCTCCTTCTGCATGTAAGGCGCCTTCGTTATCGCTACTCCGTGCTCCCCCGTGACCGTGCCTCCGAGTTCGAGCACCTTGTCGTATATCTGCCCGACCGCCCTCTCCCCCGCCTTCCAGCTCTCTTCGGAATAGGGCTCGACGAGCATCTTGGTGTGCAGGTTGCCGTCCGCGGCGTGGCCGTAGGTGCCGACAATAACTCCGTTCTCCTCGGCGATCCTCTGGAACGCGCCGACCGCCTCCGGGATCTTCGAGATCGGAACCGACATGTCGTCAGCCAGTGCGACGGAGACATAATCCTCGCCGTACCTGCTGAGCGATGGAAGGATGGCCTTCCTCGCCTGCGTCCACTCGTCTATCTTCTTCTTATCGGCCGACGCCTCTGTCGAGATCGCCCCGCTCTTGCGGGCTATCTCCTCGACGACCTTCATCTCATCCTCTACCGCCGCCGGGTGCCCGTCGACCTCTATCATGCATATCGCCTCGCAGTCTGGGAGGCCGACGTTCATGCACTTGTTGACCGCCTTGATCGTGACAGAGTCCATCAGCTCGATCGCGGACGGCAGGAGGGGTTTCGCGATTATGTTTGAGACGCACCTCCCGGCGTCCACCAGCGAGTTGAACGCTGCTATCGTCATCGCAGAAGCCTTCGGTTTCACTGCGAACCTGAGAGTCACCGACGTGATGACTCCCAAGGTCCCCTCGCTTCCGACCATAAGCCTATCGAGCTGGTATCCCGACGAGTTCTTCAGAGTCCTGGTGCCGGTATGGATGACCTCTCCAGTCGGCAGGACCACCTCCAGGCCGAGCACGTAGTCCCTGGTCGCGCCATACTTTATCGCCCTCATACCCGAGGCGTTCGTCGCGACCATCCCGCCGATCGTGCACGCCTCGGCGCTGCCGGGGGTGGTCGGGAACCAGAAGCCCCGCTTGCCCAACTCACCGTTGAGACGATCGTATATGACTCCGGGTTCGACGACACAGTACAGGTCCTCCACGCGCATCTCCGTGATCCTGTTCATCGCCGTGAGGTCGAGGACGATCCCGCCCCTGAGCGGGACTGTGTGGCCACACATCGCGGTCCCGGCCCCCCTGGGCACGATGGGCGTGAGAGTTCTGTTGGCGAGCGTTACGATTGCGGACACCTGCTCGGCGGTCTTCGGCCTGACCACGATGTCAGGGGTCTCGTGATGGATCGAAGCATCGAAACCGTAGACGTAGAGGTCCGCGATATCCGTGGAGTATCCGTCCTTGCCGACGATGCCCTTTATCTCCTCTACTATCTCCTGCTTCATTTGAACCGGGACCGCTAACGCGCCTGGCGGATAAAATCGTTTTCACTGAATCCCCGGGCCGAGAGCAAGCAATAAGTACGTCGTTCAAGATGGTTCGACAGGTAGTTGCAGATGCTCAAACTCATCATATTCGGCCCCCCGAGCGCAGGGAAGGGCACGCAGGCCCAGAGACTATCGCAGAGGTATGGCATCCCACAGATAGCCACAGGCGACCTTCTCAGGGAGGCCGTGGCGAAGCAGACGCCCCTCGGGGTCGAGATCAAGTCGTACCTGGACAGCGGCAGGCTCGGGCCGGACGACCTCATCGTGCAGTTGATATCGGACAGAGTGTCGAAGCCCGATTGCGCCAGCGGCTACATACTCGACGGCTTCCCAAGGACAATGGACCAGGCGGAGGAGCTGGATAAGATGACCGAGGTCGATATCGTGCTCAGCATCGTGGTCGACATGGAGCAACTCGTCGCACGTGCCATCGGTCGGAGGACGTGCGGGAAGTGCGCGGCCGTCTACCATGTGAGTTTCAACCCGCCGAAGGCCCCAGGCGTGTGCGACAGGTGCGGGTCGGGGCTGATTCAACGGGACGATGACAAGGAGGACACGGTCAGGAACAGGCTCAGGATTTACATGGAGCAGACCGCGCCCCTCCTCGAGCACTTCAGGATGAAGGGCAACCTCGTCGACATCGACGGCTCGAAGGGCATAGAGGGCGTGTTCGATCAGATGGTCGAGGCGATAGAGAGGGCGCGCACCTAGAATTCCCTGCTCGAAACCCATTATATATCGGGACCGGAATAGCCACATCTGCCACGACAGCCCCGTAGTGTAGCGGTCAATCATGCGAGACTCTGGATCGCGTCTCGCGAGGAGCGATCTTGCGACGGAGGTTCGAATCCTCCCGGGGCTACTCTCCCTGTGACTCCGGCATCTGTTCCACGCGTTTCGGAAGAAGCTCACGGGAGGAGAGGACGACTGGTCGCCTAGCCGGTATCGTCTCCTCTGAAGAACTCCAGCATCTCCGGATCTCTCTGAAAGACTCCTCGCCACCACACTGCGCGTTCTCGCGGGTTGAGCTTCGACGCGGCGGTCGCATAGCCCTTGAAACGCTCGCGCACGTCGTCGACGACCCCGAAATCGTCCAGACGCGACACGCCCTTCGGCCTGCCACCGTTTCTCCTCGTCGAAACAGCCATGATCGCACTTCTCACTTCTCCTCGTCGTCGAGGACTCCGTTGACGATGCCGTCGACCAGCTGGATCCCTGGGTTGTCTCTCGGCACATGGACCAGCCTGAACGACTCGAACCCCTCGACGGCCTTCTGGATCCTTTCGATGTACTCCCTCAGCCGGTCCTTCTTCACCCGGTACACACCGTTCACCTGATGAACGACGAGCTCGCTGTCCGAGTGGAACTTCACGACCTCTCGGGTATGGTGGCCTGCTCTCTCGAGGGCCCATAACAGCGCCTCGTACTCTGCCTCGTTGTTCGTGTGTGGGCCGATGTACATTCCCTTCTTCTCGAGGCATGTACCGCGAGAATCAAAGATGGCGTACCCGATCGCCGCAGGCCCAGGGTTCCCCCGGGCTGCACCGTCCGTATAAACCAGGATTCTCGGGCTATCAGACAATGAGGTCAGTCCATCCCTTATGTGTGATGGTATGGTCTCCATCGCTAAAGAATGTGGCGGGACCAGCGCGCAGCCGTACGCGCGCCGTGCCATAACTTGAAATAGCAAGTTCTGTGTCTTTCCGTCAGAGGGGGAGCAGCTTCGTGGGCAGGGCCACCACGCCGATGATGGATCAGTACTTCAGGATCAAGGAGCAGCACAGGGATTGCCTCCTGCTCTTCCGGCTCGGAGACTTCTACGAGATGTTCGGCGAGGACGCAGTCGTCGGGTCGAAGGAGTTGGGTATAACGCTCACGTCCAGGGATCGAGGCAAGAAGGAGAGGATGCCGTTGTGCGGCATCCCGTGGCACGCCCTCGACTCGTACCTTCCCAAGCTGCTCAACAAGGGCTACAAGGTCGCGATCTGCGAGCAGCTCGGGGACGCCAAGAAGGCGAAGGGACTCGTGGACAGGGATGTCGTCAGGATAGTCACACCAGGGACGGTGTTGGAGAGCGCGGCCCTCGACAGCAGGGCGAACAACTATCTGATGTCCCTCATGGAGCGGGACGGCGCCTACGGCCTGTCGTTCGTTGATATCTCGACAGGCGAGTTCATCTCGACAGAAGCACATGGAGACGATTCTGAGGGAAAGGTCCTCACTGAGTTCTCGCAGCGGATGCCGAAGGAGGTGTTGGTCCCCGAGAGCTTCGAGGTCTCGAAGCTGATGCGGGAGTTTGCGTTTGCGGATGCCAGGATCACGCGCATCGAGGACTTGTCGTTCATGCGTGAACCGTCCGAATCGCTGGTCAGGAGACATTTCAGGCTGCAATCTGTAGATGGTCTCGGGCTGTCAGGCAAACCCCTCGCCGTCTCCAGCGCTGGAGCCGTATTGAGGTATCTGGAGTCGACGCAGAAGAGGGACCTGGAGTTCCTGTCAAAGCCTAGATTCTTCTCGTCTTCCGATAAGCTGGTGCTTGACCAGGCGACGCTCCGCAACCTAGAGATCGTGCGAAGCGTCCGCGACGGTTCCGATGAGAACACCCTCGTTTCGATCCTCGACCGTACCCTCACGCCCATGGGTTCGCGGACACTGAGGAGATGGCTCATGGAGCCTCTGACGGACGTCAACGGCATCCGTGCGAGGCACGACGCAGTCGCGGAGCTCGTATCCGACATGCCGCTCAGGGCGGGGCTGTCGGACTCACTCGGGGGAGTGCGCGACCTCGAACGCCTCATAGCCCGGGTGGTACACGGAAGCGCGAACGCCCGCGACCTCCTGGCGGTGAGAGCCTGTCTCGAATCGGTCCCGTCGATCAGGGAGGCTCTGGAAGGAGCGGCCTCGGGCACGCTCAGGTCCCTTGCCGATGGCCTGGTTGATGTGTCGGATGTTGTGGACACGATCGTGCGCGGCATCTCTGATGACCCGCCGGTGATCCTTAGGGAGGGAGGCCTGATCAAGGATGGTTTCGACTCCGCTCTTGACGAACTTCGGAAGGCATCGAGAGAGGGCAAGAAATGGATCGCGAACCTGGAGCGATCGGAGCGCCGTCGTACTGGGATCAAGAACCTGAAGCTCGGGTTCAACAGCGTCTTCGGTTACTACATAGAGGTGTCGAAAGCCAACCTCAAGAATGTTCCGTCAGAATACATCCGGAAGCAGACTCTCAGCACCGGGGAGAGGTATGTCACGCCGGAGCTCAAGGAGCGCGAGGAATCCATCCTCGCTTCGCAGGAGCGGGCGAACACGATCGAGTACGACCTCTTCATGGGAATACGGGACGAGGTCGCGTCCCATGGGGAGCAGGTGCGCCTGATCGCGAGAACGGTGGCCGAGTTGGACGTCCTCCGATCATTCGCGGAGGTCGCGGTCGGGTACGACTACTCCCGACCCACTGTCGACGACGGCGACGACATCGTGCTGAGCAACTCCAGGCATCCCGTGATCGAGCGCGTACTGAGCGGCTCGTTCGTCCCGAACGACGTCCACCTCGACACGAACATGAACAGACTGGTCATACTGACGGGGCCGAACATGGCTGGCAAGTCGACATATCTCAGGCAGATAGCACTCGTAGTCGTCATGGCGCAGGCGGGCTCTTTCGTTCCGGCCTCCGAGGCTCGGATCGGCCTCGTGGACCGGATATTCACTCGCGTGGGGGCTTTCGACGACCTCTCCAGGGGGCAATCGACCTTCATGGTCGAGATGATCGAGCTCGCCAACATACTCAACTGTGCGACGAAGCGTAGCCTAATCCTCCTCGACGAGGTCGGCAGGGGCACTAGCACGTTCGACGGGCTCGCCATCGCGTGGTCGGTGGTGGAGCACCTCTACGAGGACTCGAAGATCGGTGCCAAGGCGCTTTTCGCGACACACTATCATCAGCTGACGGAGCTCGCAGACTCGCTGGAAGGCGTCAAGAACCGCTCTATGGCCGTGAAGGAACAGGGCTCGGAGATAGTGTTCCTGAGGAAGGTCGTTCCAGGCAGGGCTAACAAGAGCTACGGCATCCAGGTGGCGAAGCTCGCAGGCGTGCCACAGTCCGTCGTGGCCAGAGCCGAGGAGGTCCTCCTGGACATCGAGGAGAGGAGCGTCCTTGAGGTGAAGGCCGGGAAGAAGGTCCAGGCGCAGACCCGGTTCGCTGTCCCGGTCAAGGGCAGTGACGCCTCCCTGGTGGAGGAACTGCGGAACCTGGACATCGCGCACATGACTCCGATGGAGGCGTATGTCAGGATCGGCGAACTCAGGAAGAAGTACGGTGAGACGAGTGGGAAGGATAAGGGTCCTTGAAAGGAACACGGTCGACAGGATCGCCGCAGGGGAAGTCGTCGAGCGTCCAGCCTCGGTCGTCAAGGAGCTCGTGGAGAACTCACTCGACGCCGGAGCTGGCACTATCGAGGTGCGTCTGGAGGACGGCGGGAAGGAATCCATCTCTGTCAGGGACGACGGCTGTGGCATGCCAGCTGACGACGTTCAACTGGCTGTCCAGAGCCACTCGACGAGCAAGATATGTGACATCGACGACCTGCAGAGCCTGCAGACCTACGGGTTCAGGGGGGAGGCGCTGTCTTCGATATCGTCCGTCGCGGATGTGACGATCCGCTCGAAGGAGCACGGTCGGACAGAAGGATTCGAGGTTCTGGTCGAGGACGGAACCACGGTCGGGTCGTCAGCCGTCGGCTGCCCGGAGGGAACCGAGGTAGTCGTGGAGCATCTGTTCCGCAGCATCCCCGCACGCATGAAGCAGCTCAGGTCCGGCTCCGTGGAGATGGCGCACTGCAGGGAGACGGTCACGGACTTCGTCCTGTGCAGACCGGGGATATCGTTCAGACTCTTCTCCGGTGGCGATCTCGTGCTCGCCCATGCGGCAGACGAAGGCATGGAGGGTGCCCTGACGATCGCGTTCGGCCACAAAGTGGCCTCGGGCATGTTGGACGGACACGCTGAGGGGGATGGCGTCCGTGTCGAAACCCACCTGGCCAGGCTGGAGCACACACGCTCGTCACCGTCCGACCTGAGGATATTCGTGAACCACAGACCTGTGAGGAGCAGGAGGATGGTCTCCGCAGTCGTCAAGGTGTTCGGGTCGAGGATCATGAAGGACAGGTATCCTATTGGGGTATTGAAGGTCCTGGTGGACGGTTCCGTCGTGGATGTCAATGTGCATCCGACGAAGCGGGAGGTGCGGTTCGACGACGAGCCGCTCGTCGTCGACGTCGTCATGAGATGCGTCGCGGACGCCGTCGAGGGGCCAGATCTGTCGTTCAGGTACGATCTCACGCGGTTCTCGGAGACGTTCGAGTCCGAATTCCCCGCCGCGATGATGGGCAGCTCTGGGGCGGCTCAGTCACAGCTGCCCGTGGCGGACGGCGACGGCGATTCCGACGGACAGCACGGGATCCGTCCTCTGGCGCAGATAATGGGCACCTACATACTAGCCGAGTCCGGCGATGACCTGCTGTTGATAGACCAGCACGCGGCATCCGAGAGGGTCGTGTACGAGCGCGTCCTCGCGGCAGTCGACGAGGGTGACGAGATGTCCCAGGAGCTCCTCACACCGTTGGTCCTCACGCTCACACCGACAGAGTCGAAGACCCTCGGCGAGAACCTGGATATGCTATCGAAGGCCGGGTTCCGCATCGAGCCCTTCGGGGGGGACGCGTACTCCATGAGGTCGGTCCCGACGGTGCTCGGTCTGGCGCAGGGGGAGAGATCCCTGAGGGACATATTGTCCGACCTAGCAGACATGTCCGCGCCGAAGAGGATGGGCCAGGAGTTCATCTGGAGGGTCGCATGCCACACGTCCATACGTGCGGGGGAGAACCTGTCCAACGCCCAGATGTGCCAGCTGATATCAGATCTCATGGGTACTGAGAGCCCGTACACATGTGAGCACGGCAGGCCCACTATGATCGTCCTGTCGCCTGTCGACCTCGAGAAGCTGTTCAAAAGGCGCGTGTGAGACTCAGGCGCGCTCGAACACCTGCGAACCGTCGGGCATGAGTATCCCGTGACGCTTGGCCACTTCGCCGACCTTCTCCGCGACATCCCCGCCTAGCAGGGGCGGCTTGTGCGTCGAAAGCAGCTCCTTCGTGCGCTTGATGGCGAAGGTGAGCAGCTCGTCCTCCGTCCGGTCGGGCTCCCGCTTCACGTGGTAGGCCGTCACCTGCGGTATCATCAGCTCCTTCCTCATGCATCTGGCGGTATGGATGTCGGAAAGGAACGTCCCGCCCGGGCCCTGCCGGGCGATGGCGTCCAGACCGAGCGTCTCGTCCGTCACGTCGATGCCCCGTCTCATGCGGGTCAGCCAGCGCCAGACCTCGCAATCCATGACCAGCTTCTCCTTGGATATCATGCCGGCCCTGTCTATCCCGCCGAGTCCCACCATCATATCGGTCCCCATCAGCAGCGCTGAGGAGGCGGTCAGAGCCGTCTCCAGCCCAGCCTCGGAGGAGAGCGACCTAGCGGCGTTCGACGGACCTCCGGCGCATGTCGGGAGGCCGTAGTGCTTCCCCATCTGGACCGCCGCTGAGTCCATGAGGATCCCCTCGGGCGTGCCGCACAGGAACACCCCCGATTTCAGGTCCATGACTCCCGAGAACGACGAGTACACGCTCGGAGACCCCGGTGACGCGAGCTGCGTCATCGTCAGCCCGCACAGGTTCTCTGCGTTGACGACCGCGAGCGAGCCGGCGACCGAAGCTGGCGTCACGGCACCAGCAATCGCCATGGACAGATTCACCACTGGCACGCCGGCCTTCGACAGCGTCACGAGGGCTTCCGCTTCGCCTGCGTCGTACCTGAGCGGCGAGATTGGCGTGCAGACATCCGAGAATATCGGTCGTGCTCGCAGCTCATCCTCCGACCCGAGTACGGCGGAGCACACCTCTATCTGGAACCTTGCTTCCTCCGACGAAGCGGCTCCGTGCTGGATGTGCTTGGAGGTGTATGCCACTGCGACCAGGAACTCGTAGAACGACGACCGCTCGGAAGGTAGGTCCGTGGCGATCACCGGGGGCCAGACGAACCCAACCTCGGGCAGAGCGTCGGCCAGGATGATGAAGTCCTTCAGGTCCCTGAGGGTCGAAGCCCTCTTGGTACCGGTTTCAGCGTCGAACACGGCCGGAGGCTGCCCGTCCGGCGAGATGAGCTGCACTCCGTCCCCAGGAACCATTACATCGGTGCCGTCCCTGGACGAGATCCTGATGCTCTTTGGAGCGCTGTCGATGGACGAACGCACGAGACTCTCGGTGAGGCGAACCAGCTGTCTCGAGTCGTCTACCTCCGCTCCCGCGTGCCGGAACAAGTCTCTCACGGAAGCACTCTCTATCATGACCCCCACTTCCGACAGGATGCGTAGGGACGCGTCGTGCACCCTCTCGATGTCACTTCTCGATAGCATGTTCATACTGGCCAACGTCACGTCAGCACCTCCCCCCATCGTTGTCTGACAATCGCTCCAGAGAAGCAGTCAGAGGACCGGGGCCGGAGACCGGAACGGCTAGGCACTAGATTAAAGTGTCCCGCCTCTGCAGGTATGCCCATTATATATCCTTCCAAAAGGCCCGGCCGACGCAGGGCTACACCCGCACGGGGCGCCTGCGGCCGTTCCTCACTCGAAAACTATTACTCCTCGATGCAACCTCACACGTATTCTTGGGAGGTGTTGCAGATGGGTTTGAACATGGCGATCACAGAGCTCGAATCGTCCAAGTCTCTGTGCAGGGACAGTAAGCGGACCATGGCGAGGGCGTATGTCAAGGACCCCGAGAAGTGGGCCGATCTGGTGGAGGTCGACCGTATCGTAGATCTCAAGAAGGCCAGGGCAGACCTCGGGTCGGACAGGTTGGAGGGGATACTGAAGAGGTCCAGGGCGAAGGTGGAAGGGGACGAGCTGTACTTGGAGAAGATCAAAGACCCCGCGGACCAGAAGGCCCTCGGACCGTTCGTCGTTGAGCTGAAGACCAACTGGATAGCGATGTCGAAAGTCCCACAGGGCCGCCGGAGCGCTGTCCTCGAGGCCGCGGTGAGCGAGGACTCGGTGACCGAGTGGGACCTACTGGAGTTCGACGAGATGTACGAGACATGCGCGAAGTGTCCTCTGTCGTGGGACAACAAGAAAGGATGCGTTGGCAACTTCGGTCCGTCCACCTCCCCGGTCCCGGACCTCGCCAAGAAGTTCAGGCTGAACATACTGGCCAATGTCGAGGAGTTGGCTTCGAAGAAGGAGATACTCTCGTCGGAGGACGCCACCAGACTGCTGGAGGAGACAAAGGTCCTGAGAGAGAAGACCCCGGCTGAGGGCAAGATGATGGTCCGAAGAATCGAGGGAACGCTCAACAGGTTGGAGGCCATGGCGGGCTGCTCCAAGGAGTATGACGTCGGGTTCTACTTCTTCTGAGCATGCTCGAACGCCCACGCAAGTTCATCTTAGGGAGGTGTCTGCTTTCATCGCCAGAGGCAATCCGTGCGACGTGGTCGCTTCACGGGCCCCGGAGGGGGTGGCATCCGTCGAGTTGATGCCTCTCGATCACGAGGCTGCGCGTGCCTTCCTCCACTGCTCCCCCAGGGGGCTCAGGTTGTCTGACGAGTCGGCCTGGAATCTTAGCGAGTCTCTGGCCGAGACGGGGTATTCCAGACTCTTCGCGCGGGATAATCGCAGATCCACCTTGAGGAGCGCGTTGTCCGGACGAGGATGGAAGTCCGCCCCGGCGATTGCTGCCCACTCGGGTCAGAAGTGTCACATGGTGACGACCCACGACCTTCCCCTGGACGAGGAGTTGGTCGACGAGCGCGGAGGCAAGCCTGAACTGGCGAACACGTCTCACATGGTCGGCCTGCGTGTGGAGCTCGGGGCGAGGGATGCGTGGGCCTTCTACACCGACGAGGGCGAGACCGCAAGGATCGTGACGGATTCCGAGCGCAAGCTGGGCATGTTGATCGCGACCAGCAAGGAGGACGTCGAGCTGGCCGCCGACCATCTCGTCAGATTCCTCGTGGTCGCCAAGAAGAAGTGGGCGGTGTTCTCTCCGGACCTGCTGGAGTACGTGGCCCATCTCCATCCAGCGAACGCCGTCCGAATGGAGTTGGAGGACCCTCCGCAGTACGAACACTCCGTCGAACCTCTCTCGAAGGCTAACCGCGGAAGAGCGGCCTCGCTCTTCTCGGAGTATTACGATGAGAACCGGATGAGTGCCATGATGCGCCTGCGCCGCTACGCGCGCGACAAGATGTTCTCCGTCCACGTTGCGGACGGAGGTTTCGTCATCCTGCGTCACGAGGGCGATTCGGGCCTCGTGTTCGACATATACGTGACTCCGTCGAAGCAGGAGGAGGGCATGGGCAACGAACTGATGAGATGTGCGCTGAGTACCGCGTCGGAGCGGTCGAGCAAGGTGTATCTGAGGACGAGCTATCCGAGGGCGAGGACGCTTTATGAGAAGTTCGGGTTCAGGCAGACGTCGTCCCGCCTGGTCGTCAGACTTGATGAGGTGCTCCTGACCCGAACCCCCTCAAGGTAGATATATCATCAGTCACTACCATTCGCATCCGTAACTGGTTCACACCGCACCGGAGAGGGTCGTCGTGATAGACAGAGAGAAGGTTCTTGCCGCGCTGGAAGGATATGATCTGGATAAGGCGAAGATCGGCATGGTCGCATCGCACTCCGCGCTCGACGTCTGCGACGGAGCGGTGGAGGAGGGGTTCAGGACCCTCGGTGTCTGCCAGAAGGGTCGAGAGAAGACCTACGCGGGATATTTCAGGTGCCAGCGGGACGCATCCGGTAAGGCTGTGAGGGGCGTCGTCGATGAGTGCTGGGTCCTCGACAAGTTCAGGGAGATGGTGACCCCTGAGTTCCAGGAGCGCCTCAGGAAGGAGAACGTGCTCTTCGTGCCGAACAGGTCTTTCACATCCTACATCGACCTGCGCGAGATCGAGGACGACTTCGCCGTGCCCCTCGTGGGTTCTAGGGACCTGCTGAGGAGCGAGGAGCGTGGGGAGGAGCGCGACTACTACTGGTTGCTCGAGAAGGCGGGCATGCCCTTTCCGAAGCGCATCGCCGACCCGAAGGAGATCGACGGCCTGGTGATCGTCAAGCTGCACCACAAGGTCAAGAAGCTGGAGCGTGGCTTCTTCACGGCAGCCTCGTACGAGGAGTACCTGAAGAAGTCGCAGGCGCTGATCGCAGGCGATGTCATCACGGAGGAGGACCTCAGGGATGCCAGGATGGAAGAGTATGTCATAGGTCCGGTCTTCAACCTGGATTTCTTCTACTCTCCTCTGGAGACGAAGATGGAGCGGATAGAACTCCTGGGAGTCGACTGGCGGTTCGAGACGTCCCTGGACGGGCATGTCCGTCTGCCTGCCCCGCAGCAGATGACTCTGACAGGTTCTCAGGAGACCCCGGAGTACACCGTGTGCGGACACAACTCCGCCACCATGCGCGAGTCACTGATCGAAGGAGCGTTCGTACTCGCGGAGAAATACGTGAAGGCCACGCAGGAGCACTACGACGCTGGCATCATCGGCCCGTTCTGCCTGCAGACCTGCGTGGACAAGGACCTCAAGTTCCACATATACGACGTTGCTCCGCGAGTGGGCGGGGGCACGAACGTGCACATGTGGGTCGGCCACCCGTATGGTAACACGACTTGGCGGACCAACATGAGCACGGGACGGCGTCTGGCGGTCGAGGTGAGGCGGGCGATTGAGACGGGGCAGGTCGACAGGATAGTGACGTGAGTCGTCGATGACGGTCTTCACAGGTACTGGCATGCTGGCCAACGTCGGCATGGCATCCTAAAGCTTATAAAGGGGCAATCTATTCGCCGGGATACCCTTCTTGACCGGGGTCGTCGTTTGGATTCCCGAGAGGGAGGGGGCATTCGGATGAGGAGAGATGCAATGAGCAAGCTATCGGCCAGCCTTTTCGCGCTGGTTTTAGTCATTTCCGCCCTGGTCATACCGATGGGGGATGCCGAGGCGGAGACGCTGGGAACGAACACGATCTATGTGCCCGTTACTTCGAGCGGGTCTCCTGTCTCCACAGGCGTGACTGTCACACTCACAAACGTACACACGGGCGAGGTATTGCCCGCAACGTATTCCTCGACCATGAAGCTCTACATAGTGAACGACGCCCCTTCGGGCTACTACAGGGTCGATGTCGTCGCTGACGAACACTACGACTCGATTGGCGAGAGGGAGTTCAAATTCACCGGCCTGACCTCATACACGGTCAGTCCGCAAGTCGCCCTGGACGCCTTCCCTGCGAAGCAGTGGGAGTGGAACGTCACCGTTAGAGACTCCGTTACAAACATGAAGATAGTCGGCGCGGAGGTCGCGTTCTACGACCTGTCCCTGCGTGAGATCGTATCGAAGGACTCGACCGACTCGCTCGGAGTGGCGGTCGTCGACATGTTCAACTCCGCCGATCCCGACTTCGCGCTCGTCGTGACTGCGGACCTCTACGAGACCTATGTGGAGGCTACCTCGGTCACCGCGGACAACGTCACGACGATTCTCATGGATCGGTCCGTCCGTGTGACGGGATTCGTCACGGACTACGACGGCCCGGCATCGAACGTGGTCGCGTACATGCTGTCCACCGACCCGGACCAGGCTTGGATCAAGAGACTCCTGAAGAGTGAGGAGGGTACCTTCTTCACCTTCGACGCCTACCCCGGAGAGTTCATCCTGTGCGTGGACGCCGACGGCACATCAGCTGAGATTCGGGTCGAGGACCTCACATCGCGCTCCCCTGGAGATATCGTGGACCTGTCGATGGAGCTCGGGAACCAGACGCAGACGATGGATGCAACGGAGATCGTCTACGGTGCGGACTTCAATTCGTTCACGCTCACGGAGACCACGGAGTGGAACTTCGACGACGCTTTCCCCGGCCTTGACTACAACGACGTCGGGAGCCTGAGGATGCAGATCGACCTCGGATCGGATGTGCCGGACGGAGCGATCGATGCCGGCGAGATAGCCGACTTCGTCACGAAGGTACAGGGCTATGGGGCGAAGCATGTCACCAGTTCGAGGCTGCTCGTCGTCAACGACACGCTGTGTACGGCCGGCTCGCTTTCGACGTTCTCCCTGACACTGGTAGCAGCCCCGGTCACGGAGACGGCAGCGGTGCCCTATTCGTACTCCTGCGACTACACATCGTACGAGGCCATCGACATCGGGGCCGACGACTACACGGCGACGCTCTATGCGGCGTACGACACGCCATCCGCGAACCGGACATTCTCGGTCTCGTTGCCTCCGGGTTACGAGCTCGTGGACAACAGCAGTGCGACCGCGGGGTCGCACGTCGCAGTGTCTGGCTACGAGGTGTTCAGCGTCGACCCTGAGGAGTACATAGGCGGGCCGGAGGCGGTCTCACTCGCCTTCGAGAAGCACGAGATGCCCTCCGCGGGCGCTGGCATGGAGGTCGAGCAGGGCCTCGTGTACGCCGTGACCGACGACGAAGGCAACTTGACGAAGTACATAGTACGTGTCGACGCAGAGGTCAACTTCACCGCGATGGATTCGTTGGACCCGAACGGCAACCCGATGCTCTTCACCTGGAACTTCAGCGATGGTTCGCCTGATGTGACGACGGCCGATGTCACCGTCGGCCATAACTTCACCACCGCCTCCGCGAGCCGGATGGTCAACCTGACCGTGACCGACTCCGTCGGCCTGGTCAACTCCACTGAGATCGAGGTCGTGTGCGACAGCATGGACCCCGTCCCGGTCATAGTGGTCAAGGACCTCGAGGTCAACGAGACCACTGGCACCCTTGAGGTGGACCAGGGGCAGACCGTCTGGTTCAACGCGACGTCGTCCTCGGATGACGCGGTCGCAGTCGGCGACGGCCTGGGCCTGATCGACTTCTTCGAGTTCTACTACGGCGAGGGCAACGAGTCAGACAGGATGGTGTGGGCCGACGACGAGAAGAACGTCTCACACGCGTTCGCCGAGGCAGGAACCTACGAGGTCGTGCTCAACGTGACCGATGTGGTTGGCCACTGGAAGAACACATCCCTCACGGTCAAGGTGAACGATTCGGACGCACCGAGTGTATCGTTCGTAGTGAAGAACGAGACATACGGGACGTTGCTCGTGGAGAACAAGACGATCGTCCTGGATGCGAACGCGACGCTCGACAACCTCGACGACAAGGAGGACATGTACTTCTCCTGGGACTTCGGCGACGGCATGGGTGACGACTCGTGGCTGAACGGCACAGGTCTCTGGAACGTGACGCACGTGTATCAGAAGGTCGGGACTTTCTCCGTCACGCTCAACGTGACGGACTCGTCGAACAACACGGGCATGATCAAGCGATCCGTCAAGATCGAGTCGAGCGAGAGACCGAAGGTCATGTTCGACAGCCCGATATACTACGAGCCCCCGGAGTTCACCGAGGGCGTCGAGGGCCTCATCATCGTCAACCTGACCAACAAGGGCAGCGCAGTGGCCACGAACGTCGTCGTGACGTTCTACATAGTCGGCGAGGACGGCGACGAGCTCATCGGCACCGCCACCGCGAACCAGCTCTTCAACGGCACGCAGGTCGTGACGACGATAGAGGTCGGCGGCAAGGTCCAGGTCAAGTTCGCGTGGACCCCTGACTCACGAGGCACGTTCAAGATCAAGGCGAACGTCACGAGCGACAACCAGCTCGGTACCGAGTCGTATACCACCAAAGCCGACAACGCGCTGGTCGTCAAGGAGGCCTCGTGGAAGCAGTGGGCCCTGTGGGGCGGCGTCATCGCAGTCATCGTCCTTATCCCAGTCCTGCTCTACCTGAGGGGTCGCTGGTCCAAGCACGAGCGCAGGGGCCCGAGGAGGAACAGGGACAAGGAACGGGCCAAGAGGGACAAGCTCGAGCGGAAGGAGAAGGACAGGCTCGAGAAGCGCGAGAGAAAGGACAAGGGGAAGCTCGGGAAATCGTGATGGACCGTCCCGCGCCCGTGATGGCCGCTGAAACCACTTAATGAAACCTCTTTACGGATGATTTTCGTTTACCACCATGTCATGACGGACATGTGGCGTCTCCTGGATAGCGGCCAACTCCCTACGGCGGAATCGGCCGCGGTCGACGAGGCCGTCCTCGAGAGCCATGCCGATGGGGCGGTTCCGAACACGCTCCATTTCTACGCCCGCTCCCAGCCGACGGTCTCCCTGGGCCGCTTCCAGAAGGTCGCAGAGGCCGTGGACATCGGGGAGTGTTCGAGAAGGGGTGTGGCGCTCGTGAGGCGTTCTTCCGGTGGCGGGTCCATCTACACGGACCCTGGTCAGCTGATCTACGCGGCGGTGCTACCCGTCTCTGAAATCGGAAGCGATGCGAAGGCCTCCTTCGCTCCGATCTGCTCCGCCGTGGCCCGGGGGGTCGGGAGGTTCGGCTTGGATGCCCGGCACAGACCCATCAACGACGTGGAGGTGGACGGTAGGAAGATATCCGGGAGCGCCCAGCTCCGCAGACGCGGCTCGCTCCTCCAACATGGCACGGTGCTCATCGACGCGGATATCGACGCTATGGAGGCGGTCCTGAAGCCGAGTCCGTCTAGGCCGACCGACAGGGTCACCACGCTCTCCCGGTTGATGCCGGTCCCTCCGGACGCGGCCGCGGTCAAGGCCGCGATCGTCGAGGAACTGGGGCGGCACTTCGACGTGGGGTTCAAGAAGGGTTCGTTGACGGATGTCGAGCGTGCGCGCGTCTTGGGACTCGTCCGCACCAGATACGGTCGGAAAGAATGGAACATGAGACTGTGACTACATCTCCTCGGGCGCGTCGAGTCCGAGGCAGTCCAGCGTGTTCCCGAGCGCCCACTTCGCCGCCTCGACGAGCGCGAGGCGCGCCTCGAGGATGTCGTCCTCCGCCCTGAGAACCGGTACATACCTGTAGAATTGGTTGAACTGGGATGCGAGCTCTTGCGCGTACGACGCGAGGAAGTGCGCCTTCCGTCCCTCAGCGCAATCCGCTACGACGCTGGGGAGTCTGGCAACGAGCTTCAGAAGCTCGCGCTCGTGGTAGGTCGTGAGTTTCGCGGCCGCCGCTACAGCCGACGCCGCCGCGGCCCGGTCCCCGGTCTTCCTCAGTATCGAGCACGCCCTCGCATGGGCGTACTGGACGAACGGCGCGCTGCTCCCCTCGAAGTTCAGCGCCTCCTCCCATTTGAACACGATCTGCTTCTCGGCCTGGATCCTGGCGATGTTGTATCTCAGGGCGCTGACGCCTACGGTCCTGGCGATCTCCCGCATGCGCTCCTCCGTCAGGTCCGTCCTGCGTTTCCGGACCTCTTCGTACGCCCTCTCCACCGCTTCGTCGATGAGGTCGTCGAGCGTCACCACCTTGCCCTTCCTGGTCGACATCCGCCCCTCTGGCAGCGACACGAACGCGTAGAACACTGCCTCGGGCTTCCTGTCCGAGCCGATGGTCGTCAGGGCGGCCGCGAGCTGCTGCATGCCGAGTTTCTGATCCTCGCCCAGTATGTTGATTGCCACATCGGACCGGGCGAACTTGTCCAGGTGGTACGCGAGGTCCCTCGTCGTGTACAGCGAGGTCCCGTCCGACCTGGTGAACACCCACTTGGTCTCCCTGCCGGAGACGCCGAACGTCTCGAGCTCCAGATAACGTGCGCCGTCGTCCTCGTGGCAGTAGTCCGATCCGGCCAGCTTCGCAATCACCTCGTCGACGCTCCCGTCCTCCACCAGCTTCGACTCCCAAGTGAACTGGTCTATGTCCACGTTGATCTGGTGCAGGCTGTCCAGCATTCCGTCGAGCACCCGCTCGCTCGTCTCCCTGGTTATCCTGGTCGTCTCCGGATCACCGTGTTCGAGCTTGTACAGGAGGTCGTCTATCTCCGCGAGTACCTTCGGATCGGCATCGGCCTTCTCGTTCGCTCCGCGGTAATATGACACGAACCTGTGGTCGTCCTTGTCACGGTCCGCAGTCACGCCTATGTCGAGGTTCTTCACCCCCCAGGCCATCGTCGCGACCTGCCTGCCGACGTCGTTCACGTAGAACTCGGTCGTCACGTCGTAACCTGCGAGCCGCATGATCCTGGCGACCGTGTCGCCTATGATCGGGTTCCTCGCCCTGCCGATGTGTATCGGACCGGTCGGGTTGACGCTCGTGTGCTCGAGGAGCACCTTCACATCCTTCGGCTCTCCGGAGCCGAAACGTTCCTTCAACGAAAGCGCCTTCTCGAGAACGCTCCCGGCCAACATGTCGAATCGGACATGGACGTTGACATAGCCTCCATTGGCCTCGGCCATCTCTATCATACCGGTCGGACGCAACCTGGAGGCGATGTCCTCCGCGATCGCCTTAGGAGCTTTCCTAAGGGTCTTCGCCAGCGGGAAACAGGGAAGGGCGAGGTCTCCCATTCCCTCGGGCGGCCGTTCGAGGGCGATGTCGGTCATCTCTGCGCCGAGATCCTCAAGGATGACCCTCAGCGCAGTCTCGACCTCCGACCTGAATATCGTGTACGGGTCCTCGCCTGCCATCAGTTCACCCGAAACCTCAGTATGCCGGCCAATCCCCCGAAGGCCTTCAACAGCAGCTCCCCCTCCTCTGACTCTCCCGAGATGAACTGGACGGCCGAGCTGTTGGCGTCCGCCATCTTGTGGAGCTCCTCGACCAGGTCGGCCGTGTCCGTCACGTCCATCGGTGTATGGCACTTGTCGCACAAGGCCTCATCAGGGGTGTCGGCCACGAACAGCTCCTTGGACGTGCCGCACGACGGACATGAGAGCGCGATCTTCTTCTTGCGCAGGTCCTCGGAGATTATGAGCGTGTCGACCGCGCCTATGAGGAGGGCCTTGCTGACCTGCCCCTCACCGTAGACCGCCAGCCCTCCGTCCGGCTTGCGTATCTCCTCCAGGAGCCGTTGTACCAGGTCCTTCTCCCTCATGAGGTCAAGGCTGCGAAGCGTGTCCCTGGCCTTCTCGACCAGCTCCTTCAGGCCGTACTCGTCCGTGTAGCCCGTATCGAAAGTCTCGATGATCTTCTGCTGCAGCTCGTGATGTAGGTACTCGCTCTTGACGAAGTACTCCTTGGTCGGGCCCGGTCCTCCAACGAGCACGCCCTTGAGGTCCTTCTCCGCGAGGAACGACTCGTTCACGATATCCGCGAACTTCTTGTAGTACTCGTGCGCCGCGACCTCTATCACCCGCTCGAACCTGCGTGCGGACTGCCCCCCCCGGCCGTGCTTGCTCGGCACAAGCGACTGGAGGTTCTTCAACGGCACGATCCTCTTGCCGCTCAGCATCCCCACTGTCGCCTCGCTACGGTCTATCACAATCAGCGCGTACTTGTCCTTCTTCTCCAGCATCTCCTGGAGCGGCTCAAGGTAGAAGTTCGAGTCGCACCTGTAGGTGAAAGTCTGTACGGGGTCCGGCGGCTCGAGCACGAACTGGACCATGCCCGTCTGATCCGCTCCGACCGACCTGTGCCCGACGAAGAAGACGAGGCCGTTCTCCGGAGGCTGTTTGAAGTTCTTGAGACGTGAGAGGATGGACGATATCGCAGCCTGCACGTTCTTGCGTGTGCTAGCCGATTTGATGTTGGACGATTGCGAGTACTCGTTCCTCAGGTAGCTCGCGACATCCGATATCTGTCTGGTCGGCGGTATGTAGAGGGAGATGAGTTCCGTGCCTCGTCCGGAAAGCTTGCTCACTTCTTCGAGGCTTCTCCGGAACTCGTATTTCTGGAGTTCTGTCAGCTCGGTCATCTCAGAACCAGTCCGAAGCCTTTTGTACTGGTTAGAGCGTTTGCCATTATAAAGGTTGACCACGATGGATACAATCGTTCTCTCTCTCGGCGGCTCGATCCTGGTGAGAGACGAGGACAATTCGCATTACATCCAGGACCTCGCCCGTATGCTGGTCGAAGTGTCGGGTACGACAAGGATTTTCGTCGTCACCGGCGGTGGCAGGATAGCCCGTTACTACATCCGCGAAGGACGCGCTCTGGGCGCTCCGGAGAGTTTCCTAGACGAGATGGGGATCGAGGTCACGCGGCTCAACGCCCGCCTGTTGATCGCTGCTTTGGGCGAGCATTCGAACCACACGCCACCGAAGGACTACAAGGACGCCGTCCTCGCGGCGGAGCACAACAGGATCGTCGTCATGGGCGGCGTGAGCCCGGGGATAACGACGGACGCGGTATCTTCCATATTGGCGGAGCGCGTGCGCGCGTCAAAGGTCGTCAACGCGACATCGGTCGACGGCGTCTACACCGCGGACCCGGCGAAGGATCCATCGGCGAGGAGGATACCGAAGATGTCACACGCGGAGCTGTTGGGGATCGTCAGCCAGACCCCGTCCAAGGCGGGACCGACCGTGGTCTTCGACGCCACGGGCGCTTCCGTGCTGTCTCGCACGGGCATACCGATATCGGTGGTCGACGGACGCGACATACCCAACCTGCGCCTCGCGCTGGAGGGAAAGGCGTTCGAGGGGACCTCGGTCGGATAGGCACACTGGTCCTACAGGGGATCGAGGTCGTCGCTCCTTACCTCCTCGATGCCCAAGGATGCGAACTTCTCGACCAAGCGCCTGTACACAGGTTTCGGCATGCTCTTCCTGTGGAAGTAGACCCTCTCCGCGCCGCCACTCCTCTCTGACATCTGAAGGATACTCCTATCGTCCAACGCGTCGACCGCGTAGTTCGCAGCCATGTGACCGATCGAGGCCTTCCGCGAGAGTGCGAGGTCCGTGAACCGGGGGGCGTAGTGCCCTCCGCCGACGCATGTCAACGTCGGATACTCCTTGTCTTCGGCCCCCAGGACGGTCTTCGCAATCGCTTCTGCGGCATCCTTACGCGTCCAGAGTTCGTCGTAGCTTCCGATCTCGATGTAGAACGCCGGGCCGTCGGTCAACGGGCCGTGATGGGTCGTCTCGAACGAGACTTTGAAGTCGAGGTCGCTCGCGTTCTTCGCTAACATCCTCAGCGCCTCGGTCATCAGGTTCGGGGAGGCGGGGGAGAGAGTTCCATCGACCCCGCCGTAGTCAGCCCTCGAGTAGTTCCCTATCGGATGGACCGTGAGGGTCGGGATACGCGACTCCGAGCTGTGTCGGGAGGCGAATATGGTGGTCGAGATGCTCTTCCCGAGCTCCTCGCCCACTCTCCCGTCTATGTGGTCCTCGTCAAGATGTATCCTGTCCACCTGCACCATCAGGAAGTCGTCGGCTGCGAGTACGTCGTGTCCAGAGAACGATCCATCCTGCTTCCATCTACGCAGGTCGAGAAGTCTCTCCCGGATGTTCATCGACGCAGGATCCTCCGACGAGGTGACGATAAGCTTCACGCACCCCCCACAGTCTTCTTCGCATAACACCTTTGCCCGAGCATTGGACGGACCGAAAAGGCTTAATCGGGCACATCCTTCTCAACGTGTTCGACCATGACCAGACTACAAGCCACCACCATAGGGAGCCTTCATCCGTTCAGTGACGACATCCACCGGTCCATCGACGAGGCGATAGCCTTTCAGAAGGGACACGGCTTGGATCTGATAACGGATGGCGAGCAGAGGACGGATATGGTGTCCTATTTCGCCGAATCGTTCTCCGGCCTCGGGGTCGAGTCCGGGGTCCCGGTCATAACCGGTAGGATCGCCCTGCAAGGGGCGGCGAGCGACTTCTCCAAGGTGAAGGACCTCGCGTACATCCGCGCCAAATACCCGGACATGCCGATCAAGGTGGCCATCACAGGGCCGACGACGCTTGGCATGACATGCGGCAGCAGGAAGATGGCGTCCCACTACAGGGGCCTGCTGGATCCCGCCCTCTGCGAGGACATCGCATCGGCTCTTGCGCCGGTCGCCCGTGAGCTCGCGCGGCTCGGAGCGCATGTCCAGATAGACGAGCCTTTCCTCTCACAGGGGTACCGCGACCTTGCAGAGCGGGTCTCACTGCTGGACGAGATAGCTGATGGCCTCCCCCACGAGAAGACCAGCGTCCATGTGTGTGGGTTCATCGGGAGGTTCGGCGTGCTCGATCATCTGCTGAGTCTTGAGAACGTGTCGGTTCTGAGCTTCGGGTTTGCGGGCAGGCAGGAGCGAGGGAATCTGAACCTCCTGAAGGGAGACGCGTTCCGCGATTCGGGCAAGCGCCTGGGGGCTGGATGCATCGCGGTCACGCCGCTCTCCGAGGTCGAGGTGGATGACGCGGAGTCGGTCAGGATGCTTCTCGAATCCATCCTGGACAGGGTAGGCCCGGACTCCGTCGCCTATGCACATCCCGATTGCGGCCTTAGGGCAACAGGCAAACCCCTGGTTCCAATCATCCTCGACAGCCTCCATGCCGGTATCGACAAGATCGTCTGATCGCACTCCACGGGAGAGTGATTGAATTGAGCTCGAGTCTGCTGAGTGATAGCGCGGCGAGGAAGAACGTCAACTACCTCGCCTCACTCGACTTCATCATCAGCCTGGGCTTCGGTCTCATATTCCCTCTGTTTCCGGTGTATGTGTCGAACATGGGCGCTGGCGCCCTGGAGATTGGCATCATATTCTCATCCTTCGTCCTGACAAGGGCGATATTCTCCACGACCTTCGGGAACCTGTCGGATAGGATCGGCAGGAAGAGGTTGATACTCATCGGCAGTTCGCTCTATGTCGTATTCGCCGTCCTGTTCACCGTCCCTGAGACCTGGACCGGACTCGTCCTGGTGAGAGGCTTCCAGGGCGTGGCGAGTGCGATGGTGTGGCCGGTCAGCGAGGCGCTCGTGATCGACTCTACCCCTCCGAAGGAGAGGGGTGCGGCCATGGGGAAGATAGTCATGTCCTCCAACCTCGGCTTCGTGATAGGGCCGTTCATCGGGGGAGGGCTCGTCGCTCTGGCCAGGTACACGCTCGGGTTCTCAGAGATGGATGCATACCGCTTCCCGTTCTACTTCACGGCGATGCTCGCGCTCAGCGGGACGGTCCTAGTGTGGCTGTACGTCACCGACGCCAAGGCGCCCGAGCGTGTCAGGACCAAGCTGACATTCAGGCAGATCTTCCGCCCCGACGGCGTGGACTCTGCGACCATCAGGAACCTGAGGGTGCTGTACCTGAACGCCGCCATGGAGGGGTTTTCGTTCTCCAGCATAGGCCCGCTCATGGCCCTGTTCTTGCTGGACAGGTTCTTCCTCGGAGGAGAGTCCATCTCCATACTCGTTGGTATCGCCATGGGACTCGGGGCGCTCGTCGCGTTCCCTTCGGGGAAACTGTCGGACCGGGTTGGCAGGAAGAAGATATTCGTCATCGGCGGGACCGCGGCGTTCATCGCGACCATGTTGATCCCGACGACCTGGTCCCTTGCCGTCGTGGTGCTCCTCCTCGCCGTCCGCAGCATGGCGTTCCAGGTGGCGAGTCCTGCATTGCGGGCAATGCAGGCGGACCTGGTTCCGGAGAACATGAGGGGAAGACTCATAGGTGTCCTGGAGTCGATGTCCAGTATCGGAGCGGTGATCGGGGCGCCGCTCGGCGGGATCATTTACGATCGGTTCTTCGCCGCCGACCTAGGGCTCCCATCGGGGCTGGACGGCAGCATCGTGCCGTTCGTCTTCTCGGGACTGCTCGGGCTGACAGCGGTCACCCTCGTCCAACGTTACGTGCGTGAACGGTCTCTGAGAGACCTGTCTGCAGAGGACGGCGCACGGACGTGACGACAGCTGCATGTGACAGTGGATGTTAAATAGACTAGTCTTTCTTCGTTCGAGTGCATGGGTGGCTCACTGACCGTATCAGAAAGGATACTGTTCCATCTTCAATCGTTCACTAAGTACGAAGACAAATTCGAGGTCCCGTACCATCTGACTCAGGACGGAATATCGCAATCCTGTGGGATATCCCGGGCCCACGCGGCGATCGAGTTGAAGAAGCTCAAGTCGTCCGGGTTCGTGGAGGAGCGTCTGTCCCACGTGAGGAGGGGCAAGGCCCGGAGGAAGGTCTATCTTCTGTCGCACGAAGGGAAGTCTCGAGCATCCGCGATTCTCCAATACGTGCAGGAAAACGACATCGACCCGGCCGTGGATCCGACGAAGGTGCCTGCTGAAGCGTCCGCGGCACGCAGAAAGGCTGCCATCAGGTCCACCCCGATGCCGACGATCAGGTATTTCTTCGGCAGGGAGAACGAGTTGTCCGACCTGAGTGGCGCCCTCGAGGATCCTGCCCGGAAGCTCGTCGTGATCAGGGGCATATCCGGCATCGGGAAGACGACGTTGGCTGTGAAGTTGCTGTCCGAAGTATCGGACCAAAGGGTGTTCTGGTACTCAGTCAGGTCGTGGGACACTCCTCGGAACATAGCCGAGTCCATGGGCCATTTCTTCTCAGAGAACGGAAGCAGACGGTTGGACGCATACCTGGCCTCCGGGGGGTTCGAACTCGGCGAGCTGAGCTTCCTCCTCAGAGAGCTACTGGCCGAGAACGGACACATCTTCGCCTTCGATGACGCGGACGCGTCCGATGCGGTTCAGGAATTCCTCCGGATGTTCCGCCACAGCAGCGGTGCCGGCAAGATACTCATGACGGTCGAGGGCGAGTCTGAACTGTACGAGAAGTCCGAGATTGTAGCGAGCGGAGAGGCCTTCGAGTGCGAGCTGGGTGGGCTATCCCGCAACGCGGCGTTGGAGTTGCTAAGAACTCGCGGCATAGGCGATGATGTAGGGAGGGAGCTCGTCGATGTGGCGAACGGCCACCCACTCTCGCTCGAGATGGTGACGAGGACCACTCCGAAGGAGGCCAGATGCCAGTTGTCCCGGTTCTTCGAGGACAAGTTCTACAGCGGGCTCTCGGAAGACCAGAAGTCACTTCTCCAGCTCGCCTCTGTGTTTCAGAAGCCGTTCCCCACCGAGGCCATCCCTCGCGGGCTCCGAGGCGTGCGGAAGGGGTCAATGCTGAGAGAGATAGAGCCCGGGAGATTCGAGATCCACGCGTCTGTCCGCGATTTCATCTATGGCCATATGGCTGCGGAAGAACGGTCGAGGTGGCACAGTGCGGCTGCGGATCATTACCTTAGGTCAGACGACTCCAACGAGCGACTGCTGCATCTGTTCAAGGCCAATCGCATCCTTGAGGCGGAGATGCTGATCTCCCGACTGGGGGAATCTCTTCTGGACAGCGGCAACGTGACGAGACTCTGGCAGATACTGGAGCGTCACGACGCCGTCAAACCCCGGTACAGGCTGGACGTGCTGATCGCAAAGGCTCGCATCGCCGGAAAGCTCGGAAGGTACGATGACGCATGGCGTCTGCTGGAGGAGGTGTCGCAGGACGGGAACGACACGGCCAGGGCTGAGGCGCTCGTCGAGATGGGCAGGATCAGATGCAGGAAGGGGACCTTCGAGGACGCCTCGAGGCTGTTCGACGAGGCGTTGACGAGGGCTGAACACATTCCCACCATTCGTGCGAGGGCTCTGAGAGGGCTCGGGGTCGTGGAGTCCAGGATGGGTAACCACGGTAGGGCCCAGGAGTTGCTGGAGAAGAGCGCTCAGGACTCCCTGTCCGCCATGGACAAGAAGGGTATGCTGAAGGCCCATCTCGAGTTGGGAAGCGTACTCATGGCCCAGGGGGAGTTCGGGAGGGCGGTCGAACACTTGTCGAAGTGTGCGGCTGGATTCGGGCCGGTCGACCTCGCCGGTGCATATCTGAACCTAGGCGTTGCGTATTCCCACCTCGGGCAGCTGGACGACGCCAAACAGCATCTTGAGAACGCTGCCAGGCTCTGCGAGGAGACGGGCCAGCCGAGGTCCAGAGCTCAGGCTCATCTGGTCCTCTCCGAAGTGATGATCCGGGTGGGCGATCTCGCGTCCGCCCGCGAGCACTGCTTCGAGGCTCTAGAGGTCTTCTCAGAGCTCGACGACCGACCCGGCGTATCCGCGGCGTACGCGAATCTCGGGACGGTGGAACATCTGACCGGCAACGGCGACGCGAGTGGGGAGTACTACGCGGAGAGCATCAGCGCGTTGGACGGGGTGGACGACGTCCGGAGCGTCGCCGTTAGCAAGCGGCATCTCGGCCAGATGTTGTTGGAGTCTGGGGATCGTGACCGCGGTAGCGCCCTGATCGAAGAATCCACGAAGCTGGCGGAGTCCGGGCCCACCGACCACCCCACGACTCTGGGTGAACGGAGTGGTCACACCTGAGGCATCTTCTTCAGCCAGTCGATGTCCGATATGTAGATGTCCCTGATGTCGTTGAGCCCCCACACCTGCATGGCCAGCCTCTCAAGGCCGAACCCCCAGGCCAGCACGGGCTTGTGAACCCCCAGTGGCTCGGTGACCTCGGGCCTGAATATCCCCGCGCCGCCAAGCTCCATCCACTGTCCGTTGAAGAATATCTCGACATCGACCGAGGGTTCAGTGTACGGGTAGTATGACGGGCGGATGCGGATCTTGGGCACCCCCATCTTCCTGTAGAACTCCTTCAGGAGCGTGCAGAGCATGTCGAAGTTCGACCCTTCCTCGCAGACTATGCCCTCTATCTGCATGAACTCCGGGAGGTGCGTCGAGTCCATCGCCTCGTTCCTGAACACCCTCCCTATCGAGAACACCTTGAAGGGCAGCTCGGGGTCGGCAGCTATCCTGCGGATGGTGTTGACGGTCGTGTGCGTCCGCAGCAGCGTCTTCCTCGCCTCGTCCAGGCTCCATTCGTACTGCCATCCTAGCGAGCCGGTCTTCCAGCCGTTCTCGTGCACCTGCCTGATAACGTCTACGAGCTCGGCGTCGTCCGACAGGTCGGCCTTCTCCGGGTCGGATAGATAGAATGTGTCCTGCAACTCCCTCGCCGGATGGTCCTGGGCGGTGAACAGCACATCCATGTTCCAGAAGGCGTTCTCGAAAAAGTCCCCTGTTATCTCAGTGAACCCCATCGTCAGAAAGGCGGTCCGGATCTTGTCCGTGAGCAGCGTTATCGGGTGCTTCCTGCCGCCGTAGACCGTCGGGGCGAAAGCCTTCACGTCGTATCTCCTGATGTCGACCTCTCGCCACCTCCCCGACTGGATCAGCTCGGGCGATATCTGCCCCACCTCCTCTTTGACCTGCAGGTCGAGACCCGAGAGGTCCGAGCCTTTGTCGGTCAGGGAGATTGTTCTGCTGGTCACAAGCCTCTCCGAGAGGAAATCCTTACGCTGCATGAGCTGGCCGATCGTACCCTCGTTCACATCTGCCTCGAAGAGGTCCCCTTCCGCAAGCCTTCGGAGTAGCAGCTCGTCCTGCCCCTCCGAGTCGATCGCCTCCCTGCCCTCCTTCGTTATCCTGACGACAGTGTCCTTCCCGTCCTTGGTAAGGTCGCCCCAGCCCTTCTTCCGGATCCAGCCGATGGCAATCTGCATCTCGTCGGCCCCGAATTTGCCAGTCTTCTTGAGGTCCGCGAGCGACGCCTTCCCGTCGAAATCCGAGATGATGGTCTCCACCACGATCTTCTCCGGGAGCGGCCTTCTGGCCGCCTCCCTGTCCCTCAGCGAGTATCTTCTCCTCACCACCTCGTCTATCCTGACGAGTCCTTTGGCCTGCAGCCAGGAGGATGCGTTCATGACCTCGACGAGCTGCTCCAGCCCTGCCCTCTCAAGTATCTGTTCCGGGCTGCCGCTCCCGATATCTTTGAGTGCTGCAAGCACCTTCTTCTCGAAATAGCTCAACTGACTGACGAGCTCATTGCCGGCCATGTCCAGGCCACATTGGACGTGCGGCTTATTTACTTTTTCCGTGTGGGCCGCCTGTCAATAGTCTATCTCGTCCACTGGCGGTTTGATGTCGTACACTGGCGACCCGTCGTAAGCGTCCAGACCTTCGACCGTCACTGTGTTCCCTCTCACGCTTATCAGACGCGCTCGGGTGAGCCCCAACCTGTTCGGTCTCCTGGGCGACCTCGTCGCGAAGACTCCGACGAGCGGTCTGGAGGCGTCGTGCATGGGATGCACTCTCATCAACGCCTTCCGCTTGCGGTGGAAACCGAAGATCACGAGTATGTGGTCGAACCGGCCGAGCTTGTACAGACCCTCTACATACCGTTCTTCGAAGACCAGCTTGGATCTCACCTTGCTCCAGTCGTCCACGTCGCCTGCGACGCCGTTCGTCACGGTCGCTATACGCTTGAGATTCAACGAGACCACTCCTTGCGGGAGGCGATTCGCGGGATCGGTATTGAGCGTTTGGCCGTTCAGTCGCGGACGAAGAACTCGTCGAGCCGGTCCTTGGCCTTCTCCCTGGCGGCCTGATGTCTCTCCAGGAACATCCAGACCTTCTCGAAGAGGAACGCCTTACACTCCCCGCACAGTATCTTGCCGGACCTGCAAGCGGCGTGCAGCTCAGCAAGCTTGGAGTCATCCGGCTCGAAATGGTACAGGTTGTACTGGTACACGGAACATACCTCTGGGTCTCCACCGGTCTTCCGCTGCTCTTCGACCGAGACTCGTCCTCCGGTGAAGGCGTTCATCACCTTCTTCTTCACGGTCTTCTCGTCATCGGTCATGAAGATAGTGTCATTCATGGCGGCGGAGGTGGACATCTTCTCGGAGCCCGCCAACGAGGGCATGAGCTTCGCGTGTATCAGAGCCGGTTTGTGGTATCCTAGGCCTTCCGCGATGTCCCTGGTCACTCTGAAGTGAGGATCCTGGTCTATTCCGCACGGGATGAGGCACGGGACGTTCCTCCCCTGCTGCATCGACTCTAGGAAGCACGGGACGGTCTGAATGCTAGTGAAGAATATGCTGCCTATGTTGTTCGAGTTATCGAATCCGAACACAGCCCTGATCGTGGAGAAGTTGATCTTCTTCGCCGCCTTGATGGCCATGGGGTACATCGTTTTGATGTACTCGGTGTCAAGGAATATGTTGGTCAGCTTGGGATCGAATCCGAGTGCGATGATGTCGAGCGCGTTGTCATACCCCCAGCTTCTTGCGTCTTCGAGGCTGAGGTGATCGTAGAACATGAACTTCTCGTCATCCGTCAGCTGGAACCACAGCTTCACCTTGAAGGTATCCTGGAGATACTTCGTGAACATCCAAGGCATCGTGTGGCCTATGTGGATGGGGCCAGACGGTCCTCTGCCGGTGTAGAGTGTGAAACCGGCCCCCTTCTCGTACTGATCTAGTATCCAGTCGAGGTCTCTATGTGAGTAGAATATGCCTCTCCTTATCATCGGATGGAGGGGTCCGTGTTTCTCGAGTCGCTTCACAAGCACCTCGTCGATCCTCTTCGTCCCGAATCGGTCGACGAGCTCGTCGTAGTCGATATCGCCGGTCACCTTGTATGGCGTGACCTCGAATCCGTCGTTCATTTAGACCCGGTCCAGGGTTAAACGATTTCACATTATATGCTTTCCTCTAGATGCTGCCATCGGAAAGATATAAGACGCAAGAGTAGCGTCTAGCATCCAGCCTTAGGAGGGGCTGACCCATGTCCTCAACCGTTCGACGCCGTTCTATCGCCGTCGCGTTGCCCTTTCTGTTACTGATGTCCATGCCTTCCGTCGTCGACGCTCTCGAACGCTCGAGTGGGGACTACTGGACCTATGCGGTCGTCTTCTCCGTCGCTGATGTCCCGGTCTCAGGGACTCTCACCTACACATTCATTGGCGAGGAAGTGCTGGAGGTGAACGGAACCTACCACGATGTCAGCGTCATGAAGGTCAGCGGCGAGTTCTCAGGCTCCGTGACCGGCCCTTCGTACGACACCTTTCTGACAGGACTCTTCGACGGATACCGATACGAAGCTTTGGGAGGTATAGGAGTCGCGGGCGAGGAGATAGCTCTCCTTGTTAATGTCTCGACCGGGTTCGACGAGTTTCAGCTGGCGTCGTTCATGGAGATCCGCGAGACGGTCGTGTACAGCGAGCCGCTGTTGTCGGGTTTTGACCCGGTGAACCCCGACCTCAACCTTGAGTGGAACGAGACTGTCGAAGCATTCAGCACGAGCGTCTACAGCGACGATGCTACAGAGGAGAGCGACGAGTCAACTACCATGACGACACTCAATGTCTCCGTCGCCTCATCGGATGAACTGCTCGAGACAGACGCAGGGTCGTTCTCCTCTCGGCAGATATCCATCACCGATGGCTCGGAACTGGATGTCATGTGGTACTCGGAGGAGACCGGCGGCTTCGTCAGAATGGAGTCCTACGGCTACGCGGATGACGACCCGGTGTTCGTCGCGGAGCTCGTGAGCTACGAGTATGACCGCACTGGTGATGGCGCGTTATTGGTGCTGGCCGCGACTCTGATCGCGTCGTCGTTCGCCGTTCTCGTGGTGGCCCTGGTCCTGGCGATAAGGCGCGGGAGGGGTCGGGCGCCCGCGGATGTCGCAGAGAACCACGGTGCGGCGTTCTCCGAAGCCGCCGAGTCGGATGAGATTATTGGCCCGCCAGGTAGCGGTGCGGGATAACGAAGGGAGCGGTGTTTGAGTGTCAAGGGAATCGAGGAGGGTTTCGGAATCGAGGACCGTCGTCGCGAGAGTGATGATGCCTCAGGACGCGAACATCGCCGGCAACGTGTTCGGTGGCACCATCCTGAAGCTGGTCGACGAGATATGTTATGTCGTAGCGACCAGACATGCCCGGACCAACATCGTGACGGCCTCGGTCGACAGCATGAGGTTCTTGTCACCGGTGCACGTCGGGGATCTGCTCACACTGAAAGCCGATGTGAACGCCGTATGGCACACCTCTATGGAGGTTGGTGTGCGCATCGAGGCCGAGGATCCCAGGACGGTCAAGACCCGTCACACCGGCTCCTCCTATATTACGATGGTCGCTCTGGACTCGGCCGGAAAGCCGTGCGAGATCCCGGAGCTGGTGCTCGAGACGCCGGATGATGAGAGGCGAAACCAAGAGGCACGCAGAAGACGCGCGAGGAGGCTGGAGGAGAAGGCGATGGACCGGTCCCTCTCTTCATGAGGACGATCCCGAGAACGGCCTGCGAAGGATTTATCAACCCATCCTGGCGAGCATGACAGCGTTTTTGTAGGAGCATCAGGTTCTCCGGACAGCAGGGGATAAGTTGGCTAGAGCTGTATTCGATCCATTGACGAGTGAGCAGGAAGACCATGTGCACCAGACCTCCATCCGGATACTGAACGAGGTCGGTATTAAGGTCACTAGCGAGCCCGTGCTGGCATTGCTGAAGGAGCACGGAGCGACCGTGGACGAGAAGAGCGAGCTGGCTAGAATCCCGGAATCGTTGGTGGTCGAGGCCTTGTCGAAGGCTCCGAAGGAGTTTCTGATGTGTGGGAGGGATCCGAAGCATGACCTCAAACTTCCGGCGTCACACCCGCAGGCGGTGAACGACGGTCAGCCGACGGATGTCTGGGACATCGACTCCCAGAGCAAGAGGAAGTCGACGATCAGTGACCTCGTTGATCTGACCGTCGTGTGCGACGCGATGCCGGAGGTGGAGCTCTACTGGCCCGAGGTCGTCGCGACCGACCTCCCGCCGGAGGTCTCGAACTGCCACGAGTATGTTGCCTCTCTGTTCTTCACAGGCAAGCACGTCCAGCATGGGTCTGGGACGGCAGCGGACACGAACCTGCTCATAGATGCCGCCGCGGCCATCGTGGGATCGAGGGAGGGCCTGGCCCGAAGGACGATCGTGTCGATAACCCACACGCCGTTGACCCCTCTTCGTTACGAGGCGGGGGACATAGACGCCGTCGTGGAGTTCGCCAAGGTGGGCCTTCCTGTGGTGCATCTATCGATGGCGATCTCCGGGTCAGTCTCGCCTGTATCCCTTGCAGGGACAATCACCCTCGTCAACGCCGAGAATCTGGCGGGGATAGTCATATCCGAGCTCGCTGCTCCAGGAGCTCCTGTGCTGTACAGCTCGGAGTCTGGTCCGATGGATATGAGGACGGGAGTGTTCCTGTCGGGTTCCACAGAGGGGTCGCTGATAAACGCAGCTGGCTGCCAGATGGCGAGGAGATATGGCCTGCCGTCGCAGGTTGGTGGGATCGCCGCCTCCGGGTGCAGGCCGGGTTTCGAGATCGGCTATCAGAAGGCGATAAGCGGACTGCTGCCCGCGATGGCCGGCGCGGACCAAGTCGTCGGCGTGGGCGGATTCGAACGATCAGGATGCGAGTCTGTGGAACAGGTCGTCATGGACTGCGAGATGTGGCGAAACGTGCTGAGGGCATGGAGGGGAGTGGACGTCAACGAGGCCACCATGGCCTTCGACGCCATTGCGCGGGTCGGCCCAGGCGGGTACTTCATGAAGGACCCTCACACTTTGAGACACTTCAGAAACGAGAACATGCTGCCGAAGCTCGCGATGATGCCTCCCGTGGCTGGAAGCGCGGAGGAGCCTATGCGGCTGGCCGCTAGGGAGGAAGCGAAGCGTCTCATATCTGAGCACAGGTGCGCTCCGATAGAGACCGGGGCGAAGAAGGAGGTCCTGTCGCTCCTGTCCAAGTACGACAAGGAGATGATCGGGTCCGTCGTGCCGACGGACTACCTCAACAGGTAGAACCGCCAGCGGCACCATACAGTCACCGACTCGTCACCGCGGCTGCCAGGCTCAATGCTTAAGAGGGACGGGTGGCTTTACGTGGGTATGCCCGAATCTGTCGGCTTCGGGGGTGGGAAGGCGTATTCCCGCTCGTTGGTGAGGGCCGCTCGAGCTGCGATGAAGGATGTTCTCGCCATCAAGCGCAACGATCGGTTTCTGATCATCTCCAACCCGAACCCCGGCACACGCGATGTCGCGATGGCTCTGTTTGATGCGGCCCTGGAATCGAAGGCCGTGCCAGTCCTGGCGTTCCAGAAGGAGAAGGGCCAGTTCGACTACACCGAGGATGAGGTGATGAGAGCCCTCTCCGCAGAGCCCCAGGCGACCGTGTCGATAAGCAAGGACCGCATGGGTATGGACCGGCACGGACTCAAGCACGGGTACAAGGGGAAGCGGAGCTACGACAGCTTGTTCGACATGCTCTATGGCGAAGGCCGGATGCGGGCCTTCTGGTCCCCCGGCATCACTCCTGACAGCTTCGCCAGGACGGTTCCGATAGATTATGGCGTGCTCAGGGCCGATTGCAGACGTGTCGTTCAGGCGCTCAAGAACTCATACGCCATCAGGGTGACCGCGCCCTCCGGCACCGACATAACGGTCGGTGTTAGGGGGAGGCATCCGAAGGCAGACGACGGAGACTTCAGGAAGCTCGGGAGCGCCGGTAACGTCCCCTCCGGAGAGGTCTACATATCCCCCGCGCTTGGATCCACCAACGGCACGATAGCGTTCGACGGTTCGATCGCCCTCAACGACGGAGAGATAGTGATTCGCCGGCCAATCGTGGTCGACGTCGAGGACGGGTTCGCCAAGAGGATCACCGGCTCATCCGAGGCAGACCTTCTCAGGAAATCCATACGGCTAGGCGAACGCAACACGAGGAAGATGGCGGCCAAGGGAGAGCTCAAAGCCTCAGAGGCTCGGAAGTACGAGAGGAACTCGAGCGCCATAGGAGAGCTCGGGATCGGCCTGAACAGGAAGGCCAGGATAGTCGCCAACATGCTTGAGGATGAGAAGGTGTACGGCACATGCCATTTCGCTGTCGGCAGCAACTACGATGGCGACGCAGACGCGCTGATCCATCTGGACGGGCTCGTCAAATCGCCGACGATCGCGGTTGTTGGAAAGGATCCTGCGAAGGAGAAGCTGTTGATGGTCGACGGCAAACTGGTTTGGAACTAACTGAAGGTTTTTGTGCCAGTTCGCTCGTTACCCCGCCATGGAGGAAGTCATCCGCCCTGGCGCCACGGACGAGGATAGGTTCGACAGGTCCCGAAGGATCGAATGGCTGGACGTGGACGCGATATTCAGGGCGAAGGTGCTCATGGTGGGAGCAGGAGCTCTCGGGAACGAGGTCGGCAAGAACCTTGCACTGTCCGGGTTTCGGAAAGTGACGATAGTGGATATGGACCGCGTGGTGGGCTCGAACCTCAACCGATGCCTATTCTTCAACATGAATGATTCGGGGGGCCGGAGGTTCAAGGCGGAAGCGCTAGCAAGGGGCATGGAGCGCATCGGAGAAGGACTCAAGGTAGAGGCTGTCACCGAGCCGGTGGAGCGCGCCCCACCCGACATCTTCACCAGGCATGATATCGTTCTCGGATGTCTGGACAACATCGTCGCGAGGATGCACGTGAACTCTCACTCGTACCACTCCAACAAACCATACATTGATGGCGGAATGGATGGTCTCTCGGGGAAGGTGGCGATTGTGAGTCCTCCTGAGGGCCCATGCCTTCAGTGTGGGATGAACAGCTCACACGCGCGTGTGGCAGGAATCCGGTTCAGTTGCACAGGTGCGGATGTGGTCTTCCACGAGCCGAGGTTGGCTGCCGAGATCACGACGACGAGCGTGATATCGGCTGTAATGGTTCGTGAAGCGTTGAAGTTTGTATCCGGTCGGGAGGATCTGTTGCTTTCGACCGCGTTCTACTACGATGGAAGGCGTAACGTCTCAGAGGAGTTCGAGGTACCCATCGATCCATCATGCCCCGTTCACGCCAGATGAGCGACTACACGTAGGCGAAAGGATTAAGGTCGTCTCAGCGGTCCAGACACTGGTGGTTTTCTGCCGTACCGAATCAAGGTCAAGAACGCCGAGACAGGTGCTACGGTTGAGATGGAGTTGGATCACGAGAACACGGTCGACGAGATAATCGAGAGCGCAGCCACCTTCTGGAACAAGGATATGGGCGCGTATGTGGTTCGCAAAGGGAAGAAGGTGCTCAGGGGCAGCACCGCCCTGAAGGATGCAGGTGTCCGGGAAGACGACACGCTGGAGCTCATTCCCGACCCCGAGGGCGGATAGTCAAGATGGCCCTCCCAAAGGACGTTCTGCGGATCAGGCTGAAGAACGAGGTAGAGATATGCCAGCGGGAGCTGAGACACCACATATCGGTATCTGACTCCTGGCTCTCCTCATTCCCGATACTCATCAACGTGACGTTCCTGCGTGTACCGGGTCCGTGCTGGGAAGACGGAAAGGTGGTTCATCGGTTCGTCCACCGGATGGCGGTCTTGATCACCGATGAGTACCCCGCAGAGAAGCCCATCGTGAAGTGGCGCACGGCTATATTCCATCCGAACATAATGCCGCCGGAGGACGGCGGTTACGTCTGTACGAAGCTTCTTGAGAACTGGGACTTCAGCTCGACGCTTCTCGCCTTCGTGAGAGGGATCGAGTGGCTCCTCGTGAATCCGAATCCCGCCAACCCTTTTGGCAGCGACACATGCACGAGAGCGGCCGAATACTTCAACCGCAGCGCGTACACACCCCCCGTATCGGTCGACCAGTCCGATAGGCGCATCAGGGTCATCGGTGAGATGAATGGCCAGGCCTAAAGTCGTTGGAGAGAGCAGGAGGGATGTCCCTGAACGCGCTCCACCAGTGGCCCCTCGTCCACATGATTGGCTATCCGAGGAGTCGATTGGCTTGTACGAGGAGATGTCAAGGTCCGGAGAGGCGTTCGATTTGTACATTTCGACGCTGGCTGAGAGCAGAATACGGCACCAGGCGGTCAAGGCCGCCCCGGACCGCCTAGAAGTCATGGGGCTACTGCTGGGCGAGGTGAGTGTATGGAGGGGGAAAGCCTATGCCGTGGTCATGAACATCGGGACGACCGACCTAGAGAATACGCCGGCTAAGGTCAGGTTCGATCCGGACGCGTTGCCAGGGCTCTTCAAGGAACTCGACGGTGCGGGATTCGACTACGTCATAGTCGGATGGTACCATTCCCATCCCGGACACACATGTTTCCTCTCCCGGACCGATCTGCGTACCCAGAGAACCCTTTTCGACCAGCCTTATCACTGTGCTCTGGTGGTCGATCCAGTCAACAGGGAGGTCAAGGTCTTCAAACTCTCGGAGGGTGGATACGCCGAAGTGCCGTTTGCGCTCGTCTCTGAGGGCGGGCCGAAGTTGAGGCGTCTCAGGGCTAGCACGCAAGGCTGAAGGCATCATCCCCCTCGTGTGGCCGTCGACAGCTTCGCCCCTGCATGAGAAACTTTTTCCCCACGTGCGTCTTGTGGTCGTCCGAGGAAGAACGGTGGCTGCTGCAGCTCCGAAGAGGATTCTCGCTGCCTCGCTTGGCCTCGCCATGCTGGTCACTTCGACCATGGTCTCCAGCGGCGCCGATTCTGATGATTACGAGCTGTACGTCAGCATAGACCTTCCACATAAGATCAACCTGCTCTCGGGGAATTTCAGCGTGGCTATCACTAGCGACTGGCCCAGGGTGATATTCAGGCATGAACTCGACCCCTTCAGCCCGACATTCGAGGTGGGGTGCCCCAGGATGTACCTGTTCAACGACACAGACGGAGATGGCATTTTCGACCCGCCGGAGGCAGAGTTCACCGTCTTCCTTGATTCGAACCACGTGGACTGGAACCTCTCGACGCCCGAGCAAGGCCACAGCAGTCAGTATGGCCAGTATGTCGTTGTCGGCATGAACGCCTCCGTCCACGCCTATGTCGTCGGCGAGAACGAGACTCTCGTGGTTCCTGATTGGGCATTGCTGTCGTTCTGGTTCTTCCTTGCCGAGGAGTCTGTGGTTTGCGAGAGCCCTGGTGGAACCTACATCATCGACGGCAAGACGCAGATGAGGATGAATTTCACATTGAGGCTGAACGACCATGTCGATGTTGATGGTGTCGTGCTCGAGCAGATGCTCCAGGGTGGCGGCTCAACGAATATGTTCCAGTTGGTGGAGGATTCACCGATCGGCGGCACGGCAACGACGGAGGTCTCCGCCCTGGTGGACGAAAGGGAGATGGAGGAGAACTACTCCCATGAGTTCAGGGAGACATCGGACTTGGTGCAGAAGACCCGGTTCGCGAAGGAAGACGGTGTCGTCCAGGCATTCTACTTCTGGGAGACCGAGGCTATGATGGATGGGGTGGTCTCCGGTACTTCCGCTCTCGTCGACTCATCCTACTTCACTACTGGTGCAGGAATGGTGTTGCACACCATTCTTCCAGTGGACAACCGTACGACCATGGTTTCTCATGGCTCGACGTTGGGAATCTATGAATCCGGATTCATCGGAAGCGTAAGAGACTGGATCCAGGAACATATCATCGCCTTCGTCGTGGTGTGTGGATTCGTCGCTCTGGTCTCTCTGATATTCATCGCACGTAGGATGAGGCGGAAGGCTCGCCGTCCCGATGACATCCCAGGTGGGGATGAGTCGAAGGACTCCTGACCACGGCTCATACCCATATCGCATGACGTCTGCGCATCGACCCCTCGCTCTGGCCGAGTTTGTCCATGATCTGTGCCACTATGCCGTCGAGGTAGACGAGAGTTGCGTCTTCGAACAGCGTCCCGAGGGGCGCGAGTCTCTTTCTGTCCCCATCCTCCTCGGGCTTGATTTGAATCACGAGATTCGACGCAGTCGCCAATTTCGAATGGTCGTTCGACGTGATGGTAATGACCTTCGCCCCGACTCGTCTGACTATGTTCGCCGTCTGTATGCATGACATGGTTTCGCCGGTGTGCGAGACTATGATCACGAGGTGACCTTCCCCTACGATTGGGGTGATGGTCTCCCCGACGAAGTACACTTCGAGCCCCATCTGAACGAGCCTTATGGCAAATGCCTTGGCTATCAACCCGGACCGTCCAACCCCGTAGATGAAGATCTTCGGTGAGGATATGATCAAGTCCACGAACTTCTCAGTGCCCTCGATGACATCGTCGAGGGTGTCTCGAATGAACTTCATTATGTAGTCGGTGCTCTCCTTCATTTCGATCCAGCTTTCCTCTTCTTTGAGTCGTCCTTCATCTCCTTCGAGACCTTCTTGGCGAGCACCCTCTCCAATATGACCTTCATGTACATCGCATCGTGCTCCAGGAGGGGGGAGCTGGAGATGACTGTGGTGGGTTCGTTTCTGTCCACCAGCGCCTCGGCCAGAGGTTCGAACCGGAGGTCACCCTTCTTGATTGAAGTGAACCGCTTCTCGTTACCCCCTTCGTGCTCCACGCCGGAGAAGTGGGTGTATACCTCTCCATCTGACACAGCCTTCGCGGTATCCAACAACTTATCGAAATCCTTGGGCTCCCTGAGCAAACCCCCCTCCCTCGAGTGGTAATGGGCGAAGTTGATCACAGGAACGAGTTGTTTCGTGTCCTTGCAGAGTCTGGTGACTTCGCTCAGCGACCCGTAGACCTCTTGCCTTCCGCTGAGTTCCAGGCCGATGGGTGTTTTGATGCCGTGCTTCTTGTACCACTTCGCGAGCTCAGCGAGTCTCTCCTTGGCTCTCTTGTGAGCGGTCTTGGCGGTGACGTCGCCGTAGAGCCCGATATGGGTCACCACCATCCTGGCTCCAAGCTCGTTCGCTATGAGTCCCGCCCATCTGATCGAGTCCATGCTCTTGAAGCAGAGTTCCCCCTCGCTTATGATGTCCATATAGTATGGTGTGTGTATCGAGAGCTGGACGTCGAGTTCTTCCGCCATCATCCTCAGGTCTCTCAGCTCCGAGTAGCTTCTGGTGATACCGCTCGAGAGGACGACGAGGGTGTCGCCGCTCTTTATTGGCTCGTCGAGGTCCGATATAATCTCATCCTTCGTGTCCTTCCGTCGAACGATTTCGATAACCATGTCTGTCGCGAGTTCCCTCGGAGAAGAGCCAATCTCCTCGGATTCGGCAGACCTCTCCTGCACACTCGCCCTGACGAGCTGCCCTTCCATGGCGGTCAGGCCCAGGTTGTGTACGTCCGCTATACCGTCCCTCAGGGTCCTCCCCTTGCAGGACAGTGGTATTCCGGCCGAGCCAAAACGAATCATCCCTGACAATAACCCCCGAAGTAGGCTGGAGTTGTCGAGTATTGCATAGGCCATATATATCTTCTCTTGGCTCCAGCTCTGGTTGTCGCGGACCATGACCGGGGCGCAGAGGTCTGCGGGAACCCACCTCAGCATCCCATCTGCCGCGTCTGGCCAGCATTCCGATGATATCCAAAGCTTTATAAATAGAACGTACATTTACTCGCCTGCTCTCTGATGTCGGAGGAGTCAGAAATGGGAAGAAACAGCAGGAAAACGAACCCCCACCTCTTGACCCTGGTGCAGCATCTGAAGGATGCTAGCAGGACCAACGAGGCGCCTATCTGGCGAGACATCGCGTTGAGACTTGAGGGCCCCGCTAGTCACTGGGCTGAGGTCAACGTGGGAAAGATAGATAGGCACGCCAACGAGGACGACGTCATCGTCGTTCCGGGCAAGTTGCTGGGCGCGGGCGATTTGAAGAAGAAGGTGACCGTGGCTGCATTCCGGTGCACTGGCCAAGCGAAGGAGAAGGTTGCGAGCGCCGGAGGTAGAAGCCTTTCCTTGGAGGAGCTTGTCAAGAGCAACCCCAAGGGATCGAAAGTGAGGATAATGGGGTGATCATATGGCAGTCATAGACGCGCAGGAGCAGGTCCTCGGGAGACTCTGCACGCATGTGGCCAAGCGGCTGCTCAACGGCGAGGAGATCACCATTGTCAACGCGCAGAAGGTCAAGATTTCCGGCAGAAAGGCACAGCTTCTAGAGCACTACGCCCAGAGGCGGGCCCGTGGAAAGGACATCAGCGGCCCGAAATATCCCCGATCCGCCGACATGATATTCAGGCGCACTGTCAGGGGCATGTTGGATTATAGGAAGACTTCTGGGAAGGAAGCATACAAGCGGCTGAGAGTGTATGTAGGTGTCCCGTCGGAGCTTCGTGAGATAAAGGCCGAGAGCCCGGAGGTGGCTAAGAAGCCGCGTCTGGTCCGATACGTGTATCTCGAGGAGATCTCCAGAGAACTCGGTTCCAGGAGGATGTGATGTCATGAAGGTCGTCGTAGTCAGCGGCAAGAGGAAGAGCGCGGTCGCGAGAGCAACCGTCAGAAAGGGCCGCGGGCTGGTCCGCGTGAATAGCGTCCCATTGGAGATTTTCGAACCCTATCTCGCGAGAGTCAAGATCAAGGAACCACTCATGCTTGCCGGCGACAGAGCCTCGAAGGTTGATATCGACATCAACGTACAGGGTGGCGGGTTCATGGGTCAGGCGGCTGCCTCCAGGACGGCTATAGCGAAGGGGCTCGTACGGTTCCTAGGGGACGGAGACTTGCAGGAGCTCTATTCGAAATACGATCGGTCTCTTCTCGTGTCCGATCCGAGAAGGAAACTCCCGAAGAAGCCGCTCGGAAGAGGCGCGAGGAAGAAGCGTCAGAAGTCCTACAGGTGATAGAATGATAATCCCAGTTCGATGCTTCACTTGCGGCAGGGTTGTAGGTAGCGCGTTTGAGGAGTTCGTCAGGAGGACCGATATGGGGGAGTCGCCGAAGGAGGTTCTCGACGCATTGCGTCTCGAGCGATACTGCTGCAGGCGGATGATACTGACGCATGCAAACCTGATTGATGAGGTGGCTCCCTACTGAGGCGTCCCTCTGCCATTCTCCTTCTTTTCGGGCCCGTGGGGTAGCTTGGTATCCTTCCAGCTTGGGGTGCTGGTAACTCGCGTTCAAATCGCGACGGGCCCACCACACAAGAACCGTATCAACGTAGGCGCCCATTCTGGTTCTGGTCGTTACTGACCTTCACAAGATTCGTGACCATGACCGTGCCCTTCCTGTGGTCTCCTTCGACCCTATTCTCAACTCGTATCGTCCCTCCGCAACACTCGACGAGATGACTCACCAGATGAAGGCCCAGCCCTGCTCCAGGAACTGAGTGGTCCTGCCTGTAGTATCTGCCAAAGATCTTCGGCTTCTCGTCGTCCGGTACTCCTCGCCCGTGGTCTGCGACTCTGACACTCCAGTAGTCATCCTCCTCCTCATGAGCCGGTGTGATATCCACGTCCACGACGACCTCATCGTTGTGGTCGAACTTGATGGCGTTCGTCAACAGGTTCGAGAAGAGCCTCGTCAACAGAGGGCTGCCTCTAACCCTGCATGGTTCAGTCGGCGGGCTGAAGTTGACGGTCACCCTCCGGTCCGGGTAGGCTCTCCTAGAATCACCTATCGCGTCGCGGAGCACGGCCACCAAGTCCTTCGATTCACAGTCCTTGCTTCCGAGGGCCACGACTCTTCTGGCGTCTCTTACGACCGATGACAATTCGTGGGCTCCACGGATTGCCTTCGATACGGTTCTCATGTTCTTTCGTTCCGATTCAGAGAGGCCCTGTGCCCTCTCAAGCTTGTCCAGGAAATGCATCGCCGCGGTCGTGTAGTTGATAATGTCGTGGGACAGCAAATCGTTTAGGAATTCGGATTCCTCTTTGGCTTCCACTAGCTGTCTCTCAAGTCTGCTTCTCTCGGTCACGTCTCGTAGTGTCGCCTGGATACAGCCCTCCTTATCGATCTCTGCAACCCTTGCGGACGCCTCCACGGTCACAATTCCGTTCGATTTCGTATCCAGATTCATCTGGAAGTTGTGAACGGAGCCTTCCTTGTCCAGTGCCCATTTCAATGCAGGGAAAGCATCGGAGTCCTGAGGTAGGATGTCATCGATGTGACGACCCTTGAGGTCACCCTGGTCTCCGTATCCAAGCAGGGTCAGGCAGGAACGGTTCACGGACAGAATCCTGCCGTCCATAGCGATGATTAGGATCGGGTCGGGTGAAAGGTTGATCAGGGACCGATAGTTGTCCTCAGATCTCCTGAGCTCCTCCGTACGCTTCCGTACTTTCCTCTCGAGCGCAAGTGCGAGGTTCTGAAGATCGAGGTTTCGGAGGAGTATCTCTTCGTTGAGCTTGAGCGTATGCTCAGATATCGATTCCTCCTCCGTCTCCACCTTGTGCCCAATTCTCTCCAGCTCTCCGGCCGGCGCGACGACGAATCTGCACATTTCTTTTCCCTGACAGACACATTCGGTTTCGTGGGCGAGAATCTCGCCGGCCCCGGTCTCCTCATCGTCGAAGACCTGTTTACAGATGCCTGCCAGAAACCCTGAGGTGTACGAGCATGAAGGGTTGGCCCGCAGTTCGCTGGAAACGCCAAAAGTCAGGGTCTCGAATCCTCTCTTCGCTGTTATTTCAGCAGTCCGCGTTCCCTCATCGATCTTCTCAACCCTGTAATCGCCGAGACCTTCCGCGGAGTAGACGCGAAGAATCTCGTCCAGAGTGGATGCCGGAGGACCTGGTTTCAGATTCGATTGTTTCTTCTCGTAGTATTCTCCCGCCCCGGCCAGCCCCGCTCTGTACAGGATTTCCTTCTCGAACAAGCCGACCTCAGATCTGAGTATCCTCTTCAGAGCTTGAAGCCCTCCGGCGATTTCCAGAATCACCCTTTCATGGTCGTTCGAGGAGCCCGAGGTGGTGCGCGAACCTGACGCCGGTTCGTCGGGTGTGAAAGTTCTGTCAGGTGAAGACACACGATCACCTAAGTCTTCCGTGGGCAGAGATGACCTTGGGGGTGTTGCCCATTCACCCCATAGCTGTCTGGATTAAATACTTTCGCGGTTCGCCATCAGCCAGTCGAATGATATGCCAAGCCACTCGCAACGCCTGGGCCGTTTCCGGGACGTCGTGAGCTCTTATGACATTGGCACCATTCGCAGCCGCAAGAACCGCTGTAGCTAGCGATCCACCCAGCCTGTCGTCGACCGAGCTGCCGGTGATCTTGCCGATGAAGGACTTCCTGGACACGCCGATTGCGATTGCCTTTCCCAGCGAGCGCAGCTCTCGTAGCCTCGTGAGTATCTCGAGGTTGTGATCGAGGCTCTTCCCGAAGCCGATGCCAGGGTCGATCATTATCTTGTTGGCGCGTATCCCCGCCTTCTCGGCGGCCGCAATCCTATCCCCAAGGAAGGCAGATATGTCCGCCATGACATCTCCGTACTTGGGTGATTTCTGCATCGTTCTCGGGGTTCCCTGCATGTGCATGATAATGACTGATGCGTCATGCTCAGCAATCACCTCCGCCATGCCTTCCCCCCTCAGGCCATTGACGTCGTTCACCACGGCCGCTCCAGCTTCGAGTGCCTCTCTTGCCACCTCGGCCTTCATCGTGTCGATGGAGACTCTGCCAGGATGTCTTCTGGCCAACTCTCTCACGATCCCGATAGTCCTTCTTATCTCTTCATCAGTCGGTACAGTGTCCGCGCCAGGCCTGGTCGACTCCCCTCCTATGTCGACGAACACGGCTCCAGCGGCGAACATGCGCAATCCCGTTTTCACAGCTCTTCCCGTATCCTCTCCTAGGCCGTCGCCCGAGAAGGAATCAGTTGTGGCATTGATGACTCCCATCACCACCGGGGGGCCGAACCGGAACGTCCTCGACCCCACCCTTAGAGCCGAAGCAGAAGTGCTCACGTCACAGTACCTCCTGTCTAGACTTCCAGAAGGTCATCGATCAGCTCGGTTATGTCCATTATCTCTATGTCGGCATTAGTCAGTTCGTTCCCCTGTCTCAAAGTGCTCACGCAGAACGGACAGGACGTGATGAGCAGATCCGCGATTTCGGAAGCCGTTTCCAAACGTCTGGAAGCGATTCTCTGCGCGGCAGCGGGATCCGCCGCGCGAACCCCTCCACCACCACCACAACACCTAGAAGTCTCCTTACTCTCGCTCATCTCCACATACTCTGCTTCCGGTATCATTCTGAGGAGTGTGCGGGGTTCGTCATAGATCTTCATGTGTCTGCCGATGTGGCACGGGTCATGATACGTGATCTTCTTCCTGAGTGGCTTCAGTTTGAGGTCATGCCTCGCGAGGAATTGGGTCATGTGCTCGACCTCGAACCCATAGGAAGTGTGTTTCGTGTATTCCTCCTTGAACATGTGCAGGCAGCCTGCGCACGTGAAGAGGAGCTTCTTGATGCCGAGTCTTTTAACTTCCTCAAGGTTCGCATTCATCATCCCCTCGATATCCTCCTGAGGCAGCCCGATTCTATGGAGCGTGCTTCCACAACACACCTCGTCGATGAGCGTGAAGTCAATGCCGAGCTTCTTCAGAATCGAAATGGAATGTTCTGCGATCTCTGTGGTTCGATAGCGCGCTGTGCATCCGATGAAGTAACCGATCTCCGCCTCCTTCGAAGGAACGCCGAAATCCGCCTTCTTCGTCTCTCCGTACGGGTTTTTCGTCTTCTCGATGTTCTTCACGATCTTCGAGTGCGCAGGAAGCATATGACCTGCCTTGACGAGATCGCCCCTGGCGGCCTTGACGATTTCAATCACTTTGATGTTGGAGGGGCACCTTCGTTCACAGTCCTTGCAGGTCGTGCACTGGTAGATTCGCTTCACGACGGAATCATCCGGCTCAAGGTCTCCTCCTACTAGGCCGTAGGCAAGAATGACCTTGCCTCTAGCAACGGCCGGTTCCCATTGGTTGTCCTCGAAGTAGGGACAGACGCTCTTGCAGAATCCGCAGAAGGTGCATGTGAGCATCTCCATCTCGAACCTCTTCGCTCTTTCTGCTTCCACCACAGTACCCTCCTTGCCCTTCGACGCGATGTATGGTCAACGAATCATCAGTCTGACTCGACTTTCGGGACAGTAATCACAGCGTCCATTATAAAGGTCACCTTTGACTCAGACCCAAGCTCCGCCAGGGCTCTGTCCACAGCCTCTTGGAGGGAGGGCATTGGAACCATGTGAGCCTTCTCGGCAATCTCCGGCTCGAGTCCGGTGACTGCGAACATCCTCATTCTGAGACCTATCTCGGCCATCTTTGCTGCTTTGTGATAGCCGAGCTTGAACTCTCGGGATATCTTCTCAAGAGCTTCGTTCGGCGTCGTCGCGCTTGCCAGGAGTTTCAGGAAAGTGTCAGCTCCGACGCCGGTTCTGCAGGCGCTCACTAGAATTAGAATTCCGCCGTCTCTGACGGAGTGCTTCGCGTTATCAAGGGCCTTCTGGGACTGGTATAGGTCAATATCGTGAGGGAACGAAGTGACCGCAACGACAATGTCCGTCTTCTTCATCTTGACGACGAAGACCTCGTCGGCCTTCCTCACAGCGACCTCGAAAGTCGAGTCAATATCTCCCGCGTAAGCGGAGCACACCTTGTGCTCCTTGTCCAACACCGCCATGATGGAGAATATCTCCTTCCCGTTGAGGAACGACATCGCCTCGAGCATATCCTCGTGGACCGGATTACCCTTCAGGTTGAGTGCCTGGGCTTCACGGGTTAGTGCCAACTTGTGGTTCTGCTCTATGGTTCCGTAGGCTGCGACGCCAGGCAGGAAGGCTTTCCTGCCTCCCGTGTATCCCGCGAAGTAATGGGGTTCGACGCTCCCAATGACCACTATACGGTCAGCCTCCTGGACGAGTTTGTTCATCCGCACATCTGTTCCTCTTGTAGTGGTTCCGAAGTGCACCAACTCGCTGTTCTTGGAATCATGCGAGTGTACCCTCTCCTTGATCGAGTCATATCGGGGGCCGAACACGAACCTGAATTCCTCCTCTGTCGGAGGTCTATGCATGCCAGTTGCCACGACGTATTCCGCCCCTACACCATCCAGGGTCGACCCGATCAGGTCAAGAATCTTCGCGGTGGGAGTAGGGCGTGTCGCGTCGTTGACGATTACCAGCACGTTGCTCGCTCCCTGGAGGAACTCGTCGAGGCTCGCAGAATCAATTGGGTTGTCAACGGCCTCCTGCAACAGCTCCATCTCGTCGGCCTCAGGCAACTCGTTCGGGTAGGCGACCTCTCCCATGTTGGCATCTGGGACCTCCACTATCTCCGTTCCCTCTCCGTAGGGCACCTCGACTCTCATTTCAGATTACCGGGCAAGAATACTGATTCGCCTATTAGTACGTTAAGCTGTGTCATGGTCTTCTTAAAGACTGTCCAACCCTCTGAAAAGGCTTAATTACGAAACAGCAATCTGCTGTCCTTGTGAAGACCCTTGGGACTCTGGGTGAGCGCGGAGCGATTAGGATAATCGACAGAATCGTCAGAAGCGACGCCGAGGTGGGCATCGGGGACGACTGTGCCGCAATCGACATGGGCGACAGATACCTCCTGGTGACGACCGATATGATGGCACCGAGAACGCATATCCCGAAGGGTATGGGTCCTTACGATGTCGGCTGGTCGATTGTCGCTGTCAATCTCAGCGATATCGCAGCTATGGGCGGTCGCCCTCTGGCGGTCGTCACAGCGGTAGGGATCACCCGCGGGCACCCAATCGACTATCTTGAGCAGATCGTAGACGGCATGAACGACTGCGCGCGGCATTTCGGCACGAGCATCGTCGGGGGCGACACCAAGGAACACGAGACACTCACGCTTTGCGGTACTGCGGTCGGCGAGGTGGCTAGGGACAACATCCTGCTGAGAAAAGGCGCTAGACCTGGAGACCTCGTGGCTACCTCCGGCGAACTCGGTAGAGCCGGTGCTGGTTACTACTCCTTGAAGCGCAATCTGTCTCTCGGAGAGGCGGAGACTGCTCTGATGCGCCCCCGTCCAAGGCTTAAGGAGGCCGCAGCTCTCGCAGGCGCCGGGTTCGTGACCTCTTGCATGGATATTTCTGATGGACTATCATCATCGATATTCGAGCTGGCGAGGAGCTCAGGACTCACCTACGAAATCGACTATTCTCGCATCTCCAAGGCGAAGGAAGTGGAGCTGGCTTTCCACGACCTAGAACGCCAGAAATCCTTAGTCCTCAACTTCGGCGATGATTATGAGCTGCTCTTCACAATCAAACGAGAGGCTGAAACCGACCTGGCAAATCTGGCATCCGACATAGGGTGTCCACTGACAGTTATCGGGAAGGTCACCAGTGGGGAGGAGAACATTCTTATCGACAGCGGCAAGAGGGAGAGGCTGGAGAACCGGGGATATGAGCACTTCAGATCCCGTCAATCATGAGGCAAGGTTCTACGAGGCGGATGGGACGCAGATAAGATGCCTGCTCTGTCCTCACAACTGCCTGATCGCGACAGGGAAACGCGGACTGTGCGGGGTAAGGGAGAACAGGGATGGCAAGCTCTACTCTTTGACATACGGCTTGGCATCGTCGATACACCCCGACCCGATTGAGAAGAAACCCCTCTTCCATTTCCTACCAGGGACGACGGCCGTATCCTTCGGCTCGGTCGGCTGTAATCTCACATGCCGTCATTGTCAGAACCATTCCATCTCGAGAGCCTCTCCGTCAGAGACCTCCCTCACGAAGTTGTCTCCGGAGGACGTCGTACGTCACGCGAGGTCTTGGGACGCCAAGTCTGTTTCATGGACCTACAACGAACCTACGATTTGGCATGAATTCACAACTCACGCCTCACGCATCGCCCACGAGGCTGGTCTCAGGACGAGTTACGTTACCAACGGATACATCTGCGAATCGCCACTGATGGAACTCAGGGGCCTCATTGACGCTATGAATATCGATGTCAAGTCGTTCAGAGAGGAGTTCTATCGCGATATCTGCGGAGGTCATCTTGCGCCCGTGCTCGAGACTTGCGAGCGGGCCGTCGAACTGGGGATTCACCTTGAGTTGACCTATCTTGTCATCCCTAGCCACAACGACTCCGTCGAAGAGTTGGAGGGCTTCGTGAACTGGGTGAGAGACAGCCTCCGAACGGACATCCCCGTGCATTTCTCGGCCTTTCACCCCGACTACAGACTGACGAAGGTTCCGATAACTCCGATGAAGACTCTGGACCTTGCCTTTGACGTCGCGCGAAAGGCAGGCCTCGAATTCGTATACCTCGGAAATGTCCATGCTGGCGACCGCGATGACACCTTCTGCCCAGAGTGCGGAACCCTTGCGATTGAGAGGACTGGACTCTCAATCTCGAGGAACGCCCTCGAAGGGAATCTCTGTAGGGGATGTGGTCGCTCCCTGAATATTGTAGTCTAGGGGGGCACGCACGATCTGCCGATCAGTCCTGTGACATCTTCTGATTGGCATTCTTCAGAATCCGAACAGTAGGAACAGGAGGTTGCCGGCGATGGTCGCTATGATGAGTCCGGCGAATATGGGCACTATGAATGGTATCTTTGGAGTGACCCACACCTTCGGTCTGCCATGTTCCCTCAACTTCTTCAGCTCCTCTGATGCATCCTCATCTCCTGCAGGGCGGGTATATATCCTGTGCCTCCCGTCTTCGACACGCTCCATGAGCCAGATGAACCCAGGCGCATCCGTGCCTGAATCGATCATGTAGCCGAGTAGCATCTGGGGGAGCTTGATATCACGGGATGCCAGGTTGCGGACAAGGAATCCGAGTGGTAGGAATAGGACGAGGATTGCCGCATCTATCAACACCGCGAATGCAAACGGAAACAGCACGCTTGCAGTCGAATCTAGTGGAACGACGAGAGGAAGATTGCCTATGGCCGGGACGAATGGAAAGACGACGGCCAGTGCGATCAACGCCTTCGCGTCCGCTCCGCCCTTGATGATGTCCAACGCGTACAATGCCACAAACACCATCATCATTATTGGCACTGCGAGAAGGGACTGGAAGTAGCTGTCATCTGCCCACAAAACCCCCAGAGCTACCACGGCGACTAGTGCCGTGGCGTACTTCATGACAGGAGCGCTCCTGGCCAACATCGAGTCCCCTTCGGTGTCAAGGTACACATCTGACAGGACTGCGACGATTGGCACGAGGATGAGCGCAAACTCCGCACGCTCTTCGTCCACCATGATTCTCAGCAAGATGAGGATAATCCCGAGCAGGGAAAGGAAGATCCAAAACCGGTTAGGCACTCGTCTTGTTCGGATGTCCAGGAGTGAAGCGCACCCAAGAGTCGCTGCGGCTCCTAGAAACGCGATGATACTTATTGCCTCTGACGAATCCACGTGGAATGATTAGAGTCGCCGTACTTAATCCATTCGAGGGTGTTGGCCTCCGGCCGTCAGCCACATAAGTCCAAGCCCAAATCACCAGCGAAGGTTGCTGCCTCCCTGTACTCCGAAGACCTTAGGGGCCGGGAAATATCCTGGTGCTCGCGCGCCCTGTGTGCGGGCCTGTACTGCGCCATGACGTTCACCCTGACTCCGCTCAGGTTGTCAGCAATCCAGCTGAGTACTGGCTTGGTGCAGCAGTCGATGTGGTTGGGTAGCACGAGATGCCTGACAACCATCTCCGCATTCGACCTCGCGGCCTTGTGATTCCGCCTGACGACGTCTGTGTAATTCTCCACATTCGACAGGCGTTTGGCGCAATCGTCGTTGCCGTACTTGAAATCGGTGAGATACAAGTCGATGACGCCCTCGAGTAGTCTCAGCGCTGGCGCGGTCAGGTACATGTTGGAATTCCATATCTGAGGGGTTCGTGCGCTGCACTCTCTGAGCGTTTCGAGGATGAAGCATATGTGAGAGGTGGGGTCGCCACCCACCCAGTTGACATTCCTCGCCGGAGCCCGCCACATTCCGCCCGTCAACGCCTCGGCCCGAGAGGCCTTTCGCGCAATCACCCCGGCGAGGGCGACCGGTTCGCCCGCCTCACCTGAATCAGGTCGCGTGGATATGTCCCAGTTCTGACAGAAGACGCAGTCGAAAGTACACCCGGAGAGAAATATCGTGTGAGATGGTACAAGGTCCGGCTCCTCACCCATGTGCAAGAACTCGCTTGATATCCGTGTGTCCGACACTCCGCAATGACCGACCTCTCCTTCAATCCTGTTCACTCCACATGCCCTCTCACACATGGAGCACCCTCTGAGCATTCGGCCCGCCAGCTCGATCTTAAGGTCAAGGAGTGATGGTCCGTCACTCCTCCCGGAGTACCTTACTGCTCGTTCGTGGGCTGTCCAGAGGGTTTCTGTGTCAGCATCTAGGTCGACATCCGTAGACTTGCGCTTCGATTCGAGGTACCTGGGTTCTGAAGTGCCATCTAGAATGCTCCAATATGTGGTCAGGGGGCCTTCGGACATCTCGGGTCGTACTTGTCTCTGCGTGTTCTTAATTCTTTCATCCCCACTGCTTTCCGGCAATGGAGAGATAGTCACAGGCACGGCTTCCGACGTGTGGAGGGAGACTTCGACTAGGTCTCTCAGACCTCCTAAGCTCCGCCAATCGTGCCCGTCGCTCGGTAAGCAACAAATAGGCAGATAATATAGTGGTTCAAGGTCAGATGAGAATCTGCGTTTACGGGGCGGGGTCTCTCGGAAGTGCCTTCGGCGGCATGCTTGCCGAGCAGCATGAAGTGGTTCTAATCGGACGAGCCGCGAATGTCGAAGCCATCCGGAAGAGCGGGTTGGAGCTCCGAGGCGTCGTCAGGAAGAAGGTAGATGCCGAGGCGTACCAGAGCATTGATGGGCTTGACCCTCCCGACTTGATGCTGATAACGACGAAGTCGTACAACACGAGAGCGGTAGCAGAAGTTTGCAGACATTGGGTGAATGCCAACACCAAGGTGTTGACGCTTCAGAACGGGCTAGGCAACATCGAGACGCTTCGCGAGTGGTTCGGGCAGTCTGCCTTCGGTGGCACCACGACTATGGGTGCATCTCTCGCGTCCCCTGGAATCGTTCAGATTGCGGGAATTGGCAGAACAATCATCGGCGCCGACATCGACAAGGAGTCCGCGGCCTACATCTCATCCGTCTTCAGAAAGGCCGGTATACCATCGTCCGTTACGATGGAGATGAATGGTGAGATATGGGCAAAGGCGATCGTGAACGCATCCATCAATCCCCTCACCGCGGTGCTGCGGGTGGCGAACGGGGCATTGCTCGAAAGCAGGACGACCTCCAGGCTCATGTCTGAGATATGTCTCGAGTGTGAATCTGTGGCGAGTGCGGCGGGGATCGTTCTGCCCGAGACATCCGTTTACAGGCGTGCAAGGGCCGTGGCGCAGGAGACCGCGCACAATCGGTCGAGCATGCTGAGGGATGTCGAACTCGGTCGCAAGACCGAGATATCGAGTATAAACGGACACATATGCCAGATAGGTGCTGGGGTCGGAGTGGCCACACCGTTGAATCGGGCCCTTGTTGCGATGGTGGAGAGCCTGGAGTCGCGCCCCGCAGAGAAAGGTTAATATCGTAACATCGTACTCTTTGAATCCGGTGGCAAGATGGTAGACGTTAAAGAGCTGGCAGCAAATGCCAAGATGCTAAGGAAGAAAGGCCTGAGCGTCCGCGATGTAGCGGATGAACTGCACCTTTCCATTGACACTGTCAATTATCTCGTGGAATACGGTCCGGAAGGCCTTCCACCGTCCGACGTGAAGATAGGATGGAGGTCTGTGGGGGTCTCGGGATACAGAATTGGATTGATGGCCGAGCTGATGGCCGACATAGCCCTCGAAGAACTTGGCAAGCAGGACCAGGATGCGGAGGTTGTGCTCGGTGTGTCCATAAACGGTATACCGTTTGCCGCGAAGCTGTCCGAGGTCCTCGGCATCGACCTCGGTGTGTACAGGCCCCATGCGGAGAGTCAGAGCGGGGGCGCCTTCAGCTCGAACTACGCCTCGGTCGGCAACGGCAAGAAGATCATCATCGTGGATGACGTGCTGAGTACTGGTGCCACGATCAAGGGAGCGATAACCGACATCAAGGAAGCCGGTGGGGTGCCCGTCCTCACACTCGTACTGGTCAACAAGGGCAGCCTGAATGAAATTGACAGTGTGCCGTTGAGGGGGCTCGTCAGGGCCAGGTCTCTCGGAGGCACCATCCTCGGAGGCGGCGGAAAGAAGAGCTTTCCGTACAGCTAACCTCGATTCGCAGAGGCCTTCAGAGCTTCGATGACTGGCATACTCTTGCCGAGTATCATGCGTTCTATCGCCCCACCTCCGGTGCTGATGTAGGAGAACCGCTCGCTCATGCCGAGCTGATGCGCCGCCGCACCAGAATGCCCCCCTCCGATGACGGAATATGCTCCCGACGAAGCTATGGCTTCGAACAGTTCGCGTGTGCCAGTGGCGAACCCCTCCCGCTCGTATACGCCTGGCGGGCCGGACAGGAACACGGTCTTCGACAGCTCGACAACGGCCTTGAACCTCTCAATCGTCACAGAGCCAATATCGAGTATCGCCGCCTCCTCCGGCAGGTCATCGAGAGGATATTCAATTCGTTTTCCGCCCTCCTCGACGGCACAGTCGACCGGCAAGGCGATCTTGTCACCATGGTCGTTTATTAGAACCCTCGCGGCTTCTCTGATCTTATCCGTGACGTCTCGGCGCGCGAGTTTCTCCGTACCAGAGCCTATCCTGTGACCCATGATCCACTGGCAGGTGTAGCCAGCCAGACCTGCGATGAGCACGTGGTCCACACGGTCGGATTCAGCCAGCCTCCTTATGACCGGAAGGGCGTCCGCGAACTTGGTGCCGCCGAACACAAACGTGGCCGGTCTTGAAGGGGTTCGGAGGATTTCGAACATGGCCCTCACTTCTTTCTCCATCAGCCTCCCGACGGCGGAAGGCAGAACGGTCGTGAACCCCAGGAGGGACGCGTGCGATCTGTGAGCGGATGCGAACGCATCATTCACAAACAGGTCGAACTTGGGGGCAAGGGCCTTCACCATGGGAGACTGCGCGTGCTCCTCAGGCGTGAGTTTGAGCTGCTCCCCCGAGAAATTCCTTACATTCTGCAGTAGGACGCACTCTCCTTCCCCCAAGGAATCGATGGCCTTCTTCGCATGGGGTCCGAATGTGTCGTTGATATACCTCACCTTCTTACCAGAGTACCTGCTCAGCCAGTCAGCATGTTCGTTCAGCGTTATGAAGTCGTAGTCGCCTGGTCGTCCTTGATGTGCAAGAACCACCAACCTGGCTCCGCGGTCAATCAGCTCCCTCAACGTCGGAACGGCGGAAGCGATTTTCGACCCGTCCTCAACCTTCAATGTGCGCTCGTCGACAGGCGAGTTGATGTCCACCCTCAGGAGGACCCGCTTGCCTTTTACGTCAAAATCATCCAGCGTCAGGAATTCAAGGGGAGGTCCCTGTGGGGATGTCCCTCCATCGTCCTCCCCTGGACCAACTCTCCTGCCTGCACTCGCTGACTTGTCGTTCGTAATCCCAGCCCCCCATGCCCTAAACCCGTCCGTGACGAGACTATACGGCGACCTCGTTCTACCGGATTGGGTCGAGGCTATAAATCATTGACGAAATTATCAGCAATGGATGCAGCACAGAAAGTATTTAGATGGGGGAGTCTGATTGCTATGACTAGGCATGAAACCCAGATGTGTTTTCCACGCCTCGTATTGCTAGGAAGTGTTCAAATTGAAGGCAACTGAGATCAGCAAGCTTCTCGTGAAGGATGTCATGAGCACGCCTCGTGTGACCGTTAGCAAGGGCGAGACGGTATCCGAAGTCATATCTAGAATGAAGAAGGAGCGCGTCAGGGAGATTCCAGTCATCGAGGACGAAAAGCCGCTCGGGCTTGTGAGCTACTACTCTCTGTTGTCGAGGCGGAACTTGCCTCTCACCGCAAAGGTCGAGCACATAATGGTCCCCTGCCCAAAGCTGGAAGAAGACATGACCATCGTGAGCGCCGCTGAGGAGCTTATGTCGACTGGTGTGAGGGGAGCCCCGGTGGTGAGGAACCACAAGCTCGTGGGATTCCTGTCGCGGACCGACATCATTCGGGTAATGTCCAAAATGGACGAGCTGAGACGCAGAACGGCGGGGTCGATAATGAGCACGGCTCCCGTCACGGTCGCTGAGAACGAACCTGTGAGGAATGCCCAGATTCTCATGAAGAGTTTGAATGAGAAGACGCTTCCGGTTGTCGCAGATCAGAATCTGCTCATCGGAGCGATTGGGATGACGGAGATATTGGAGGTCGTCTGGTCTCCGAGAGCATCGAAACCACCGAACGAGGTCAGGGGGGACAGAGAGCCCGCGGATGTGAGGGTGGGCAGCGTCATGAACACGCACCCCGTTTCCGTGTCTCCCACCGACACTCTCGACAGAGTCGTCTCCATTATGCTCTCGAAGAATCTCTCTACACTGTTCGTCGCTGATGAGATGAAACTGGTCGGCGTTGTATCGCATACCGACATCATGGAGCAGATTATCAGCCTCAGGCCTCAGGAGGGTGTCTATGTACAGATCACAGGCCTCGATGCGGAGGATCCCGAGGTCTACGAGATCATGTACGATCTCATCGGCAGGTCGATGAAGAGGATTGACAAGATGGAGCCACCGAAGGTTTTCTCCGTCCACGTGACGTCCTACCATCAGGGCGGCCTTAAGACCAAATCCAGCCTCGGCGCTAGGCTGACCACCGACAGTGGGATGTACTACTCAAAGGCCAGTGATTGGGATCTGTACCGGTCGCTGGATACCGCTCTCGACATGATGGAGAAGAACATCAGAAAGGAGCGCGAGAAACGCCTGGACGCTAGGAGGAGAAAACCGAGCTCATAGGTCCCAGTGTTCGGAGGCATTCGTCCTGCATCGTTCGATGGCGATGCGTCCTAGGCAGCTGTTGTCCAGCACTTCCCTGAACTCCAGGGGGATGTCCACCCCCCTGAGGACACCGACGACGCCGGTCACCACCTCCGAGAGAGCGGGTACGTCGTATCCACCTTCAAGGAAGAAAGTCAGCCTCTTCGCGCAAGACTCAGAAAGGCGCACCAGCTCCATCGCTCCTCTCACGTGACCTATAGACGATAGGCTCATGGATGCGAGCGGATCCCTGTAATGGCAATCGACTCCTAAGCTGACGAGGATTGCGTCTGGTGAGAACTGCTGGACGACTGGTAGGACGATATCGGAGTAGAAGTGGTCGTATGTCGAATCCCCGCAGCCCGAGTCCAGTGGCAAGTTGATTGTGAACCCTTCTCCGTCGCCCTTCCCAAGGAAGTCAACGCTCCCCGTTCCCGGGAAGATGCCCGTCTGATGTATTGAGATGTATAGCACATCCGATCTCCCTGCGAACACCTGTTCCGTGCCGTTTCCGTGGTGTACATCGGAATCGATAATCGCAATCCTCTTGTCCCCCCGGTCTAGCAGATGGGCGGCAGCTACTGCTATGTTGTTGAAGTAGCAGAACCCCATACCATAGTTCGCACCCGCGTGATGACCTGGAGGTCTCGTCAAGGCGAACGACGGCTCTTCCTTCTTCTTCGAGTGTGCCACCGCGTCAATCGCACATTCGGCTGACAGGGCTGCAATAGCGTAGGTATCGCTGTGGACGGATGTGTCCATGGTGATGTTGCATTCGCCGCACGTGCGGATGAAGTCCACGTAATCCTCATCATGGATGAGTTTGAGATGCTCTGCATTTCCCGCTTCCGAGCGGATTACGTCTTCCCACAATCCGTGGTGCTTCAGCTTCTGGACTATGCCCTTCAATCTCTCGGGAGACTCCGGATGGAACGGGCTCTGAACGTGATTACAGAACTCCTCGTTGAAGAAGATCGCCACGTCCCCTTGAACCTGATAAGCGTAAATAATGCTTTCCGAGTCTTGCCGAATCGTTCCTGGCGACATTTTTATTTAGGGGTACCACATTTTATGGTCCGGGATGACATGGCTGTATCGGAGGTAGTCTATTTCGATCGGCCTGGCAAGGAGAACACGGACGCGGTTCTCGATGCTGTGGGGCGATGTTTGAGACGAACAGGAATAGGACACGTCGTCGTGGCAAGTAATTCCGGCGAGACCGCCTTCAAGGTTCTGTCTAGATTCGCTGGCTCAGATGTCCGGATTGTGGTCGTCACTTCCCACGCAGGATTCTCCGGAGAGGGCGTCGTGGATATGGATGACAAGACCTATGAGAGGCTCACACAGTCAGGAGCCAGGGTCGTGAGGTCTTCTCACGCCCTCTCAGGTTTGGAGCGATCAGTGACCCGTAAGCTTGGCGGGTCATCTCGGGTCGAGGCGATATCCGAAGCGCTCAGATCGCTGTTCGGGCAGGGACTGAAGGTGTGTGTGGAGGTGGCGGTCATGGCAGCGGATAATGGGGCGATTCCGTGTGGCAATTTCGAGGTTGCTGTCATCGGAGGCACCGGGGAAGGGGCCGATACTGCCTGCGTGGTCAGGCCCGCGCACGCGAATTCGTTCTTCAACATGGAAGTCCGAGAGATCATCGCAATCCCGAGAGGCAGGCAGAAAAAGGGATAGAGATAAGTTCTCTGACGAGATTCGGTTCTGCTATGGACGCGGTAGAATTAGGGCTGCTCTTGGTGGCGGTGATGGTCGTCCTGCTCGTCTTCTATGCCAGCGCAGCTGTGGTCGCTCAGGACTGGTCCGCAGGTCCTGAGCATTTCTTGCGGTTGTTGATCGTCACGCTCGTCTTCGTATTCGTCGTCACTGCGGTGAGCAACATGAGCAGGGAACACGTCTTCTCCGATTTGATGCTCCTACTGTCCTTCGTCATCCTCGTGGTGGTCGTAAGATTCGTCTTGGTCGAGGAGCTGGCGGTCTCAGATGACTGGCTGGCATCAATGATCGTATCACTGATAGGTGTGACGCTGATATTCATGATCGATGCCCTCATGGACGCCCTTCTCGATCTGAGCCTTCCGTCGATCGTCTAGATGCGCCTGAGACCCTTAGGGCATGCGGTGAGCGGCTTGCAGCCGTTCTTTGTCACAAGAACGTCGTCTTCAATCCTGACACCGCCAAAGCCAGCGATGTACGCGCCAGGTTCGACTGTGAGGACCATGCCCTCGCGCAGGACCATGTCTCTGGCTGAGGATATCGACCCGGGGTCGTGGACCGATATGCCCAGGCCATGGCCTGTGCTGTGTACGAAGCAGCCCTTGAACTTGCTGGCGTCGATCACATTCCTGGCTGCATCGTCGACATCTTCGCCATGGACGCCGTCCCCGATCAAGTCCAACGCCTCTTCTTGCGCTCTCAGGACGACCTCGTGCATCTCCTTCTGTCTCCTGCTAGGTGTCCCGCACACGAAAGTCCGGGTTATGTCCGAGACGTACCTCTCGAAAGACGCTCCGAAATCGAAAAGCGCGAGATTCCCCTTCCTGAGCCTTCTCTTCGAAGGTGTGTAATGCGGTTCAGCGCTCTTGGCACCGAATGCAGCCACAGTCGTGAAGGCCGGTCCCGCCGCCCCAAGACGCATCATCCTGTAACTGATCTCGGCTGCTGCTTCAGTTTCGAGCATACCTTCCGAAACGAAGGTCGGGATGGATCTGCCCACCTCGGACGCTATTTTGCACGCTCTGGAAATGCGTCTGACCTCATCCGGTTGCTTGATCATCCTTGCCCCGAACAGGTCCTCGGAGACGTCCACCAGTCTCGCTTTCCCGCAGGCCCTCTTTATGAGCCTGTGATTGGCCAGAGTGAGTTCCCTGGAGTTGATTCCTATCCGCTTGAAGCGTGACAATCTGCGTTTCATCAGTTTCATGCGTTCGTCGCCGTTCTCGAACACTCGCGTCTTCACACCTGCCTCCTGGGCGCTCAAGGCCTCTAATTCAGAGGTGAGCACTTCAAGCCCAGAAGGTCGGATGATTGCCAAACAGCCCTCAAAAAGCCCGTTAGGAATCCCTGTGGCATAGAAGAAGCTGCAATCCAGGTTGGGCTCGACGGCGTTCATGAGGACGACCGCGTCGACGTCTTTTTTCATGGACGAGAATATCCATCTCTCCTTTGTCGCCACAGGACCACTCGTCCAGGATGCAGCTCAGTGTATAAAGAAATGATGCGGCTATGCTCCTATCCACTTCACCCCGACGATCTTCTCGATCGCCGATATGGCTGATAGGGCCGCCAGGTAGCTAGTCTTCGGGTTCCGCGGGGATGGCACGTTTCTCGTGACGACGTCAATCTCGCCGAACCTACCTCTCGCTTGGAGGTGGTGTTCATTCGTCTTCACCTGCGGGTCGCATACGATCTTGATCAGAGTCTTGTCGAAGCCGACGCCTGCCAGGGCTATTGTCGCAGCCACATTGATGTTCTGGGGAAAGTGTCTCACAGCCTCCTTGGCCGATCCCTCGAAGACCTGTGTCCTGACGCGCACGTCGGACGGGACAATCCCTATGGATTTCAGGTATTCGCTGTTCCCGAACGCCGAAGGAGGTTTCGTCGTCGTGAGGGTTACTTCTTCGATATCCTCTAGCTTGGCAGCAGATAGAGCGTCTATCCCTCCTACAGCTCCGCTGGGAACGTAAATCTTTCCACCCTTTCTTTCAGCCAGCCGGTAGATGTCATCCCGGAATGATTCGTCGTGAAGAACTCCAACGCTCATGATGAGCACATCGACTCCAGCAGAGAGCGCAAGGGGTATGTAGTATCTGGCGGCATCCTGGCTTGCGGCTTCGACAACCAATCGTATGTCCCCGATTATTGGCACGATGTCCGGGACATACTTGACCTTAATCAGCTTGTCCTGAAGCAGCGTTGCACACTCCTTAGACCTGTCCGTCAGGTACACGTTCGCAATGCTCGGGATGTCTTCAACAGCCCGGGCTATGGCGATTCCGATAGCGCCGCAGCCGATCACGCAGATGTTCACGGGCGAATGATTGGCTGGAGCGATATAAATCCTTCCGTGTTCGCGCCGTCCCGTGGAGCCCTCAAGTCGACGACGCTCGTCCGCATCTTATTTGTCCGACCGCGACCATGCCCGTCGAGGTGACCGTTGTCGATGTCGGATGCGCTGCGGAAGAAGGCGAATGAGGTGAACTCTGCACTCACGCTGGCGTACGGTCGCAAATCGCGCCGCTCCAACGCGGACCCGTTGGATACGCTTGTTGGGACGATACTTTCGCAAAACACGAGTGACGTGAATTCACACAGAGCGTTCGAGAGGTTGAAGGAGCGATACCCGGACTGGGAGACATTGCTGGACGCGGACCCTTCAGAGATCGCATCGGTAATAAGGTCAGGTGGCCTTGCAGACATCAAGGCGAGGAGGATTGTTAGTGCCCTGGGCCGTGTCATGGAGGAGGCTGGCAGTCTAGAACTCTCCTTCCTCTCCCAGATGCCGGCCAAGGAGGCGACCGAATGGCTGTCGTCGATCGATGGCGTCGGCCCCAAGACTGCGGCAATCGTGCTTCTCTTCTCGTTCGGGAAACCGGTCTTCCCTGTTGATACGCATGTCCATCGAGTTAGCGGACGCCTAGGTCTTCTTAGCCTTCGCGCCACAAGGGAGAAGGCGCAGAAGGAACTCGAGGCGCTCGTTCCGGGGAAGGAGTACTACAGCATGCACCTGAACCTGATTGAGCACGGCAGAAGAAGGTGCAAGGCCCTGACCCCGCTCTGCGACGTTTGTGAGTTGTCGAGGCTGTGTGCGTACCACGGAGTATCCAAGATGGCACAGCCTTGATATACTGGCGACTTCTCTTTCCAGATAGATGAGGTATCGACTTCTGGACCACACGGCCGATGCACTGGTCGAGGCCTTCGGCGAGACGATTTCGGCGAGGTTCGCTAACGCCGCATTCGCTCTGTTCGACCTGATGACCGACGTTTCGACGGTGGAGACCGTAGGCGAGGTGAAGGTGGTTATCAGCGCAGACAGCGAGGAACAGCTCCTGGTAGATTTCCTGCAGGAACTCTTGTTTCTCCACGACACCGACAACTACGTGTTCAAGGAGTTCGAAGTGGAGGTGACGGGACTGAATCTCGAGGCGATTGCCAGAGGGGAGCAGTTTGACCCGTCACGCCATCCCAAGCGATCGGTTGTTAAAGGAGTCACATATCATAATCTTGTGATCGATAACGAGGGCAAGACTCTGACCATCCTGTTCGACGTGTGAGGTGTTACTGTGAAATCGTCCGCAAAGGCACATCCTATCCAGGGGCTCATCAAGTACCATGGGCTGAAGGACGAGCGTCTGCGAATACCGTTCCACGATTCCATATCTGTTGCCACCGCCCCGACGGAGACGCACACGACGATCGAGTTCGTCGGTGTCGCCGGTGATTCCGCGACGATCGACGGGAAGGCGGCTTCCCAGAGGGAGATGGAGCGGATCCAGTCTGTCGTTGATGAGGTGAGGCGAAGGAGCGGCGTCGAGAGCAGCTTCAGAATGGAGTCGAAGAACAACTTCCCGTCCAACGTCGGCCTCGGAGCCTCTGCGTCGGGGTTTGCTGCGCTTTCAGTGGCGGCGTGTTCGGCTGCTGGGCTCGAACTCTCTCTCGAGGAGATGTCGACGATCGCCAGAAGGGGGGCGGGATCCGCGGCGAGATCAGTCACGGGGGCGTTCTCACTGTGGCGAACTGGTCACGACGACGAGGAGTCCTATTCCTACCAGATCGCCTCCGAGGAGTTCCAGATGGGCATCGTCGTGGCGCTGATTCCAGCGCACAAGCTCACAGACGACGCCCACAAGGATGTCCTGGCGTCGCCGTTCTTCCATTCGAGGCTCGCCTACATTCATGGGGCGATAGCCGAGATGCAGAGCGCCATAAGGCGAAGAGACCGCATCCGCCTGGGTGAACTCGCGGAGAAGGATTCGCTCATTCTTCACGGCATTACGATGACCGGTCTAGAAGAACTCATACTGTGGCGGCCAGAGACAGTCAGTGTGATTCTCGAAGTGAAGAAGATGCGCAGCGAGGGTATACAGGCTCATTTCTCTATCGACACCGGCGCCACGGTCTACGTCAACACATCTCCCGAGATCGTCCCTGTCGTGAGAGACAGGATTCGACGGCTCGGAATAGAGACGATCGAGTGCAGCGTCGGGGGATGCGCCAGAGTCACGGACGACCACCTGTTCTAGCGCCCACTCGCCCCGAGCCTCCTCTGTTCGACTATCGCCTCTTCCATGGATATTCTGCCTGAGGCGACCGCCTCCGCGAGCTCCCTTGAAACGGTCAGCTCTCCTTCGCTCCGCAGCCTACTCAGTCGTTGTATGTTGCGTATCTCGCCCGGCTGTGGGGCTACCTCCTGCCGACTCCTCGGAGCGTAACCCGGCATCAGCGCGATTTCGTACGCAGCATCTTCGTCGGGCGTCTTCGACCGTTTCGTCGTGTTCCGCTCGTCGACGATCTCGACCGAGTAGCCGCAATCCCAGAGCATGTTGAATATCCTGTTCCTGTTTGTACGATCTCCGTTGCCGATGCGGACCACTAGCCTGGAGGACGGGTACCTGTTAGCCACCTCGCCGACGAGTGGCTGCACTCCCTCTGGATCACTTGCCTGCATCCTCATCAGAGTCGTTCCGTCACTCGCAACGGCGACGATTCCCGGCCTGTTCCCCGGGTCGATTCCAATGACCACCGTCGTCAGGTCCTTGTCCCCTGCCAGGATGCTCCTAACCTCCTCCATCGCGACGTCAGTGTCTGGGTGTGTGACGATCTTTTCAAACGGTATCCGATGCCTCTCACCCTCCGTCGACACTATCACGGCAACGTCGGTCGGCAACGGCTCTGAGAATTCCAGGGATACGTGCTTCAACCCTTCAGAACGCAGAGCTGTCAAGATCTCGAAATACACCCTCGAATCATCGGTGAGGATTCCAACGACTCTCATCTGGTGGAGATTCTGATTGCAGTCGATAAATATGTTTTCATCTAGGACTTCTTCCGGAAGTCCGAGAACCGCATCTTCCTGGCACCGGTCTTCCCGTATTGACCGACCGATTCAGAGAATCTTCGTAGCATCTCTTTCTGCTCAGAGTTGAGTTTCGTGGGTGTCATCACTTGCACCCTAACGAATTCGTCCCCGCTTCCGCGGCCCCGAATGTCCGGCATCCCTTTCCCCTTCAAGCGAAAGACCGTACCGGTCTGTGTTCCCGGTGGGATCGTGACCAGCGCTGAACCGTCGAGTGTCGGGACTTGGATCTTCCCCCCCAAGGCGGCTTCAGAGAAGGAGATCGGTGCGTCGATGTAGAGGTCTCCTCCGTCTCTTTCGAAGAGTTCGTGCGGGGCTATGTGGATCACGATGAATAGGTCACCCGGAGCTCCTCCCTCCGCGCTTGCTTCGCCAGCCCCTCTGATCCTCAGTCTCATCCCCTCCTCGGCTCCCCTGGGGATGGAGACTTTGATTGTGCTCGTCGTGTCTGTGGCGCCAGCGCCGCTGCATGTTGTGCAAGGTTTGGTGATCTGCCTGCCAGAGCCCCTGCACGTCGGGCAGGCCGCTATCGAGACGAAGCTGGTGTTTCCGCGGGTCTGCCCTCGTCTCACCTGGCCTGCTCCGCTGCATGTCGAGCAGGTCTTGATGTCTTCCGCTTTGGCTCCTTGTCCTTCGCACGACTTGCACTGTACTGAATGGGGGATTCTCAATTCCTTCTCGGCGCCGGAAGCGGCATCCAGGAGCGATATCTCGATGTCATACCTAAGCGAACGTCCCTCGCGCGGACCCGACCTGGGTCTCCCTCCGAAGAACTGCTCGAATATGCTGCCTCCGAAGCCGAATCCGGAGGATCCCCCGAATATGTCGCTGATGTCCTCGAAGTGTGTGAAGTCAGACCAATCGAACCCTCCACCTCGGAAGGTGCTCTCGACACCAGAGTGGCCGTACTGGTCGTACCTGGCTCTCTTGTCTGGGTCCGCCAGAACCTCGTATGCCTCGGACAGGTCCTTGAACTTCTCCTCGGCTTCCTTGGGGCGCTCCTTGTTCTTGTCCGGATGGTGTTTGAGTGCGAGCCTGCGATATGCCTTCTTGATTTCGTCGACGCCAGCGTCCCTGCTAACGCCGAGAACATCATAGTAATCTCGCTTCGATGGCATCTGCAGACCTCATCCGTGCGTACTTGGACGGCAACCGCTGTCTCTACGGAGAGACGGGAAGATGATGAAAGAGGTTTTGGTCGAGAGCTACTTCTCCCCCTCTTCGTCGTCCACTATCTTGTACTCGGCATCGACATAACCATCGCCGTCGCCCGCATCAGAGCCAGCTCCCCCCTCCGGCGGCTGCTGCGGCGGTGCCTGTTGCTCTGCGGCCGCAGCCTCGTACACTTTCTTGCCGACCTCGAGGAGCGCCTTCTCCAGCTCCTCCAACTTCTGCTTCACGGCCACAATGTCGTCGTTTGATGCGACAGTCGTCTTCAATTCCTCGGAGAGCTTGCTGATCCTGTCCTTCAAATCCTGAGGAATCTTGTCGCCCGTCTCCTCGAGGATGCGCTCGACCTCGTAGACCTTCGCCTCGGCGCGGTTCTTGATGTCCACGTTCTCTTTCCTGCTCCGGTCTTCCTCGGCATAGGTTTCAGCATCCTTGATCATGCGGTCAATGTCGCTCTGTTCAAGCTTCGTCGTCGCCGTTACGGTGATCTTCTGCTCCTTCCCTGTTCCAGTGTCCTTCGCCTTGACATCTATGATCCCGTTTGCGTCTATGTCGAAGGTCACCTCTATCTGCGGAACGCCCCTGGGCGCCGGCGGAATGCCCATAAGGTGGAATCTCCCGAGGCTCACGTTGTCGACCGCCATCGGGCGCTCACCCTGCAGGATGTGGATCTCCACGCTCGTCTGACCGTCCGCGGCTGTGGAGAACACCTCGCTCTTCCTGGTAGGGATGGTCGTGTTCCTCTCGATCTGCTTATGGAACACACCTCCGAGGGTCTCGACTCCGAGCGAAAGCGGCGTAACATCCAGCAGAAGGATGTCCTTCACGGTTCCCTCTATCACACCGCCTTGTATCGCGGCGCCCATCGCGACGCACTCCATGGGGTCCACTCCGCGTTCGATCTTCTTGCCGACGATGTCCTCAACGAGCCTGTGGACAATCGGCATCCTCGTGGGTCCGCCGACCAGTATTATCTTGTCTATCTTCTCGGGTTCGAGCTTGGCATCCTTGAGTGCCTGCACGACCGGGCCCTTGCATCTGTCCACGGTGGGTTTCACGAGATCCTCGAGTTTGGCCCTTGTCAACTTCAGAGCGAGGTGCCTCGGACCCGACGCGTCCGCGGTTAGATACGGAAGGTTGATCTCAGTCTCCATCGTGGAGGACAGCTCTATCTTCGCCTTCTCGGCCGCCTCCCTTATGCGCTGGACCGCCATCCCGTCGTTGGACACGTCTATCCCGTGTTCGGCTTTGAACTCGCTGGCTATGTGGGCGACGAGCGCGTTGTCCATGTCCGTCCCGCCGAGCTGGGTATCTCCGTTCGTGGAGATGACTTCGAACACACCATCCCCGAAATCCATGACGGTGACATCAAGCGTGCCACCCCCTAGATCGAAGACCATGATCTTCTGCTCCTTCTCGGATTTGTCCAGACCATACGCCAGGGCGGCCGCCGTCGGCTCGTTGATGATCCTGACCACCTCAAGGCCCGCAATCTCTCCAGCGTCTTTCGTCGCCTGCCTCTGGTTGTCGTTGAAGTAGGCGGGCACGGTTATCACGGCCTTCTTCACCTGGACCCCAAGGAAGGATTCGGCATCCCTTCTTATCTTCTGAAGTATGAACGCCGATACCTGCTGCGGGGTGTACTCCTTGTCCAGTATTCTCGTCTTGTGGTCCGTACCCATCTTGCGCTTGATCGCGAAGACGGTGTTCTCCGGGTTCGACACCGCCTGCCTTCTAGCCGGTTCACCTACCAGCATCTGTCCGTCTTTCGTGAATGCCACGTAGGACGGAAACGCCTTGCCTCCCAAGCTCGTGCCCTCTGCACTCGGGACGATCGTAGCTCTTCCTCCCTCGATCACGGCCGCAGCTGAGTTGCTGGTTCCCAGGTCGATGCCAATGATCTTCTCCTTAGATTCTGCCATACGCAATCTCTCCTTCTATTCGTTCTCTTCTTCGTGTTGATCGTCATGATGATCTGAGACGCCTTCCGCCTCGACGGCGGCGTCGGCCTCGTCCATCCTCTTCTTTGCGGAGACTCTGACCTTCGCGGTCCTGATCACCTTATCTCCCATCATGTAGCCCTTCTGAAACACTTCGAGGATAACCCCATCGTCCCCGTCGTCCGTCTCTTCGCGCATCAGCGCCTCGTGCTTGAAAGGGTCGAACGGGGCACGAGAGTCCATCTCTCTGAGGCCCGCCCTTTGCAGGGTTTGAAGCAGCTGTCTGCGTATGCCTTCGAGTCCGTCCGACTGAGCTGCGGCGTCATCCGCGTCGTTGGTTCTCTCCAGGGCCTTGTCGAAGGTGTCGAGGACTGCCAGGAGGTCACCTACGATACGTTCCCCAGCGAGTTTGGTCTTCTCCGACCACTCACGGTTCACCCGTTTCTTGTAGTTCTCGAACTCAGCCTGGGTCCTCTTCAGGGTGTCAGTCAACTCCTGTATCCGCCGATCTTTCACGGTCAGAAGATCCTCCACCGGCGCGTTCTCCTCTGCGCCGCTGACTGTGGGCTGTGTGTCTTCCTCCGAGGGAAGAGAGTCCTCTGTTTCCTCCGGCATCAGTCGTCGCCTCCAGGTCGGGTGTTGTTACCACGCCCGATGTCACTTCGCATCATCGTTGAAAGGAAAAAGGGGTTTGTTGGAGTGCCTGCTCAATCGAAGCCGCCATCACCCATGTCTGGCATCTGTGGGCTCTTTCCACCGGCGCCGCCCTTCGACGCTATGACGTCGTCGATCCTGAGGATCATAACGGCGGCGTCCGTTGCTGAGCTTATGCCCTGCTTGCCGACGCGAAGAGGCTCAAAGACCTTCTCCTTCTTCATGTCGGCGACTTTGCCGGTGAGCACATTGATTCCAGCATAGACCTTGCCCGACTTGTGGGCTTTTCTCAGCTCAATCAGGACATCGATCGGGTCGAGACCGGCATTCTCTGCAAGAGCCGTCGGGACCACTTCGAGTGCGCTGGCGAAGGCATCTATTGCCATCTGTTCCCTGCCTCCGACGGACGCTGCGTAATCCCTGATCCTCTGTGCCAGCTCGGTCGCTGTTGAACCCCCACCTGTGACGAGCTTACCATCCTCCACTGCAACTGCCACGACGCTCACTGCATCGTTCAGGGATCTGTCAATCTCGTCTATGACGTGCTCGGTTCCTCCGCGTATCAACACTGAGACGGCCTTCGGATTCTTGCAGCCTGTGACGAAGGTCATCCTGTCCTCAGCGATCTTCTTCTCCTCGACGAGCTTCGCGGTGCCGAGGTCCCCGGCTCTGAGGTCGTCGAGCTTGGTCACGAGGTTGGAGCCAGTCGCCTTGGCGAGTTTCTCCATGTCGCTCTTCTTGACCCGCCTGACAGCGTATACGCCCTCTTTCGATAGGTAGTGCTGAGCAAGGTCATCTATGCCCTTCTGGCAGAAAAGCACGTTTGCGCCTGACTTCTTGACGATGCCGACCATCTTCCTGAGCATGTTCTCCTCTTCGTCGAGGAACGCGTGCAGCTGGCTCGGGTCGGTGATCTCTATCTTCGCGTCAATCTCCGTCTTCTTGACCTCGAGTGCCGAGTCGACCAGGGCGATCTTCGCCTTCTCCACACGCTTGGGCATGGCCGCGTGTACCGCCTCCTTGTCGACGATTATCCCAGCAATCATCTGTGTGTCGTCCATCGATCCGCCACGCTTCTTGACGACCTGTATATTGTCGTCGTCGACGGTCCATGTGCCGTCGCTCTTCTTCTCGGCGACCGCGCTCACCGCGTCCACTGCGACGCCGGAAAGCAGGTCTCTGGACGAGGAGACGCTCTTTGATATCATCGCTGTTCTCGCGATGTCCATCAGAATCTCCTTCTGGTCTGGGTTGACCTTAATGGCGAGTTCCTCGAGGATGTCCCTGGACCTCTGAGCAGCCATCCTGAATCCTCCGGATATGACCGTCGGGTGAACGTTCCGCTCGATCAGCGCCTCCGCCTTCTTCAGTAGCTCACCAGCGAGTATCACGGCGGTCGTTGTACCGTCGCCGCACTCGTCATCCTGCGTCTTAGCCACTTCCACCAGCATCTTGGCGGCGGGGTGCTCGACGTCGATTTCCTTCAGAATCGTCACGCCGTCGTTCGTGATGACAACATCTCCCATGCTGTCCACCAGCATCTTGTCCATTCCTCTGGGGCCCAGGGTGCTTCTCACCGAGTCAGCGATGGTTCTCGCCGCGGTGATGTTGTTGAACTGGGCACCCTTGCCCTTCTCCCTCTTGGTTCCTTCCTTCAATATCAGAATCGGTGTCTGGCCCATCATGTTATGCCTCCGCTTCGAACGATTGTCCTGTCCCGGTCCCAAGCAAGCTTATCCGCCGGGGCCCAGGCTCGTATATGCTAGAACTTCTATATAAGCCTTAGCACATACCTGTCTGCCCATCTAATAGTCCAGGGGCGACGTCATGTCAGGCGTGTCGCCCTCCCCCTTGAGGGCAGCGTTCCGCATATCGAACACCTTTAGTATTCAGTCAGCGCTCTGCGCAAACCGCTGACATGAAGATTGTCCCATACATAGCAATCGAGGCACGCAACCCGCTCCAGCGAACCCCGTCGAAGAGCAGGGCTTTTGAGACCGCGTCGGGCTTGTCGGAGAGGTTTGAGAAGCTGTACCTCGCAGACTTCGACGGCGTGTTCAAGAACAAACCGCAACTCGACGTCGCGCAGAGGATCAGCGACGAATTGCCCACCATGTACGAGGGAGGAGTGAGGTACTCCAACAACGTCATAGACATGCTCATCACGGGTGCCGAGAGGGCGGTTGTCGGCACCAGCACCCTCGTCGATTTGTCTGAGCTCAGAGGAGCTTTTAAGTTGTCCGAGAACATTACGTTCAAAGTAGACTTCCGGGATGGGATCGTGAGTTTTGACCCCGAAGTAGCGGGCCGGGCCATCTCCGATTTGTTCCGAGAGGTTGCGGAGGTCGGAGTAGCCGACGTCGTGGTGCCGATGGCGCTGGTGGAGGAGGCTGCGGAAGCCCGGAAGGAGCACGGCTTCACACTGGGGGTCATCGCGTCCGCACCGGACATGCCCCGGCTCGAGAAGCTTGGCGTCGACTACATGGTGACCGAGGATCACGGGAGCCTGATGCAAGATGAGTGAAGTTCAGAGAAGCATAGCAGTTCTCTTCAGGAGGAAGGGCAAGGAGGTTCTGACGGAGAAGGAATTCGTGTTCTCAGCCTCGATGGACCTCAGATGGTTCTCGCCGAAGGACGCGCAGAAGCTGCTCGATGCGGGCCTCACCGCAGGTTTCCTGAAGAGGATAGACGGCAACCTCCTGCCCACATTCGATTTCAGCGGGATTGATATCCCAATAGACTACAAGCCAACACCCGATGCGCTCAAGCAGACAGCGAAGAAGCGCTCGAGAGACCTCTTCTCCGAGATAGTCGAGACGATATCGAAGTCCATGTCCGTGCCGAAGCGCGAGATCGTCTCAAAGGTGAACAGGAAGCAGGAGATGATGGGCATCGACATAGAGCCTGCAGCGCTACTCGTGGCAGGCGACTACGGGGTCGACGTCGACGGCGCTTTCATCGAGCGTGCGGCAAGCGAGGTTCTGGGGCGAGAGAGCCATCGCGGCTGACCATTTCTCCGGTCATCCGCTGAGGGGCGTCACTTCCCTTTCATCTTGATGAGATCTGCAAGCGTGAGCGACCCGAGGCCCGACGAAGTAGATTTGACGTCTACATCGGGCGGAGGTGTCTCCTTGAGAACGATTCCGAGCTCCTTCTGTAGTTTCCTTATGAGCTTCTCATCGGGTCTGACGACTCCGGACTCGACCTTGCTCACGACGGTCAGCTTCTCGTTCAGCTTGGACGCGAGCTCCTTCTGCGTCATCCCTGTGCGCGAGCGTGCGTTCCTGACCCGAGCGCCATAGTCGTCGACGAGGACCTCCTGTCCACCGTCGGAATAGACATCCCGCTGCTTCTGCCGTTTCTCCCTTCGCTCAAGGCGCTGCTCGATAACGGGTTGCGGGCCTGCGGGAGCGTGTCGCCCTTTCTCTGCCTCAGTGCCGAATTTTGCACATTCGGCGCAAACCCCTAGTAGCACACCCTCTATCACCACCTTCTTGCAGAAGGTGACGTCCTTGCCGCACAACTCGCAGACCATGAAAAACACACTTCTAGACAGAGTCAGCAAAGGATAAATAGAGTATTTAACCTTATATCGTTATAAATCTGGTCGGGCCGCGAGACTAGCCTTCAAGAATGGGGTGCACCGCATTGCCAACTGAGCAATCTTCAGAGCTGTACGACGAGATACAGAGACGATCGTCGGTACTTGAGGAAAGGAACCTAGAGTTAGTAGAGGAAGCTCGCAGAGTCGAGGGTGAGAAGCGGTTCGTCGAGGGTGAGCTGATAAGGCTGCAGAAGGAGCTCAAGCGCCTGAAGGCGGAACTCGAGAGACTGAAGGCCCCTCCCCTAATAATCGGTCAGATCAAAGACATCCTGGCGGACGGCCGCGTGGTAGTGAAGAGTTCCACGGGTCCAGATTTCGTCGTCAACACTTCCGATTACGTTTCCACCGAGTTGATGGAGGTGGGCGCCCGCGTGGCCCTGAACAAGCAGACGCTGGCCGTCATGGGTGTGTTGCCAGCATCTCTGGACCCGATAGTCGTGGGTGCCGAGATCATAGAGAAGCCCGAGACACTGTACGACGACATCGGCGGCCTGCAGGAGCAGATTGTCGAGATAAGGGAGGCTGTCGAGGACCCTCTCCTGAGGCCGGAACTCTACAAGCGCGTGGGGATCGATCCTCCGAAGGGTGTGCTATTGGTGGGTCCCCCTGGAACCGGGAAGACACTCCTGGCGAAGGCCGTGGCGAGACAGACCAACGCGACGTTCATTCGATTCGTCGGTTCGGAACTCGTTCAGAAGTACATCGGCGAAGGCGCTCGACTGGTAAGAGAGCTCTTCGACCTCGCACGGCAGAAGGCCCCTTCGATAGTATTCATAGACGAGCTGGACAGCGTCGGGGCGAAGCGGCTCGAGCTGGCCACGTCAGGCGACCGCGAGGTCCAACGCACTCTCATGCAGATACTGGCGGAGCTCGACGGGTTCAACCCGCTCGGCGACGTCAAGATCGTCGGCGCAACGAACAGGCCGGACATACTAGACGAGGCCCTGTTGAGGCCAGGACGATTTGACAGGATAATCGAGATACCCATACCCGGCTACGACGCCAGGGTCGAGATATTCAAGATTCACTCCCGGCGCATGAACCTTGACGAGACGGTCGTCATAGAAGACTTCGTTGGGAAGGCCGACGGCGCCACGGGCGCAGACATCAAGGCCATATGCACCGAGGCGGGCATGTTCGCCATACGCGAGAACCGTGACATCGTGACCATGTCCGATCTTGAGAAGGCCATATCCAAGGTGTTGGACGAAGGCGACCAGAGGGTCCTCGAGTCCGGGCCGATGTTCGCCTGAGACCACTACTCTTCGGGCTCCTCGCCCGGCAGGTCTTTCTCGATGACGAAGGGGCCGATGTATCCGCATTTCTTGCAGTGATACTTGTATCCCGTGATCAGCGCGGCCTCGTAGTAGAGGTCAGCTGAGCCGCACTGGGGACACGTCAGGACCGACTTCGGTCTTCTCCGGCTCTTCTTCAACGGTGACATCATCCGAGCATATGGATGCGCGAGTTGACCTAGTTTGTGTTGGTCGCCAGATTCAGTACTGCGAGACCCCCGCCTTCATGAACTCCCTCAGTAGGCAGGTGGCGTAGCAGCCCTTGTTGAGCGAGAAGGTGAAGAGCACGCCGTCATCGGCGTGGTCGATTGTAAGGTCTCTCACGGGCGCAAGAAGCTCCCGTCTGGAACCCCTGGAGGATGCTTCTCTCAGGCCTACGATCTGGAAGTCCCGCGCTTCGATCTTCTCCATCTCCACCACGTTGCGCTCAATCTCACCCATGATCCCTTCCGCAAAGGTCGAGTCCGTGCCGTATAGAATGCCGCCGACGAAGGCTTTCCCCTCCGCAGCGTTCCTCCGCGCCTTGTCGATATTGTCCTCTGTGACGTCAATGGGATTGTCATGGTCGGGGACGCCGTTCTTGTCGAGGGGGAGCACGAAATCACCCTCGATCGGTTCGTGTACTGGGAGGCCTCTCCGCATCCTCTCGCTGAGGATTCTGTTGAACATGAACGATTGATAGGCGTGGACGAACATCATCAGCAGGTTCCTCGGCAGTCGCCTGAGTGCGCCGATGTAGTCCCCAGGGCGTTCCACCAGATACGCGACCATTGTCCTCTCGAAGGTGAACCTGGTAGGGAGTTCCTTCGCCGCCCTCTCGAAGTCCCTGGTTTCCTGGAGCGCTCGTCGGGCATCGTCGCCCTCTGAGCCATCTCCCAGCGGATTGGCCACATACTTCATGACCGCCCCCTCTATGTCACCTCTGACCAGGTCTCTACCTATCTGGTGTGTGATGGGCCTGACAGATCCGAACCTCTGAACCCCGAAGAAGTTGGGGAACCCGCCTATGCTTTCCAGTTCCCCTCTGACTGCGTCACACGTCTCACGGACGCCCCCGTCGCATCCGACATCGGAGACTCTGACCGAGAATCTGTTGCCGATGAGGTCTCCGATCGAGATCATCCTGTTCGACCTGTAGGCCTCCAGTATGCGCACGTCAGGTATCTCGAGCGCTCGGACAGCTTCGATGTCCGCTCTGAACGACATCAGCTGCGTCGCGACCGACCGCCCGTCCTTGGTGCCTGCGAATCCTATGCTTCCGCGCCCGACCCTCAGGTTGCTGCCAAGCCTTCTTACGAGCCTGTTAGCCTCCCAGTTGCGGTGCCACACGCGCGCGATGACAATCTGTCCAGAGGGTGTTTCCGAGGGGTGGATCGAGATCTCATCCACCACGAAATCCTCCGGAGTCATCCGGAGCTTCCCCCCTATGCCGGGGATATCTCGGCTCAGGAATGTCTCCAGGCCGAGGTCCGCTTCCTCAGTCATACATCTGCAGAATCCAGTGAATAGGAGTAATAACTTTCGGGGTCAACGACCGCAGGGTCAACCAAGCTGCTTCTCTATCAGCTGCCTGGCCTCGAGGTACTGGTTCGCGAGCGACTTCGCGGCCTTCTTGAGGGCAGCTTGCGGCTTTCCGTCCTTGACGACGACGGTCAGGACCGCTTTGTCGAGCTGCGGATGCCCTGTCGAGTATCTCGCATCCTCGACGTTCGTGTCCTGCATCAGCTCGTGTATCAGAGGGTACACCAACGTCTCATCGGCATCCTCGACCTCTATCCTCATGAGGTTCTTCTTCTTCTCTATGAGCTTGAGTTCCATGATGCTCGAACCCCTCGTATAGTCAATCGGTTCATAAAGCTTGCTGCCGCATGGTCCGCATGGCCAGCATGCCTGACGCCGCCTATCGCCCCTCGTCTTCTGCATCAATGGCCTTCGCGTCTCCGCCGCCCTTCTCGTGGGGATAAGTGGCGCCGCACATGGAGCAGACATCGACCTCGCACAGCCGTTCGTCCTTCGTCGCGATGATTTTGAGCAGGCAGTTGTTGTCGCAAAGAGGGCACTTCTTCTCCGCCATGTTAACCACCTCTTAGTCGAACCTCTTCCGCTTCACTGTATGAATCCCTTCTGCAATAACCCTTCCCACACCCTCGACCTCAGTCAGCTGTTCGGGCGTCGCGTCCGCGATGCCATCGACGCCACCGAACCTTTCCAGAAGCCGCTGCGCCAGCGTGGCGGACACGTTCGGTAGCCCCTGCACCAGGAAGAGCTGCCCATCGGACGGGCCCAGGGTTGTCTGGCCTTCCCGCCCGACTCCTCCGTGCACATCCTCCTGCCTGTGGAGTGCGGAGAGCGCCTCGACAGTCTCACCCGCATTCAGCGTGGAGAGCACCGGCATGCCGAACTCCGAGAGAAGCCCGTCGAGGGCGTTGAATATCGCAGCGTTCACTGCCTGGGCGCCCTTCCCCTCAGACGGACCTTGCACGATCAATATGGGTTTCCTGTACCGGCGATTCATCTCGCCGAGATGGGAGAACATCGTTCCGTCGGAGATCGCGCGTATGAATTCCTGGACAGTCCTGATGGTGACCGCCACCCTGTTTGATACGACCACATCCGCGACCTCCATGTCTTCGTCCTCGAGGTTGAATCCGGCCTTCTCAAGCTCTGCGGCAACTGTCGTGCCTGCAATTCTTCCGGATACTCTAAGGATGTGTCCACCGTCCTCCCCGTACTGCGACAGCGATCTCTGGCCGGGTCTATCCGCTGTCTTCCTAGACAGCTCCCCCCGCTCGGTGAGCACACGTGGGGTCATCATCTCTGAGATCTCCTCGCGGCCGAGCGTGCCCTTCGAGCCTGCCTTCTCTGGCAACCCCCTGCGCGCCCGGAGCTTCCTCCTGAGCTCGTCGAGCTCTCTGCGCATCTGCATCTCTTTCTTCCGGGAGGACCAGAGGTACGCCTCGTCCTTCGTGCCCTTCGTCACGAGGACGATCACCCTGCCCGCCTGCCTCCTTCCCGTCCTCCCCCTCCGCTGGATGGTGCGTATCTCCGAAGGCACTGGCTCGTAGAACACCACGAGGTCCGTCGCCGGGATGTCCAGTCCCTCCTCGGCGATCGATGTCGCGACGAGGGCGTTGTATCTCCCCTCCTGGAACGATTCTATGACCTCTCGCTGTTCCTTCTGCTTGAGTCCAATGTCCTCGCCCTTGCTGGCCTGGCCGACGAACCTTACCGGCCTGACCCCCTCAATATCTTCCAGGCGTTTCGTGATCTGGTCGCACGTGTCCCGGTAATGTGTGAACACTATCGCCCTGGACTCTGGCTTCCCCGCGAACTGCGTTCTCAGTATAGGAATGAGCTCGTCGAGTTTTGGATGGTCGTTCACCATCAGGTGGAGCTGCTCCCTCGCCTGCTGGAAGCGAAAGTCCTTCACCAGGGTCCTGGAGGCTTTCGAACGCTTGTTCTCTTCGGCTTGCCTGACCAGTTTGTCCAGATAGCTCTCGAGGGCGCCTCTGCCCTGCGTCTCGGCCAGTTCGATGCCGTGGTTGACCTTCATGGCGAGCGCCTGTACGCTCGCTGTGCTGAACAGACTGTACGACTTCTTTCCCGAATTCAGCTGTGCCCTTATGGTCGCGCCTGCGGCGAGCAGGTCCCGGGTCGTGACGGGTTTCTTCGGGTCCAAGAGTCCAGCGGCGCGCAGCTTGGCGATCTGTTCGTCGAGAATCTTCTTCAGGAGCGATATAATCCCGGACATCCCCTCCTGCATCCCAACGCCGATGAACTCCGTCTTGACCTGTTGTATGTATTCGACGACGTCGTCGTCGAACTCCGACCGGATCTCGACCCAGGTGATGCCGAGGTTCTCGCAGACCTCAGCTATCTTAGAGACATCTGACCCGGGGGACGCGGTCATTCCGAGGGAGAGACCGCCTCGTTCCGTGAACGCCTTGCCGATGGCGACGTATGCGTAATCCCCGGCCGCCCGATGCGCCTCGTCGAATACGACGAGGTCTATCTCGGATATGTCCACGATGTCGGATTCCAGGTCGTTCGCCACGACCTGTGGGGTTGACACTATCAGCCTGCTGCTGGTCCAGAGATTCTTGCGTTCCTCGGGGGTAACCTCCCCTGTGAAGACCACCGGTTCGTGGCCCATCAGATTATCCCTCAGGAACTTCGCGTGCTGCTCGACGAGCGGCTTGGTGGGCGCCATGAAGAGCACCCTCCCTCGCTTTGATTTCAACACCTCCGCTATGACAAACAGTGCTACGATGGTCTTCCCCATGCCCGTCGGGAGGACCACCAACGTCGACTCCTCAAGTGCAGCATGAGCGATGTTCGACTGATACTCTCTGAACTCTATACTGGATGGTGTGATCAGGTCGTGCTCAAGGAACACGAATCTCTGACAACCGCTCCTGCTTATGTAACCTTTCCGGAAAGATAGCCGAATCTAGTGGCATCCAGCGCATGTGCTTCCGCAGCTTCCTTCGGCGGTTTTGACTCTTACGACCACTCCAGGTCCCTGAGGGGTGTCGACGGAGTCTATCGTCGCGTCTTTGAGGTTCTCCTCGAGTCCCTTCTCGTAGATCAGGGTGATGCCATCTTCTTTGAGTTCAAGGTCGTCGCCCTTCTTCTTGTCAAAAGCCATCATGAATGAAGGACCGGAACACGAGTACCCGGCGAACACTATTCTGATTGGATCGTTCTTCTTCTCTTCCGCGATAATCGATTTGATTGTCTCGCAGGCCTTCGGCGTTATTGTAACCATGGTCCCATGCCTCTGGTATTTGTGAGGACGGAACTGTATTTAAGAGTTTCCGCCTGACACCGCGATATCTGAGCCTCCTCCGCTCAGGAGGGTTGGACGCGATCGAAGCCAACGCCGCCGATCGGTTTCGTGGCGTCGATGCCGATCTTGGTCGTGGTTTCGTCCGCGCTGGGGTCGAGGCTGCTTCCTCTCGCCTTCCTTACAGTCACGAGGCCCTTGTGCCTCTGGAACCTGGTGGCGACCGCCCACTCGACTTCACGGTCGTCGTAGATGTCGATGTCGTCGTCTACGACCGTGACGAGCTTCATCGATGTGTGCGCTCCCAGTGCGGCCATTATGGCGTTCACACCGTCGCCCTCCCTCTGCTTGGTTATTGAGACCACTCCGTGGAGCCAGCAACATCCCCCCTCGGTGAGTCTGACACCGTGCACCTCAGGTACGGCTACCCCGACCGCCTTCCTGATCACGGGTTCTCTAGGTAGCCCCATCATCAGGTAGTGTTCGTCGGCGCCCGGAAGTATGATCTGGAATATAGCGTCGTCCCTGTAGTAGATTCGGTCTATCTCGACCACCGGCTGCTTCCTGACAGAGTCCTGGGTCCCGGTGATGTCCACGAAGGGTCCCTCATCCGTGAGTCTGTCAGTCAGCCTCCCCTCCAACACGTACTCCGCGTACGCGGGGACGAGCAGCCCGCTCTCGGTTCTCCGTACCGCAACTGGTTCTCCGAGGCAGAGTTGTCTCAGGGTGTTCGCAATCGCCAGCTCATCCTTCCCGAGCTCCACCGTCGTGGCTGCAGCCAGAAGGACAGACGGACACAGGCCGATTGCCACGGCAACCTTCAGCTCCTCCCCTACAGCCACCGCTCTCTTGTGGAGCGCGTGCAGGTGCCTCGGGACCACGCGTATCGCGAGCTGCTTCTCCCCTATCAGCATCATCCTGTGGAACGACAAGTTCTTCTTGCCGTCCAGCTCCGTTATGACGACGCCAGCTGTGATGTACCTTCCCCCGTCCCCTTGGTAGAACTTGGGTATCGCCGACTCTCTGAGGTCGAACTCCGTGAGCACGTTCTCCTCGAACGGCGCCCGGTCGATCTCCTGAGGAGTGGTCGGCGAATCCATCGCCTCGAGCATCCTGAGCGACAGCTCCTCCGGCGCCGTCTTGAGGGCCTCCGCGACCCGTTCACGTCTGGCCCAGAGGTTCCCGATTGCCTTGTGTCCGTCGAGGTTCTCGAAGAAGACAGGGTTGTCCTTGGCTTTCAGAAGATACTTCGTGACTTCCAGGTCGCGAGAGACCCGTCCCTTCACAACAACGGTCTCCTCGAGACCTTCCAGCATGGACCTGATGGACAGAAGATCACCGGTTCTGGATGCCCGAGAGCGTATATCTATCCTTTCGTGTCCGAGGCTGCCTTCATGCGGACGCTCTTTGCCGCTCCTGGCCAGTCATCAGTCTTAGTCCCGCTCATCGCGAGTCCGTCCGGAAGCGTGTTGGACGGTACGTTGCCGTGGCCGCCGGCGTCGTCTGTCCATGGGACCGTCTCCAAGGTTAGCCCGCTCTTCAGGGCAGGGTAGTTGGCACCTTTTTTATAGATACCCATCCATCGAGAGACCGTGGACCTCCGAGCGCTCGTTCGCAAGTATGCCCTACAGAACGCCGTCATTTATGACGGAAGGGCGAATCTAGGTGCAGTCTTGGGAAAGGTCATGGCTGAGAACCCTGACCTGAGACCGCGGGCCAAGGAGATCGCGTCGCTTGCGAAGGGAGTTCTATCGGAAGTCAATGCGATGTCCACCGATTCCCAGAGGAGGAGCCTCGAGGATGTCGCGCCCGAGCTGCTGGTGAAGGGGTCGAGGCCGAAGGACCTCGAACTCCCGGATTTGACTGGCGTGACGGGCGAGGTGAGGATGCGCGTCGCCCCGAATCCATCTGGCCCGCTCCACCTCGGTCACAGCAGGATGGCCATCCTCAACGACGAGTACGTCAAACGCTATGGTGGTGTGTGCTACAACAGGTTCGAGGACACGGATCCAGCGAGGGTCGATCCTGCCGGATACGACTCGATACCTGCGGACTTGGAGTGGCTAGGGGTGAAGATACACAAGACTGTCGTCCAGAGCGACAGGTTCGAGCTGTACTACGAGGTCTCCAAACGCCTTCTCGAGCTCGGGAAGGCGTATGTGTGCACGTGCAGGCCCGATGATTGGCGCGACCTCAAGAACGCGAAGAACCCCTGTCCCCACCGAGAGCAGGCCGTGTCAGACCAGCTCGCGCGATGGGACGGGATGTTCGATGGGACCTTCGGCCAGGAGGAGGCATCCCTGGTCGTGAAGACCGACCTCGCCCATCCGAACCCGGCGATTCGGGACTTCGTTGCGCTCAGGATAGATGAGACCCCGCACCCCAGGACGGGGTCGAAGTACCGTGTATACCCTCTGATGAATCTGGCCGTCGCAGTCGACGATCACGAGCTCGATCTCTCGCATGTCCTAAGGGGCAAAGACCATCTCAACAATACCTACAGGCAGGAGTATGTCTTCGACTACCTTGGCTGGAAGATGCCCGTGTACATACACTACGGCCGAGTGTCGATCGAGGATGCTCAGCTCTCGACCTCCGGGATGTCTACCGGCATCGCAGAGGGAAAGTATACTGGGTGGGACGACCCGCAACTCGGCACTCTCTCCGCTCTTAGGAGACGAGGCGTCAGGCCAGAGGCGATCCGTCGGTACTGGGTAGAGACAGGTCTGAAGGAGGTCGACATTGAGTTCTCCTGGAAGACGCTGCACTCCTTCAACAGGGATCTGATCGACGATTCTTCGAACCGATACTTCTTTGTCGACGACCCCCTCAAGCTGAGGCTGGAGTCGTCCTCAGACCTGGCTGCTCGAGCCTCCCTTCACCCGGCTCACCCGGAGAGGGGTGTCCGGGAGCTGGAGGTGCCAAAGGGTGGTTCCGTGTACCTCAGCAGGGTCGACTTGCCCGAGAAGGGTGGACGCCTTCGGCTCAAGGACCTCTGCAATGTCGTCTACGACGGAGACGCCCTGCGATATGACGGGAACGATCTTGGAGTGCTGAAGGAAGGAGTTCCAATCGCCCATTGGGCACCGGAGGCTGCGGTCGAGGCCGAGGTGCTGATGACCGACGGCAGCACCAGGGAGGGCTTTGCGGAGCGCGGGATAGTCGCTGCGAAGGACGCCTCCGTCCAGTTGGAGAGGTTCGGGTTCGTGCGAGTGGAACAGGTCGTCCCGAAGGTGAGATGCGTATTCACTCATAGGTGACGTTCATCAGACATCCCAGAACGGCACGATGTCGCAGGCGAGACATGCGTGACACATCGTTTTGAATCCGAGCGGGCTGAGACCATGGCCCTGAAGGATCCTCTTCTGTCCCCTTGCGAGGCTCAGCATTCTGTCGGCGGTGACCGGCTGCATGTCCCCCAAGACGCGGTCCAGGTCGGCTATGTTCAGCTCGTTCACCCTTATCGCCCTGAGCGTGGCGACAGCTCCCATATCGGCCAGGACCGTCACGCCGTTGAGGATTGTCTCATCCGTTTCTCCCAGGCCGAAGATAATGTTCGAGCAGACCTTGTTCCTGCCGAACACCTCGCAGGCGTGGCTGATGCCGTGGAGGATGACGTCGTAGTCCCTGTCCGGGCAGATCTCCCCGAACAAGTCGCGGTCGAAAGACTCGATGTTCATCTTGATCTCGTCGGCCCCTGCCTCCAGCAACGTATCTACCTGGTTCGGGAGCGTGACGTACGGTTCGACCCCGATGGACGTTTCGGGCAGGGCTCCGCGTATGCGCTCGATCAGCCTTGCCAGCCTCAATGTGGTGTCAGCGGGCGATCTTGCCACGCCGCTTGTCAGGGCGACCCCCGTGAACCCGCGCTCCTTGGAAGCGTTCACAGCCATATCGACTATCCTGTCGTCAGTGAGATTCTTGGTCGCGTGCGGTTCCAGTCGATGGGATCCACAGAAGACGCAGCGGTACGCGCACCTGCTGTCGACATTGATGAACGCCTGGAACGGTGCGTGGAGCAGGGTCGGCTGAAGCTCGACCTCCTTGATGAACGGCTTGCCTTCCCTCATTATGCTGAGCGTTCCGCCGCTATCCCTCAGGAGGAAATCTCCAGAATCGCGCGATATGGCCTTCTTCGCCCTCGTCCCTCCGAATGAGAACACCATCTCTGGGTGCCCGGCTCCGGGGCCGGCGGTCGATCTGCTGGGAGGAAAGGGTGGTTTGAAATCCCGCGGTAGCAGAACAGGTCCGCCTGCGAGCAGCTCGGCCTTCTTCCTGGCCGACTCAGCCGTCACTTCCGTTTCCATACGGCGCCCTCTTGGGTGTCCTGGATGTCGACACCCTTCTCGGCGAGCGAGCCCCTGATGGTGTCTGCAGTGGCGAAATCCTTGCGTTTGCGGGCCTCCTGTCTCGCTCTTACGAGTCGATCCACATCCCCGTCCGGGATGTGGTCCTGAGAAAGCATCCTGTCGATATCCGCTTCGTCCAATGCTTGCGCCCCCTCCCTCACCAACTTGAGCCGGCTCTCCGAGACGAGCACATCGAACAGGTTGTTGAACTTGTCGAAGACCCCGACGACGCTCTCTGCGCCTTTCCTGCTCAGACGTCCTTCGCCCCTGAGTCTGTTCACCTCCCTGGCGAGGTCGTACATGACCGCGATCGCATCGCGCGACGCGAAATCATCGTCCATCTTGGTCTCGAAATCGCACCAGACGTCTCCGCACAGCCGTTCAGCGTCGTCCTCCCCGTCAGCGAGGGCCACATGAGCCTTCATCTCGTCATACGAGTTCTGAAGCGTTTCAAGCGCTCTTCTAGAATCGTCAAGCGAGCTTGAATCATATTCCAGCGGATGCCTGTAGTTTGCGTTCAGCATGAAGAACCTGACCACCTCGGGTGAGTACCTCGCTAGGACGTCGTCGATCAGGAAGAAGTTCTTCAGCGATTTAGACATCTTCTCCTCGTCTATCGTCAACATCCCGTTGTGCATCCAGTACTTGACGAACCGAGCATCGTTGTACGCCTCCGATTGGAGGATCTCGTTCTCATGATGGGGGAATATCAGATCCGTCCCACCGCCGTGGATGTCAACGGTCGTGCCTATGTGCTTCAGGCACATGGCCGAGCATTCGATGTGCCACCCGGGTCTTCCCTCTCCCCAAGGGCTCGTCCAGGATATCTCACCCGGCTTCGCAGCCTTCCAGACCGCGAAATCCATCGGATCGCGCTTGTCCTCGCTTGGGTCTATCCTGGCTCCGGCGACCATCTGGTCAAGAGTCTGACCTGACAGCTTGCCGTACTCCTTCGCCCTCCGGACGCTGAAGTAGACAGAGCCGTTCGATTCGTATGCGATACCCTTCCGCACCAACCCCTCTACCATGTCGATGATGTCGCCCATGGTCTCGGTCGCCCTGGGATATGCGGTCGCCCTTCCGACTTTCAGAGCGTCCATGGAGCGGAAGTAATCGTCTATGATCTGCTTCGAGAGGGTCATGGGATCCATTGACAGTTCCCTGGCTCTCTTGATTATCTTGTCGTCCACGTCTGTGAAGTTGGTGATGTGATTGACCTCGTAGCCCCTGTGCCGCAGGTAACGGACTATCAGGTCGAAGTTGATGGCCGATTTCGCGTGCCCCAGGTGACTCTTGTCGTAGACGGTGACCCCGCACACGTACATGCCGACCTTTCCATCCTCGATCGGCTGGAAAGGCTCCTTCCTTCTCGTGAGGGTGTTGTATAGAACAAGCGACATGGCCGTCCGCGCCTTCAATGCCTGGAGAGGCTATTAATGCTTCTCCTCAAGAGGACATTTGAGTTCTTTGGCGGCCTCCGCTGGCTCCTCCGGGGAGATTCTCATCGGGGACTTCACGCCGAGCTTCCTCTCGATCGTCTCCAGCCGATACTCCATCTCCGACAAGCTGTGACACATGTCCACGAAAGCATTGACGACGGGATCTGGCAACTCGTCGTGGTGGAGGTCTATGGTGGTCGTCCCCGTACGCTTCACTATCTTGGCGGGAATGCCAACGACAGTCGAGTTCGGAGGAACGGACTTGACAACCACCGATCCCGCCCCGACTCGAACATTGTCCCCGATGGTTATCGGGCCGAGTATCGTCGCGCCCGCCCCGATGACAACATTGTTGCATATGGTGGGGTGACGCTTCTTCTTCTCAGTGCTCACGCCTCCAAGCGTGACTCCCTGGTAGACCGAGACGTTGTTGCCAATTTCCGAGGTCTCACCTATGACTACGCCAGTCGCGTGGTCGATGAAGAAGTGTTCCCCGATGGTTGCACCTGGGTGGATATCGGCTCCTGTTAGCACCCGGCCCAAGTAGTTCACTGCTCTCGCGGTTTTGTGCCTCCCCTTCCGATAGAGCCTGTGGGACAGCCTGTGGAACCTTATCGCGTGCAGACCGGGACTGAAGAGAGTCGCCTCTGCACGACTCTTAACCGCGGGGTCGCGTTCCATGACTACGTCCACGTCGTCCTTCACTGGCTCAGGCATGGGATTTCCCCTCAAACAGGTCAGTGCTCAAATATCTTTCCCCGGTGTCTGGCAGGATTGCCAGCACGGATCTTCCAGGTCCCAGTTCCTTGGCCACATCGAGCGCGGCATGCACCGCAGCGCCAGAAGATATTCCGACAAACAGACCCTCCATCCTCGCGAGCGCGCGTGTCATGGCGGAAGCATCCTCCGTCGAGACCGCCACCACGGAGTCGTAGACGCTCGTGTCCAGTATATCCGGCACGAACCCCGCTCCTATGCCCTGAATCCCGTGCGCTCCAGGCTCCATTCCCGACAGCACCGCCGAGTCGGTTGGCTCAACAGCGATTATCCTGATTCCCGGGAACCTCTGCTTGAGCACCCGTCCGACGCCTGATATTGTGCCCCCGGATCCCACCCCCGCGACAAATGCATCCAATGAATCGAAAGTCTCCGTTATCTCGACGGCGGTCGTCTGCGCGTGTGTTGCCGGGTTCGATGCATTCCTGAACTGTTGCAGAACAATCGAGTCGGCCACCGTCCGGCTCAAGTCCTCTGCCCGCTGCATCGCACCGTTCATGCCCTGATTGCCTGGTGTGAGCACCAGCTCCGCGCCCAGAGCTTCGAGGAGCCTCCTTCGTTCGACGGTCATCGTGTCAGGCATCGTCAATATCAGTCGGTATCCTCTGACCGCGCAGACCATCGCGAGGCCTATGCCCGTGTTGCCCGAGGTCGGTTCGATTATCGTCGTTCCCTCGCGGATGAAGCCATGTTTCTCGGCATCGTCGATCATCCCCTTCGCGATTCTGTCCTTGACCGAGCCCATAGGGTTGAGTGACTCAATCTTGGCGTATACCGTCGCAACATCGTCAGGCACGATCCTTCCGAGCCTTACGATTGGGGTGCCTCCAATCGCTTCCAAGATGCTGTCTAGGGTTTTCGCCTTGCGCATGGTTAGACCTTGACAGGGCATTGACAAATCGTTATATATCTTCGTTGCCTGGAATTTGCCCATGTTAGCAGTCCTAACCTGAGCGACCTGCATCCGCTTCTTTTCTAGTAATGAACTACTCTTCTAATCTTGAACCAGAAGCGATATCACCTATCTCCGGACTGCACGAACTTGCGATCCAGCGAGGCTTGTCAGTAAGCCGCGATCAGCCTGTTATCGGGTCGAGGAGAAGGGGGTAAAAATGAAAGCAATGAAAGCATGTGTATCAGTCGTAGCCATGGTTGTGCTTGTATTCTCGGCGCTGTCCGTTAATGTGGCTGCGGGTGAGAATGGAAATCAGAAGGACAAGCCCGAAGTGATGGGGTTCGAACTGAATCAGAACATCGCCTTCGGCGAGATTGTCGGCGCTGCGGGAATATATGTCACGGGCGAACTATTCGACCTCGGACCATTCGTCAACGAGACGACCGGGAACGACCTCATGGCCTACGGAGAGCCAGTCGACGTCTTGGCCAACTGGTCGGACGACATAGTGCTGCACCAGTTCAAGGCTGGTGCGAAGATCCGTACGGAGGTCATACTCTGGGACTACGTCCACGATGCGTCGGTCTACACGATACGAGCAGAGTTCAAGATCGAGGAGATCGACCCTGTCTCGAAGGCTGTGATCCGATCCGTTTGGGATGGCACGGTGGCTGAGGGATTGTGGGCGGACGGACCCACCGACGCGTACTCGGCCGAGGTGAACCAACTCGGATGTCTTCTGTTCGGATACAACTGGGACACGAGACTCCTCGGCTGTGGAGAGGGTGCTTACAGGCTGACCTTCAGCATCGGTTCAGCGCTGCCTGACAACGTGCCGTACGCGGACACCGTGTCGCAGGGGATAACGATTACGGGAGTTGACGATGTGTCGACCGAGTTCACAGAGGTGTATGCCGACTCGTCATCGACCTGGGTCGAACTGACGCTCCTGCCCGCGGGTGGGCGCAGCTAGTCGAACCAGACAAACCTATCATAAGGTGGGTTGATGTCCGAATTGGGCGTCGAACACCTTTCTTTATTCTTTATCTCTACACGCGGCTAAGTTCGACTTTCCGTTGCTCCCGGGCTCCTTGTCAATCAGTACCATCTTCTCCAGTGAGTATTTCGAGGTTTGTGCCAAGACTCCAATCCAGAGATTTCATGCTACAACCACGCTACAGCGTGTCACGACGGCGGGTCGTGGTACGACTGCCTGCAGTTTTGCCGTCTTACAGATAGGGGGTGACCCGCTCCCCGTTCGACTGCGACTATGGCATCGACGAATATGGGACGACCTGGACCTGGATTGAGATCGGACTACTCCGAGAAGCTGGTAGGGGGCCTCGAACCTGAAACGGAGGCTAGCGGTCGCCGCCCTCGCCCAGACCGTCGTTTTCCAGATCGATACGGTGACATCACTTCTTCTTGCAGATGTTGCATCCGCTGATGTTCGTGGCTATCCTGTGCATCTTGCAGAACTCTTCGTCTTCTCGTATGTCCCTGCATGCCTCGCAAAGGACGCCGTACCATTGACGCCTGCTCTCCCCTGCAACAATCTTCTCCGAGATGTTCTGTGCGTAGGACAGAATCTTCGGGAACCGCTCGATCATTCTTCCGTCCCCGGCTCTGGCCTCACTCAGATATTGACTCACCGAGGCCTGGGTTATTCCAAGCTTCCTGGCTATCTCGGATTGTTTCATGTCGTGCATTCCCGAAAGCTCCTTCACTACCGATGCCCTGAGCGATGGAAGGATCTTACCAACCACTAGTTCACATGGTGTTTTCATATCACACACCGAAATCGCATGTATTCGAGAGGCTACGCAGAATTGTGTTGGATGCCCTCTGAACCGCGAATAGTCAGCATGGCTATAAAGTTATCAATCAAACTTGATAATTTGGAGCCGGGAAGGAGATTTGAACTCCTGTCTGCGGATCTGCAGTCCGCCACATGGCCTCTCTGTCACCCCGGCATCTGCACGCGTCAATCATCGAGACCATATATATTGTTTTCATAATGGATGGATTTCGACATTCATGCGGTCACTGCGTGCTGACGGCCAGCTGCCACACGGGAGCGAGAACAAACTTTATACTCAACCGCCGATTTGTGCGAACGTGGACATAGATTCGTTGAGCCTTTTCAACAAGTTGGACATTCCACCGCTTCCTGAGAGAGTGGTGGTGTACGACAGCACTCTGAGGGATGGCGAGCAGATGCCTGGGGTGCGCTTCAGCCTGGAGCAGAAGGTGGCAATAGCGCACAAGCTGGACGAAGTCGGTGTCCACCAGATCGAAGCTGGCTTTCCCGCAGTGTCTGGTTCCGAGCGCGAATCGGTCAGGGCCGTAGCTGGACTGGGGTTGGACGCTGAAATTCTGTGTCTCGCGAGGACCCTTGAGCAGGACATCGATGCGGCGGTCGACTGCGATGTTGACATGGTCCTCCTCTTCATCGCGACGAGCGACCTCCACCTACGGTACAAGCTGAAAATGTCACGCGACCAGGTGCTCGACCGGGCGGCGAAGGCTACGGCCTACGCCGTGGATCACGGTCTGAGAGTCAGCATGAGCACCGAGGATACGACGCGTTCGGACCTTCAGTTTGTGAAGGCCATCTACAAGGCCTGCAAGGCGGCGGGGGCGGAACGCGTTGGGGTCACGGACACGCTCGGCTGCGCGTCCCCTGAGGCGATCTCGCATGTGGTGGGTGGAATAAGGTCCGTGGTGGGTGTTCCGCTCTCTGCGCATCTGCACAACGATTTCGGCCTCGCGACTATCAACTCCATTGCCGCCCTGTCCGCGGGAGCTGAGGCCATCGCCACAACGGTCGGAGGCATTGGCGAGAGGGCGGGCAACGTGCCCCTCGAACAACTGGTGATGGTCCTCAAGAACTTGTACGGAAAGGACATCGGAATATCAACCGAAGGGCTGACGGAACTCGGAAAGGTCGTGTTCGAGGCGGCGGGGACCTCCCTGCCTACGAACCAGCCATGGATCGGGTCGAATGCGTTTTCGCACGAATCAGGAATCCACGTCGCTGCAGTCCTGAACTGCCCGATGACTTACGAGTGCGTATCTCCCGAATCTGTGGGAAACCGTCGCCGTCTTGTCTTGGGGAAGCACTCGGGAACGTCGATTGTGAGGAATCGCCTATCCGAGCGGGAAGTGGAAGCCACTCAGGATCAGGTATGCGAGATCGTCCGCGAGATCAAACGTAAGGGCGAGCAGCATGGCCGTGTGTCCGATGATGAGTTCTGGGCGATTGTGGAAACCATACTCTCCGGATATGCGGGAACGCAGAACTGCGGAGAAGAATGACGGCAGGGAGCGCAGGAAGAATGGCCGCTCCTGCCCCCTTCCGAGAGTCGTGTATCCTGGTGCTAGTCAATAGGTATCCGTCCGCCCGACGGACTCAGCCGAGTCCGACCTAGGTCTGATAGCTTGGACAACACCTCATGGGTAAAGACGGGGCCGTCCACACACACATGTTTCCCGTCGATCGCGCAGGAATCACAGACTCCGATGCCGCATTTCATGTATCGTTCCAGCGAGGCCTGCACCGGGACTCCAGTCGCTCTGGAGAGCTCCAGCAGCCCGACGATCATCCTCTCCGGGCCGCAGGTATACATCATGTCGTGGTCTCCCGCCTCCAGAAGCTCCCCCGCCTTGTCGGTCGCAAGACCCTTGGAGCCTTCGCTACCATCATCCGTCGTTATGTGCACCGCCGCTCCGGACCGCTCGCACCTGGCCCTGAAGAGGAGTTCCGATCGCGTCCTGGCGCCAAGCACGACGGTCACGGAAGCGTTGGATTCCACGGCCTGTTCCACCATAGGGGCGAGTGCCGCCATCCCGGTCCCGCCTGCCACGACGAGGACGCTTTCTCCTTCGATGCTGTAACCCTTCCCGTAAGGTCCTCGTACGCCTATCTTCTCCCCTGGCTTCATGACGGACAGGTGTCTGGTTCCTTCTCCTACGACCTTGTAAGTTATACCGAAACGCTCTCCAGGATAGGACACCGACATCGGGAATTCGTCCTTTCCAGGAACCCAGACCATTACGAACTGTCCCGGCTGGACTCGCATGTATCCGTCGAGACGCACCGTTCGGATGGTCGGTGTCTCGTCGGTCTGCTCGGCGATGGCGAAGACTCTGATGCCGCTATCGATGGGCAATCCCCCTCATCTCATCCACAGATCCGTAGCCGTTCGCCTTCATGAAATCCCCGAGGCCGTCGCACACATCGGAGAACACTCCAGGCCCTTCTGACCAGACGGCCGTGCCCATCTGAACTGCCGTCGCTCCTGCCATGATGTACTCGAGCGCATCCTTCGAGGTCGCTACACCGCCCACCCCGACGATCGGGATCGCGACGGCGTCGAATATCTCGTACACGCATCTGACGCCGACCGCTCTGACCGCACCCCCAGAAAGCCCTCCGAACCTGTTGCTCAGTATCGGTCGACCGAGCTCAGGGCATATCGCCATCGCTTTGAGGGTGTTGATTGCGACGATTCCGTCCGCGCCACCCTCTTCGGCAGCTGATGCTAGCGAGACGATGGACGACGTGTTCGGCGTCAGTTTGGCGAATATTGGGACCTTTACGCTGGCCTTGACCGCTCTGCATATCTTCTCGACCATGTCGGGGGTCGAGCCGATCTCTGCCCCGAGCCCCTCTGCATGGGGGCAGCTCAGGTTCAACTCCACCGCAGCCACTCCCGCGGAGGCGAAACGTCTGGCAACTTCGGCGATATCCTCCTCCGAGCCGCCGAACGCGCTGCCTATGACCGGCACTCCGCCCTCTTGTGCGACAGCCACCTCTTCAAGGTACGCGTCGATTCCAGGGTTCGGCAGTCCCATCGCGTTGATGAGTCCACACCCGAGCTCCACGACGCACGGATTTGGGTTGCCTTCCCTCGGCTCGAGCCCGACTGATTTCGTGACGACCGCTCCCGCGCCGGCCTTGGTGACGTCGACCATGCTCCGCCCTGTCTCGTTCAGAATCCCAGAGGCGAGCATCGTCGGGTTGCGCATGTGGATCCCCGCGATGTCTACTTCCAGCTCGTTCATTTGTGTCTGAGTCGGATAGGTCCGGCGCCTACAATAATCTTTCTTGGCTCTCGCCCGGCATCTCCTGGGGATCACTTCTTAGCCTTCTTGGCCTCGTAATCCTTGATGGCCTCGTGAAGTGCGTCGGCTGCGAGGTTCGAGCAGTGCATCTTCACAGGGGGCAGCCCGTCCAAGGCATGGGCGACGTCCTTTCTGGAGATCTTCTTCGCCTCCTCGATGGTCTTTCCCCTGGCCAGCTCAGTTGTCATCGAGCTGGTGGCTATCGCGGCGCCGCATCCGAAGGTTTTGAACTTGATGTCGGTGATTATGTCGTCCTTGACCTTGATGTACAGCCACATGACATCCCCACAATGGGGGTTGCCTACCTTGCCGACCCCGTCAGGGTCGGCTATCTCCCCGACGTTCCTGGGGTTGGCGAAGTGTTCCATCACCTTGTCACTGTACACGACATTCACCTCCGGGGTTGCACATTGGCCCCTTGCTGAGGGGGGATATCTCCCTCAGCTTGGACACTATACCGGGCAGCACCTCCAGGAAATAGCCTACCTCCTCATCATTGTTTTCCCGGCCTAGTGTTATCCTGAGGCTCCCGTGGGCCTGCTCGTGTGTCAGCCCGAGCGCAAGTAGGACTGGTGAGGGTTCTAGGGAGCCCGTGGAGCAGGCCGAGCCCGTCGACGCTGCTATACCCAGCATGTCCAGATGGAGGACCAGCCCCTCCCCCTCGATGAAATCGAACCTGAGATGCGCGTTGTTCACGAGCCTGTTCGTCGGGTGTCCGTTCAGGTACGCATTCGATATGGTCTCGGGCACGGTCTTGATGATGCGGTCGCGCATCTGCCGCATCTTCTCGGTCGTCGTAGACATGTCTCTCTGGGCGACCTCAGCCGCCTTGCCGAAACCCACTATACCCGGGACGTTCTCGGTGGAGGACCTCAACTTCCTCTCATGTCCCCCTCCGTGGAGGAGTGGCTCGACCTTGGTTCCCTTCCTGACGTACAAGGCACCGATGCCCTTGGGCCCGTGGAACTTGTGTGACGATAGCGAAAGGAGGTCGATGTTGTCCCTGTCCACATCAATGGACATCTTGCCCGCCGCCTGGACGGCATCGGTGTGGAACAGCGCACCTTTGGCGTGCGCAATCCTGCCGATCTCGCGCACGGGTTGGATCGTGCCGATCTCGCTGTTGGCCGTCATGATGCTCACGAGGATCGTGTCGTCTCTGATCGCCGCCTCGACGTCTCTCAGGTCCACGAATCCGTCCTTCGAGACTGGCAGCCTGGTCACCTCGAACCCCTTGCTCTTCAGATACGCGCAGGGTTCGAGCACCGCACTGTGCTCAATGTCCGTCGTTATGAGATGGCCCTTCCCGCGGCTCTTGTGCAGGGCCGTCCCCTTGATCGCCAGGTTGTCCGACTCCGTACCGCTGGATGTGAACACCACCTCAGAGGGATCCGCTCCGATGAGAGCCGCCACCTGTGTCCTGGAGTTATCCACGGCCATCCTGGCCTCCCGTCCGAACGAGTGAATGCTAGAGGCGTTCCCGTACTTCTCGGATGCGTACGGGGCCATCGCTTCCGTGACCTCTGGAAGAACGCACGTCGTGGCTCCATGGTCGAAGTATATCCTCCTGCTGGGTCTTTCGGGCATGGCAATTCAAGGTGATGTCTGCTCGGTTTTTAAAGGCTTCGTGTTTCCTGCAGAAGAAGACGCTCGAATCTCGAAAAGTGAGAAATAACTGTGACGAGCATCGCCGTCCCGGCCATGGACGCTTCTGAGGTAAGGAGAGACTTCCCCCTCTTGTCGGGGGAAGGGGGCACGGAGCCGCCGATATACTTCGATAACGCGTGCCAGACGATGCGACCGAGATGCGTGATCGACGCGGTGAGAGAATACTACGAGTCAACACCCGCATGTGCTGGCAGGAGCTCCCACAGGCTGGCGACCGAGGTGTCGTTGAAGTGCGACGACGTCAGGGCGGAGGCAGCCAACTTCTTCGGTGCCGCCGACCCCGCGGAGATCGCCTTCCTCAAGAACGCCACGGAAGGGTTGAACACGGTCGTTTTCGGGTCCGGGCTGACGAGGGGTGATGAGGTTGTGACTACGGATTACGAGCATAACTCCGTCCATGTACCTCTGCTCCGCGCGGCGGAGATGTACGGCATCCGCCGAAGAGTCGTGAGGTCCTCATCTGACGGCACGTTTGACCTCGAGGCCTTCGAGGATGCGTTGAGCGACAGGACCCGGTTGGTCGCGGTGTGTCTTACGTCCAACGTCACCGGGTACACCCTGCCTGCGCGAGAGGTCGTGGAGATGGCCCACTCGCGGGGGGCGAAGGTACTGTTCGATGCGGCCCAGACTGCCCCCAGCATGCACATCGACGTGGGGCTCCTCGATGTGGACTATCTCGTCGTGTCGGCTCATAAGATGTTAGGTCCGTCCGGCTTGGGCATCATGTACGCCAAGAACGAATCATCTCGTCATCTCACTCCACTCGCATACGGCGGCCATGGAGTGACGGGCGCCACTCTGAACTCCTTCGAGCTCCTGCCCCCTCCGGAGCGGTTCGAGGCGGGCCTGCAGAATTACAGCGGGATAATCGGGGCGGGGGCGGCGATTCGGTATCTGAACCGTATCGGCCTGGATGCGGTCGCTGAGCACGAGGTGGCTCTGAACCGCAGGATGACGAAGGCCTTGAGGGGGATCGACGGCATCCGAATACTTGCGCCTGCAGATCCGAACCTGAGAGGAGGCATCCTGAGCTTCAACATCAAGGGGATGGTTCCCCATGATGTTGCGATGATACTTGACAATTCGAGGAACATAATGGTGCGCGCTGGAATGCACTGTTGTCACACCCTCTTCGAATCGCGACGGATCGATGGCGCCGTCCGCGCGTCCATGTACATATACAACACGACCGGAGAGGTGGACGAGTTCGCGCACGCCGTGGAGGATATATCGCGGAAGTTCTAGCGCCTTCAGCTCGGCCCCGCGCTCAGGACGAAGACGAGCACCTGGTGCATGTCACCCACCACCATGGACATCGCGAAGATCTCGAGAGTCTCCCCCGTGTGAACGGTCGTCTCGACGTGCGATCGGTCCAGGTCCGCTATGACGCTGTCGTTCAGGTCGCGTCCGTCCCAATGCCAGAGGTGTACCCGCGTGCACGGGTGGCCTATCTCCGAGGCCGTACCCGACGACACGATCGCTCCGTCGACGGTCACCGTTGTCCGTATCGGCTCCCCGGTCGACAGTGCCGGTACGCAGAACACCCTGACTGAGTCTCCGCCCGCCAGGGCGGCTGAGGAGATGAGGTCGCACATCCTCTGCAGGACGACGCGTAGCTCTTGCCTCCTCTCGTCCACTCCTGAATCCGATACAACCGCTCCGAGCACGGAGGCGGTGATCAGCGCGCAGACCGACAGCCCGACCTTCGACATCACGAAGTCCACGGAACCACCTCGCAAATCACCAGCGGGCTTCCATCAAGCTGTGACGCTGCCAACGAGAGGGTGAAGAGGGGCGACGAAGTCTCAAGGCATTCATGGGACCCTGTCGCCAACCATACGAACGGCTCATCCGCCGAGCGGATGAGCTTGCGACCGGAGGACAGCTCCAGGACAACGCTCGACGACGTCGGGTCCGCCCAGCATCCTCCGATCCCGAGCCGGTTCATCCCGAGCGAACCGTCTGAACGGAAGTCGAGGTCGATAGTTCTCTTAGAGCCGAAGCCCTCAAGGGACACCACCTGGGCGGTATTGACGATGCTCTCCAGCTGGATTGCGCACCTGTCAAGGAAACTCCTGTCCTGAAGGGTCTGCAACGCGCCGGCTGCGGGGACGACCGAGAGGCCCGCGACGACAGCGACGATCAACAGCCTGAGCGGCAGCGCCTCGAGAGCAGTCATGTCAGCAGCTATAGCCATCTGTCATCAGCTCGGGATCACCGGTATCTCGAAGCTCGAGTCGATGCCGTAGTCGCCCTTCGCCACTGTGACCGTCACTGTCGAGAGGGTCCGCCCGAAGTGTTCCACAACAAGGTCTGTGAACACGACCTGCCCCCTCGAGTCCGTGACCCCACTGACGGGGCTCCCGTCTTCCGTCCTAATACTGCCCCCCTCTAGTATGACGGTCGCCCCTTCGATCCTGTCGCCGTCCTGGTCGGTCACAGTCACAGCAAGGGTCAGCCCTTCACGGATGTAGATTCCGTCCCCGTCCAGGTCGCGGACCATGATCTCTCCTGGCGTAACGAATATGTCTCCTATCGACCTAGGTGCCGATATCGAGCTCATCCAACCCATGATGATTGTCAGACCTAGGCCCGCCACCACCACCATTATCAGCAGCTGCAGCGGCAGCCCCTCGATCCCTGCTCCTCGGTCGCGCGCCAATCGCTTCCCGTGCCCGGCGATAACCTGCATTTCGGTCCCTCCTTCGGGATTCCGCTGATCGATATCGGTCCTTCACCTTCATTGGCATGCTCTACACGTAGGCTACTAGGATGCTGGCCGCCCTAACGCATCCGTTATCATGGTTGATTCTTAGGATGACATGTTCATATACGCTCGGGCTCCGTAGATTCACACAGGAGAGCAGGAGGCGCTCCAGGAGGGAATCCCTCCGTTCGGCGAACCCTGCGAAGACCGGAGCTGACGAAGATGGAAGCATCGAAGTGTCCGAATTGTGGTGAAGAACCCAATTTCCTCGAGCACATGGAGAAGTGGTACTGCTACGAGTGCAATTCATACATCGCCGATGAGGAGATTGAACCCGAACAGGAGATCGCTGAGGAACCCGAGGTCGAGGAAGCTCAGCCCAAGGAGGAACCGAGCGTCCCGGAGGAGCCGAAGCCCGAGGTCCCGAAGGAGTCGGTCGAGGTCCGTATGTGCGCAAACTGCGGGCAACCTCTGAAGTGGATTGAGAAGTATCAGAGGGACTACTGCTACAGCTGTAAGAAGTACGCCCCCGTGGCCATCGAGGAACCCGAACCTGCCAAGGCGCCGGCCGAAGCGCCAAAGAAGGGGCCGGAGGTCAAGAACTGCCCTGACTGCTCTGGCGAGATGAAGTTCGTCCAGAGGCACAACGAATGGTACTGCTACGCGTGCAAGAAGTATCCTCTCCACAAGGCGAAGGCCAAGCCTCGGGCGCCGAAGAATACGAACTCATGTACGAAGTGCAACGGCAAACTGCGGTACATCGAGAAGTACAAGCGGCACTACTGCGACGCGTGCAAGGCCTACGCCCCCAAGAGCGGCGCTACGTCCGGGAAGAAGGTCTGTCCTACCTGCAAATCCGAGCTGAAGTTCATAGCCCAGTACAACGAATGGTACTGCTACAAGTGTAAGAAGTACCCCCTGAGGCCGGGCAAGCCGATCCTGCTCCTCTGAATTGAGATCGTGGCCTGCAGAAAACCCCTTTCACCGCCTCAAGGCGGCAGCCTGATTTCTCACGATGAAGGCAGCCTCTGGCTCCGGTCTTCGGAGGCTGCCACCCCCAACCACGACATCCCCCCTGGTCTTCTCCGTCAGAACGATCATGAGCCACCGGGGAGATTTGAACTCCCGGCCTGCTGATTACAAGTCAGCTGCTCTTCCTGCTGAGCTACGGTGGCGTCCGGGGCTGGCCGAGTAATGAGGGAGGGGGCATATAGGTTTTGACCAGACCCTGACCGCTCGACGGCGCCGTCGGTCTCCTCCGAGACACGTCTGGCAGTGCGCTCCGATTATAGCAACCTTTAAATGGCGGCTATGTATCGCACAAACCGCGCACCAGCGGTGATATCAGATGACCGAGAACGAGGGTGCTAAGAAGCACCATGAGAAGAAGGATGAAGCGCGGATTGGGAAGATTGAGGCGGGTAATCTTGTCTTGGCCGAGTTCAGCGGCTGGATCGATGGTTCCGATGAGCTTTTCGACACGACGGACGAGTCGCTCGCCAAGGAGAATGAGATCTTCGACGAGAAGATGGTGTACGGACCCCAGCCTCTGATAGTCGGCAGGGAGAGGCTGTTCCCGGGACTAGACGAGCATATGCTCAAGGCTGAGGTCGGTAAGGAGTATGATCTCACGATTCCCCCCGAGAAGGGTGCTGGGCCAAGGGATCCCAAGCTGGTGGAGCTACACCCGATGCGCGAGTTCCTCAAGCAGGACATCGAGCCCCAGGTTGGCATGGAGGTCACGATAAGGAACCGCCGGGCCACCATCGTCGCGATGACCGCCGGACGTGTCAGGATAGATTTCAACAACAGGCTCGCTGGCCGGACTCTCAAGTACAAGTACAAGATCACCAAGAAGCCGACGAAGCCGAAGGAGATCGCTGAGCTGCTACTGAGGATGTCGTACGGGACCGCGGAAGGGTTCGAGATAGAGCACCACGGACACAACTATAAGATCAAGCTGCCTGACGCGTGCAAGTACGACCAGAAGTGGTTGCTCACCAAATACAGGGTCGTGACTGACCTCAGGGATGTGCTGGACGCGGAGACAGTGTCCTTCGTGGAGGAGTACGCCAAGCCGAAGCCCAAGGAGGATGAACCGACCCCTGCCGAGGAAGAGCCATCGGAGGAGCCTGCCAAGGAGCCGACCAAGGAGGCGGAGGCAGAGCCGGAGACCGTGGAGAAGACAGCGGAGAAGGCCCCCGAGGAACTGTCCGACGAGGACAGAGAGACCTGACCCGGCCATTAGGCAGAGACCGCCCAAACCTCTTATCTCGATTCCCATCGGTATCATGCGAAGGGCGTTGTCCGACTCGCGACGTCCGGAGCTCACGCAAGGGCGCGTGGCCTAGTCTGGATATGGCACTTGCCTCCTAAGCAAGCGGTCAAGGGTTCGAATCCCTTCGCGCCCGCTCCCACGCACAGCTAGTGAGATCACCCTCCGTTTCAACCGGGGAATGGTCTGCCGGACGCCCTGCGTCGCTGAGACGATTCGCAGTGACTCCTCTCCTCGGAAAGGCGTCGATTCTAGTCAGTAACCGCCTCCAGATTAGGCTAGCCAGCTCATCCGTGGTCGTTCCTATTTGATTGAACCAAACAGATATAAACCCCGGAGTCGATTAACACGTGGCTGAATCCTAGGGATGTGGACCTGAGTGCACGGGGTTCGGTTAGGAGGCCAGTTGATGGCATCAACTGACGAACAAGGTAGCAGAATGTGTGTGTCTTGTGGCAGATCCATCGCTATGGATGCCAATGTGTGCCAGCATTGCGGACATGATTTCAGAGCCCCAGCAGAAGGTCCAGCCCCCCCGAAGAAGAAGACTGTTATCCCTGTCATCGGTGGAGCCTTGATAATGGTAGCGGGGATAATGGGTCTAGCTTTGGGCGGCATCTTGCTTGCAATCGATGTCGAGGACCTGGACGCCTACGGCATGGATGTCGCGGGCGTTACAGACGTGATTGATGACATAATGAACGTCTGTGGTATCATTGTGATAATACTCAGCTTGGTGGTAGTGCTCGGGGGCGTTCTCGGCCTGCTGCGCAAATCCTGGGGCCTTGCCATAGTCGGCGGAGTGCTGGGATTGTTTGTGATCGGACCGTTCATGCTGGGATCGCTCTTCGCGTTGATCGGCCTGATCCTTGTCGGAGTATCCAGGAAGGAATTCGAGTAGTGGGTGACACGCCGCTGGAACCTGGATCCACGCAATCCTATAGGAAAACCCCTTCCATTCACTATGTTTTGTCGACGTACTGAGTCGAGACACCCCTCTGAGCCCTATTTCCAGGAAACATGCGTTGTGTGCTGCCTTCAAGTGAGGGCACATCACGTTCCCTTGCGATGCCACTCCACGGCATTCTCGAATCGCTCCTCCCACCAGCAGATGTAGTTCCTCAATCCCCTCCTTCTCCTTGTGAGTGCCTCTATGGCGAGTTTGTGGGCCAGCTTAGCATGGTCCTCGTCCCAGCGGTCTCGGATGCTCCTCGATATGACGAGATAGCTGGGGGAGTCGTCGATGAATCTGGGAGGAAGCCGCGCGAGGGTGTGCAGGTCACAGGCCCTCTCGCCGCTCGGAACCATCTCGTTGTTGAACTGGTCGAGGTGCATCAGCTCGTGTGCCAGCGTCCAGTATGTCGGCGCCTTGTAGTCCCCGTTCCGGGCTTTCCTGATATCGAGCATCAGCCTGACATGTCCCTCATCCGTCTGAAAGGCCATACCGTCGTACGATCGTGTCAGGCCTATCGTGATCTTCGTCTTCATCTCTGGGAAGTACGGGCGAAGCTGCCTGATCCTCCTCTCGACCTCCTCCAAGAGATGAGGGCTGACGGTACGCGCCCTGCTCGTCAAGCTTATCTCAACCGGCATGTCTCCCCGGTGATGCGTCTTCACCGTTTTATCGTGTGCGGTGCGAAGCCGAACCAGAGTTCCGCGTCACAGAACCGTCTCCGAGGATACCCCGTTCTTCATGGCGGGGTAGTCGCCCTCTTTCCGTCGATGCCTATCACGTGTGACTCCAGGGGGACCTCCCGTCCGGATCTCTTGATTGCCTCCCGAACCATCTGGACGAGTCCAGAACAACACGGAACCTCCATGATGACCACCGTGACGGATCTCGGCGTGGCATCCCTGAAAAGGCGTGAGAGCTTGTCCTGGAAGGCTTCATGTTCGTCCAGTTTCGGACAGCCTATCACGAGTGGCTTCCCCTTCAGGAACGACCGGTGGAAATCCGCCAGTGCGAACGGGACGCAGTCGGCTGCGATCAGCAGGTCGGCGTCCTTGAAGAACGGGGATGCAGGCTGGACCAGCTTCCACTGCACTGGCCAGTTGACCAGCTCGGAGTCGATCCCCGCACTCCCCGCACCTGGAGTCGGGGACTCTTGCGGGCCTGGTCGTCTGAGGAGCATCGGGCTGGCCGACGGGCACCCGCAGGGCTCGACGTCTCCGTGTGAGCTGTGACACTCTCCCGCTGATCGCTCTGCCAGGTGTTTCTTGACTGCTTCCTCATCGAATTCAGGCACGTCCCTCTCTATGATCCTGAGTGCGTCCTCTGGACACTCGCCTATGCACGCGCCCAGTCCGTCACAGAACACTTCGTTTACGACCTTCGCCTTTCCATCCACGATCGCCAGTGCCCCTTCGTCACACGAGGTCACACACTGGCCGCATCCAGTGCACTTCTCCTCGTCGATTTCAATGATCTTCCGCATCACCATTTTCTCACACTCAAGACGTCTTTCGGCGAAGTGTATGGTCTCGATGGTTGTATCAGTCATCCCTTACCTGTCAGGGTGGCGTAGCTCAGCCGTATCTACTCCGGACCTGCCAACTCGAGCCATCTCACCTTCGACCGCGACCTATGAAGTCTGTCCGCCGCCACGCCCGCCAGAAAATTGACTGGAGGCGTCAGGAAGACCATGGTGCCAGCCAGGCCCATGATGCGACTGATGACACGAGCCTCGTAGACCTCGCGAGTTGCGCGGGTGTCGTCCGGTCTGTTTGCCCCGATCAGGGAGAGGGTTATCGTACTCTGTAGCTTCAGCATGATGAGTGTCGTCAGCCATACGAGGTTCTTGAAGCTCGTGTACTCGCCGCCGAACCAGGTCTTCCTCTGCAGAACAGCCTTCCTCAACTCGTCCGCCGTGGCCCCGTCGAAGGTCGTGTAGGCGTCTCCGACCATCATCTGGGCATGGGCGTCGCTCCCGCCGGTCTTCGCCACCGGGAGGTCCTCACACAGCTTCTGGGCTATGTCGTTCGTGTATCCGTCCCGGTGGAACGCGTTGAACAGCTCCACCCCGTCTACATCGAGTTCGAACAACTGGTTGGCTAGTGAGCTGCAGTGTGCGCTGAAGGGATGTGGGGCTATCGCGAGACCTCCCTGGGCGTGTATGCGGTCGATGGTCTCCTCCGCGGACAGCCCCCTCGGTATCTCCTCGTTCACGAAGAGGCCTAACACCTCTCCGTCCGCCGTCGAGACCTCCTCCCCCACGATCACCTCGACGTTGCCTGCGACCTTCTCGGCCATCTTCGCCCCTCGGATGGTGTCGTGGTCAGTGACGCAGATGACGTCGAGCCCTCTTCTATCCGCGGCCCTCACGACCTCCTCGGGATCACTGACGGCGTCGGGGAACCGCATGAAGCGCAGTTTGGACATGCCCGAGTACTTCGTGTGTGTGTGAAGGTCCGCCTTGCCATCCATCTGCGGCGTAATCTGGGTGGACGTAGAAATCCCTTGCGCATGATTCGAGGTCAGGCGTCACCAGGATCAAGCCGTCCGATGCCTGATAACCTCACCGGCTAGCGTCTTGGTCTGCCTACCCCTGTCGACGGCCACCGCCCCGTTCACGATCACGTAAGGGATTCCCTCAGGGTATCTGTGTGGGTAGTTCTCGAAGGGATAGGTGTGCGGCCATTTATTGGTCGCCCTGTCGTGTAGTCTGGCCATGTCGATCACCGTTATGTCCGCCTTCATGCCCGGTCTGATGAGGCCTCTGTCCCACAGGCCTATCTTCTGTGCCGGGAAGCTCGTCATCTTGCGAATGGCCTCCTGGAGCGTGAGGACGGGCTCGTCCCGAACATATCTCTCTATTATCCCCGGGTACTCCCCGAACGCGCATGGCATGTAGGTCGGCGGGTCGTTGAGCGGCCCCTTCTCAGACCAGGTCGCCCCGTCGGATGAGAACATCATGTTCGGGTCCCTCATGATGGCTCTTATGTCGTCCTCGCTCATGTAGTCGAAGATGGCGACTATGCCGTCCTCCTCTTCTACGATGAGATCGAAGTAGGTGTCGAACGGGTCCTTACCGCGGTCTTCCGACACTTGTTGGATGGTCTTCCCCATGAGCTCCTTCCGCTCAGGGGCGTACAGGATGAACATCCTATCGAACCTCTCGTGCTTGAGCAGACCGCTTGGTCCGAACGCAGGCAGCTTGTCCTCGATGACCTCGCGCTTTATCCGCTTCCTGTTGGGTATCGATTTCAGGTGTTCGATCACCTCTCCCCGCGGCAGCTCGCCCAGATACTGCGGCAGCGCATGGCTCAGCTGTGGGGCGAGGTCTGTGTGAACGTCGTTGTCTATCGTGACGTCCACCCCTCGTTTCCTCGCTTCAGCAACGAGCCCGAGGGTCTCCTCCGTTCGCCCCCATGCCCCGTATTTGGGGCAGTTGTGGGATATCTGCACCCGGACGCCCGCCTTCTCACCTATCAGAATCGCCTCCCCTATCGCGTCGAGGATGGTCTCCCTCTCCCCTCTGATATGCGTTGCGTACATCCCGTCGTATCTGGCGACTACCCTGCAAAGCTCCACGACCTCGTCGGTATCCGCGAAGCATCCTGGCGGGTAGACGAGGCCCGTCGACATCCCGAACGCCCCGGCCTCCATCGCCTCTTTGACGTGTTCCTTGAGTCTCCTCAGCTCGCCAGGAGAGGGTTTCCGACGTTCGGCACCCATCACCGCGGTTCTGACGGCTCCGTGTCCGACCAACGCTGCGATGTTGTGACCTAGCCCGCCCTTACCCAGTGCCTTCATGTACTCGCGGAATGTCCGCCATTTGATCTCGGCCGCTTTCCCTGCCCACTCGCCCCAGTAGGTCATTGCGAGGTCGATGGTGGCGTCAACGAGCGGGGCAATTGACAGACCGCAGTTGCCTACGAGGTGGGTTGTGACGCCTTGACGGAGCGTGCTGTCGCACCCCCTGAACGCCATCGCGGTGACATCAGAATGAGTGTGGATATCGATGAACCCGGGGCAAACGAAAAGCCCTTCTGCGTTTATCGCCCGCTCGCATTCCCGGCGCGATATCCTGCCGATCTTCGAGATCCGCTTGCCCGATATCCCGATATCCGCTCTGTACCATGGGTTCCCGGAGCCATCTACGACGCAGCCGCCGAGAATGCCTGTGTCAAGTGTCATGTCCACATCGCGCCGGTATTGACATCCGCCTATTTACTCTTGGCTTGCTCCTGCTCGTCAAACAAGTACAGGAGCGTCCCGGACCAGACCTTGGGGAAGAAGTAAGTCGATTTGTGCGGCATCTTCAGACCCGCTCTTGCGACCGTCATTATCTGGTCGACGGTGGGTGCTTTCACGAAGAAGCACATCGCATGCTCTCCGGACGACACCTTCGAGACTGCGCCATCCAGCTCCTTAACGTAATCGATGTTTGCCTTTCTGTCCAGCATCTCCGTCGTGAAGCCGAGCATGTCCCTGAGGACCCTCTCCTGCAGGACCTGCACCGAGAGTCCGGCCAGCGGGTCCGGCCCGACGACTTCGTCTTTCAGTTCCGCCAGAACCGTCAGCCCAGCGGAAGGGCACCAGACACCGAACGCGGTAGATGACGCCTCATCGAGGGCTGCCAGAAGGTCGTCGGGCGATTCGAATCCGGTCACGCGGAACTCCTTCCTCAGGCGGCCCTGCAGCCGGTCCAGGACGTCGTCACCGACCCTGCCAACGAGCCTGTGGGTGGGGTTCACTGTCAGCCCGGGGTTCCCGGAACTGACCAGCGTGGCGAGGACGTAATCGGAAGGGCGACTCCCCCGATGAGCCTTCGGAGTGTCAATCCTCTTCCGGTACTCAAGGGCCGTCTCGTACCTGTGGTGGCCGTCGGCGATCAGTACCGTCTGGGGAGCGATCAGATCGCACAGTCTGCGGATGGTGTCCGCATCCGCGATTCTCACTACCCGATGATGCACTCCCTGGTCATCTATGAACCTGAGCATCTCTTCCGACTTGCGGCATGCCCCCACCGCCACCTCGATGTCGCCTGTCGGGTCGTCGTATAGCATGAATATCTGCTCGGCGTTCCCGTGGACGGCCTCCATCAAGGACATCCGATCCGCCTTGTGCCCAGGGATGGTTTTCTCGTGCGGCAATATCACGCCATCTGAGAACTCCTCTAGACGGACCAGCGCGATCATGCCTGTCCTGACCCGGACAGCGCCGTCCCTTCCCTGGAAGGTCTGCTCGTACAGGTACAGGCATCTCTCAGAGTCGACGGTTAGGACGGCGTCGTTCAGCCAGTGGCGCAACCGCTTGGCCACGGTGGCATATGCATCTCCCTCGTTGCCGAGGGTGATGTGCGCTATGTTCAACCTGTCGTCCTTCAGCTTCCGTTCCATCCCTCCATCTATGACGTCATACGGCGGCGCGACGAACCTGCTCACCTCATTCCCGAACCTGAGGTTGTTGTAGTACGCGGCGTTGAACGGGGCTATCTGGACCAAGTGACCCTCCCTGCCAAGGAGCTTCATCTAGTACTCGTTTATAAAGAATTAGGTCTAGCTAGGCTTCTCATCGCTCAGCGTTAACCTTCGAGGATCGGCACGTAGCCGTACCACACACCGTCGTCTCTCAGATGCTCGAGGTTTTCCTGCAGGAGCTGCAAGTGCTCCCTCTCCATCCTCTCGAGCTTCTCGAACACCTCCTTCAGTTCGCCGGACGACGACTTCGCGTGTTGTGCATAGAAGTCGATCGACCGCTGCTCGGTCTCCATGCCCAGCTTGATGGCTGATATGGCGTCCCTTGTCTCTATGGAGTCCTTCAGTATCCTGTGTGGGAAGACCTTCTCGAGTTCGCTCTCGACGACTTCTGTCGAAAGCCCTGCGACCGCGCCTCCCAAAGCCTCGAGCTGTCTCGTCAGCAGCTCAGCATGCTCTTCCTCGTCGTGCGCAAGCCCCTTCATGAGCGCCTTGGCCTTGGAGTCCTTCGCCAGCTCGTGGAAGCGCATGTAGTATTCCTTCCCGAATCTCTCGAACTCTATGGCCGCGGCGAGAACGTCTCCCACATCTTTCATGTCCAAACCATCCACTCGTCTAGCGCTCCCAAACAGACAACATCGTTAATAAATGGTTGTGACGGAATGCGCAGCGAGTCTTCGCGGGATGACGGTGCCTGACTGGCCCTGACGCTCAGCCCATCACGTTATTATAATCGTCAAGTGTATCCCCAGAGCGAACCAGCTCTGGGGGTCGCAACGCATCCGTTCGACGGGGGGTCCGACAGCCCAGACTTCTGAGGGTAGGTTGAATTGAGCCCCGAAGATCCTGATGATTCAACTCAGCCATTGCACGCATCCCGGGCGATCATCGACGAGATCTTCAGCCGCGAATTGTCGGCGATAATGGATCTTGCCGTTCGAAGCGGCGATCTCAAGTCGGTCCTGCTCGAGATTGCCCATTCTGTGAGACGTGTCAGCCGGGCGGAGGAAGTCTGGTTCGTCATCCATTTTGACGCAGTCTGGGGAGAGTCCTTGGATTTCGGGGAGGACGAGGGCCCCGTGAGGATCGAGGGGGACGGGTTTGACAGAGACTGGAGGACCCCTTCATACATGATCTCGTCGGAATGCTATTTCTCGCGGCCTGCCGTATGGGTTGGCCGGGATTCCACGAGTCCGCCAAGCGCTCCGGCGTGGCTCGAGGGCGATTGGTTCAAGTTCCCTCTATGGGACGAGGCCCGACAACCCACCGCCTGTCTTGTGGTCGGGGGGACTTCCGACGGGCTTATCCTCGACGAGACCGACGTCATTCGCATCGGTCTGCTGGCGAAGGCGGCGTCCATAATCCTCGCGAAGAAGCGGGAGCGAATACATTTCGAGCGCCTATCGAACAGCATGAGGCAGAGAACCTTTCTGCTGGAAGATATTCTCACGATATCCTCGTCCATCGTATCGGAGAGGAGCTTCGACAGTCTGTGCAACAATGTCCTATCCTCCGTGTCCACGCTATTCGGTTTCGACCGGGCTTCACTGGTCATTCTAGACGAAGAGGAGGGCGTCTTCAGATGGAAGGCGCTGTTCGGATATCCAGATGAAATCGTGCAGCGCACCCTCGCGAGGACCGTTCCCACGGAGGCCATCTTCGACGAGCTGGCGCCCGCATACAGGATCTCCCGATCAGCTTACCACGTGCCTTTCGAGAAGATGCCCGAGATTTCCAGGATGCACTTCGTGACGGATGCTACGCTCGAATTTGCCTTGACCGCAGGACCAAGGCGACCGGACGAGCATAGGGAGGGAGACACCCTGGCATTTGCATTGCACGATTCAGCAGGGAGGATAGTGGGGGTCGTCTATCCATCCGTTCCGAGGAACGGCCTCCTCCCCTCCAAGGAGTCGATCGAGACGATGGAGATTTTCACATCGCTCGTCGAGGTCGCCCTGGAGGAGGCCCGCCTATCGACGGAGAGGGAGAGCGCGCTGCGCCTGAGCAGCCAGAGGGCTGAGCAGCTCTCCCGCATACTCGAGCTAGTGTCTGAGTTGATGTACGTCCGCGACCTTGACCTCCTCCTCGAGGACGTCCTCAGAACCCTGGGACAGCTGCTCGGGATGAAGCGTATGACGGTAGGCGTTCTAGACGAGGAACGCGGGATGTTCGCCGTGCAGGCGGTGCAGGGTTACGCGAAGGCCGATGCCGAGGCGATAAAGCGCGTGGAATTCCCGATCGAACGTGTGAACTTCATACTCGATCCGGACTCGAACCCGGACGTTTCGTCTCCCGTCAGGTGGCGGGAGAAGATCGGCCGAAGAACATACTACATGCCAGCTGAGGGTTTGGATGTCGAGATGATGGAGCCCGCCTATTATTCAGACTCGGAGGAGATGAAGCATCCCAGGAAGAGCAAGGAACATTGGCACGAACTCGACTACATCGACACCTTCATTTTCAACAGGGAAGGCGGTGTGACGGCATACCTAGAGGTCCTGAAGCCGAGGGACGACCGTGTACCTGATCAGGAGACCATCGAGGTGATCGAGATATTCGCAAGCATTGTCGGCATCGCGATCGAGAACTCGAAGTTGTTTCAGAACCAGATCGACGACCGACAGACCGCCGAATTCTACACCGACCTCCTCTCGCACGACATCAAGAACTTCCACCAAGCCATCATGGGATATCTCGAAATGCTCCGCGCGCACCTCCCGCAGCAGGAGCAGCTGGTCCAGATCGACAAGATCTCCGACCAGGTGATGAAGGTCAGCCGCCTGGCGAACGATGTGCGCACGCTCTCGCGGCTGACGTGGGGCGGAGTCAGTCTCGCTAGGATGGATCTCGGATCGGTGCTGATTGACTGCATGAGCAGCGTGAGCATGTACCACCCCTCGAGGGATGTTGAGATCGAGCACAAACTTCAGCCCGGTCGGTATTTCGTGAGGGCGGATGAGCTGCTCAGGGAGTTGTTCGTGAACATCCTCACGAACGCGGTCAAGTATGACAGCCACAAGACCGTGAGGATAGAGGTCGAGGTCGAACGGGAGGCCGAAGGCACGAAAGGATGGTTCGTCGTATCCGTATCCGACCATGGCCGTGGGATACCCGACGAAGCCAAGGAGGACATATTCGGGAGGTTCTCGACAGCGCCGAAGAAGAAGGGCTCTTCTGGGCTGGGTCTTCACATCGTTCGAACCCTTGCAAGACGATACGGCGGGAGAGTCTGGGTCGAGGACAGGGCCACGGGACGCACTGAGGATGGTTCCGTCTTCCGTGTCAGGCTCCCGGAGAACTGACGCCGCCCTTCAGAAGGTCGCGGTCCCTCTCATCACTTCGACCACGGAGCCACCAACCCTCACCGACTCTATCGAACCGCCCTTCGTGGCACGCACCTCGATCCCAATTCTACTCGGCCGTCCGATTGCGAACCCCTGCTCGTTGATCATCTTGTTCGAGGTTCCGACGTCTATAAGTCCTTTCTCCACGAGGTATGCGCCAAGGCAGCCGCTCGCGCTACCCGTGGCGGGATCCTCAACGACACTGCCTGCCACGAGAGAGAACGCCCTTGAGTGTGAGGTCGCCCTTCGGTCGACGGGGTCGAGCGAGGTCGTGTAGACATCGACCACCCCATCAGGGAGCGCGCTTACGACCTTCGCGAAGGCCGGTGCGTTGATCGATATCCCCTCGACGGCCCTTCTACTCTTCAGGGGAACTATCAGCCAGGGGAGCCCGGTGGACACCAGCTGCGGCGGGGCTATGGACTCATCCAGGTCACTCCGCTTGACGGACAACGCCTCAGCCAACAGCCCGGTCTTCCTGAACACGGGGCCGAACGCAGGGCTGCTCTGGACTGTCACGACCTTCGTCACTCTGCCGCCGCTGCTGAAGATCTCCACTGGAAGGACGCCTACCTTTGCCTCCATCTTAGCGACATTGATCCCCTCCTTCAGAGGGATTCTCCCATCCTTGGCTAGGACAAAGAACGTCCCGATCGTCGGGTGACCCGCATATGGAATCTCCGCATCTGGGGTGAATATCCTGACTCGCGCGTCTGCCGATGACTTGCGGGTCGGAGGCAGAACGAAGGTCGTCTCCGAGAGGTTCATCTCTCTAGCAAGGGACTGCATGTCCTTCGTCGTAAGACCGTTGGCATCGGGGAAGACTGCGAGGGGATTTCCCTGGAAAGGCCTCTTCGCGAACACATCTACCTTGGCGTAGTCACAACGCTTCGTCATCGGACCGTGATTTCACTCTCTGCATATAACAGCATTGCAGGGTTCCTTGGAGACCGCTTCGCGGTCGAACTTCAGCCCCCCTGGATTAGCCCCGAGCGACTTCGAGGGCGCCCATGGCGATTGCCTCGTCGCACTGCATGAGCGCCATCGTAGGACCCTCTTGAGGACATAGCGAATCGTTAATCAACGCCTACACAGGTCCTGCTGACATCTTCTTGGGCCAGTATTTTTTCCTACTAGCGATTCATCCTCGCGTTTGACGATAAATGATATATACATGTGAGCAACCTATTGCCCTCAGCCAGTGCGCCCGCCCCCCGGGCTAGACTGGATGGAATTGCTCGAAGGAGAGACTTCTATGGTCGTGGTTGAGAGTCTTTTGAAGAGAAGCATTGCAGTGTTGATTGCCGTGTCCATGTTGGCGGGGTTGCTGGTCGTCGTCTCAGATGACACGGCCGCCCTCCCTTCAGATGCGTGGATCAAAGGATATGTGACCGACGGATTGGATCCAATCCCCAACTCCTACGTGAAGGTGATGATGTTCGTGGCAGATGGCCTGGACATCAACTATACATTCACTGACGTCGACGGATACTACGAGGTTGGTGTACCGGGAGGGTTCGACTACATCATGTTCGCGGCGAACGGCAGTTACTACATGAGCATGCAGCCAGTGACGATCATGCCCGGTGAGTATCTAGATGTCAACTTCACACTTGAGGAGGTCACCGAAGCGACCGACGTCACCATCAAGGGCTTTGTGAAGGACGAGTTCGGAGAGGCCATCACCGAGGGGCATGTACTGGGAATCGTTGACGACCCGTCGGGCGGAGATACCCCTCACTACGCCAACGTGACCACGCCTGCAATCGACGGATCCTTTGAGGTTAATGTTATCCCCGGTCCTTCCGGTGGCGGGGCAGTTCTGATGGATTACCCTGGATACTCCATGGTCGAGAATGATACGGAGGACCCTCTGATCGGCGGTTTGACGTATTGGTTCAACATAACGATTGAACCTGAGCCATCGGTCGATGATGCCAGACTCTTCGGGTGTGTCACCGACTTCGACACGGGCCTGCCGTTGGAGAACGTAATGGTATCGGTCGAGATCGAGAACTCCTATTTGAGCGACCGCTACTCGAACTACACGTTCACGGACTCTGACGGCAACTACGAGATGAATGTCACAAACGGCTCCGCGAGGCTGACGTTCACGAAGGGCGGGTACATGATGAAGATGTACGAAAACCTGGAAGTGCTCCCGAGCGATGACCTGCAGTACGATGAAGCGCTAGTCGCCGCGACGTGCTTCATCAAGGGGAATGTCACGGACCTCAAATCCGGTGACCCGCTCGTGTTCGCGAACCTGTTCATGATGGATGGCGAGGGAAACTATTCGTCGACGATCACGAACTCGACCGGTTATTTCGAACTCAGGTGCATTGACAGCATCGACATCAGGGTTGCAGCGCAGATGGAGGGATACTCCATGAACTGGACCGAAGCCAACCTCGCCCCAGGCGAGGTTCTGTGGCATGAGTTCGGCCTTTGGCCGGTTTCCTCATGGATTGAGGGGCTGGTAACCGACGGTATCTCCGGCGATCCGATCGAGGGCGCGTGGGTCAGGGCCTCTTCGATGGAATATGACGATGGCGACACCACCGACGTGACTGGGCGCTACAACATCTCAGTGGTGTGGGGAGATTACACAGTGAGTGTTGACGCCCCTGATTATAGGAGTGATGAATCCGACGTCAACGTGCCCGACGAAGCAACAGTCGTCCACGACGTCGAGCTCCTACCGTGGGATCTTCCGGAGACGCACAGGCTGTACGGCTGGGTGAACGACACCGATTCCGGAACCGGGATCGACAGCGCTGAGGTGAAGGTGCAGCTCGATGATCAGTCC
>JBFESP010000001.1:0-205618 GCA_041548485.1 Thermoplasmata archaeon | reverse complement strand
TCGAACCGATATGTAGTCGGAACGGGCTGGGATAAGACGGAGTACATCGATGCCGGCTTCGGAGATGCTTACAATCCCCCGGTGGCCGTTGACGGTTCAGGCGATGCGATAGCCGTGTGGCGACAATTCGACGGCACCCACTACAACATCTGGTCGAACCGATATGTGGTCGGGACTGGCTGGGGAACTGCGACGCTCGTCGAGACAGACACGGGAGCTGCTTTTGATCCCCAGGTGGCCGTTGACGGTTCAGGCGATGCGACAGCCGTGTGGGAACAACACGACGGCACCCGCTACAACATCTGGTCGAACCGGTATGTTGTCGGGACTGGCTGGGGAACTGCGACGCTTATCGAAACCGACAACGCGGGAAGTGCTTCCGATCCCCAGGTGGCCGTTGACGGTTCAGGCGATGCGATGGCCGTGTGGCATCAATGGGACAGCACTCGCAACAACGTCTGGTCGAACCGGTATGTCAAGCCAGACACCGCACCTCCACCGCTATCTCTCGATAGTCCTTCTGACGGCTTTACGACAGAGACGCCGACCGTCGAAGTGTCGGGGACGACAGAGCCCGGTGTGACCTTGAGCGTCAACGGGATCTCGGTTACGGTCGAACCCGACGGTTCCTTCTCCTGTATGATAGCCCTCGCCGAAGGCAGCAACATCATTGCAGCGACCGCGACCGATGCATCGAACAACTCGGCGACCGTCTCGGTCAGCGTGACCTACATCAATCCCGTTCATGAACTCGAGGAGGAGCTAGAAGATATCAAAGATGAATTGGACGACGCCCTTGACGAGCTGATCGCTGTCAAGGATGAGTTGAACACAACTCAGAGCGATCTGGATGCTGTCCAGGACGAGCTAGATGCAACTCAGATTGAGTTGGATGCAACTCTGGAAGAGCTGGATGCCCTCAGAAACGATCTGGATTCGGTTCAGGACGAACTTGACACTACTGGGGAAGAGCTGACAAGCACGAGTGATGACCTGGAATCCGTGAAGTCGCAGAATCTCGCCTTGATGGCGGTGCTAGCGATAGTCGCCATTTTGGCCGTAGTAATGTCCCTGATGTTCATGAGCATGAGGAAGAAGATTGCAGGCATGGACTCGAAGGCGGCTGATGAAGAGCCTCCACCACCGCAGAGCTGATTGCAGGACGGAAACGCTCTAAACCCTTTTCATTTCCCCCGCCCCTATGGCCCTTTCCCAACGAGATCGGCAAGGATTTCACTCCGTGTTGAGCTAGCATCCTCCCTACGCAAATCAATCAGGCCGGAATCGTGTTATGGGCGTGAACATAGTGCCGATGGGCATGCCCATCAGTAGTACTTTCGCCTTGGTGGGGTGCATGCGCCCCACCACGACCATCCTATCGATGACATGATACTGGCTATTATCCGAATGCAAGGCAATTCCGCACTGTCGAGCGACACGCCCATTCAGTTTCGAGATCTCGACATACGACAGCCCACGAACGACAGCGCCGGGAGGGGGTGGGAGAGGTCATCTTCAACGGGATGCCAGCTACACACAGAGAGGCATCCCAAGGGCGAGGGAAGGTACGGGGTGAGCAGAGCTGTCCCAGTGCATCCGAGAGCCCGTTCGTTGCTGAATCGCTATCTTGAGATGCGAGATGAAGAGATTTCCAGGAGGTCTCCCACAAACGAAGCGCTCTTCCCGGCATTGAGCGATAAAGACGACGGATATCTCTCCACCAACGGTATCGAGATATTGAAGCAGATGGTGGAAGACGATGTTGGCGCAAGATTCGACCTCAGGGCTTGCCGGAGGACCTTTGGTCAGTCGTGTATCGACAACAATGTCCCGTTGGATAGCGTGCCCCTTATCATGGGACACGGTAGCGCCAAGACCACAGAGAGCTACTACTGCCGCAAGAGGGAAGAAGTCGCACTGAGAGAGATGTCTGACTCCTGGCGGTCCGAAATCCCACAAAGTGCAAAAACATCTTTAATTGAAAACAAAGAATATTTGTCTGGCTACGCATGATTGTGCGGGAGAGGGGATTTGAACCCCCGGACTCCTGCGAGACAGGATTGCCTATCCGATGCGCTCGGACCTTAAGTCCTGCGCTTTTGTCCAGGCTTAGCTACTCCCGCGAGGCCGGTAATCCACACGGTCCGGTTTAAACTCTTCCCGGGACCGTGTCAGAGCCCTCTCAGAACGTCGTCGAGGCTTGGCTCTCCTTCGACCTTGAGGTCGTATCTCACCCTGACTATGGGCTTGTTCACGTTCTTCAATATCCTCTTCAGGTCTATAGGTGTGCCGGAGACGACGATGTCGCAGTCCGACGCGTTGATGGTCTTCTCGAGCTCCTCGACCTGTCTGTCCCCGTAGCCCATAGCCGGCAGCACATTCTCCAGATGAGAGTACTTCTCGAAGGTCGCCTTGATCGATCCAACCGCGAAAGGTCTGGGGTCGATGATGGCCTTCGCACCAGCGTTCTTCGCAGCTATCATGCCCGCTCCGAAAGTCATCTCGCCATGCGTCACTGTCGGTCCGTCTTCGATTACCAGGACCCGTCTGTCCTTGATAGCTTCCGCGTCCTCGACCGTGACCGGAGACGCCGCCGTCACGACCTTGGCCTTCGGGTTGAGCTCAGCGATGACGGCCTTCACGGCCTCCACGCCCTTCGGATCCGCGGTGTCGACCTTGTTGATGATGATGACATCTGCCATCCGCATGTTGGTCTCGCCGGGATGGTAGAGCTTTCCATGACCCGCTCTGTGTGGGTCGGCGACGACTATGTGCAGGTCCGGGGCGTAGAACGGCGTATCGTTGTTGCCCCCGTCCCAGAGGATCACGTCCGCCTCCTGCTCCGCCTGCCTCAGTATCTTCTCGTAGTCGACCCCTGCATAGACGACCATCCCCATGTCTATGTGCGGTTCGTACTCCTCGCGTTCCTCGATCGTGCACGCGTGCTTGTCCAGGTCGTCGTATGCGGCAAATCTCTGCACCGCCTGCTTCTCAAGGTCACCGTACGGCATCGGGTGCCTGATCGCCACGACCCTCTTCCCCTTGCTGATCAACGCAGATGCGATGGCCCGGGTTGTCTGCGATTTTCCGGAGCCAGTCCTCACGGCGCATACCGCGATCACCGGGACCTTGCCCCTCAGCGATGTCTGGTTTGCCCCCATAAGTCGAAAATCCGCGCCGCAGGCATTCACTAGCGAGGCTTTGTGCATGACCTCAGTGTGAGGTATGTCTGAGTAGGCAAACACCACCTGCTCGGCACCCTCCTCGCTTATCAGCTCTGAAAGGCCCGACTCAGGGTGGATGTCAATGCCTTTCGGATAGAGTTTTCCAGCCAGACTCGCAGGGTATTTCCGTCCATCGATGTTCGGTATCTGCGTCGCAGTGAACGCCACCACTTCGTAGTTGGCGTTGTCGCGGAAGTAGACGTTGAAATTGTGGAAGTCTCTACCCGCGGCCCCCATGATGATGACTTTCGTTCGCATGCCCTCTTCACCTGTTCCGCTGTAGCCATTGCTCTCTTATATTCTTTGCCGACCGACCGGCGTCGAGACCTCGCGCTGGACGAACCTTGACGGGCTGACCCGCGCCCTCTAGACCCGCGTGGAAAGGTTTTCGTAAGCGTATCGCCATCCCGCTTCGATGGCCTACAGAATACCGTCTGACACCGAGGTCGTGGAGGCTATCAGAGATGTTTTCAGCAGGTATGGTGTAATAAACTCCCAGCGAAAACTGACCGCGCTTGTGCTGCGCTCCCTCAGGCGTCACGATTCGGACTACACTGTCAGCGAGGAGCGGGTGAGGAAGATTGTGCTGGGGGAGGGCCTCGCCACCGTCGATATCCGGTGCAGGGACACGAAAGAGAAGACTTCCGCAGGCGCCTGCCCCGTCTGCGACGGCAGGACCGAGAGGATCAGGAACCTCACGGTCTACGGCGGCTCGGTCACGATGGGCTACAAGTGCAGGACATGCGGATATTGGACCGGGCTCAAGAACCGGGTGCCAACTCTGTACGTTTTCATTCCGAAACCGTAGCGCCCTCTCAACATCTTTATCAATCGGTTAAGCCTACAGACGTGTGCGCGGGAGAGACGCCATGAAGCTATGGGATTTCGGACGTATGGAATCCGGAAGGATCGTAATCAGCTCAAAGGTCGGCGAGCCGTTGGGTCTCGTGAGCGGGAGCGAAGTCTTCAGCTCGATGTTCAAATACGAGTGTGGGGAGAAGGAAGCGTATGAGGTGGTGCTATCCCCGTTCGGCCCGGAGAACTACCGGGAGATCGCCTACGTCACCATCCAGGTCAGAGACGAGCCTGGTGGACTATCTCAGGCTTCTCAGTTCTTGAAGTCGCTGAACATCGACATCCTGAACTCCGAAACCGTAAGCTCGATCCCGAACGCCGTCATGATCTGGGAGATGCTGGTCGACCTGTCGTTCTTCGGCGACTCGTCGTCCCTCAAGAGCGAGTTCGAAACGGCCAAGACGGCAGCGGACCCGTCTCTCAGCCTTGTCGACGGTCTCTACGTCGAGAGCTCGGATCTCGCTACCCGCTACACCAGGGGCGCGTCCCTCGACAGCAGCGCAGTCAAGACCAGGGCTCTCAGGAAGACAGAGAAGAAGGCCAGTATCATCGAGAACGGCGCGTTCGAGCTGCCTCAGGCGTACATGAACTTCCTCGGGAAGGATTCATCCCCTGTCATGCTGATAGGGGACCCTGACTCATGGGTTCTATCGGTCGTGTTCCTCGACGACGAGACGAAGCTGTTCAAGATCAAGGTCGACATACCTGACCGTCCTGGCTCCATCCACGAGGTCATGAAGGTCCTGGGGGACGAGTCGATAAACGTGGTGGCGGGATACTCGAACGTTCTCGTGTACTACGAGCGAATGACCTGCGAACTCGTAATCGACCTTAGGGGATCGAGTCTGAAGAGCGCGGACGACCTGAAGGAGGTCATGACAAACAAGATATCAGGACTCGGACCGCAGTTCGCCCTCGCCGGATTCTCCCCCATCGTCTTCTGAGTCGTCTGGCAGTTCCAAGACCTCTCTGATGTCGAAGCGTGGGCTACAGATGTAGGTGTCTCCGAGTTGGACAAATGTGACATCGTCGCCAACAGTAAACAACGTGTCCGTCCAGCAGGCGATCTTGGGGCCGTTCTTCACCTCCAGCATGAGTAAGTCCATGGGGAACTCGTAGTTCACAGGGACGACGCCCAGCTTCACATACGCCAACACGGTACCCTGGTTGGGCCAGTAGGTGAGGGTCATGCGCTTCCCGCACCGCGGGCACCTATGTCTTTTCGCCGTCGTTCTGAAGCCGCATCTGCATCTGTGACCTTTCGTGACCGTCCCTCCTCTTCGGCGTCGGCAGTGTCTGTCCTCTCTCGCCAGGCGTCATCAAGGCACGCCAGACCAGGACCTGAAACGCACTTCTCAGTATTTCAGGGATGCTCTGATGGGCCGAGAGGCCCCGGACGGGGGTCGGTACCACATATCGGGTCGGCGAGCGAAACAGTATTAAATGCCAGACATCTATTCGATGTCGGCACGGATTGGAGTGTTGCATCCTTCGTCGCGACTCCCCCCAGCAGGCGTGCGATCGCAGATGGTCGTGGCTCGGCAACTCTCAGGAGGCCACGTCTTTGGACCCGATTGAGGCATCAAGACTGATAATGGACACGTACGCTGCGAAGATACTGGTCGCGTGCTCACGGAAGCCGAAGCATGCGCTTGAGCTTAGCGCGAAGCTCAACATACCGATCGCGGCGTGTTACAGACGGATACACGTGTTGGAGAAGGCAGGGCTCCTCAAGGCGGTCGACCGTGCACTGACTCAGCAGGGTAAGCGGATAGTGCTCTACCAGTCGATGCTGAAGAACGCTTACATATTCTTCGAGGGGGGGAAGCTGCGAGTCAGGTTCCAGATGATCTCGGGAGCGACCCAGGACTTCGGCGGAGAATGGAAGGAGATCAAGCTCATAGAAGAAGAGGAGGAGGAAGGGGCGCCAGGGGGGCTCCTCAGGCCAAGAGATAGATGATCATTGTCATCGACGAAGGAGTATGGTTGTGATGGAAGAGAATAATGAGGTTGGTACGTCGACATTCCCCAAGGAGATCGTCAAGTTCCTGTCCAGCCCCGGAGGTCATTCGCTGATCGTCAGGGGCATGGCCGGCACAGGGAAGACCACGTTAGCGCTCCAGATGATAGAGGAGCTGGCGCAACTCCAGCAGAGCTATTACATGTCCACCCGGGTGTCTGACCATTCGCTCTTCAACCAGTTCCCTTGGTTGATGGACAAGGTCAAGGAGGGGGAGATACTCAAGGCTCGGAAGAAGCTCAGGAAGAAGGCAGATTCCGAGATGCAGGTGGAGAAGATACTACTCGGCCTTGCGGCCATCAAGGGAGAGCTCAAGGGTGCGAAAGTGAAGTCACCCAGAAGCGAGCTCCGTCGGTTGGAAGGCAGGATAGAGGAAGGAGGGGACGAGACCTCATCTGCTGCTGAGCCGACAGGGGATGATGAGATCACCGTGACGGTCGGCTCGATGATGCCCGAGATCGAGATGGCGTACGATGTCGTCGACAAGGCACTGCCAGAGCGCACCCTGATAATCATCGACAGCATAGACGCGCTGGCAGACAAGTATGGCGTCCTCCCTGCTAGACTCATCACCGCTCTGCAGAAGGATTTGGTGGAGGGCTGCGGCACCAACATCGTCTATGTACTCGAGACGCCGGACCCGTTGCTCGATTATCTCGGTGACGGGGTCCTATACCTGTCGCTCGACAGTTCGAGTGGCAGAAGGATCCGCGAGATGGACCTCCTGAAGCTGAGAGGATGTGAGATACGCCAGCCGAAGTATGTGTATACGCTTCTCGGAGGACGGGTCAGGACGTTCGAGTACAGCAGGTACGGCAAGCCTGAATCGCCGTTGCCTTTCGAGCCGATCAAACCCTCCAACGAAAAGTGCATGTCGACTGGCAATTCGGAACTCGATGAGATGCTCGAGGGCGGCCTGAGGAAGGGGACGATCGCGTTGATCGAGCTGAACCCGGGCGTGCCAGTGGTGTCATCGTCGCAGATCGAGAACGCCATCATATGCAACTTCGCGTCCCAGGGCCATGGCGTGGCCTGGATGCCAACGAAGAAGACCGGGGCGGACACCGCGAGGGAGGAACTGCTCGGATTCATAGCGCCGGAGACATTCGACAAGAACGTGCGGATACTCGAGCCTCACGCAGCGTCAGAGTCCCCCAGGGACTACTCGATGACCCTTGAGGGTGGCGATGTGAAGGTGGACATCAAGTGGCAGGACGTGCAGTACGCTCTAAGGGACACACAGCAGCCGTATCTTGCCATCATCGGTTTCGACTCGCTCGAGTCGATATACGGCTCAGCCGTCCTTGACGGGATGATGGACTTCCTGACATCGCTTCTCAACAACGACGGAATCCTTCTGGCGACGGTCACGCCGAGCGTGAAATCGACGAGCAGGCTCTCCGATCTTGCACACACGCATGTGCGCATAGACAAGACATCGGGGGTCACGGTGATTCGTGGCGATGAACCGTTCACCGCTCCGTACGCCATGACCGCTCCCGACTCAGGGGATTTCAGGCCCAAGCTGGTCCCGATACTGTAGGCTGACAATCGCCTGTGATGCGTGACGTTCGTCGTTCAGTGTTTGAACAGCCGCAGCCCGCTGAAGACCATGGACATTCCGTGTTCGTCGGCTGCGGCTATGGCCTCATCGTCCTTCACTGAGCCACCCGGCTGAATGATTGCCGCGACGCCCACCTTCGCCGCAGCGTCCACCCCGTCCCTGAACGGGAAGAAAGCGTCGGATATCAGGATACTGCCTTTCGCTTCGTCGCCGGCCTTCATGCCCGCTATCATGGTCGAATCCACCCTGCTCATCTGCCCCGCGCCTATCCCTACCGTCCGCTCACCTTTCACAAGGAGGATCGTGTTCGATTTGACGTGTCTGCAGACCTTGACGCCGAATATCATCGCGTCAATCTCCTCCTCCGTCGGAGCCCGCTTCGTGACGACCTTGAGGCTCCCTCTGTCTAGGTCCACATACGGCCCCGTCTGGACCAGCATGCCCCCATTGACCTTCGTCATCATGAGCCTGCCATCCTCGCGCTTGATGGGTGTGTTCGTCCGAAGCAGTCGGATGTTCTTCTTCTCCTCGAGCAGCTTCTCCGCGTCTCCGTCATAGCCCGGGGCTATTACCGCCTCGACGAAGTGACTGGCAATCTCCCTCGCGGTCTCGAGGTCGACCTGTCTGTTCAGGCCAACGACGCATCCGAACGCGCTCACCGGATCGGCGTCATATGCCGTCTTGAACGCCTCCGATATGGTCGGAGCACTTGCCACCCCCGAAGGGTTGGTGTGCTTGATGACCGCGGCCGTTGGTTTCTCGAAATCAGATACAATCGCCATTGCCGCATCGAGGTCCAAGACGTTGCAGTACGATATCTGCTTCCCGTGCATCTTCTCGGCCGAGGGCACGCTCAGCATGGTCTGATCGAATAGATCCCTGTAGAATGCGGCCTTCTGGTGCGGGTTCTCGCCGTACCTGAGGTCACCGAGCTTCTCGAACGACAGGGTCATGCTCGCGGGGAACGGTTCGTCCTTGGCGAACTGCTTGCCCAGGTATTGCGCAATCGCAGAATCGTATCTCGCGGTGGCTCTGAAAGCCTGAAGCGCGAGCTTCTGCCGCGTCTCCTTGGACAGCTTGCAGTCGTTCTGCCTGAGCTCATCGAGGATCTGAGGATATTGCGCTGGGTCCACAACAACTGCCACGGAGGAATGGTTCTTGGCCGCCGATCTGAGCATCGAAGGTCCGCCTATGTCGATGTTCTCAACGGCGTCCTCCAGCGCGACGTCCTTCCTCGCTACTGTGGCCTCGAAGGGGTAGAGGTTCACGACCACCATGTCTATCGGTTCGATGCCGTGCTTCTGTATGGCCTCCATGTGCTCGTTCCTCTCCCTCATCGCGAGAAGCCCGCCATGTATCGCCGGATGGAGCGTCTTCACCCTTCCGTCGAGCATTTCGGGGAATTGCGTGACCTCCGAGACGCCTACCACGGGCACATTGCTCTTCTCCAGGAGAGTAGCTGTTCCACCGGTCGACAATATGACAATCCCGAGCTCCGATAGCCCCTTGGCGAACTCGGCCAGACCAGTCTTGTCTGAAACGCTCACGAGAACTCTCTTCACCTTGCTCATCTAACCTACTCCGCTGTATTCTGCACTGCTGGCTGTAGCATCCCTCCCCACAAGGCAAAGGCATGCCCGGAGAGTATATGCTGAATGGTTATTACCGTTTTCGTCTTCCCGCGCTCTCTTGGCAGCGGTAAGCGAAGCCCTGTCTGACGGGCATCAGTGCCCGGACAGCCCTTCTCTCACCCTGTCCCTCATCAGCGAGAATGGCAGCTCGCCGCAGTCCGCCACGAGGTCATGGAATCTCCTTTCGTTGAAACCGTCGCCCAGGGCTGTCTCCATCTCCTCTCTGAAACCCGTCAGAAGCTCCCTCCCAAGCAGATAGGACAATGCCTGTCCAGGAGTGTGGGTGTATCGCTTCACCTCCGCCTCCGATGCGTTTCGTGGTACGCCCGCCTCCCTGATCCCCAGCTCGACCATGTCCTCGAACGATGCGTCTCCGCAGGCCAGACTGATATCGGCTATCACCCTGTACGCCCGCCAGAGTGCCCCGTTGACCATCTCGAGCGCTGCCAGGTCCGTGGCTCTGTAACCTCTCTCGAACATCATCTTCTCACAGTAGTGCGCCCACCCCTCGCAGGTCTCGGTGCCGCTGTCGAACGTATCGGACGATATGATCATCGTATTGAACTGAAGCATCCAGTGCTCTCGGTTGGACCTCACGCCCTGATGGAAGTGGCCGGGAAATGCCTCGTGGACCGCCGTGTTGGTGATTGATCCCTCGTTGAGATGGCTCCCCAGATCGTTGCAGTCCTTCGGGCGCGTGACGAGATACTCCCCCTTCTGCACGGGGTCGAATTTCGAGGACATGGAGAGAGCGGCGTACGGGAGCATCGGTGCAAGGAACGCCGGAGTCTCGACGACCCTCAACTCTGCCTCAGGATCTATCGTGGCGATGTTGTTCCTGATTATGAACCCCTTGGCCGCCTCCATCTCCTCCCTGGTCTTCTCAAGGGCCTGCTCGAAGGTCTTCGGAGCTGTGTTGCGGCTCACTCTGACAGCCTCATCGACTCCCTTGCCTGGCGCAATCCGGTTTGCGAGCCTGACGCGCTCCCGCTTCAGCTCCTCAAGCCGGTTCCTGCCGAGAGCGAGGATCTCGTCGACCGACATCTCTATCCTCCTTATCTTCAGCAGCTTCGCGAATCTGTCCCTCCCCATCGAGAAGTCCTCGCTCGAGCGGTCGAGAAGTTGGTACAACCATTCCCTGTGCTCCGCAACTGGGGGCTCCAGGGCCCGTGCCGCATCCGCCAGGTCTCTGAGCTCAGGATCGCAGTCTCTGAAGGTGTCTTGGACAAAGCCCAGCAACCCCGGGAGGTTGTCGCATGATTCGATTGCCATGTCTGTCCAGAGCCTGACAGGCTCACCCGGGTCGAACCTGGTCCGAAACTGCTTCAGATGGTCAGGGACGAGCCGCAGCCTGCATGTCACGTCTCTCGCCCTTCCCTCAGGCGGAGCATAGTCCCTGGACGCCATCAGGAAGAGGAGCCCACCTATGCCCTCCAGGCAGTCTGGATACATCTTCCAGAGCGGGTACTCGTCGGTAGCGAACCGCATGATGTCCGTGCTCATGCTCAGCAGGTCGAGATGGAGGCGGTCCTCGCCCGACAGTTCCAGGGATGCCGCCCGTCGTCTCGCCGTGGCGCCCCATCTCTCGAGGAGTGTGAGTGTGTCGTCAAGGCGCTTCCTCCCGCCGTGCGGGAGGAGCCTATCGTATGGATCATGTAGCCCGATGGCCGTCCCGACGCCCGGATTGATTGTCAAGAACTCCTTCAGCATTCTCCCATGGAGTTGTTCGAGTGTCTCGGTGCTCATCATATCACTCCCGTATCACCGAAGTGTTGGGGATGGATAATTCTTGCGGACTGAAGACGAACCAGTGCTAGGCGTCCTCACTTGTACGCCGGTCTCTGAAGCAGACCGGCCATCTCCACGATCCGTGGGACGATCTCCTCCCACATGACCGCCATAATGTGCACGCCATGGACTCCCTTCATGTTCTTGAGGGTCTCGATCTGCTCAACGCACAATTCGATCCCCTCCTCCTTCGGGTCCGAGGCCTTCTTCATTCGGTCGATGATGGAGTTCGGGACTATCATACCGGGCACCTTGTTCTTCATGTATCTCGCAGCGCCAGCAGTCTTCATCGGGATGACCCCTGCCAGGATGTGGGTCTTCTTGTCGAGCCCCCTGGACCTGATCTCGTCCATCCAAGTCTCGAACATGTCCATGTCGAATATCGCCTGGGTCTGGACGAAGTCCGCTCCCGCGCTGACCTTCTTCGCCAGCCTCATCCCTCTGAACTCGTAGGGCGTCGCGAACGGATTCTCGGCGCAGCCTAGATAGACCTTGGGGAGGTCCGTTATCTTGTTGCCCCCCGATTGCAGTCCCTCGGTCCTGAGCTTGTCAAAGGTGTACAGCTCAGATATGGAGTCGAAGTCGAACACGCTCTTCGCGCACTTCTCGTTGCCGAAGGTCTGATGATCGCCCGTCAGACAGAGCACGTTCCTCACGCCGATCGCGCTGGCGCCCAGGAGGTCGCTCTGGAGGGCTATCCTGTTTCGATCCCTGCAAGTCATCTGTATGACCGGTTCGACGCCCTCCTTCATGATGATCGCAGCGGCCGCGATGCTGGACAGCCTCACCACGGCCGTCTGGTTGTCCGTCAGGTTGAACGCCTCCGCATACCCCTTGAGCATCTTGGCGTGATGGACGAGAGGCTCCGGGTTCGCTGATTGCGGCGGCCCGATCTCAGCAGTGACGGCGAACTTGCCGTCCTCGAGTACCTTCTCGAGGTTGCTCCCGGCCTTCATTCGAGCACCTCCCGTCCCCTCTTCTGGTGAGGTGTGAGCCTGGCATCCTCCCTGACGATCGTCCTCCTGCCTCCTGAGTGGCTCGTGCTCCAGTCCTTGGGCGGACGCACGTATTCCATCAGCTCGAGCCGGTTCTGCAGTTTGAGCCGTTCATGGATGGCATACCACGCGCACTCGACCTCGAGGTTGACCTCGCAGTGTCCGTCCGACGATCCACCGCACGGCCCGTTCAGCATGCTCTTGGCACATCTCGCGATAGGGCAGATGCCACCCGTGGTGTGGATCACGCAGTCGCCGCATCCGAGGCACTTCTCGGACCACACGCCCTGCTCCTCAGGCACGCCGAATATGGCTGTGTTGAGACCTGGCACGACGATCTTGTGCGGATACATGTCACCGATTGTCTGCGTCCCGAGGGAGCACGACATCGAGAGCACGATGTCCGAGTCGAGTATCTTCTCTTCGACCTCCTTGACCCATTCCTTCTCGCACTGCCTCTCGAGGACGAAGCCGTCCAACGATTGTTCCCTTCCATCCTTCCTGTTCTTGAGCTTCATGGCGGAGACGAGCATCTTCACTTCCTTCTCCCCGCCTGCGAGGCAAATGGCGACACAGCTTCTGCAGCCGATGACCGCGACCTTCTCGTACGGCGCGATCATCTCAGCTATCTCGTCAAGAGGCTTCCGCTCGGCGACGATCATCCTGAACCACCTCCACCTGGGCGGATGGGTCCGAGGCGCTCCGCCACGTCCTTCATGTTCGAGACGATATCGTGGAACTTCCAGGTCATCGACGACGAGGCGTTGAACATCTCCACTCGTTCCGGTTCGATGCCCGTCTCGGCGAGCATGCCCTTGACGTGGTCCACCCTCTTGCGTCCCTCGATGGATCCCGTATCGTAGTAGCAGTTCTTCTCTAGGCACCCGAGGACGAACACCACATCAGCTCCGTCCTCCAGCGCCTGCAGTATGTGTATTCCGTCGACGCGTCCGGTGCAAGGCACACGTATCAATCTCACGCCCGCATCGTATTGCCTTTCGCTGCGGGCGGCCAGGGTGACGCAGTCCACCCCATGCTTCTCGCAGCAGAACCCGACTATCTTAGGCCTGCGTTCAGGCATCAGAAACCACCTCCCAGATACGCCTCTGTCTCGATGGACAGCTGCTCGTCCGTGCAGTTGTGTATGTCGATGGCTTTGCTCGGGCATATCCCGGCGCACATGCCGCAGCCCTGACAGAGCTGCTCTATGATTTCGGCCTTTCCCGCAGTCCCTATGAACGGGGCCTCGTACGGGCAGGTCCGCACGCATGTTAGACAGGCGGAGCACTTCTCGGGGGTGACTTTCGCGACAACGCCGCCGTACTCCACAGTCCCTGAAGAGACGAATTGGGTCGCCAGAACTCCCGCAGCCTTTCCTTCGGCCCTCGCGGCCGCCTCAGTCTTAGGGAACATCGCTGATCCGCAGACGAAGATGCCTGGTCTCGGGGTAGCGACAGGCCCTCTCTGCATGCTCCCGCGCCTTATTCCACCGTCCAAAGCGACCGGTATCCTCAGAGCGTCTGCGATTCCGACGTTGTCCGGGTTAGCCGGGACAGACGCGTACGACAGCGTGCTGAATCGGAGAGAGACGACCTCGTCCTGCGCGAGATCCCTGACGGTCAGTCCATTCGAGCCCTTCTTGTCGACCACGGGCGGGTTCTTCTTGTCGTATCGGATGAATCTGACTCCCAGCTGGGCAGCCTCCCTGTACATCAGTTCGGACAATCCAGATGTCCGCATCTCCTGGAAGAGGAGTGTGACGTCCGTTTCGGGCGAGGCCTTCTTCACCGACATGGCCAGATCAAGCGCGTCCTCCCACGCGAAGTCCTGTGCCTTCATCGTACCGCCCTTCGGATCAGGGGTGTCCAGGATCACGATCGGGCCACTAGGAAGGGTCCCGTTGTCCATGGACTCCTTGAGTCTGAAGAGTGGCATGGCTTCCTTGCAGGCCTTCTTGAGGGGTCCCCCCCCCTCCGACCAGTCTCCCCCGGAGGCGACAACGATCGCCGCGCACTCCAGAGTCTCCTGCTTCTCTCCAGCCTGTATCACGAGCTCGAAGTTCCCCCCATACCCTTTCGCCCGCACAAGCCTCGATTTCGATAGCAGAACGCCAGGGGCTTTCAGCGTCCGGTCGGTCTTCTCGATCAAGATGGTGTGCAGTCCTTTCACGGCCGCGACCTGCGCCGCCTCGAGGCCAGCCACTCCCGCTCCCACGACGACGATGTTCCTCGTCCTCATCGTCTCCTCGTGTTTCTCCAACGGCTCCAGAGCTGCAAGGCGCGCGACTGCCGCAGCAAGCCTCGTCTCCGCCTTTTCCTGGGCGCGGACGGGATCATCGCGGTGGGGGAGGATGACCTCGTTCGTGAGATCCAGGGTTTCGATGAGGAACTCGTTGATCTTCCCCCTTCTGACGTACGCCTGGAACAGGCCGGGTGAAACGTCGGTCTTTGAACAGGGGACGACTAGGACCCGGTCCACCCCCTTCGTCCTGGCGTCTTCCACGATGGAGGATATGGTCTTGCTCTGGCAGGCGTAGTCCACGGTCACGACCGAACCGACATAAGGCGCCTCCGACGCCACCTTCGCGAGCCTGCCTATATCCAGCACTGGCACTCCCTGAGAGCACACGCGGCAGATGACGACCTGTATCTTGCGCTTCATCCGCCCCCCTCCTTGGGCCTTGCGACCGAAGCCGCCATCGCTATGCCTCTAGTTACGGTCTCCTCGATGTCCATTGGCTCACATACCGCTCCCAGGACTATGACCGAGCCTCCGGTCTGAACGTCGTCGCACTTGACGAATCCGTACGGGTCGAGGCTGAGTCCAAGGGATGTGATCAGTTCCTCGGGCCCTTTCTGTGGGCGCATCCCGACCGATAGTATGACCAGGTCGTACGGTTCCTCGGTGACTTCAAGGTCCGTCGCCCCGGACGATCTCAGCAACACCTTCCCATCTCCCTGGAACACCTGAGAGGGCATGCTCCTGATCAGCCGTACCTGGGGCACGGTCTTCTTGCCTACCTTCTTCTTCTTCGACTTAGCCCATTCCTTGAAGTCGTCCTGTGGTTCGTACAGGGTCCTCAGGTCCATGAAGTAGAAGTCGAGGTCGATCTCGGGGTCGGTGTCCATGAGCGACTGCGCTATCTTGGACCCGTACTTGCAGCAGAACTTGGAGCAGTACTCGACGCCGGTCTTCTCGTTGCGTGACCCGACGCACTGGACGATGGCTATCCTCTTCGGAGGAGAACCGTCCGAAGGTCTGAGCAGGCGGCCATCGTCGTTTAGTGTCTTCTCGGCGTCCACGCTCGATATCACGTCCGGCACCAGCCCGTAACCCAGTCTGGAAACCTCCCCCGCATCGACGGGTTCGATTCCAGCCGCGTACACTACGGTCGAGACGTCCCTTGTGACGTTCCTCGCGCGGTCGTCGTAATCGACCGCCTTGGTCGGGCAGACATCCGCGCATTTGGAGCATCGCGCCTTCTTGAAATGCAGGCATCTGGCCCGATCGATCCAGTATGTCCTCGGCTGGCCGCTTCCGGTCGGCGGGAAGATAGCCTTCCCCTCGACCGGGCACGCTTCGGTGCACCTACCACAATCGATGCATTGGTCAGTGACGTACCTTGCGGATGTCTTTATCCTGACTCTGAAGCCGGCATCGCGTCTCTCCACTGAGACTACCTCGGATCTTAGGAGGGTCTCGACCGACGGGGACCTGACCACTTCCCCCGCACGGTCGATGACGTAGCACACTCCACAGTTCCTGCATTCGGATACGCCCTTGCAGGCGAGTTCGCGCGCCATGCCGCCGAGGGTCTCCTCGCGCTCCACTAGCACGACTTCCATCTGGCTATCCACAAGGGTCTTGGCCGCGGTCAGTCCCGCAGGACCTCCCCCTATCACGAGGATCTTCTCCGTCAAGATCATCCCTCCGATTGCGGTTTCTCCGTCTTCGCTGGGAACCCATGGACTCTCATCCCGCGCTCCGCAAGGAGGACCTGTGCCATGGGGTCTGCGGGAGCTGAAAATCGCCCCCGGTGTGAGATAGAACTAAGAGGTTTGTCGTCTCCGGGAGCCATTCATCGCAACGCCCGGAGATGTCCGTCCGACGCGATCAGTTCAGGCCGGTTATGTAGCCGTTGTCGTCTATGTTGATCCGCTCTGCGGCCGGGACCGAGGGCAGTCCGGGCATTATCATTATCTCCCCGGTCAGAGGAACGATGAATCCCGCGCCAGCCGCGAGGCGCACCTCTCGGACGGTCAGGACCCAGCCCCTCGGGGCGCCCTTCTTGCTCGGGTCGTCGGTTATCGACAGCTGTGTCTTGGCCATGCAGAGTGGGAGCTTGTCGTTGCCGGCCGCCTCGATCGCTTTGATGTCGGCTGGGGCGGTGCCAGTGTACACGACGTCGTCCGCTCCGTAGATCTCGGTGGCGACGATCTTGATCTTCTCCCTGATCGGCATCTTCTCGTCGTACAACACCTTGAAGTTCGCCTGCTCCTTTTCGAGCGATTCGAGCACCGCGTTGGCCAAATCGACGCCTCCCTTCCCTCCGTCGGTGAAGACTTGCGAGAGGCCGAATCTTACGCCAACCTTCTCGCAGTGCTTCTTGATATGCTCGATCTCCTCCGGAGAGTCTGTTGGGAACTGGTTGATGGCGACCACGACGGGGACATCGACCTTCTTGAGGTTCTCGATGTGCTTGTCGAGGTTGGAGTATCCCTTCTCGAGGAAGTTGACATCGGGATTGCCGATCTCCTTCTGGTCCATTCCGCCGTGCATCTTCAGCGCCCTTATGCTCGCCACGAGGACGGACACGTCCGGCTTCAAGCCGCCGACCCTGCAGACTATGTTGAAGAACTTCTCGCCTCCGAGGTCTGCGGCGAACCCGCCCTCGGTTATGACGTAGTCCGCCATCTTGAGAGCGTACTTCGTCGCAATGATCGAGCTGTTCCCGTGGGCGATGTTCGCGAACGGTGAGCCGTGTATCAGTGCCGGCTGTCCCTCGAGCGTCTGGACCAGCGTCGGGTTGATGGCGTCCTTGAGCAGGAGACACATCGCTCCGATACCGTTCAGCTTGTCCGCGGTGACTGGCTTTCCGTCCCTGGTGTACGCGACCACTATCCTCGAGAGCCTGGCCCTGAGGTCCGCCATGTCGTTGGAGAGAGCAAGTATAGCGTTGATCTCACTGGCAACGGTGATGTCGAACCCGCTCTCTCGCGGAACGCCTCCCTTCACCCTTCCTCCGAGACCGACGACGATGTCCCTCAGCTCCCTGCAGTTCATGTCCATTACCTTCCTCAGGACGACCTTCGTCGGGTCGATGTTCAGCTGGTTCTTCTTGGCAAGGTGGTTCTCGACGAGTGCTGAGAGTAGATTGTGCGCCGTCCCCACGGCGTGTATGTCTCCCGTGAAGTGCAGGTCTATGTCCCACATCGGGTACACCTGTGAATAACCACCTCCGGTCGCTCCTCCCTTTATCCCGAAAGTGGGTCCCAAGGAGGGTTCTCTGAGGGACAGCATGACCTTCTTGCCCAGCTGTCCCATGGCCTGGCACAGGCCGATGGAGGTCACGGTCTTCCCCTCGCCCGCCTTCGTGGCTGTGATGGCCGTGACGAAAATCAGCTTGCCATCCTTGTTGTTCTCGAACCGCTTCAGCACGCTCAACGGGACCTTGGCCTTGTACTTCCCGTAGAAATCGAGGTCGTCGCGGGTCAGTCCGACCTGTTCCGCGATCTTCTCTATGTGCTGTACCTTCGCTTCCTGAGCAATCTCAATATCACGCTTCATTGCCATATCTGCGTTACCCCCTTCGTCGTCTTCCGTAACCGGAAGGTCGTAATAAATCCTTTCGGAACAGCACGGCCGACCGGGTTGCGAGAAACCTTAAGTAAGGCGCCTGCATCAGCCTTTCGGGACGTGGTAATTTGACGGCGAGCATCATAAGTGGCAAGGAGATTGCCGGGACACTGAGAAGCGAACTCAAGGAAGAGATTTCCAGGATGAAATCGTCCGGCATCACACCGGGCCTCGTCGTGATACTCGTCGGCGAGGACGCCGCGTCGCAGGTCTATGTGAGGAAGAAGGGAGAGGCGTGCGAGGAACTGGGCGTCCACTCCGAGACCGTCAGACTTCCGGCCACGGCCACCGAGGATGAGATTCTGAAGCTGATAGACAAGTACAACGCCGATTCGAAATTCGACGGAATACTCGTCCAGCTCCCTCTCCCCAAGCATGTCAGCGAGGGGAAGGTGTTGATGAGGATAGATCCCGGAAAGGACGTCGATGGATTCCACCCAGTCAATGTCGGCAAGATGGTCGTGGGCGCTGACTCGTACCTTCCGTGCACACCCGCAGGCATACAGGAGCTCCTCGTCAGGAGCGGGAACGACCCCAGGGGCAAGCACGTCGTCATAGTCGGCAGAAGCAACATCGTCGGCAAGCCAATCGCGAACATACTGGTGCAGAAGGCGCCGGGAGCAGACGCGACCGTTACGGTGTGCCACTCGAGGACCGCCGACCTTCCCGGGATAACGCGCCAGGCGGACATACTGATAGCCGCGATAGGCGTGCCGAAGTTCGTCAATGCGGACATGGTGAAGGACGGAGTCGTCGTCATCGACGTCGGCGTGAACAGGATCGACGATCCGTCGACGAAGAGCGGGACGCGCCTTGTCGGTGATGTCGATTACGAGCCCGTCAAGGAGAAGGCCAAGGCGATAACGCCCGTCCCGGGCGGAGTAGGGCCGATGACGATCACGATGTTGATGAAGAACACGGTCGAAGCGGCCAAGGTACACCATAACTGGAAGGGCTGAGCGTCTGGACATCGTCCGGAGTCTGCGTGGGTGACGTTGACCCCCCCGCTCCACGGTCCCCTTCGACGCGACCGTGAATTTTATTCATGTTCGATTATTGTCGTTTTGTTACGAGAATCGACGATGAAGCGCCTTTAGGCAGACTTCATCCGGTAGCGGCGACTTCTGAAATCGCCGTTGTTGAAACGAAAAGCCTTAAGATGAGTTCCCGGATGCACTAGACGGAAATCGCCAACAACGGGCGGGGGACGCCGCTGAAAAACGGCGTTCCGCTTATATACCGCGGATTCGACACTTGGAACCGGCGAGGGTGATGTCTTGCCCCGGCCCTGATCCTCGTCTTTCCCGGGGGCGATCGGTTCCCCGTGTCAAAGGCGATTGGCGCCAGACGCGTGGAGCGATATCGCGTCGGCCGAAGTGGAAGTGAGACAAGATGACAGAGAAGGACAGCGAGTCGATGCGTGACGACATTGTCAGGAAGGATATGGCCCAGCTGAGGCTGGAGCCGAACCTCCAGGGATACGACGGGCTGAGGGAAACGTTCAAGTGGACTGACGCAGACAAGCTCGTGGAGTGGTTCCCGGGAGGCAAGATCAACTCCGCTTACAACGTAATAGACAGACATGCTCTCGGCGAGAGGAAGGACAAGGTCGCTCTCATCTATGACGACGGTGAGGGGAACGTCCAGAAGTACACGTTCGGACACCTGTACGAAGAGACCAACAGGTTCGCGAACGTCCTTGACAGACTGGGAGTTAAGAGACAGGACAGGGTGTTCGTCTTCATGCAGAGAACTCTGGAGCAGTACGTCAGCTTCTTGGGCGCGATCAAAGCAGGCGCGATCGCGAGTCCCATGTTCCCGGCGTTTGGACCTGATGCGATCAAGGACCGGTTGCTGGACAGCGGGGCTGTGGCAATCGTCACGGATTCGGAACTTGTCAAACGCGTCTACGCTGTCAGGGACCAGCTCCCGGACCTCAAGCACGTAATCGTCGCGGGCGGCGCAGACACTGGCGCAGGCGAGATAGACTACAAAACCGAGATGGCGAACGCCTCGGACAGGTTCGATGCCGTCCCTATGGACCCCGAGGAGTTCCAGTTCATGCTGTACACCTCTGGGACCACCGGCAAGCCGAAAGGCGTCGTTCACGCTCACAAAGGCATCGTCCAGCAGACCCTGTCCACCCGCTGGGTCCTGGACGTTCATGAGGAGGATGTGTACTGGTGCACAGCGGATCTCGGTTGGGTCACCGGAGTCGTCTACGGATGTCTCGGCCCGTGGTCCTGCGGTGTGACCCAGGTAGGGTTGGGCGGAAGGTTCGATCCCGAGAGGTGGTACCGATCCATCCAGAACCACAGGATATCTATCTGGTACACGGCTCCAACCGCCGTCAGGATGCTCATGGCGAAGGGCGACGATCTTCCAGCTGAATACGACCTGACCTGCCTCAGGGTCCTTTACTCCGTCGGAGAGCCGCTCAACCCTGAAGGCGTCAGATGGGCATTGGACGTGTTCGACAACAAGCCCTTCCACGACACGTGGTGGCAGACGGAGACCGGAAGCATCCTGATCACCAATTTCCCTGACATGCCCATCAAGCCTGGTTCGATGGGAAAACCGCTTCCAGGCGTCCACGCTGCCGTGGTGGACGAGGATGGCGACGAGCTGCCCCAGGGAGAGGAGGGCAGTCTGGTGCTAGAACCTGGCTGGCCTTCTATGATGAGGCAGATATGGAAGAACGAGCCCAAGTACAACGAGTATATGATGAACGGCTGGTATTACACCGGAGACACCGCCAAGATCGACAAGGACGGATACTTCTGGTACGTCGGAAGAGCGGATGATGTGATAAAGACCTCCGGAGAGCGGGTCGGCCCGTTCGAGGTCGAGAGCGCCCTGATCGAGCACGACGCGATAGTCGAGGCTGGTGTGATAGGAAAGCCTGACCAGCTCAGAGGGAGCATCATCAAGGCGTTCATAGTCCTAGCGCCCGGTCACACGGAGTCAGACGAGCTCAAGAAGGATATCCAGAAGTTCGTCAAGAGCCGACTGGCGGGTCACGCATACCCGAGGGAGATAGACTTCGTGGAGACCCTCCCTAAGACGAGGAGCGGCAAGATAATGCGGCGGCTCCTCAGGGCGAAGGAGCTCGGCCTGCCGATCGGGGACACGTCGACACTCGAGAATTGAATGGTCACGCCGGAAACGCTTTCATATCCGGAGGTGCTCCCCCTCCAGGACTCCTGTGGAGCGCCGCTATCGAACCCAATGACGAGGTCAGCAAGATGAGGGAGAACTTGGATCCAAAAACGAGGCTCATGAACGGGAACGCCATGTTCCGCCGCATGACCGATCCAGAGCTGCTTGCCCGGCTGACGAAGGCGCACGAACCGTTCATAGCTATCCTTACCTGCTCGGATGCGCGTGTAGACTCTGCCAAGGTCTTCAATCTCTCTTTGGGAGACGCGTACGTCGTGAGAACGGCCGGCAACACCGTTGCGGACCCGAGTGTTCTGGGGAGCCTTGAGTTTGCAGTCGATTGCCTCGAAGTCAAAGCGATCCTAGTGATGGGACACACGGAGTGCGGCGCGATAGAAGCGACCTATGAGTGCACGAACCCCGGCAATCTCGCCGGGGCACTGAAGGATATCGAATGCGCCAAATCGAAACTGGATCCTTCCGACGCGAAGGATCGTTCGCTCGTGGCCGAGGGCAATGTCAGGCTGCAGCTGAGGAAGCTGGAGGACAACAGCACCGTCATCAGGGACGCCATGGCACGAGGGAAACTGGTTGTGTTCGGCGCCGTCCTGGACATCGGGACAGGCGCGGTGAAATTCATCTGAGCCTCATTTGACACTATGGACGAGATAGAATGGAAGCTAGAGTGAACGAGGATGACGAGGGGAAGCCGGAAGAGACGCGTGTGATGAACCGATGGGTAGTAGTGCTGGGGGCGCTCTTGATACAGCTGGCGCTCGGCGCGGTCTACGCGTTCTCGATATTCACATCTCCACTTTCCGAGACGCTTGGTTGCGATTCGAAGTCTTTCCAGATATTGGGGATCTTCTCCGCCGCCATCGCGGTCTTCGCGGTGACGATGATAGTCGCCGGGAGGTTGCAGGACAAGAAGGGTCCCCGGGCGGTCGCGACGATTGGCGGGCTGGTCTACGGGGCCAGCTATGTGATAGCGGCGTTTTCCACCGAGAATATCACGATGATGTACCTGTCCTACGGTGTCATCGGAGGAGTGGGTCTCGGCCTGGGATACGTCTGCCCCCTGGCCGCTGTCGTCAAGTGGTTCCCCGACAAGAGAGGCTTGGTCTCGGGGATAGCCGTCGCAGGGTTCGGCGCGGGAGCGTTCGTCTTCACACAGGTCGGCAAGTGGGTCATCGAGACCTCGCCCGACGGCCTCAGCAATGCGTTCCTCTATCTCGGATTGACGTTCCTTCTGATGATCGTCGGGGGCGCGCAGCTGCTGAGAAACCCCCCCGAGGGCTGGGCGCCCAAGGGATACATTCCGAAGACGAACGGAGGGAGGGCCAACGGGGAGTTCGAGTGGCGCGACATGATCAGGACGAAGCAGTTCGTGATGCTCTTCTCGATGTTTCTCCTCTCGGCGACAGCCGGTCTCATGATGATCGCCAACGTGAAGAATCTCGCCCAGTATCTGGACGCCACGGGCACCTTGTTGGTTGTGGCGCAGTTCCAAACGATTGCAGGTGTCATCGCCGTGTTCAACGGCGCCGGGAGGATATGCTGGGGCAAGGTCTCCGACATCCTGGGCCGTGCGAAGACGATGAAGATGATGTTTCTCCTGCAGACGCTGATATTGTTCGCCGCAGCCGGGTTCTTCCTCGTACGCCCTTCCGGCGAGATGGTGCAGTTCGCCGGATTGACGGCTCTGGCCTCTGGGGTTGGGTTCACGTTCGGCGGCAACTTCGCCCTGTTCCCGACCACCACGGCCGAGTACTTCGGCACGAAGAACGTGGGTATCAACTACGGCCTGGTCTTCAACGGTTACGGAGCGGCAGGCGTCGTGGGAGGGCTTATCCCGGGTATAATGGCCTCTGCGGAGGACGGTTTCGTATGGGTTTTCGTGGCAACGGGAATTGCCTCGTTCGTCGCGTTCTCCCTAGCGGTCCTGATGAGACCGCCCGCTAAGGATTGACCCCGTCACGACGTTCGCGCTGGTGGGTACGCGGGAGGCCGCCCCGTCGAAACATCTACCTAGGCCTTCTCAATGCTTGCCGCGCAAACCTTGAACTCCGGTATCTGCGCAATCGGGTCGAGCGCGTTGTTCGTCAGTTTGTTGGCCGCGGCCTCAGCGTAGTGGAACGGGATGAAGATCGTCCCAGGTCTTATCCAATCGGTGACCCTGGCGACGAGAGTTATCGATCCCCTCCTCGAGGACACTCTGACGCTCTGCCCCTCCAAGACGTCCAGCCGACGGGCGTCCACCGAGCTGATCTCCACGTAGGGTTCGGGCGATTCCCGCTGCAGCTTGACCGACCTTCTGGTCATCGAACCAGTGTGGAAATGGAACAGGTTCCTCCCGGTGGTGAGGATGAACGGGAAGTCCTCGGAAGTCTCCTCTTTCGGGGGTGTGTGCTCGACTATGGCGAAGACTCCCTTCCCTATCTTGAAGGTGCCTGAGTGAAGCACCTTCGTGCCTGGATGATCCTTTGAAGGGCACGGCCATCTGACGATCTCTCGCTCGACCCTCTCGTGATCGATCCCTCCATAGATGGGTGCGACCGCTGCCAGCTCCTTCATGATGTCCGCGGGCGAATCGAACGCGAAACCATCATCGCCGAGCATGCGACCGAGGTCGCACGCGATCCGCCAGTCCGGTCTGGCTTCACCTGGGGGATCGACGGCCTTCCTGACGACGCGTATCGCGCGGTCCGTGGATGTGAACGTGCCGTCCTTCTCGGCGTAGCATGCCGCAGGCAGGACGACATCTGCCAGCTTTGCGGTCTCGGTCGGGAATATGTCTATGACGGCAAGGAACTCCAGCTTATGGATGGCCGCTTCGATATGACCGATGTCCGGGTCGGACATCATGGGGTTCTCTCCGAAGATGACCATCCCCTTGACATCTCCCGTGAGTGCCTGGTTGAATGCACACGTCAGCGTCATGCCCTTGTGTGCCCGCAACTCTCCGTTCCAGGCCTTCTCGAACTTGGCCCTCGCCTCTGCGTCCTCCACCCCCTGGTAACCCGGATACAGGTTAGGGAGAGCGCCGGCGTCGCAAGCGCCCTGGACGTTACACTGCCCTCTCAGCGGGTTCACGCCGGTGGATTCCCTGCCTATGTTGCCCGTCACCATCGCAAGGTTCGCCAGGGTGCGGACCAGGTTCGTGCCGTTGCTGTGTTGGGTAATCCCCATCGCATATGCGATCATCGCCTTGTCCGCTGCAGCATATGCCCTAGCAGCATCGATGAGATGCCCTTGTGATACGCCTGCGATCTCCTCGACCCTCTCCGGCGTGTACGACCTCACGAGTTCCCGCAGCTCCTCGAAGCCAGAGGTCCTCTCCGCGACGAACTCGTGGTCGTACAGGTCTTCTGAGATGATCACGTTGATCATGCCGTTTATCCAGGCGACATCGGTCCCTGGTTTCTGGCGCATGCTGATTGTCGCGATCCTTGAGAGAGGCGTGTCGCGCGGATCGACAACTATGACCTTCGCTCCCTTCTCCATCGCCTTGAGCATCCTCGCCCCTATGAGTGGATGCGCCTCCAGGGTGTTCGACCCCGTGACGAGCAGACAGTCAGCGTCCTCGAACTCCGGTATCGTGTTGGTCATCGCGCCGCTCCCGAACGACTGGAGCAGTCCAGCGACCGTCGACGCGTGACAGAGTCTTGCGCAGTGGTCTATGTTGTTGGTCCCGATCGCGGCCCTCGCGAGCTTCTGGAACAAGTAGTTCTCCTCGTTCGTGCACTTCGCGGAGGCCAGTACCATGATCGAGTCTGGCCCGTGCTCGGCGACCAGCCGCCTTATCTCGCCAACGGTCTTCTGGAGCGCCTCATCCCATCCCGCCTTCGTCAGCTGCTCCCCCCTTCTTATGAGCGGGTGCGTGAGCCTGTCCGGGTGGTGGACGAATGCGTGTGCGTTGTAGCCCTTTATGCACAGCTGTCCCTGGCTGGTCTCATCCGTCTTGCAGGGTACGACTCCCACCGCTCTGCCGTCCGCCACGGTGAGAAACAGGTTGCATCCAGTGCCGCAGTACGGACACGTCGTCAACACATGCCTAACAGACATCGTTGTCATCCTCCATTGGATCTCCGTCGAGCGTCGTAAGGAGAGGGCTCGTCGTCTCGCCGTCCCCGGCGACAAAGCCGAACAACTCTTTGACGTCGCGATTCACCATCTTTCTCAGTGCAAGGAGAGGGATGTCCGCAGGACACGCTCTCTCGCATTCCCCACACTCGACGCACTTGTCGGCCAGATGGATCGACCGTATCAGGTGGAACGCGAAACCCGGGGGGATGCCCTTCTCAGGCGTGAAAGTCTTCTCCTCGAGCAGACACTCGTCACAGAAGCAGACCGGACAGTTCGAGGTGCAGCCGAAGCATTTGTTGCACTTCCGGAACTGAGCTGTCCAGAACTCAAGCCGTTCAGACATCGACTTCGCGAGAAGACCCTCGACCACATCGTCCGTGGGAGTGGCCTTGACGCACTCGCCGATGTGGGCTTCGCTCGGACACGGGTCTGAACACCTGCACCTGCTGACCTGTTCAGCGTCGCATGCGAGCCCGATCAGAGAGACCTTCCCAGGGTCGAGCAGCCCTCTCTTCGACATCTCGGCGATCGCCTTCTCGTCACACCTTCTTGCCACCACCGCGATCCTGTCGCTTCCGAGGTAGGGTACGACACGCAGGAGGATGTTCGCCATCTGATACGGTACGTCGGTCCTGAGCTCTCCTTGTTCATCCCCTCTCGCAAGCAGGACGGGCGCAACGTTGCCGTGTTCGGTCCTTGCGGCTAGGAGCCGATCCGCCTTCATCTCCTCGAAGGCTATTCGCATGATTCGGTCGGACTCTTCGCTCAGAATCTCACCTCCCCAAGCGGATTCGGACCGAGCCCTTTGACCTCCTCTACGAACTCAGTGATCACCTGCTGGAATTTGTCGCCCTCGGCTGCACTCACCCAGTCCAGCTTCACGCGTCTCGAATCTATGCCGACCGTCTCCAGTACCTTGGCGGTCAGCGGGATCCTCTTGGCTGTGCGGTGATTCCCCGTCATGTAATGGCAGTCGCCGATGTGACATCCGAGGACGAGGACACCGTCTATCCCCTGAGAGAGCGCTTTGATGACGTATTCGGGCTTCACGCTCGCGCTGCACATCACCCTCACCACATTGACATTCGTGGGCATCTGAAGCCTGTTGACTCCGGCGAGGTCCGCACCTGCGTATGAACACCAGTTGCAGCAGAAAGCGAGTATATTCGGCTTGAACTCGGTCATCGCGCAACCTCCGCTGTCGCCCGGATGAGGGCGTCTATCATGGCCCCCAGCTGTCTGCTCGAGAACCCTTTCTGTTGTATCGCGTCGTTGTGGCATGCCGCCACGCACGTACCGCAACCCTTGCATTGCGCTTCGCTGACCATCGCTGCCCTCCCTGACTCGGTGTCGACGATCTCGATCGCATCGTACGGGCACGAGATGACACAATTGCCGCAAGCCGCGCATTTCTCGAGGTCTACCACGGCGGTGATTGCCTCTATGACCACCTTGCCCTCGCTGATGGGGATCGAGGCCTTGGCAGCTGCGGCCTGACCTTGCCATATGCACTCTCTGGCGCTGACTGGCCATCTCGCCGATCCACACACGAACACGCCATCGGTCGCGAACTCGACCGGTCTGAGCTTCACGTGTGCCTCAAGGAAGAAACCGTGCTTGTCACGGGGCACCTTCAGAAGCTTGCCCGTCTCGGAGGAGTCCTCGGGGGACACGATTGGCGTGGCGAGGACGACCAGGTCGGACTCGAGGTCGATCTTCTCATCGAGTGTCTCGTCGAACACCTCAACGACGAGTTGTTCACCTTCAGAACTGACCTCAGGCCGCTGGTCGAGGCCGTATCTGACGAACCTCACTCCTCTGTCTGAGGCTTCTCTGTACAGCTCCTCGGCGACCGTCCCGCAACTCATGATGTCTCTGTGTACGATAGTGACCGACGCGTCGGGGTTGGTGTCCAAGACCCGGACAGCGTTCTTGAGCGACGCGTTGCAGCAGACCCGCGAGCAGTACTCTCTGCCCGGCTGACGGCTTCCGACGCAGTTGATGATGACAATCCTACGCGCTCCGAGCTCGCCGGAGCCCAGAATCCTCTCGAACTCGAGCTGCGTGATGACTCCCTTCAACTCGCCGAAGCCATACTCTCCTTCGGGTCGGTGTTCCACCCCGCCCGTGGCCACGATCACCGCTCCTGCTTGGACGGTCTCTTCCTTCCCCCCGCCCTCGATAGTCAACTCGAAGTTGCCTATGAATCCCTTCAGCTCCGTGACTTTGGAGGATAGATGGAGATGCGCCTTTGGAGATTCCTCGACGGTCTCGATCAGGCTCCGGATGAGTTCCTGGGAGTCCACGTCGTCAGGGCCGATCACCGCGATGTCTCTGAGGATGCCTCCCACCGTTGCCTCCCTCTCCACGATGTGGGTCTCGATGCCCTGGTTCAGGAGAGCAGTTGCAGCCGATAGACCGGACAGGCCTGCGCCTATGATAACTGCCTTCGGGACGACGTCCGACTCACCCTCCTCTTGGGGTTCCAGCAGAGCGACCTTCGCCACTCCCATCGCCACCAGCTTCTTCGCCTTCTTCGTGGCCTCTGCTTTCTCCTTGGCATGGATCCAGGAGCAGTGCTCTCTTATGTTGACGAACTCGAAAAGGTATTTGTTGATGCCCGCCTGCTCACAAGCCCTCCTGAACACCGGCTCGTGCGTTCTGGGCGTGCAGGCTGCCACTACTACTCTGTCCAGATCGTTACTCTTGATGCTCTCCTTGATTGAAGTCAGCCCCTCCTGGGAGCACGAGTAAAGGTTGCGACCAGAGTAGACCACGCCCGGCAGCCCCTTCGCATACTCGACCACGTCCTCGACATCCACTGTCGACGCTATGTTGTGACCGCAATGGCATATGAAAACACCGATCCTGACGGTCATGTTGCCCCCTCCCCTATTATCTCAGCCACACGCGCCGCCACCGCGGACGCCTGCGAGACAGAGTCGGGTATGTCGATGGGCCCGCTGGCGAATCCGCAGACGAGCACTCCGTGCACCGTCGTGTCGGTAGGGTACGCCAGCCTGGGGGTGACGAAGAAGCCTTCGGCGTCGAGCCTCGCGCCCAGAGTCTTCGAGAGGCTGTAGTTGTCCTTTGCCGGCACGAGGGCCGGGCAGAGAACCAAGAGGTCGAGCTCCTCAGTAACGGGCTCTCCCGCAAGCCCCCTAGTCTCGTAACTCATGAGCACTCCGTTCTCGCCGTTTGCTGATTGTATCTTCGCGGGCCTAGTCCTCACATATCTGACGCCATAGAAGTCCTTCGCCCTCGATACGAACTCCTGGAATCCCTTCCCCGTGGCCCTCATATCCATGTAGAATATCGTGATCTGCACGTCCGGAGCGTGCTCGCGCGCGAGTATCGCCTCCTTAGTGGCGTACATGCAACACACGCTGCTACAGTAGCTGTGCGTCTTGGTGTCTCTCGACCCCACACACTGTACGAATCCGAGCTTCTTGGGCTCGATCCCGTCGGATGGTCTCTGCAGATGACCACTGGTCGGTCCGGAAGCAGACAGTATTCTCTCGAACTGGAGCGAGGTCACGACATCCTTGCATACGCCAAGTCCGTACTGTGGCATGGTCGACGCGTCCATCATGTCGAATCCATTCGCCACCACGATGGCCGCGACGTCGAGTTCGATGATGTCGTCCTCCTGTTCATAATCGACGGCCTCAGCTTGACAGACCTTCTTACATACGCCACACTTGTCCTCGGTGAGCTTCCGGCATTGGTCCTTGTCGATGGTCATCTTCATGGGGACGGCCTGGGGGAATGGGATGTAGACCGCTTTTCGGATGGCGAGTCCCTCCTCGAACTCGCTTGGCACTTTCACCGGGCATTTCGCGACGCAGTCGCCGCAAGCGGTGCATCTGTCGACATCGATGTAACGTGCCTTCTCCCGTATCGCGATCTTGAAGGCCGGTGCCGCTCCCTCGACAGCTTCAAGCTCCGAGTACGTGTGGAGCACGATGTTATCGTGGTCCGCGCATGAGATCATCTTCGGCGAGAGGATGCACATCGAGCAGTCATTCGTGGGGAACGTCTTGTCGAGCTGAGCCATGTGGCCGCCTATGGACGGGGACTTCTCGACCAGGTGGACCTCGAACCCTCTGTCCGCGAGGTCCAGAGACGCCTGTATTCCCGCGATGCCCCCACCGACGACTACGACCTTCTTCTTCTCCATTCGATCCCCTCTTCTCCTCCTCAGTTGACATCGTGACCGGCCATCCGAAGGACAGGAGGTTTCCAGGGTTCGATGCTGGCCCTGTGACGACTGCCCGCGGAATAACGGTTTGGCGGACGATATCACAGCTTCATAATTAAGACTTCCGAGAAACACCATCCAGTTGCGGGCGTCCGCTGCGGAGTGGTCAGGAACCACCGTCGCTCATAGCCAAAAAGATATATTGTTGTTCCTGGTATTCCCGGACCATCGGAGGCATCGATTGCTCAGAGAATGCAGAGAACACGGTTTCTTCAGGGCAGAGTACTGCCCTGTTTGCGGAGATGAAGGCAGATTCCTGATGAACACGGAGGAACTTGACAGGATGAGCAGAACTCTGGCTGGAGTTCTCAGGCACTTCCCTGAGAGGTTCGACCTCGAGGTCGATAAGTACGGATACGTCGACCTCCGCGCGTTCGTCCATGCAATCCAAGCGAAGCAGAGGAGATATCACTGGCTCAGGCCCCATCACGTTCTAGCGATCATCGAGACAGACAACAAGGGAAGATACGAGCACAAAGACGGCAGGATACGTGCGACCTACGCGCACTCCTTCGATGTGGACCTCGACCCGAGCGATGTGGGGACTCCTGACGCGCTGTACTATCCAGCGACCGAGGAAGAGGTCGACATAATTCTGGAGACTGGCATCAAGCCATCTGACAGGAAGCGGGTGCATCTCAGCAAGACTATCGGCGATGCTGCCAATGCGGGCAGGGTACGAACTGAATCGCCAGTCATATTGGAGGTCGATGTACGCCTCGCAGGCGACGACGGCGTGATCATCCAGAAGGCGGGCAAGACGGTCTACCTTGCGGAGGAGATAGCGCCCAAGTATCTGAAGAAGCTAGAGGTCGACCTGTCGGAGTACCCCTCGGACAGGCCTGTCGAGAAGAAGGAGGATCCACAGGTCGAGGACGACGAGAAGCAGCCGGAATAGGGCTGTTCATTGGCGCCAGGGAGCGCCTTGACTGTCGTTTCATTTTCACCGCCGTTAGGCAAACGGTTATTACCTCCACCGGGACCTTAGTCAGCCTGTGTTCGAAACGGCAGACAGGCTCTGGCTGCGTCATGTGGAATCATCCCTTCGGTATCACGCAGTCGGGTTCCAGTGGGAGGGGTTCGAACCAAGCCTCACCTGCGTTGCCCGCGGCGGCGACGAAGTCTTCGACATCGACCTTGGCCAGGTGGACTTCGTGATAGGTGACGCTAGGGAGTGTGTGGGCTGCTTCGATGGGGATTCCTACACCTCGTGTCCCAACAAGACTCCAGTCACGCGGTTCGCCCAGTGCGTCGACTGCGCCAGCGAATCATTCATCCCTTTCCAGGAGTGCGTGTTCGAGCCGAAATGCGATGGCGAGATATGCGACATGGACTTCTGCCGACGGGAGCACGTCCTGTATCTGGCGTTCTATGACACGAAGGCCAAGATTGGGATGAGTTCCACGAGAAGGGTAGAGCGCAGGTTGGTTGAGCAAGGGGCGGACGCATTCGCAATCATTGGCGCGTTCCCGACACGCAGACAGGCGCGCGAGGCGGAGAAGCAGATATCCTCCCGTCTGAGGATCCCCCAGGCCCTCCGGCAGGAAGCTGTCCTCAGCGGGTTCTCCAGGGTCGTCGACGCTGCTGGCATCGAAGCACGGTTCCTTGATCTCGCGTCGTCCATCGAGGCCCAGTTCAGTCTCGGGGTGGAGGGGCTGCGATGGATGGACGCCTACCCCATCGATCTTCCGCTTGACCGCCCCCCCCACCTGATATACACGGCAGGAAGGCATCGTGGGAAGCTGCTGGGCGTGAAGGGCAAGTGGCTTGTCTATGATTCCGGAAGCATCAACGCGCTGAATCTCTCGGATGTCCCGTCGAGGCACGTCGATACTGCTGGTTCCTCAGGTACCTTCCCCCCACGCAAAATTAAGAAATAGCTACGCAGCGTTCGCCTACTAAGGATGGTGAAATGAAGATCACTTGGCTAGGTCACGCTGCCTTCCTCATCGAGGGCAGGGACAGGATATTGGTGGACCCGTTCCTGACCGGGAACCCGAAGGCGTCAGTGTCCCATGACGAGATCGACTGCGATATCATATGCATCACCCACGGTCATGCGGACCACCTCGGAGATGCGCTGGACATCGCAAGGAGGACAGGGGCGATGATCGCTAGCATCGTCGAGATGTCAATGTATGTCGAGCGTTGCGACCTCCAGAGCGTAGGTTTCAACCTTGGGGGGACCGCGCATATCGGGGATACAGACATAACCATGGTCCCCGCCTTCCACTCGTCGAGCATCGGCGCTCCTGGCTTGGAGTTCTCAGCGGCCATGCCCGTCGGGTTCGTCATCGATTCCGGGAAGCCGGTGTATCACGCTGGAGACACCTGCGTCTTTGGCGACATGAAGCTCATCGGCGAGCTTTACAGGCCTGAGGTGGCGCTGCTGCCGACAGGAGGATTCTTCACGATGGATCCCGCGCAGGCGGCGTTGGCCACGTCGCTGATCAAGCCGAAGGTCGTTGTGCCGATGCATTACGGCACCTGGGACCCCATAGACAGTGACCCTAAGGAGTTCGAGCGGCTCGTGAACGAAGCGACCCCTGATGTGAAGGTAACGATTCTCGAGCCCGGAGAGTCGCTGGAAGTCTGATATGATATGGCTGGCATGACAACCCCCGCGGAGATAAGGAAACGCCATGGCAACATGTTCGCGAAGCGCTTTGTCACGCTCGTCGACGAGCGTGCAGGGAAGGCCCGGATAGTCGAGGAGTGTTGCGCGCAGGGCCCTGTCGAGTGGGATGCGGTGAACCGCCTAAGGGCCAGGGGCGCGATCGACCATGTCGAGGTCCAGGGAACGACCCTCATCATGGATGCGCGCCTCGGTGAAGGGCAGGTACGGTTCGGCCCCGCGTCCAAGGACACCGGAGGCCAGGCCCTGAAGTCGGTGGTCGTCAAGGGGGACACGGTCGAGACGACATGGCTCGGCCTTGCAGGTGCCAGCGTAGGCGTCGGCGCTTGCCTCCCCCAGGCGGAAGGAGTCGAGAAGGTCGAGTTCCTGAGCGACGAGGATGTGGGCGGAAGCAGGGCGGTCGAGCTGCGATTGACCACGCCTATTCATCATCGCCTCGTCATCGGGCTGGATGACACGGACACCAAGGAGAAGGGCGCCACATGGGTCCTGGGCCTCAAACTCGCAAGGGAGATGCCACATGCGGTGTTCCTGTCCCACAAGATAGTACAGCTGAACCCTGCCGCTCCTCAGAAGACCACGAACTGCTCGTCCACAGCAGTCTCGTTCGCCGTCCGTCCTGACGATACCGGGAGGGCCGTCGACTGGGCGAAGGAGTTCGTATCCGAGAACACATACTCGTCCGAGACGGCCATGGCGACCTTCGGAAGCATTGAGATCCCCAGGAAGCTCATGCGGTTCGGGGCCGAGGCCAAGGGCACGATCCTGTCCATCCACGATGCGGAGCATGCAGCGGCGGAGGCAGGACTGAAGCTGATTGAGGTGACTGGCAGGCGCGGCCTGATAGGCGCTGTTGCCGCGATCGGCTGCGTTGACCTAGGACTGTACAGCGCCGGTCTCCCAGAGGACTTTGAACGCACGTAGTTTAAGTCTGACCTGCGTATCACGAGAACGGAAGCGAGTCGAATGACGGGTGAGATAACCAGGGCGATAGCGTCGACCGCGTACCAGACCTACGAGAAGCGTCTCCTCAAAGAGATACAGACGAAGCCCGTTCCACGGCATGTGGCCGTCATAATGGACGGCAACCGCAGATACGCGAGGGAGTTCGGACTGCTCGTGGCAGAGGGCCACGACAAAGGAAAGGAGAAGCTCGAGGAGATGATGGAGTGGTGCCTCGAGCTTGGGATAAAGGTACTGACGGTCTACGCCTTCTCGACCGAGAATGTGACACGGGAGACGGACGAAGTCAACACCCTGATGCGTATGTTCTCACTGAACTTCAAGAAGCTGGCAGACGACGATAGGGTACACAAGCACAAGATACGGGTCCGGGTCCTCGGCCAGAGAGACATCCTCCCGGACGACGTCCGGGAGGCGATTGACTACGCCGAGCAGAAGACCAAGGACTACGACGGCTACTCCTTCAACATAGCCGTCGGTTATGGCGGCCGCCAGGAGCTCCTGCACGCCGTCAAACGCGTCGCGGAGGAGGTGCGAAAGGGCGCCATCGATGTCGAGGACATCAACGAGGAGACCTTCTACAGATTCCTGTACACCTCCGATCTCCCGGACCCCGACCTCATCCTGAGGACATCGGGCGAGGAGAGGATATCCAACTTCCTGCTCTGGCAGCTCGCCTATTCCGAACTCTACTTCTCAGATGTCTACTGGCCCGGTTTCCGGAAGGTCGATTTCCTGAGGGCGGTCCGCTCCTACCAATTGAGGAAACGCAGATTCGGGGAATAGAGGATTTTCGCCGCTCCACCCACCTTTTGGTGCACAATGTGGCACTGCAACGTACGAAAAGTGTGCGTATTTTGCTAGGTTTTATGTGAATTCCGTTAGTTTGAAGTACTGCCCTCCGCTATCGGGTGCTCGGGAATTCCATGACCATATCCTCCATCAGAGACCATCCGTGCGAGATATACGAGAGATGGAAGGGGCTCGACCTCAAGCTCCTGCCCATCGACAAGACCGACATCAGGATACTGTGCGAGCTGAGGGAGAACTCGAGGGTGAGCAACTCCGAGATCGCCAAGAAGCTCGAGGTCACGGAGGCCACCGTCAGGAGGCGCATCAAGAACCTGATCGAGAAGGGCATCATACTCCGCTTCTCGATCCACATCGACTACCGGCTGATCGAGAACACGGTCAAGGCCTATGTGCATGTCAAGTCCCTCAGCGAGAAGCTGGACGAGGTCGTCGAGCATATCACCAACCACAACAGGGTGGTCGCGGTGTACCGCGTCACCGGGGAATACGACCTGCTGGTCGTGGCGTTGTTCGTCGGAATGGCTGAGCTGCAGGAGTTCATAGACTCCTTCCTCAAGAAGGATGGGATAAAGGAGACGGACACGCAGATAGTGATGAGCGCGTACAAGGGCGTTCCGTGGACTGGCATATGAGCACGGAAGCCGAGCGGGTCATCAGGAAGCTGAGGTCCATGGCCAACCCTCGCAACGTCGAGGGCATGGCCCGGTTCGGCATCAACCCCGAGAACACCCTCGGGATTTCGGTCACCGAGCTGAGGAAGCTTGCGAAGGGGATTGGCAAGGACCATGCTCTGGCACTGGAGCTGTGGGATTCCGGACTACACGAAGGAAGGATCCTCGCAGCGATAATCGACGAGCCCGACAAGGTGACGGTCCAGCAGATGGAGCACTGGGTCGTGGGGTTCGATTCCTGGGACGTCTGCGACCAGGCGTGCACTTGCCTGTTCGACAGGGCCCCCTACGCCTTCGAGAAGGCCGCTGAGTGGAGCCACCGCGACGAGGAATTCGTCAAGAGGGCAGGGTTCGCCCTGATGGCTGGCCTCGCGGCGCACGACAAAACGGCGACAGACGACAGGTTTCTGGCTTTCTTCGAGCACCTGAAGAGGGAATCGCTCGACGATAGGAAGTACGTCATGAAGGCGGTCAACTGGGCTCTCAGACAGATCGGGAAGAGGAACATGCCTCTGAACAGAGCGGCCGTGGACGTCGCAACGGAGATATCCGCCCTCGATTCGAAGGCCGCTAGGTGGATCGCCTCCGATGCCCTCCGCGAGTTGAGGAGTGAGGCTGTACAGAAACGTCTCGAATCTAGACAGACTGGAGTGCGACCTGTACGACGTCCATTGTCTTGATGCTCAGTCCAGCTTTCTTCGCGCCTGCGTTGAGGTTGACCTGGCAAAACGGGCACGACGTAACGATGAGCTCGGCCCCGGCTTCAACAGCTTCCTTCACCCTGTCAGCTGCTATTGTCTCCGCCATGTCGTTGAATGCCGACTTGAACCCTCCTCCAGCCCCGCAGCACAGTGCGTCGTCGCGCTCGTGGCGCATCTCCACGAGTTCGAGCCCGGGGATGGCTCTGAGGATGTTCCGCGGAGGGTCGTACACCTTCGCGTGCCTGCCCAGGTGACACGGGTCGTGATACGCCACCTTCTTCTTGAATTCCTTCGCGAACTTCAGCCTACCATCCTTGATGAGCCGATCGAAGTACTCCGTTATGTGATACAACTCGAACGCTGGTTCGCCGATTAGGTGGGGATAGTCGTTCTTGATTGTGTTGTAACACCCCGCGCAGGCGGTGACCATGACCCTCCAGCCGTGCTTCTCCATCTCCCGGACGTTGTGAGGAGCAAGCTCCTGCAACACCGGGCTCTTCTGCCCTGTCCTTAGAAGGGGTGACCCACAGCACCATTCATTCTCTCCCATGATGGTGAATCTCACGCCTGCCTCGTCGAGCAGCTTCGCAGTGGCAACCGCCAGAGGCTGCATCCTGTAGGCCTCGGTGCATCCTGTGAAGAATACGACCTCTGGGTCGTCCGAGAGCTTGATGTCCTCCGGCAACCACGCTGGACGTTTCTCCGCGGGTTCGTCGTACGGGTTCTTCTTGCTGAGCACCCTCTCGGCGATGCGCTTGTGAGCCTCCATCGGACCGTAGCCCTGGGATATCAGCCACTCCTTGACCTCCTCCCAGAGGTGCGGGAATTCGATCTCCACATGGCAGTGGTGTTCACAGGCACCGCAAGATGTGCACTGGAAGATTCGCTCGGTGAGTTTCTCGTCGACTTCCGGCCGACGTCTGAGCAGTCTGTCAACGGGAGTCCTATTGGCTATCTGCTTCAGGTAGTAGACCTTACCTCTAGGTGTCGCCGACTCCCAACCGTAACAGCTGTGGATGGGGCATGGGTCCCTGCAGTACCCGCACTGCAGACAGGCGTTCAGGTCCTTCTCGATCTCTGAGATCTTCCTCATGAATGTCACCGGATGGTCTGACTGCGGTGCTTCGTCTTCTGGCGCTCAGGATATCTTTGATGTTGATAAATGTAGCGCAGAACGATTCGGAATGAGTTCGGAGGAGCTATCTCTCGGAGTTGTCACCGTATCTCGTCGGTGTCTCTGGGGGCCGAAGACGGATTTCAACCTCGCCACTTCCCGAGTAGCCTTTCAAGCTGCTCAGGAGCCCTCGGATGGTGCTCTCGGCGATCTCGGCCACGAACGCTCCGACGGGCAGCGGGACACCGCCTACGGTTATCTCCACACGATTCGCGGATAGCGCCAGGCACGCCTCGATGGTCAGGCTGCCTCTCGCTACCTCTCTTGAGAGTTCGTCACAATTCATGCCACACTTGGAGCAGTCGAGCCCGGGGAGCCTCGCACGGGTCCTCTCGAATGAGATCTCGCCTTCCACATACTCGGTCAGTTGCGAGGCGGTCGGGTTCACCAGAACGGTTCCCTCCGTGGGTGCGATGTCCCCAACGGCCACCTTCGGATGCGAGCCGTCCTTGTAGCCTTCGATGATGATGATGTCTGGCCGGGCCTCGCGCTGCAGCAAGGAGACGACCTCATCGAGTGAGAGTCCCGGTCGCCTGAAAACCACGGTCGCGTCCCCTGCCTGGAGAACCACGGGGTTGCTCCCCGCCTTCCAGTGTCTCCAGGTGTCTTTCCCCTCAGGGTCGATGCCCGTCGCCTCGGGGGAGTGCTTGACCGAAGCGACCTTGTATCCGCGTTCGACAAGCTCACTGGCCATCGCTTCGACCGTTGCCGTTTTTCCGGAATCCTGATACCCGTAGACGCCTAGTATCAATCCAATTCCTCGGACCACCTATCTGCGGCTACGGTGATAAATGGCTCGCCTCTATCGCCTCTTGAGAAGCGCCCCCACCATCCGCGGGATGCTCGCGTAGATTGAACTCGTGGACCAGTCCAGCTCCTCCTTCTCGCAGACAGTACTCTCGTTCAGCGTGAAAGCCTGCTCCCTGAGCTGGTCGAGTTCCGCCCCCGACGCAGCCCCTCTCGCGACGATGCTGTCGATTCTCCGCATCAGCGTGGCCGCGTCGGTTATTCTCTGTTCAATCCTGTCCGCTACGTCGCAGGTGATCAGTCCGAGGTCTCTCTTCACGGAGTTGAGGCCGAGTCCGGCGGAGTAGGTTGCATCAACGATCGCGTCCCGTGGCATCCACACGGTCTCGTAGTTGAGCACGTATCTCCAGCTTGGCATTAACGCCAGCTTGGCGTGGTCCTCGACGGTGGACGCGAACAGCCTGTAACCGTGTGCCTGTGGGTTCTCGAATGCGTTCCCGCCGGGATCGATGAACGGAGCCAGCGGACTTATGAAGGGGAACAGGTTCGCGTCGGGGAACCTCTCGTACAGTCTTCTCGTGTACTCAACGGTGCCCGCAACGGTCTCCCGCGTCTGGCGCGGCAGCCCAATCATGTAGAACAGGTCGAACCTCCCGCACCCCGCCTTCAGGAAATGCTCTATCGATTTCTCAAGTCCTGCGTTCGTGTAGGGTTTCCCCTGGGCCTTCCTGACCGTTTCGTCGTGCGTTTCGGGCGACATCTGCACACTGAACCGATCGACGCTCGAAGAGACATCATTGGCGAACCCCCCCGTGGCAGGCGTGAACAGCTCGATGACGACCTCGTTGTCTACTCCTCTGACCTTAAGCTCCTTCAGGAACTGGGTCGCATACGCCTTCCCCGCCTGGCGGATGTCGCCTACAACGAAAGTCGCCCCTTTGATGTACTCCTCGGCTCGCGAGATATCCTCTGCTAGGAGCTCGGGCGATCTGTACGCGGGTTTGCCCCTTCCCAGATAACGTGAGAACGAATCACACGATCCTGCGCAGTTGAGGCAGTTGTGCGTGCAACCTCTGACTGCCACTGCGATGGACATCGGGTTCGATTTCCAGTCGGCATATGGAAGATGGCCTGTGAGGTCCCGGTACTTCAGGACTTTTCGGACCAGCAGACCGTAGTCTATCGCGATGTCGTCCAGGCTATCAGGCACGTGAGAGAGCGGATTGACGGCAACGCGGCCGCCGTCTCTCCAGGTAAGGTTTGGGACATCCTCCTCCGCCGAGCCTCGGTCGACGGCGTCCATGAGGCGTTCGAAAGGCACCTCGGTCGAGTCACCACGGAGGACATAGTCGACCTGCGGATACTCCTTCACGAGTTCGTCATGGTAGTACGAGGAACTGAATCCGCCGACCACAACGGGACGATCAGGGTGGTATTCCTTGACCATCCGGGCGAGTTCGAGCGCCCCCTGGACATGAGGCATCCAGTGCAGGTCGATCCCGAACACGGATGCGTCCACCGATCTGACGAACTTCTCAGGACTGAATCTGTCCGAGGCGAGCATCCGCGAGGCGATGTTCGATATGCGCACATTATATCCTTTCGATTCCAGATGTGAGGCGATGGTCGTGAAGCCGATCGGGTACATCTCGAAAACCGGTGTCGAAGGTACCAAGTCGCTGACCGGCCCTGAGAGCTGGGTCTTCTCCCTGAAATCCATGACGCTTGGAGGGTGCATCAGCAAGAGATCGGGCACTGCCATCATGGTCGACAACTTGTCAAGGACTAAAAAAGGCTTCTTCGCAACGCGTCATCAGGTCCAGCTTCGGGGGGCTGTGGCTGCGGTCCTGCAGCCCTGATGTTCGCAAATCGTTCAGTACTGACGGGTACCTTCGCAGAGCGTCCCCCGGAAAAGGCCTTATATGTTGTTGTGAATCCACGAACAATGCTGCAGGACGACTACATGGGGGTCGCCGTCTTTGCAATCGTAGCCCTCCTTTTCCCCACGCTCGCATTCTTCCTCTCGAGATACTTCAGAACCGATAGGAAAGAAGCGAGATCCATGACCACCTACGAGTGCGGTGAGGTCCCTATCGGCGATGCACAGATACAGTTCCATTTTCAGTACTACATGTACGCCATCATCTTCGTCGCTTTTGACCTCGTGACCGTGTTCGTGCTCATCTGGGCTTTGGTGTTCTCAGACCTCAGCGAGTTGGCGAAGCTCTTCATGGTCATGTTCCTGGGCGTTCTCCTCGTTGGCGTGACATATGCTCTCAAGAAGGAGGAGATAGTCTGGATCTGAGCGGAGAGGCCAATCCGTCCCTGGCACAGGCTGTGATGTTCAGGTCCAGAGACTTCCTCAAGTGGTCCGATGAGGTCATGGAATACATGCTGCGCAGGTCTCCCCTAGGCGGAGGCATCGACTTGGTCACCAAGAGTTTCTTCAACTGGGCGACGAGGAACTCGTTGTACTTCCTTCATTTCGGTATCATGTGCTGCGCTCTGGAGATGGCCGTCGCATCCGCGCCGAGGTTCGACCAGCAGCGATTCGGGATCATACCCAGGTCGAGTCCCAGGCAGTGCGACGTCCTGCTCGTCAACGGTCCAGTGACCAAGAAGCTCAAGCCGGCCCTGAGAAGACTGTACGACCAGATGCCTGAGCCCAAGTGGGTCATAGCGATGGGGGAGTGCGCGATATCGGGCGGGCCGTTCTATGACAGCTACAGCATGGTCCCAGGGGTCGACCGGTTCATTCCCGTCGACATCTACATACCGGGCTGCCCCGCAAGGCCTGAAGCGTTGATAGACGGCTTCCTGAAGCTTCAGAAACTCATAAAGGAGAACAAGAAAGGCCTGCTCACGGGCCGGTAGGGGTGTGGAGAATGTCTGAGGGGGATAGGCTGGGTTCAACAGGTGTCGTTGGCATCGAGAAGGCACCAAGCCGCATAGGCGAGAACCCCGAACACAGGGTCTTGAGGGCGTTGGCTGAGAAGTTCCCCAAGACCGTCTCGGAGGGGACCCAGCTCAGGCCTGGCGTGATACGCGCAAGGGTCGACCGGTCCGACCTGTTCAGCGCTTGCAGGACCCTCAGGGACGACCTGGGCTTCGAGCATCTCACCATGATCTCCGCTGTCGACTACGTTGACCGGTTCGAGGTGGTCTATCACATCGCATCCTATCAGTCGAAGCTGCTGATCGAGCTGATATCCACGGCACCGAAGGACGACCCCGTGGTGGATTCTGTATCATCGGTCTGGGGCGGAGCGAACTGGCAGGAGCGGGAATCGTTCGACCTCATGGGCATCGTGTTCAGGAGCCATCCTAAGCTGGAACGGATACTGCTGCCCAGGGATGTGCTGTACCATCCGCTCAGGAAGGATTTCAGGGGGTGACCATGGATGGCTGAGATGTGGATCAACATGGGACCCCAACACCCTATGACGCACGGGCTCTGGAACCTGAGGGTCAAGGTCGACGGCGAGACGATCGTCGACGCCGAGCCAGAGGTGGGATACCTTCACAGAGGTATCGAGAAGCTGTGCGAGGCAAGGACCTATCCCCAGATCATTCCGATCGCCGACCGACTCTGCTACGGGTCGTCACTCACCTGGTCGCATCTGTATTGTCTCACGGTCGAGGACCTCATGAACGTCGAGGTGCCCGAGCGGGCGGAGTACATCCGGGTGATGGCGATCGAGATGCAGAGGATCGCCTCCCACCTCATGTGGCTCGCAGCGTACGCGGGCGACCTGGGTCTAGCGGTTGGATTCACGTACACCATGAGGGACAGAGAGGTGTTCGTGGACCTTCTCCAGGCGTTGACCGGGTCAAGGTTGACCTACAACTATCCGAGGATAGGAGGGGTCGCGCACGACCTTCCACCGGATTTCGAGAGAGACACGGTCAGAGCGGTACAGTACATGGAGATGCGCCTCAAGGAGTACGAGGACCTGTTCGACGGGTCCAAGATATTCATGATGAGGAACGTCGGCATCGGCATCCTGAGGAAGGAGGACGGAATCAACCTCGGCGTGACCGGCCCCTCCCTCAGGGCCAGCGGAGTCGATTATGACCTTAGGAAGGACATGCCCTATTCTGTCTACCCGGAGATGGACTTCGAAGTGGCCACACGCGAGGACGGTGACTGCTACGCCCGGTACAGAGTGAGGATGGACGAGATGTGGGAGAGCTGCAGGATAATCCGCCAGGCTCTCCAGAAGATGCCGAAGGGCAGATGGCGGGTCGTAGCCCCGAGGAACGCCCCCGCCGGGACTGGGTTGGGGCGAGTCGAGGACCCGAGGGGCGAGGCGGTGATGTATGTCGTGGGAGATGGCACGGACAGGCCGTACAGGCTGAAGATCCGAAGCCCTATCTTCGTGACAGTGTCCGCCGCTCCGAAGATACTCGTCGGTTACAAGCTCGCCGATGTCGTCGCTATCATGGGCGGCCTCGACATGTGCATAGGGGAGAATGATAGGTGACCTCATGAACCTGTTTCAATTCTGCTACGGAATCATCCACTGGCTCGTGGACCTGGTCAACAATGTATGGTACTGGCTGGGGGATTTCCTTCCGTGGTACTTCGGAGATCTCTTCACAGCAATCGGTGACTTCGCAGCTTCCGAGGGACACCTCTCATTCATGACCATCCTGGCCGAAAGCGTCGTCATCATAGTCGTTGCCCTGATCAACGTGCTCAACTTCCTTTGGATATTCAGGAAGCTCAGTGGGAGAATCCTGGACTTCTACGGACCGTACTACGTTGGATACAGGATCGGCGGCTGGCTCCAGAACCTCGCTGACGGGATGAAGCTGTTCATCAAGGAGATAATCGTCCCGACCAAGGCCGACAGGCTCGGCTTCCTCCTCGCTCCCGTGATATTCGTCGGTTCCTCCCTCACGATCTTGGCAGTCATACCTCTCAGCGTCAACTTCGGACTCTCCACGAACGAGTCCGGGGAGTATGTCTCCGCGGGGGCGCTGTTCGCGCTCGCAGCCTTCTCAATCGCCCCGTTCGCCATCCTGCTCGCGGGTTGGTCGTCCAACAACAAGTACACCTTGATCGGCGGCATGAGGTCGGCGGCTCAGATGATGAGCTACGAGATACCACTCCTCCTCTGCGCTGCCAGTGTGTTCCTACTCGCTGGAAGCTTCAACTTCGTGGACATCGTCGATGCGCAACTCGGCATGTGGTTCTTCATACCACTCTTCCTAGGATTCGTGGTGTTCCTGGTATGCCTGATGGCCGAGGTTGAGATCATCCCGTTCGACCTTCCTGAGGCCGAGGCGGAGCTGGTCGAGGGCTGGACCACCGAGTACGGGGGGATGCGGTTCGGACTGTTCTACATGACCACGGCCGTCAGGTCGTACGCCGGTGGCGCACTCGCGACCGCATTCTTCCTCGGTGGATGGCACGGCCCGTCGTTCCTTCCGGACGAGATATGGTTCCTGATCAAAGCGTACATCGTGTACACCGTCTTCATGTGGGTGACATGGTCGGTTCCGAGGGTCAGGATCGACCAGATGCTGGTGTTCGGATGGAGAAGGCTGCTACCGCTGGCGGTACTGAACCTGCTGATCGCGGTTGTCCTGAAGTCAGGAGGCTGGTTCTGATGGATGCCCGACGGAGGCCACGGCCGATAGGAGTCGTCCTCAATCCCATGAAGCGGACCGGGAAGCAGCTGGTCCGGACGCTGATACTCGGCAAGCCCAACACGGTCCTGTATCCTGAGCAGAAGCTCGACCTCCCGCAGGTCTACCGGGGAAAGCATGTCGTTGATTTCAAAAAGTGCATCGGCTGCGGCAACTGTGTGGTCGTCTGCCCGAACGATTGCATGTGGCTGGAGAAGGTGGAGGACCCTGAGCTGGGGAAGATCGAGAGGCCCGGCGTGGACCTCGGGAGATGCCTGTTCTGTGGGTTCTGCGCAGAGGTGTGCCCGACGGTGGCCCTTCACATGACGACCGAGTTCGAGCTCGCCGACGGCGACAGGGAGAAGCTGAGGTTGAGCCCGCTGGACATACGAGACGATTCGTTCGGCGCGACGTTCGTCGAGGAGAGGCAGACGCGCCTGGTACCAGTGCTCGACCTGTCGAAGTGCGACGGCTGTGAGAAGTGTGCCGGCGAGTGTCCCGAGATGTGCATCGCGATGATGCCTATCGAGAACACGGGCAGGAAGAAGCCGGAGATCAACCTCGTCAAATGCAGCTCTCACGGCAAGTGTGCGGAGGTCTGTCCGGAGAGTGCGCTGACGATGACCGAAGTATACGAGTCATACTTCGATATGCCGGAGCCCAAGCTGATTCTGGATAAGTGCTCTGGCTGTGGGGCATGCGCGAGGAAGTGTCCGTCCGAGGCACTGTACATGCTCGAGATGCCCGGAACCGAGAAGACCCTCAAGAACGGCAAGAAGGGCAAGCCGAAGAAGAGGGCGGTGTTCGTGCTGGAGAAGTGCGTCGGCTGTGGGAGATGCTACCAGGCCTGCAAATTCGACGCTATCGACATGCCGGGGGTGAGGAAGTGACCTGGGAGCTGTTCGTGTTCCTGTTCCTGGCGGCCTCTGCCCTGATATCCGCACTGTGGGTCATCTCCGCCAAGGAGATAGTGCACAGCGTCATCGGGCTCGCGACCTGCTTCATCGCCATCGCATGCCTCTTCATGATGCTGAACGCCGAGTTCGTGGCCATAGTCCAGCTCCTGGTGTACGTCGGCGCGGTCACCATCGTGATCCTGTTCGGCATCATGCTTACGAAGCGCGAGATAATGGAGAGTGAGAGGAGATGAGGCGGAGGGCTGCATCGAAGGTCATCGCGGTCTGCCTCCTGGCGCTCCTTTTCATCCTCGCCGTCACAGAGGCATCGTGGCCCGAGGGCGACATGGACCGGACTCCAAACGAGGATGTGGGTGAGGTGCTGTTCGGCACGTCCGAGGTCGAAGGTTACGGCCTCGCATTCTTCCTGATAGGTCTGTTGCTGCTGGTCGCCATGCTCGGTGGCGTGTTCCTCGCGAAGGAGGAGGGCGAATGATACCGATCGAGTACTGGCTGATCTTCAGCTCGCTTCTCTTCTGCATAGGCGCGTACGGCGTCCTGACCAAGCGGAACGCGATAGTCGTCCTGATGTGCATCGAGATAATGCTCAACTCCGCCAACATCAACCTCGTGATGTTCAGCTCGTATCACTCCGTTCTGCACGGCACCGTCGACCCGTCAGGACAGGCCTTCGCGCTCTTCTCCATCGCGATCGCAGCGGCAGAGGTGGCGGTGGGACTCGCCATTCTTCTCTCGGTCTATAGGCGGTACAAGACGATCGAGGTCGACAAGATAAACATCCTGAGGTGGTAGAATGCTGGAGTACGCATGGCTCATTCCCGTGTTTCCGTTCGCAGCATTCATACTGATCTCCATCCTGCCGAAGCGCACCCTGTCCTGGGAGGACGGCGCAGGATACGCGATAGGAGGCGCGGCCGCCGCGCTGATCCTCTCCATGCTCGTGATTTGGGAAGTCATGTCGGGCAGCACGATGGTCGGAGACGGTCCGAAGTTCGAATGGTTGGTCATAGGCGACATCTCGGTCACGTTCGGCATTTGGATCGACCAGCTGACTGCGGTCATGTTGCTTGTCGTGTCGGTGGTCGGCACGCTCGTTGTGGTGTACTCCGGCGGTTACATGCACGCAGAGGGCGAGAGGCGCAGACGGTACTACGCCGAGATCATGCTCTTCATATCGGTGATGTACGGCCTGGTGATCTCCGACAACTACCTTCAGATGTTCATCTTCTGGGAGCTCGTGGGTCTGTGCTCCTACCTCTTGATAGGATTCTGGTACGAGAAACCATCCGCCGCAAGCGCCGCCAAGAGGGCGTTCATCGTCACACGCGTGGGCGACATCATGCTAATGGCGGGCATAATCATACTGTTCAAGTACGTCGGCTCGCTCGATTTCGTCACCCTGTTCGACCAGGACAACGCCGCGTCGGTGCCGACCGACATGATGGTTCTTGCGACCGTGCTGATATTCGGAGGCGCGATAGGCAAGAGCGCGCAGTTCCCGCTCCACGAATGGCTTCCCGACGCGATGGAGGGTCCCACCACCGTGTCGGCCCTCATACACGCGGCGACCATGGTCAAGGCCGGCGTTTACCTAACGGCCCGCTCGTACCCGCTTCTGATCCAGGCTCCCGAGAGTCTACTGTTCGTCGCGGTCATCGGCGGAGTGACGGCGTTGCTCGCCGCGACAGTGGCCCTCGTCGCGACGGACATCAAGCGGGTGCTCGCGTACAGCACGATCAGTCAGCTGGGTTACATGACGCTGGCACTGGGCGCTGGAGGGTACCTGGTCCTGTACGCGGACACCGGCGGCGGGTACGCCGCCGCGATATTCCATCTGATGAACCACGCGTTCTTCAAGGCGCTCCTGTTCCTGTGCGCCGGCAGCGTGATCCACGCTGTGGGGACGAACAACATGAGACTCATGGGAGGCCTCGGGAAGAAGATGCGCATAACGTCCATGACCATGCTGGTGGGAGCGTTAGCCATCGCCGGAATACCGCCTCTCTCCGGCTTCTGGAGCAAGGACGAGGTGCTCGCGGCCGTCTATCACGCTGGCGAGTTCGACGGCGTATTCTTCCTGCTGTGGTTCATGGGAATCGCCACCGCGTTCATGACCGCTTTCTACATGTTCAGGATGTGGTTCATGACATTCGCAGGGGAGCCGAGGTCTGACTACCATGCGCACGAGTCCCCGAAACTCATGACGATCCCGCTCATGATACTCGCGGCGCTCGCCGCAGTGTCCGGTTTCGCGCTGTTCATAAGCGACGGGTTCAAGTACTTCGTAGAGGGCTCGATCGGAGGGCTGCTCCACGAGGTGCATCACGAATCCGCAGCGGACATACTAGGCGTGATATTCGGTGATCCGCTCACCTACGTCTCGCTCGTGCTGGCGGCCGGCGGCATACTTCTCGCCTACAGGGTGTACTACCTGCCTGGGTTTGACCGGTCTGTGTTCGCCCGTGGGATACCCGGACGGCTGCAGACCGCGCTTGAGAACAGATGGTACATCAGCAAGTTCTACGATGATTTCGCCCTCAGGGTCGTGTACTCCCTCTCGCTTGTCGCGGACGCCTTCGACCGATATGTGATCGACGGCCTTGTGAACGGGTTCGCGTACCTCGGCGGGCGGTCCGGCAGCGTCATGAGGGTGGCGCAGACGGGGAACGTTCAGAGGTACACGGGGCTGATTGTCATAGGCCTATGCCTCCTGCTGATATTCATGCTATACGTCGTGCCGTGGGGAGGTTGGTGATACGATGTTGGAGGGTATACCCGTTCTCTCGCTCACGATCGTCTTGCCGCTGGTGGGCTCGCTGATAGCCTTCTCGCTCGGCAGGCGGGAGAGTCTGGCGAAATGGGTCGCGCTGGCCTTCGCATTGGCGGCCTTCGTACTATCCCTCGTAGTGGCCTTCGAGTTCGTCGTCGATCCGTACTCCGTCCCCTCCGGGGAGCTGGAGTCGTACAGTAACGGCTACCAGTTCTATGAATCGCACGTTTGGATCGAGACGCTGGGCATCAACTACATAGTCGGGATGGACGGCATCAGCCTGCCGTTGTTCGTGTTGACCACGCTTCTATGCCTCCTGTCAATCGTATTCTCCTGGAACACGACGAAGAGACCGAAGGAGTACTTCGGCCTGATGCTGGTGCTCGAGGTGGGAGTGCTCGGGGTGTTCGTGTCCCTCGACTACTTCATGTTCTACGTCTTCTGGGAGATAGTCCTCATACCGATGTACTTCATGATCGGCGTGTGGGGCGGCCCGAACAGGGACTACGCCGCGATCAAGTTCTTCATCTACACGCACATCGCGTCGCTCGCGATGCTCATCGCCATCATGGCGATGTATTTCGAGGCTGGCATCGGGACATTCAGCATGGAGGCCATCGCCGGGGAGAGCGTAGGTTTCAGCCGGAACATGCAGTTCGCGATATTCGCCGCGATGCTCTTCGGGTTCGGAGTCAAGTTGCCGATGGTGCCATTCCACACTTGGCTGCCCGACGCGCATGTCGAGGCGCCGACAGCTGGAAGCGTGTTGCTTGCGGGCCTGCTGCTCAAGATGGGCGGGTATGGCCTGATAAGGGTCGCGATACCCTCGCTCCCGACGGGGGCCGAGGACATGATGATAGTGATGGCGGTGATCGCCGTCGTCAGCATCCTGTACGGCGCGGTGCTCTGTCTGGCACAGACTGATCTGAAGAAGATGGTGGCGTACTCGTCGATCAGCCATATGGGCTTCGTACTCCTCGGCTACGCGACGCTCGGAGAGCTCGGCATAGTCGCCGGTGTGTTCCAGATGTTCGCACATGGCCTCGTGACCGCGGTCTTGTTCATGATGTGCGGCGTTGTACAGCACAAATGCGGCACGCGCTTGATACCGGAACTCGGCGGCCTGGCCAAGAAGATGCCTATCGCTGCCACCCTCCTGACCGTGGGCTTCCTCGCGTCGCTTGGCCTGCCTGGGCTTGTCAGCTTCGCTGCGGAGTTCATGGTGTTCGCTGCGATGTTCTTCAAGTGGGGCATGTGGGTGTTCGTTCCGATCGGCGCGGTGGCCATCACGGCCGGCTATTACCTGTGGGCGCTCCAACGGTCCATGTTCGGTCCGCTCACTGACCGAATCGACACTTCCCGACTGAAGGACGTCGACTGGTACGAAGGCGTGCCTGTGGCCATCCTCGTCGTCCTTATAGCCATATTCGGCGTGTTCCCTGCGTTGGTGTTCGACCGTATCTGGCCCGCGGTCGACTTCGCCCTGAGGGCCTTCGGAGGTGGCTGAGTTGACCGTACTGAGCATGCTGGAACCATTCCTGCCGCAGCTGCTGCTCGTCCTGTTCGCGCTGATGATGCCCGCGCTGGACTACATCTTCAAGGACAAACGTGTTCTCGCAGCTGTCGCCTTGGCCCCTCTAGTAGGATATGCCGTCATGCTTGTGGCCTGGACATTGGTGGGAGCGTGGGAGCCGCCGGACAGCGAGATGTCGCTCATCGAGGTGGACCTCTTCTCGGGTCTGTTCGCCCTCGCGTTCGTCTCAGTCGGGATCATCGTGGTCCTGGGCTCCCCGGAATCCATCAGACAGGAGAGGAACCACGGCGAGTACTACGCGCTGATACTGCTGGCCGTCATAGGCATGACCGTGGTGGCTCTCTCCACGGATCTGATACTGTTGTTCGTAGGCCTCGAGGTGGCTGGCATAGCGTCGTTCGCCCTCTCGGGGTTCAGCAAACGGGAGAAGCGGTCGGCCGAGGCCGCAACGAAATACTTCATCGTCGGCGGGTTCTCGTCCGCTCTCACGCTGTTTGCGATATCGCTGTTCTACGGCGTATCGGGGACGACTGCGATAGCGGACATGGGCCCTGCGATGGAGGCGATGTTCTCGTCCTTCGACGGAATGGATTCCGTCGGGACACTCGCCACCGTGATGATCCTGGCAGGACTCGGGTTCAAGGTGGCCATCGTTCCGTTCCATATGTGGGCCCCGGATGTCTACGAGGGGTCCCCGACCCCGATATCAGCGCTCCTAGCGGCCGCATCCAAGAAGATGGGATTCGCCGCAATGTTCAAGATATTCCTCCTGGGCCTGCTGGTCACCAAAGCCGATTGGGACGTCGCCGTGGCCGTCATCGCCATCATAACGATGACCGCCGGCAACCTCATCGCCGTCTCGCAGACGAACATCAAGCGGATGCTGGCATATTCATCGGTCGCACAAGCGGGATACATACTTATGGTGCTGCCCATAGGTACGGAGTACGCCCTCGCGGGCGGCCTGTTCCACGTGCTCACGCATGCGTTCATGAAGTCCGGGGCGTTCATGGTCGTATCGGCCATGGGGGTCCGCGGCGTCGGGGAGTCGCTGAACGACTTCAAAGGCCTTAGGACGAGGTCCCCGCTCCTCGCGCTCGCGATGACGCTGTTCCTGTTGTCCCTGGCCGGAATCCCTCCGCTCGCAGGGTTCGCCAGCAAGTTCGTGCTGTTCTCCTCAGCCGTATACGGCTCGCTCGATCCCGGTCCGTCCTGGCTGATATGGCTGGCCGTCGCGGGTGTCCTGAACAGCGCACTGTCGCTTTACTACTACGCACGCGTAATCAAATACATGTACATGGAGAAGGGCCCTGAGGACCGCATATCCGTGCCGCGGCTGACGGGCGTCGCGATACTCTTCGCCGTCGTGATGACTGTCGTGCTCGGCATATACTTCGACGCGGTCGTGGAGCTGTGCCAGCAGGCAGCCGGCGGCCTGTTCAATCCGTGAGACGCGTGTCGGTCTAGAGAAGAAGCCCTGAGGCGATCATGCCCACAGTGACCAGGATTCCGACATACATGTGTATCTGGATGGTCATCAACTGTGCCGGTATCAGTTCTCCGAATTGACTGTGTCTGTGAAGGACTATCCTTCCTGCGCGCAGAGCCATCACTCCCGGGATGAGACCCAGGAGCGCGAGGGCCGGATAGACTCCCAATATCCACAGGACGATTATCGAGGCGAACGCGGTAGACATCAGCGCGATGTACCATACGGCTGCTCTCGGGAGCCCCATCCTGACAACCCAGTGGGTCTTCCCGACCCTGCCGTCTGCCTCCATGTCCGGGAACTGATTGATGAACAACACAAGACCTATCAGGAAGCCGATCGGGGCGCCGGCTGCGAATGGAAGCCATGCGAGTTCCCCCGTCTGCACGGCATAAGCCCCTCCTACGACCAGGGGGCCGAAACCGAGGCCAACTGCGATCTCCCCCACCCCTCTGGCGGCTAGGTTGGTTCTGGGGGCAGTGTAGAAGTATCCCAGGCCAATACCGAGCGCCCCGAGCGGGATAATCAGCAGGGTCACCCAGAATGCCAGGATGAGGCCGATAACGGCACCGACCGCGAAGAAGACGATCGCGGCTCTGTAAACCGCCTCTGGGCTCAGGGTGCCCTCGACCACGAACGGGCTTCCTCCGTTGAACGGACTCTTGTTCCTGTTTACTCGGTCCGTTCCGCTCATGTAGTCGAAGTAGTCGTTGACGACGTTCGTCCCGGCATGCAGGAACAGGACTCCAATCAGCGTGAGGATGAACAAGAGGGTGTCGAAGGACGACGTCTCATGCCAAGCGAACACGGCCCCGAAGACCGTCGGCACTATGGTGGCGGTGAAGAACGGTGGCCTCACCTCCATAAACCAGACCTTCAGCCTGGGGCTTGATCGTTCGGGTCTCGTTTCGTCCATCGGTCCCCTGAAGGTGGGACTCCGATATATACAATTCTCACCTTGCCCTGCCTCGTGTAGCCAGAAGTGCCCAGGGTCGACATTGGAGGGTTACCCAGCACACGGCCAGTAAACCATTAGTGTTAAGTAGATATTGGGTCATATGCGGAATCTGATGAGGCCGACCCCTTGGGATTTTGGCATAGACAACGAGCTGAAACTCGTCGAGGAAAGGCTCCGAGAGATGGTGGAGTCGGATGAGAAGATTCTGACGGAAGCCTCTCTTCACGTCATCGATTCAGGGGGAAAGAGGTTCAGGCCGACGGTGACGATCCTGTCTTACATGAGCCTCGGAGGAGAGGATGTCGACAGGATTGCGAACATCGCGGTGGGGTTTGAGCTGATTCACTCGGCGACTCTCGTGCACGACGACATCAACGATGGCGGTAACAAGAGACGGGGTCGTGAGACCGTGTATCTCAAGTACGGCCTCCACAACGCGGTGGTGACTGGGGATTTCCTGTTCGTGAAGGCCTTCTCGCTGGGCGGCATGTTTGACAAGGAGGTGGTCAGAATAACCTCCGATGCGTGTGCGAAGCTCGCGGAAGGCGAGATTATGCAGAGCAGATACCGCCACACCCATGATTTGAGCACGAACGAATACATCAAGATAATGGAGCGGAAGACGGCGGAGCCCTTGAGCGCCGGAGCGACCGTCGGAGCCTACCTTGCCGGGGGCACGATGGAGGAGCTCCGTTGCCTCGGTGCATATGGCCTGAATCTGGGCATCGCGTTCCAGATAGTTGATGACATCCTGGATTTCGTGGGCGATGAGGAGCGGATTGGAAAACCGGTCGGAACCGATCTGAGAGAGGGTTATCTGACACTTCCGTCACTCATTGCAATGAAGGACTCCGAGAGCGCCGCGAAGGAACTCGCTGATGTCGTCGGCCAGAACGAGCCATCGCCGGAGGCGGTGAAGATGTGTGTCGACCTCGTCACAGAATCGGGGGCGGTCGAGAAGGCAAGAGCCATGGCAGAGTACTACGGTATGGAAGCCCTGCGACATTTGGGCTGCCTCTCGAACACCCAGTACAGCGAGGCTCTGCGTGACTTGGTATCGAAAGTACTTGAAAGGGACTCGTAGGAGTATCCAAATGAATCCAGAAGGTATGACTACCTCCGAGTGGATCGAGGTTCTTGAGGCGATGGAGGAGGTCGCACCATATTACGACAGGGTGAATCAGCTTATCACGTTGGGGATGGCTGATAGATGGAGAGCTGAGGTGGCCAGTAGGGCCGGAAGGGACGATGTTGTCCTCGAACTCGGATCGGGACCAGGGAGCTTTGCCCGGCATCTTGGGAATCAGACCGTCTATTGCCTGGAACCGTCCGATCGATTGCTGAAATCATCCCGCGAATCACTCGATGAGGAACGGATTAGCCTCATCAGGGGTATCGGGGAGAGAGTACCACTCGCTGGTGATTCCGTTGACAAGGTGTTCTGCTCGTTCTCCTTCAGGGATTTCAAGAACCGGTCCTTCGGCACGAGCGAGATGTACAGGGTCCTGAGAGAGGGTGGGCAGGCCTTCATCGCTGATGTGGCGAAGCCGCCTCCGGGCCCAATGGCGAAACTCCTGCAGATGCACATGCGTTTCGTCGTTCCCACCCTCGCGAGGGTTGCGGTCCATCCGACGGCACGGATGGGGTGGAAGAGTGACCCGTACCGCAAGTTCGTCGACACATACGAGGCGTTCGGGTTCACCACCGTGTATGAGGAACTCCTGCGTAGCCAGGGCTTCATTGATGTCTCGACCGAGTACCTGGCTATGAGGGGCGCGACGTTAACAAGGGGGAAGAAGCCCTGGAAGTCGACGTCCTCGTCGTAGGTGCGGGTCCTGCAGGGAGCACGACGGCCAGATTCTGTGCTGACGAGGAGACCGAAGTCCTCATGATTGACAGGCGGCGTGAGATCGGCTACCCTGTCCAATGTGGCGAACTCCTCCCCGCGACGAAGGAGATGTACTCGATTTTCCCTCGGGGGACCAACTTGGAGGAGCTGTTCGACCTCGACGACTCGCTGACCGTCGGCAGATGTTCCTCAGTGGAGTTCGTCTCCCCTGGCGGCAGAGTCTACAGTTCCGATTTCGTGTCGCACGCGCTGGACCGGCGGATCTTCGATAAGCATCTTGTGAACCTTGCTGTCGAGCACGGCGCAAGGGTCGAGAAGGGTGTGTCACTCCTCTCCATCAGGGATGGCGTCGCGAACACGACAATCGGCGAAGTCAGAGCGAAGGTTATCGTGGGTGCAGATGGCCCAAACTCGCTTGTAGCGAGGCAGGCTGGCCTTCAGAGACCATCGGCCAGGTATCCTGCGATAGCCTGCAGAGCCGAGGGCCAGTTCGGCGACGCGGTGAAGATGTTCTTTGGCACGGTCGCGCCCGGGGGGTATGCGTGGATAATCCCGAAGACTAGAGGTGCGAACGTCGGCCTGGGCCTGAACAGCAATGTCTGCAGGGAGAAACCGAGCGATGCCTTCAGAAGGTTCGTGGACAACCTTGGCTGCAGGGTGACGGATGTGGCGCTTGGGTTCGTGCCGATGTCGGGTCCCGTCACCTCAACCGTCAATGGGAATGTGATGCTTGTGGGGGATGCCGCTGGACATACGATGGCATCGAACGGTGGCGGGATTCCCACCGCGATGATCGCTGGGAGGCTGGCGGGCCGAATTGCGAGGGAGCACGTGTCGCGTGGGACTCCTTTGTCCGCATACGAACAGGGATGGCGCCGAGTCATGCAAGGTCCTCTGAACCGGTCCCTGCGCACCAAGCGACTCGCCGGCCCGTTCTTCTCGAACGACCTATTGTTAGGGCTGGCCATGGCGATGTTAGGTAACCGTGGCTTGGACAAGGCTATCCGGTGCAAACGATTGTTCCTCTAGCCAGCGTACCCTCGGAGGGTCGAATCTAAGGCGTATGACGTAATCATCTCTTCTTGCGTCGCGTCTTCGTCGGGCTGCCGCAGACATCGCATTCTTCAACGTCCGAGTCGAACCTCTTGCCGCAGCCGACGCAGCGGAACTCCCAGTGCAACACCCTTCGAATCCCCTTCTGCTCCAGACCCTTGTATGATACGCCTAGAACCTCCGCGAGGTTCTGGATGGAGTAGTCGTCGGTCACGAGCTGGTAGCCGAGATCGAGCGCAAGTGCGAGAACCTCTTTATCCGTCGACGACAGTCTCCTTGAATCGCCAGTCCTCTCACTCTCGGCGATGACTTTCGTAAGTGATTTCTTGCTAGGCGATAGCACCTTGATCTTCGTGGCCAGGAGCAGCCCGAGACGTTCGTTCATTCCCTCGCGGTCCAACTCCCGAACCACTCCCGGGGATATCACCAGTTCAAATTCTGGTGGCATGTCCTTGCCGTAGTAGAGCGCCGATGTGTCCAGGACAAGCCCCTTCGTATGGATCACCTCACTCCATCGTCTTGGCGCCTTTGACGCCAGCATCGACGATCCCGCCGATATCGACCCTCGATTCCTCGTCGAGCACCGCCTCGAGTGATGCGTGTGTCGATGGTCTGTCAGGGGCATATTTGCAGCACGACCCCGTCGAGACGGATATCTCGTATGTGCCGATCTCCTTGGCTATGCGTTCGATCTCCACCTTGTCCATGCCTATCAGGGGTCGAAGTACCGGAACGGATGCTGCCTCCTCCTCTACGAATATGTTCATCAGTGTCTGGGACGCCACCTGGCCAAGTGATTCGCCCGTCACGATGAATGAGGCGTCCATGCTGTCCGCAAACTTGCTGGCGATCCTCAGCATGACCCTTCTGCAGAGGATGCATGTCAGGCTGGGTCCACATTTCTCTGCTAGGATGTCCAGGACCTCTCCGTGTCGCACGACCAACTTCTTCATATTCGTTGCCAAAGCGCGGTCCATCTGCTCCATCAGCCTCAGAGCCTTGTCGCCTTCGCTTGGTTTGCCGGGTAGTGCTGCGTCGAAATGAACCGCCACAAGGTCGACTCCCTGCCTCCCAAGCATGTACCCTGCGACCGGGGAGTCGATTCCTCCCGAAAGAAGTAGGATTCCTCTCACTCTCTCACCTGTCGTACGCGTAGTAGCGGTGTTTGCCGCAACTCTCGCAGTCTGAGTTCCTCTTGACACGGATCTTCTGGAGATCTTCATGCCACACATCGATTATCATGAGTTCGGGCGTGGTGTCCTCTTCCAGCATGATCTTCAAGGCTTCGGTGACCTCAAGGGATGCGACCACGCTCGGCAGGGAGTTCACGATCCCGACGGTGTTGCATGTGGGGAGTTGACCTTCCATCGGAAGCGTGGGAAATATGCATCTCAGACATGGTCCCGTCGGGACGATAGGGAATACCATCCCAGATGTGCCGACGGCTCCTCCATACACCCAGGGGATGCCGAGTTTCACGCAAGCGTCGTTGACGACGAAACGTGTCTCCATGTTGTCTGTGCCGTCGACCACAACGGTCGCGCCATGGACCAGGTCCTCGACGCTGTCAGCGCCCACGTCGGTCATCGACGAGGTTATCTCGACTTCCGAGTTCACTCGTTTCAACATACGTTCCGCAGTGGACGCCTTCGGCTTGCCGATGTCTTGCTCGGAGAAGAGTGTCTGCCGCTGAAGGTTGCTCAGTTCCACTCGGTCTCTGTCCACGATGAGAATCTGACCGACGCCCGCCCTAGCCAGCAGTGAGGCCGCGTGCGTTCCGAGTGCTCCGCAACCGACGACCACGACTCTGGCCGCGGATATCCTCCCCTGCCCCTCCTCGCCGATCTCCCTGAGGAGCGTCTGCCTGGAGTACCTCTCTGAGTTCAACGTAAGCCGGTACGTGCCCGCTTGTATTAATCCGTTTCAGGCGTTGCCGGCCTATCGGATGATGTAGTCCATGTCGAAGCGCTCTCTGAACGCTTTCACGCGTTTCTTCACGCTCTTCCCCTCAGCGGCGTCCACGAAGATGGCAGCCAGTTCTGGAAGATCCTTCTCCTTGACCCCCATACGGGTGATTTCTGCTGTGCCTAGTCTCCCGACGGAGTCGATGATGAGGTTCGATCTCTCCACCTTGATCGAGAAGTCGTTCATGGAAGATCCGTAGATTCTCCTCAGCCTCTTCTGGTCTATCAATAGCTGATGCGATTGCGTGTATCCGAGTTCCTCGAACATGACCGGGAACCCCCTTTCCGACAGCTCCCGCCCGAGCCTCTTCGAGTTCCTGATGATTTGCCGCGCATATCGGCTGCCATATCTCCGTGTCTCCAAGAGCGCCTGTCCCAGAGCGGCGACTCTGTTCCAGTGGATGTTATCCACTATCCGCCAGGTAAGGTTCTTCCTAATCTCGCAATCGACCCTGCGGTCATCGTAGACTATCAGCCCCCCCTGGGGGCCAAAGAAGCTCTTGTGGGTGGATCCGTACAAGACGCTAGCTCCCTCCTTGAGCGGCTGCTGGAACTCTCCTCCCGCTATGAGGCCGAGCACGTGGGAACCATCGTACATCAGGGTTGACCCCGCCCTCTCGCACGCCTCTCGGATTGGCGGCATGTCATACGGGAACAGGATGAATGACGCGCCAAGTATGACCAGCTTCGGCTTCCTCTTCCCTATCACTGCGGCGGCTTTGTCAGTTTGGATGGTGAACGTGTCCGGGTCGAATGGTAGCGTGCACGCCTTCAGTCCAAATATGTCGGGAAGATAAGCCTGCCCGTAACCGTCGTAGCCTCCGTGCTCGACAGGAATCGCACACATCGTGTCTCCTCGCTCCGTAGCCGAAGCGATGGCAATCATAGCAGCGATGTGTCCAGATAACGGTTGTACGCAGGCGTGCTTCGAACGGAAGACCTCGCACGCAATCTCTTCAGTGGCTTGCTCGATCTCGGTGGTGATCCTGGTTCCTCGATAGCCGTTCTCAAGGTATTCACCGGCATACTTCGCGTTCACCGGAAGCGTGTACCTGTGCCCAAAGTCGGAGGAGAGTAGTGCCCTGACCTGTGGGCTGGTGACATTCTCAGACGGTAGCAAGTTGACGGAATCCTCCAGCCTCCACTTCTGCTGTGTCCTCATCTGTTGGATGAAGTAGCCCTTCCTCATAGAGATCAGCTCTGAATATCACGGATGCACGGTCGAACCGATGTGCGTCAGTTGTGGAGGTTGAATCTTCCATCCTTGCTTACGAAGGTGGAGAACTCGTCTTCGTCCTCCTCCAGGTCTTCCTCGATGACGACATTGACCAGCACGTTGACGACTTCTCGTAGCTGTCTGACGTCCTCTCGAAGTCGGTCTATCTCTTCCAAGACATTCTTGTCATCCTTCAAAGCAACCCCCCCTTCCAGAACGGCTCATCGCATTGCACGAGTATAGTCTTTCCGTCTCAGATCTCGAAATCCCGATAGTCATCGGTTATCTTCCTAGTCTGAGTGATCTCGCAGCGCTCGCAGTATAGCTTCTCGCCCCTGATATCCATCGGCTCTCGACATGATGGACACAGCGCTCTGAGGACGCCGAGGTGAGGTCCCGAAGTCGTGAGCTGTACAGATGGAACCGCCTGGATGACGCTTGCACGGATTAGGTCTCCCGGGCGGACCAGGTCCCCTGCGTCCTCGACGTACGAACTGGCAATCTTCGAGACGTGGACCGCAGCGAGGTTCTCGCTCGAGACCGTTCTTCGCTGCCCTTCCTGGGATACGATCATGCAGATCACCATCGCGGGCTTGACATCCGTGACTCTAGCGATGACCGTGTCGCCCTCGACGAGGATGATCGGCGGGTTGTCTGGCACGACTTTGACTACCTTCTCTCCTTCGTCCACTTCCAGTATGCCCCTCGCGCTGGCGTACACCCTGCCATCCCTATCCTCGTACGTGCCCTCGCCGGCCATGTATTCCTCAGCCTGGGCGACCTCGTCACCTGGCAGAACCCGTTTCTCGGTACTCGACAGCTGAATCACCTATCTCTGGAACTTGAACAGAAGGACTGAAATGACCTCTCTGGTCTTTCTGTGGAATTCGAACGCATATGGTATCTCGAATTTATACCTTTTGACCGCGACACAGGTCGCTCCAAGGGATTCGGTCATCTGGAAGACGAAGTCCACGCCGACCTCATTGTGAAGAGAGTAGACGGTCGGCGAAATGGCGACAGACTTCTCGATGAAAGCGCGGTCTGCGTGCCTTGTCTGTGCCCCAAACGGCGGGTTCTGGAGCGTAGTGTGGAAGACTCCCTGGAAGTCGGAGACGTCAGAGGCGATGAACTCTATCTCAAGAGATTGTGAGCTGGCATTCGCTGAGGCTACCTCGATAGCATCCTTGTCGATATCCACTCCTACTACCCTCCCGGCTCCGAGCAGCTTGGCTCCAATCGAGAATACTCCGTTTCCGCAGCCGAGGTCCGCGACATTCCTTCCCTGAATGTCGCCCGAGCTGTATGCCTCCCACAGAACATCTGCAGCGATTCGTGCAGGAGTGGGATACTGCTCCAGCCGCGCCGACGGGCTGTCGAGATGCCTCAGCTGTTGCAGGACCGTCTCCAACCGCCTCTTCCTCAGTCCGATTCCACCTGGGGGCCGACTCGACCGCGCTGGCCGGTCTAATCCGCTTCGTCGATCATCTTCCACCGTCTCAGTTTGTTGACCTCTGAGACATCCCTTCCGTGGATGTCTCTCTCGACATCAGAAAGGTACTCAATCGCCATCAAGAGGGATTCCTTCGACGGCTTGTGGATGTCCACTCTGGCTTTCGTGAACTCTCTCTCGACGAAATCCATCGCCTTCGCGGTATCTCCGTACTGCTCACAGAAATCGTTCACGACCTCGTCGACGGCTTGGGCCAATGACCCACATTCTCCCTCAGGGGCCGCCTGCCTCCTGGAGAACTCCCCGGATATCATGACTTCTCCGATACGGTTGAATGCGGACTCCACCTTCTCCCCGGTCTTCGCACTGCAGAGCGCCACAGGCATCTCTGCCTTCCTCCCGATTTCCTCGAGGTCGTTGATCGCGTCGCATCCAGGTTTCACGAGGTCCGCCTTGTTCCCGATGAACAGAACTGGCACGTCGCCCAGGATATCCCAAACCTCCTGAAGCCAGAACTCCTCGGTCGCTCTCACCGTCTCCGGCCTGGTCAGGTCAGAGACGACCATTATCCCATGGGAGCTCTGCATGCTCTGGGATCGAATCTTCTTGTAGTCCTTCTGTCCGAGAATGTCCCAGAGCATCAACGTGAGGTAAACCGTCTTGTCTGGGAGTCGGTATTCTATATCCTTCTTGCTTACTTTCGTGCCGATCGTCGCAATGTACTTGTCATCGAAGACATCGACAGTGAATCTCCTTATGAGCGAGGTCTTGCCTACGCCGGAATCTCCGATGAGTCCGACTTTCTTGATGTATCGCTTGGATTGGATTATGCTCACACAGATCACCACGGTGAGAAACTTCTCGCACTGACACGGGCATGCGGGCTCCACGTGTGTGTCGCCGCGAGCCTCTCATCGTCAAGACGCTACATAATTGTTTCCTGAACCCATGAATCGCGCCCATGCAAAAGCTCAATATCGTATACCCTCCATACCGGGTTCGTCAATGGTCCCCCCAAAGGAGAAAACGCGGCTTCCCACCAGGAAGTCCCTTGAGAACTACGCAACCGCGTACATCGGCGCTTTTCTGAACGCTGTCGAGAAGGAGAAGCCCGAGCACGTGCCCCCGCTTGCCAGAAACAGTCCTTATGAGATAGAGGTCTGCCTCCTTCCGAACAGGTGCTTTGTCATGTTGTTCGAGCGTGCGGATGGGCAGAAGACAGTCGTCAAGGAGGCCGACTGGACATATGTGGAGAAGAGGGTGATGTCCGACGTCGATCACATGGTCATCGTGTACTCGCACGAGAACCCGACAGTCGCCGAAGCCATCGCAAGGGGGAAGAAGGACGCCGTGAGAAGCATTCGCTCCCTCGAGGATTCCAACCTCGCAAAAGCCGTCACGGACCTTGAGAGGATTCTGGGAGAACTTACTGGCATCGAGAAAGGCAACAAGAGCCTTCTCAAGTTGGCCGAGCTGGAGATGTCCCGGCTGCAACCTATTAAGGATGTCGTCATGAACTCGGGACCGGCGGTCGACATGCTCGCCATGATCGACTCACTGAGAAACTGCCCGACAGAGCCCGTGGAAGTATCCATCGATGTCAGTGAGAAGGAACTCCTAGAGAGCATATGCAAGGACCTGGGAGATCTCTCGGATATCATAAGACGCGTCGAGACTCAGGACTCGGTCCTGGAGGAGCTCGAGAAATCCATGAACAAGACGCTGAGCGAGTTCCAACGGATGATAGACGAGAGGATGAATCAGGGCTTGGCAGTGCTGCTCTCGTCTTCTGACAGGAAGATCGACAAAGGGCTTGCCATCATCCAGGGCCACATGGAGGGGGATTCGGATGCTCCGAGACTCGATGGCGGTGCTCTGGAGGACCGTATGAGGTTGCTGGAGGCCAGCCTCCAGGGTTCGCAATCCAAACGCGGGGATGTCTCGAAGGAGCTTGTCCTGGCTGTCGCCGAGACCCGAGAGGGCCTTGAGCGGCTGAATGCGAGGATATCCCGGTTAGAGCAGAAGATGGGCCTTACTCAGCCGCCTTCAGTGCGCAGGCTTGCGAGAAGAAAATGAAACTGGTGGATTTCAATGGTTAGGGCTTGTCACCGTGGGCCATACGGATGGTTGTTTAGCTGTGGGCGTACGAGCATTTTCCGATTCTGATGCCGCAACTGTCGCCTCGTGCAAGAGTTCATACAATGGATCCTCTCACAAACCCGATACAACCCTTAGGTCAGAGCCAGGGTCGAGGCCATGTATTCGAGCCTGCAGTCGGGGTTGTCTGTGTCTCCCTTCCCACAGTTGGTCCAGGTGCAGCAACAGGGAAGACCAACTGTCTGGTCTTCTGCCATGACCCCGTCCAGAGGCACATAGTCCAGAATCTCGAAGTCTGTGATTTCATTGTTGTCTACGTCCCACACGTCATAGACTATTATCGAGAACCTCACGCTCTCGGCATCATCCTTCAGGTCGATGTCCGCCTCGAAGAAGCACTCCAGGTAGTCTGCGCCGTAGAACACCTCGCTCTGGAAAACGGTTTCGAAGTCGCCGTCACCGTCGGTGTCGACTCTGATCTCGAACCATGGGTCCGGACTGTATTTGGTGCGGTGACAACTTGACGTGTATCCTTCAAACTCGAATCTGACGAGTGATATCTTGACTCCGCCGTTACCCTCGTCCATGAAGTCGCGGGAGTCACCGACTCCGTCCCCATCGGTGTCGAGGGTCTCGCTAGGGTCATGGGGGAACGCGTCGCTGATGTCGCCGACGCCGTCGTCGTCGGAATCCCTCCACTCACTCGGGTCCGTAGGGAAGACATCCACGTTGTCGGACACGCCATCGCCATCGAGGTCCGCGATTGCCGTCAGAGGCGACATTGCAGGGCTCAGGATTGAGAATGAGAACAGCACGAACAGCGACGTCAGAAGCATTACTGAGGCAACGAAGAGTCTACCACCCTCAAGCGCCGTCTTGGTCATATGCGTCTCCCTCATTGTCCCGTCCAGTCCAGAAGAGCATCATTCACGCACTTCGTTAAATCCTTTTCTCCCCGGGGAATAGAAAGCTTCATAAGCTTGATAGAGCGCCCGGGTCATACTGACCGGAGTCCGACATCCGCCGGTGGCCGAAGGTGATTACTGTTCCCCTCGGGAAATGTAAAATATCGTCATCCATGTTACTTAGCTCGTGAGCGTAAGAACGCTTCAGTTCGTCTTCTCAGCGGCCTCAATCTGCATCTCCTCGGCAGTATTCGTTATCGGACTGACTGCCGCTGTGCAGTCAGGCGACGGAGTCAGCGCGGACTTCTCCCGGGGCAGGGGCCTGGCGGTTGCCCTCTCTGTCGTGTTCCTGGCGGCATCAGTGTATATACTCGTACGTTCTCTTCCGGAGCGCTCACAGGCTACACCTGATACCCCCCCTGCCGGAGCTGACCTTGATCGACCTGCTGGAGCGGCTGATGAGCTGGCGGCAGAGCGCAAGGATGACGAAGAACGGATGCTGCAGATGCTCGATGCAGACGAACTACGCCTCTACGAGATGATACGGGCTGCCGGAGGAGAGCTACTGCAAATGCATGTGGTATCTTCGAAGATCTTCTCCAAGGCGAAAGTCACTAGGCTTCTGGACAAGCTCGAGAAGCGCGGACTCGTCGTGAGGGAGCGACATGGGATGACCAACCGAATTCGGATTATCAAGTAGTGAGGGTTCGCAGAATTCGTCCGAACAATCGTCGAATCTCGTACATCTGAAACTGATTTCATGCGATGAGAGATGTGCTATTTCACTGTTTACGCTTTCACCCCAGACGGTATGCGGTATACCTGGCTAGGGGAATCGGGGGAGACAACAAGTGAATACAAAGAGAGTATCTGCTATGGCAGTCGCCGTGCTGTTCGGGGTGACATCCTGTGCATGCATGATCGGCGCTGACGAGGATGAAGGCGTGATGTTCATAACGGAGCCTTCGGGGGATACCCCCATCTCGTGCGCCGTGTTCTACGCGGACAACATGGTGTACGCCCCGCAGTGGCGACTAGACAACTACGTCCGAATCGAGGCATTGGTCGTAGACATGACCGGGTACGAGTCGCCGAGAGACATCCTGACGACCGACATCAACCTGTACCCGAGCGAAGAATTCCCAACAGGCCTCGATCAGCAGGCGGCGATCCTCGCCGACTCGGCGAATGTCCTGCCAATGACGAGGATGGTGTCAGTCTCGTACATCGAGATCAGCATAACGTCAACAGCCTTGGACGAACCGCTGGTATTCGAGGCAGGCTGGGACCCATTGAGCGGAGAGAAGGTCATTGATGAGGGAGGTCTGGGGCGCCACGTGAACAAGGCTGGGCACGTCATATATGGCATGCTTTGGGACACCACGGGCTGTGGCGAGGGCGTCTACACGGTGGAGACACGGCTAGGATGCGTTGTCGACAACGTCGGAGTGATTGGTGAGTGGTACAGCGTTGACTACGCCATAGCCCATCTCTACGACCCAGAGGGCGAAGAGGGCGATTTGCTCGATCCCGCCCATCCGTTCTCAGACCTCGTCGAGGAGGACCACATCGACTACTCTATATTCAAGATCGGAGTAGGCGGTCTCGACGATGGAGTCGCGTGGATCGTGCTCGGTCCACTGATTCCGCAGGGCTCAGGCGGAGGGAATGGCGGAGACAGTGGCGGTAACGGCAACGGTAACGGCGGTGACGGCGGCAACGGCAATTGTGGCGAGGGTGGTAATGGCCACGGGAAGAGCCGTCACACTCGTGGAAAGTAGTCCAGCAGTGCCGGCCACGAGGATTCGCTCGTGGGACAAACCCCTTCCACTTTCTTCCGTCCATTCTGTTTCTTCGGGAAGCGCGCTAAGCCAGGCGTAGGCGCCTGTACAGCTTAGCCTCCGTTTGGGGTCTTAGTCGGAGCCCACGGGTTTGCATGACGACGAAGACCGGTCCGACCAGAGAGCAGGTGAGAGTGGGTTTAGCCGGGTTTGAAAGCGAGGTGCTGGCTGAAGCCCGTTCTTAAGGTTGGATTCCGTGGAAAAGAATGCGGCAAACCTTTTTCATGCTCCGGGCGACTTACCAGAGTCGAGACCATGAGGAAGAGGTGCCCGTGGGTTAGCATGAAGGATCCGGTGATGCTCGCATACCACGATGAGGAATGGGGGGTCCCGGTCCACGACGATCGGAAGATATTCGAGTTCCTCGTACTGGAAGGAGCCCAGGCGGGATTGAGCTGGAGCACGGTACTCAACAAGAGGGAGAACTTCCGGCGAGCGTTCGCGGGATTCGATCCCAAGAGAGTCGCCGCATTTGACGAGAGGAGGATCGAGGAGCTGTTGTCAGATCCGGGCATAATACGCAACCGTCGGAAGATCGAATCGGCAGTGTCCAATGCCAAAGCCTTCCTCGAGGTTCAGAGCGAGTCTGGAACCTTTGACTCATACATCTGGTCCTTTGTTGGTGGAGGGCCGATTCGCAACAGGTGGAAGAGCCTGTCACAGATTCCTGTTACCTCTCCAGTTGCCCAGAAGATGAGTGCTGACCTCGTGAAGAGAGGGTTCAGGTTCGTCGGACCAACCATATGCTATTCCCACATGCAGGCGGCAGGCATGGTCAACGACCACCTGGTTGACTGTTTCCGCTACTGCGAAGTAAGTGACTGAATTCCACGGTTTCTCGGATGCGTTAGGTAACCACGTTCTCCCTCATACGACAGGCTTGGGAAGCACTTGTTGCCGAAATCCCAAAATGCTGATAAGAATCTAGTCTGAGGGACTGGAGTGGGCCCAACCGGATTCGAACCGGTGATTTGCGCTGTGTGAGAGCGCCGTCATAACCGCTAGACCATGGGCCCTTGACGGCGATGAATGCGGCGATTGGTTTAATATTCTTTTGTAGGGCGAGCAGAACGAGCCCACCATTTTATCCCGAGTAGGCCATTCACGGTGTGAGACGCATGCTTGTGAAGACACCCAATGGTGCTCAGGATGTCAGGGCCATCTGGATGGAGGACTCTGTCGTCAAGGCTATTGACCAGCGCGCCCTCCCCCATCGCTTCGAGATCGTCGAGATTGACAACTCTGAGGATCTTGCCGAGGCAATATCCGACATGACTATCAGGGGCGCTCCCTCCATCGGGGCTGCTGCCGCCTACGGGATGGCTCTTGCAGCCATAAAGGACGAGGATATGGACAAAGTCTCTGAGAGGATGAGGGCCACTCGCCCGACTGCCCATGATCTCTTCTACGCCGTGAACCTCATGCTTTCTGAGAGGGAACGCCTTCCAGGAGCCGCGGACGAGTATTCCGATTCGATTGTAGCCAGATGCAAATCGATTGGCGAGCATGGTTCGGACTTGATTCGTGAGGGGAGCAGAGTATTGACACACTGTAACGCGGGTGCTCTCGCGACGGTAGACTTCGGAACAGCTTTGGCGCCGATGAGGATGGCTCGTCGTGCAGGCAGGAATTTCTTCGTTTACGTGGACGAAACCCGCCCACGGCTACAGGGGGCCAAGCTCACTGCCTGGGAGCTGTTGAACGAGGAGATCGACCACGCCGTTATCTCAGACAATGCCTCTGGGCATTACATTCGGGCCGATGTTGATGTCGTGATTGTCGGAGCCGACAGAATAGCCGGCAACGGCGATTTCGCAAACAAGATCGGTACTTACGAGAAGGCAGTCCTGGCCAGAGAGAACGGCGTTCCCTTCTACGTAGCAGCCCCGGTCAGCACCTTCGACTCGTCACTCCGCAACGGGGACGAGATTGTCATCGAGCAACGCTCGCCTGACGAAGTGCTGTTCATAGATGGGATCAGGGTCGCACCGGAGGGTTCTGATGCCCTGAACCCCGCCTTCGACGTGACTCCGAGCAGATACGTCTCCGGATTCATAACGGAGGTCGGGATTCTGAAGACCGACGAGCTTTCTAAGCTGCTGGCCGCGCAGTAGGGTTTGCCCGGCAGGCTTTTTATGCAAGTGTCAGATATAGGCCGAGATGATGCTGGTCACGAAGTGGTTCGGCAGCTTTCTGTGCGTCGAAGGGGACGTGAAGAAGGCGGTCACCTTCCCGAAGAACCCTTCAGATATCGCCGAACGACTCCACAGGATGAGGTGCGGCGAGGTCCTAGACGAAGAGAGGAGCCTAGGAGGAAAGGCCACCCAAGTGTACGACCGTCGCCTCGCCGAGTTCGGGAGATACGCCAAATTCGATTCATCATTCATCCGGCCTGAGGATCATGGCTTCTCACTCGATTTGTACAGGGAGGCTACTTTCGAACTGGCGAAGCGAGCAATCAAGAGCAGCATCGGCCCAGACGTGTTCCTGGGACAGGCAGTCCGAGCCTACGACGATATCGTGTTCACCAATAACATGTTGTCAGAACGCCTGCACGAATGGTACTCACTTCATTTTCCGGAGCTGACGGAAGTCCTCTCCAGAGAAGCCTACACCGAGGCCGTCGCTAATCACGGCTCGAGGGACGCCATCCTCTCATCCCTGGCTCTTGATATGGATTCCTTGGGTGCAGATGTCCAGGATGAGGACCTGGCGCCGATAAGGGGTTTGGCCTCTGCTCTCCAGATAGCGATGGATTCGAGGCGGTCGATGGAACAGTATGTGGAGGCTCGCATGAAGCAGGTCGCCCCCAACATCTGTGTGTTGGCAGGCCCGATAATCGGTGCGCGTCTGATAATGCAGGCCGGAAGCCTGACGAGGATGGCTTCGATGCCTTCTGGAACGATTCAGCTGCTCGGAGCGGAGAAGGCGATGTTCCGCCATCTGAAGAAGAAGACCGATCCTCCGAAGCACGGTATCATCTTCCAGCACCCGCTAGTTCACAACGCCCCCGTTTGGCAGAGGGGCCCGATCGCTCGGACCCTGGCATCGAAGATCTCGATAGCCGCCAGGGCGGATGCCTACACCAAGAGCGATATCTCCGGCCCCCTCAAGGAGCAGATCGAGCGGCGTGTGGAGGAGATCAGGAAGCAGCGCCCGACCCCCCCGAAGAAGCCTGCTGGCAAGCGTCGCAAGCAGAAGCGTTAGACGGCAACTATTTCTAATTCCCATCAGTTACAGGCAGGAGAAGTGGTATGTAATGGCATGGGAGCAGGCCGAGGTCCGGACACTGAAAGAAGGGCGTTACATGAACGTAGACGATGAACCCTGCAAGATCGTCAGTATCTCCACATCCAAACCTGGGAAGCACGGGGAGGCCAAAGCCAGAATCGAGGCGGTCGGGATTTTCGATGGCAGCAAGAGATCGGTTGTATATCCTGTCAGACACAAGGTCCAGGTGCCGATGATTGACAAACGGCAGGCGCAGATCGTCACAATCGTCGGCTCGGAGGTTCAGCTCATGGACCTCGAGACTTACGAGATATTTCAGCTGCCTATCCCCGATGAGTTGAAGGATTCGCTGACGCCCGGCGAGGACCTTCAGTACCTCGTTGCCATGGACCGAAAGAAGATCACTCGGGTGTAGCCGATGCCTCTCCGCGGAATGCTGAAATTCGCAGATGCGCACTCGGATTTCGCGGAATCACATTTCGTCGCTCTTGGAGCGCCGTTTGACAAGACGACAACGTTTCGCAGCGGAACCAGATTTGCCCCGACCGCCATTCGTGAAGCCTCGGTGAATTTCGAGGCTTACATGTTCGAGCATGGAATCTCAATCAGCCAGATTCCATTTCACGACTCTGGAGATCTCCACGATGAGGGAACCGCTGACGAGATGGTGGCCTCGGTCGAGGAGAGCGCTCGGAGGATCGTCGAAGCTGGCAAGTTCCCCGTTGTCATCGGTGGAGAACACTCGGTCACACCACCCGTGGTGAAGTCATTCGGAGATGACGTCGCAGTCGTCATAATCGACGCTCATCTTGACTACCAGGACGAATATCAGGGACTTAGAAACAGCCACGCCTGCGCCCATAGACGGGTGGCCGACATCGTCGGGGAGGGCAACGTCTTCGCGTTCGGTGTCCGGTCCATCTCCGATGATGAAGACTTCGAGAACGCCGTGTATGTCGATGCGTTCAGAATCCACGAGCATGGGTGCCGAGAGGAATTCGAGAAGGCGTTGCCATGCCTGAAGGAAAGGCCGATCTATCTCTCCCTTGATATCGATGGAATCGACCCCGCCTTCGCCCCGGGCACAGGCACTCCCGAGCCCTTCGGGCTGACGCCTTTCGACGTGAAGTATATCATCAACAGGCTGGGAGACCGCCTCGTGGGATTCGATGTGGTCGAGGTATCCCCTCCGTACGATAACGGGAACACCTCGATCCTCGCGGCAAGGTTCATCAGGGAAGTCATCGCCGTGAAATGGAAGGCCATGAACTCAATGTGAATCGGATGAGCCTGGAATTCCGCTATGTGATGGCCTCTGCAACCCGCTTCTTGTAGGACTCCGCTATGTCCCTGGCCCTGTCCGGTGTTTTGGCCTCGGAGAATATCCTGAATATCGGTTCCGTGCCCGAAGGTCTGACCAGAACCCATCCATCATCAAAGAATATCTTCAGACCGTCCGTGGTGTCCACGCTGTCGCTCTCCGCGTTCTCGAGGAGCTCCTCGAGGACAGAGTCCTTGATGTCGTCAGGACATGGCGTCTTGGTCTTATACTGCGAGTATGCGGGAATCACGGCGTTTATCTTTGAGAGCGCCCCGTTCGTCGCGATTATCTGAATCATTCTTGCCGCAGCCATTGCACCGTCTCTGCAGTACTGGAGCTCGGGAAAGATGAGGCCACCGTTCTCCTCGCCGCCGAAGATTGCTGAATGGGCCATCATCGCACGTGCGACGACCGGGGAGCCTACTTTGGTGTACATTATCTCCCCACCTGCCATCTTGACTGCGTCCTCCACGCACTTGGACGAGCCTACAGTTGTCACGACGAGGCCCCCATTCCTCCTGGTACATTCATACTGAGCGGTTATCGCCAAGCTGCGATCGCCGTACATGTACGATCCGTTCTCATCGACGTATATCGTCCTGTCCGCGTCGCCGTCGTGGAGGATTCCGAGGTCAAAACCACCGGATCTGACGAACTCCACGAGGTCCTTCGCGTTCTCTGGCGTCGGTTCGCTGTTGTGTCCTGGGAACGCTCCGTTCGGGTCAGCGTTCAAGGTTACGTACCGCACACCCAGCCTCTCGAGCAACCTGGGTGAGACGTTTCCTCCAGCGCCGTTCCCGCAGTCGAGGGCCACCCTCAGGTCCGCCTTCCTGATGCCCTCGACGTCTGTCTTCGCCACGATGCCGTCTATGTAGTCCGGGACGGCCCGGTCGAAATTGCTCCTCATCCCGACACCGCGCCAGTCCGCTCTGGAGAACCGCTCCGTGTGGAATGTCTCCTCGATTCTCTCCTCATTCTCTCGCGCCATCTCGGTGCCGTCCGGGTCGACGCACTTAACGCCGTTGAACTCGGGAGGGTTGTGTGAAGCGGTGATCATCACCCCCCCTGCCACATCGTTTGACTTCACTGCGAACTGAATCGTAGGAGTGGGGACCACGCCGCAGTCCAGAACGTCACAGCCAGTCGCCATGATTCCTGCCATGCATGCAGATTTCAGCATCTCGTTGGAGGTCCTGGCGTCTGTCCCCACGAATACCTCCCCTTTCATGAAGGTCCCTATAGCCATTCCCAGCCGCATGGCGAACTCGCAGTCCATCTCCCCTGTGTTGACGACTCCTCGCACTCCGTTGGTACCAAACAGTCGAGGAACGATGTTCTGCTGGGTCATGATATCCCTAACTCGGACATGTCGCCTCCTGAGATAAAGACTTCGCCGGGGCTCGGGAGGTGTTGAGCTTCCGCCAGGCGCAGTATGCACCCGTCCGGAAGCCAGTCGGGGCCCGCAAGGGTTAAGACCACATGTAGCATTCGCCGTCACCAAGGGGACAAACGATGGGGTTCAAGGAATGGATTATTCCTCAGGAGAAGCATTTCTTCGAGATGCTCGAACAGCAGGCCGACATCGTCCTTGAGGGTGCTGAGACCCTTCTCGACCTTGTGAAGAACTTCGACCACGTAGCCGAGAAGCGCGACAAGATGAAGACGATCGAGGACAAGGGGGATGACGCCGTGCACGATATCTCCGAAGCGTTGAACAAGACTTTCGTGACTCCCATAGACCACGACGACATGTCGAAGCTTGCGTCGAGGTTGGATGACATCCTGGATTACATGGAGTCCGCGTCGCATAGGATGTGGTCCTACGAGATAAAGCGGATTCCACCAGACATGATACGGATGGTCGAGGTCTTGCTCATAGCGACGAAGGAGGTCAATCATGCGGTCAAGGATCTTAGGAACTTCAAGAGGAAGAACGAAATCGTCAATCATTGCATAGAGATCAACCGTCTTGAGAACATCGGAGATGAGATCACCCACCAGGCTGTGGCGGGATTATTCAAAACGAGCGATGTGATGGACATAATCAAGCTCAAGGAGATCTACGAACACCTGGAACAGGCAACGGATAAGTGCGAAGACGCCGCAGATGTAATCAAAGATATCTTCATCAAACACTCGTAGGTGGGCCGTGATGGATCTCTTAGGACTGTCTCTCCTCGGCGTGACGACCATCGCCCTTACCCTCGCGTTCGAGTTCGTGAACGGTTTTCACGACTCCGCGAACTCGGTAGCGACAATCGTGGCAACCAGGGTGCTCTCCCCTGTATGGGCCGTGGGACTCGCAGCCATCTTCAATTTCGTCGGGATATTCTTATTCGGCACGGCAGTCGCTAAGACCGTAGGCAAGGGGATCATCGACAGTGCCCTGGTGGAGGAGTACGGCATCCTGCTGATATTCTGTGCCGTGATGGGAGCCATAATCTGGGACCTGATAACTTGGTGGCTCGGGATACCTACTTCGAGCAGCCATGCACTTATCGGTGGCCTGATCGGGGCGGGAGGAGCCGTATGGTTCCTCGGTGCGATTGTCTGGAGTGGAACGCTGTTGACGATCATCTTCATCGTCATTTCTCCGGTCGTGGGGCTCGCAATCGGTTTCTTGTTGACTGCGATGACGATGCGGGCTGGGAGGAAGGCTACAAGGATAAAGGTGAACTGGTGGTTCAGGAAACTGCAGATAGGTTCGATGGCCTTCCTGTCCATGATGCATGGTTCGAACGATGCCCAGAAGGGCATGGGCATTATCACGACCGTGATGATGCTCGAAGCTGGACTTCTCGTCACGGGGACGTTCGAGCCTGATTCATGGATCATCGTGTCGTGCGGCGCGATGATAGCGATGGGCACCTTCTTCGGAGGATGGAGGATAGTCAAGACGATGGCCGCACGTGTGACTCAACTGCAGCCATACCAGGGGTTCTGCGCAGAGACAGGCGCCGCGACGATGATAGCTGTCGCGACTCATTTCGGGATTCCTGTGAGTACGACACACACGGTGTCGGGGGCGATCATGGGTGTGGGTTCGACCAAGAGACTCTCCGCAGTGAGGTGGGGAGTCGGTCGTAAGATAATGATCGCCTGGATTCTCACCATTCCCGCGTCGGCGTCGATAGCCGGGGCACTCTTCCTAATATTGAACGCGCTGTGATGATACTCTGCGATAGCGGCGCGGAGGGAGCGTCATTCAGCCGGGGAAACGGCATCACTGACGATTGCGTCGCTCACGACTGTGTCGTCAGGTACAACGACGTCGACGTCGATGATGGAGTTTCTGATCGTGCACCCCCTCCCGATCCTGGCACCGCGAAAGATCACCGAACTCTCGACCTTCGTCGATGGCCCTACAATCGTGCCTTCTGAGACGTATGCATAAGGTCCGATGACGGCATCTGTAACGACCGCGCCGTCTTCGACGACTGCGGGGGGTGCGATGCCGGATTCATGTGACCCGTTCCCGACATTCTCATGTAACCTACCGCGCATGAGTGTCCAGAACGCGTTTAGGAGGTTATCCTTCGTCCCGCAATCGACCCAGTATCCATCGAATCTGAGTCCGTACATGCCCTTTTCGATTATCCGAGGGAACACCTCCCTCTCCATGGAGACGAACCCCTTCCCGATGTAGTCAAGGACCTCGTGCTCCAGCGCGTAAGCACCAGCGTTGATGAGCCGAGAGAATGCCTCTGTCCTGTTCGGTTTCTCCTGGAACCTGTGTATCTGGCCGCCTGCATCGATGTCGACCACGCCGAATGGCGTGGGATCATCCACCTCCCATAGCGAGATGGTCGCAAACGCCCTCTTCTCCCTATGATATCCGATGAACCTGCTCATGTCTAACGACGAGATGCTGTCTCCGTTGATGACAAGGAATGGGCCGTCTATGTAGTCCTCCACGTTCTTCACGGCGCCTCCCGTCCCCATCGGCTCCTTCTCCTCCACGATGGTTATCTTCCTCCGCGGAGGGTTCCTCTTCAGGTAGTCTTCCATAACGTCCCGTTTGTAGCCAACCGGGACGATGGTCTCGTCAACATCGTCGGGGAGCGAGTCTATCACGTGCATCATGAGCGGCTTACCCATGACCGGGACCAGTGGTTTAGGCACCCTGTACGTGAGAGGTCTGAGGCGCGTGCCCATTCCACCTACCAGGAGCACAGCCTTCATCGGTGGCCTGATATGGCTAAAGGCCATAAAAAGCATCTGATTGGCTTGCCAGGTAGAATCACTGAGGCGAGATGCTCACGACGTTATTCCCTCGGAGTATGACGATACCGAGCCTCTTCACCTGATCTCCGTTCGTCTCCTCGGTGTCCTCAAGAACCATGTTCAGATAATCGTCGAATCCCGTGAGCGTCCCTTCAAGCATTCTGCTGTCCTTTAATAGCAACGAGACCTTCTTGTTCATAGATTTCTCAAGCAAACTGAGAGGCATGACCATTGATATCACCCTCGTCAATGCTGAGTGTCGTCTTAAAGCTTTCTTCTCTGGGTTCCACGTCGAGAGCCGGGAATCTACTGCTTCCTGCCGTTCTTCCTGGACAGCTCTCCCTCTATCCAAGCCTTGACTTCACCCCTCGAACGGGCGTCTATTCCGAAGGTCTCGATGAATTTCTTCGTGGTCGTGAGCTCGATGCTGTTCTTCTTCGGTCTCTTCCTGATGAGTCCGAGCTCCTCGAGGGTGCGGACGTGCGTGTATATCTTGCCCCCGAGGAGGTCTGCGAGCTTGCTCTGCAGGACCGGCTGGTAGTAGGCGATCAGCGACGCAGTCTTCAGCAAGTCCTTCGGTATCTTCAGCGCGGCCAGCTTCGCGGCGGGCGATGAGTACTCCCCTTTCACCTGCATCGCATACCTGGGGCCCATCTTCGCGATCTCGATCGCGCGATCCGAGGAGTTGTACTCTTCCATGAGGTTCTTCAAAGCCGACCGTATCGTCCTCACATCCAACTCCGATGCGAGTCTCAGGTCGGAGACCGTCACCGGCTCCGCCGCAGAGAAGAGCGCGGCCTCAACGACTCTCTCGCTCTTCACTTGACCACCGGTACCTTCTCTACCTCGACGTTCTGGATGGTCGGTGCGTCCTCGAGTTGGGCGATGTCCCACGGGACCATGACCTCAAGGAAGATCTCGCCGTACGGAGGCTTCTCCTGCCATACGTGCACCTTGCCCATCTTCGCAAGGAACAGCATCGCGACGAACACCTTGATCCTGTCCTCTCTGCCATTGATGCAGAGGTCCGCCATAGGAACCGGGCCGCTCCCGAACACCTGTACGCGCTCCCAGATGGCCGCTATGTCGTCCTCGAGGCACTCCTTGTGTGACTTATCGTCGAAGTCCGGCCGTCGGTACTTCTGCATGAACTTGGCCAGCTCCGTCCTTATGTCCGACTCCTCCTTCGCCTCCTCGAACGCATCAAGGAGGTCTATCAGGGTCACAGGCCGCTCAGAACTCCTCCGTATCTTCTCCCTGATCGGCAACTCCTCCGTGTAGAGGAGGGCCTCCCCTCCGCTGAGGTCGAACGGGTCGGCGAAGAGGTCGAATCCCTCCGTGTCGAAACCATCGAACACCAGCTCGCACGTCTCCGGCCTTCCGGCCCTCCTCACAGCGTCCACGCTCTGAAGCTTGAGGATCTCCCATGCCATGTACACGATCTTCCCTGCGACGATCAGGTTGACCTCCGACGCCTTCCTGACCTTCGCCAGATACATCTTCGAGAACTCAATTAGGTTGATGTCCCAGGGGTTGAACTGCTGCTGGACGACCAGCTCGAAAGTCTGCGCCACGCATCTCTCGAACGGGTCGTCAGACGGTACGAGCGCGCCGGTCTGCATCTCCTCGGCGATCCTGACGTATCTGCCGATCTTGGTCTGCACGTCCTCGTCGTCGTCGATTATCGCTTTCTGGTACATCAGGTGGTTGATGACGTTTCCGAAGTCCGTCTCCGTGGTCCTCATGGTTACGCAGCCTCCTGCGGTTCCCCGGGCACATGTCCCTCCGGGGTTTGCTCTATGTCGACCTCCGCGCCGACGTTCGGCTTCATGATCACATCCGAGACGCCCTCTCGCTGCATCGTCACCCCGATGATGTGGTCCGCCTCGTTCAATGTCACCTTCCTAAGGGATATCTGGATGAACTGCGCGTTCCTCGAGCTCCTCCTCACTGCCTTCGACACGTGCTCTGCGTTCACCCCGTCGAGGAACATGTCGACCTCGTCGAGGAGGTAGAACGGCGACGGCTCGTACACCTGTATGGCGAATATGAACGAGAGGGCCGTCATGCTCTTCTCTCCTCCGGAGAGCGCCTCCATCCTGACGAACTTCTTGTCCTTGGGCCGTGCCTTGATTATCAGTCCACCAGACAATGGGTCCTCCTCGTTCTCCAGGAGTAGTTCCGCCTCCCCACCCCCGGAGAGTTCAGCGAAGATCTTCTTGAAGTTGTCGCTTATCCCCACGAATATCCTCTGGAACCCTATCTTCTTCTTGGTGTTGATCTCGTCGACCAGCTTGATGAGGTTGGTCTTCTGCTTCGTCAGCTGGGCGACCTCTGTCTTGATCTCGTCGAATCTCGATTTCTTGTCCTCGTACTCGTCGATCGCCTTGAGGTTGACCGCCCCGAGTGATGTCATGCGTCTCTCGCACTCAGCCACAGTCCTCCTAATCTCGTCCGTCGGAGGCAACGACTCAGGTAGTTTCGTGGATGAATACTGTGCGACATCCACCTCTGCCTCTTTCAACCTCCCCTCGGTCTCGCCGAGCTTCGTCTGCAGGCTGAGGATGAAATCGCCGTTCGTCTGGATCTTGGTCTGGGTCTTCTCTATCGAGGCTTCGGTCTCTGTCTTCTTCCTGTAAAGGGTGTCTCTCTTGCTCCTCAGAGTGTTGAGCTTGTCACCCATGGAGCGTTCAATGCCAAGCAGGGCTTTGAGCTCGGTTTCGTACTTCACATGGTCTTTCGCACTCTCCTTGCCCTTGGCTTTGAGCTCCTTCACACGGCTGTCGACTCCCTCGACGGATTCCTCTATCTCCCTGCCTCTGGCGCCGACCAGCTCGATCTGCTTCGTCAGTGTCTGAACGTCCGAGTTGAGGTGCGCGGTTTCGTTCGAGAGTTCCAGAATCTGCTTCTCGACCTGCTTGAGCCTCTGCGATAGCTCCTTGGGCGTGACCTCCATGAGCTTGCTGTCCTTCGCGTTCTTGGTATCGCGCACCTTCTCCAGCTCCTCCTGGAGGCGCGCTATGTCCTGCTTGATCCTCTCGATGAGGTCGAGGCAATCGGAGAGTTCCTTGTTCTTGGTCCCTATCTCCTTCTCGACGGAGTCGAGCTTCTGCTGGAACTCCTTCCTCTTGACTTCGAGCGAGCTCATCCTTACGCTCTCTCCACTGTCCTTCGTGGTCGAGTCCCTGATCCTGCCCTCCAGGTCCGGCAGGGTCGAGCGAAGCTCTGCCAGCTCGGCCTGAACCCTCTCAGATTGCTCGGTCGCCTCTCGGAGTTCGGTGGCCTTCTTCTCTATCCTGCTCTCGGATGGTGCGCCGAACTTCACGAGCTTGGAGTTGAGCGTCCCACCGACCATCGCGCCGCTGGCCTCCGCCAACTCTCCATCGAGCGTGACGATCCTCACGCCTCCCATCAGCTTCCGCGCCTCCGTCAGGTTCTTGACGACGACGGTGTCCCCGAAGACGAACCAGAACGCCGCTCGATACTTCTCGTCGAACCTGATGAGGTCTATGGCGAACCCGAGCGAGCTCTTGGATGCCATCGTCGCCTTCCCGCGCGGCCTTCCGTCCAGCATCTTGTTGAGTGGAAGGAATGTGGCTCTTCCGAGTTTGTTCTTCTTGAGGTAGTTTATGCAATCCGAGGCGACCTGGTCCGTGTCAACCACTATCGATTGCATCCGGTTCCCCGCAGCGACGTTGAGCGCCGTCCCGTAATCGTCATGCACGTCCGCCAGCTCGGCCACTGTGCCGTGTATGCCCTTCATCTGACCCTTGTCGCGCGCCTCCAGGAGCGACATTGTGGCGGAGTTGTAGCCCTTCCGGACCATGTCGGCAGCCTCCGCCTCCGCCTTGAGCTGGTTGTACTCCCTAGTGAGCGATTTCACCGCGTTCTCGAGATCCTGCGCCTGCCCGAGGAGCTTCTTCTCCCTGTTTCTCTGCGCGTAGTACTCCTCCTGTGCCTTCTTCAGTCCCATCGAGGAGGTCTTGGTCTCGCTCTTCAGCTCCTTGATCGACCACTCTGAATCCTTCAGCTCGAACTCGTAGGTCTTCTTCGTCTCCTCCAAGTTGGCTATGTCCATCTTGGCCCGGGAGAGTCGCTCGTTCAGCCTGTCCTCCTCGAGTCTAAGGGCGTGGATCTTCTCCTCCTTGGATCCGATGTCCACCCCCAGTTCGAGGACTTCCTTCTGAAGGGCGTTCAGCTCGGTGTCAGATTTGGAGAGCTCATCCTGATGCCCCTCCAGCTCGCCTCTGCATTCGGCGAGCATCTTGGTCTTCTCCTCATACTCCTTCTTGAGAGGCTCCAACCGCTGTTCGAGGGAGGTGAGATCCTCCCTCACCGCCTTGAGGTCCTCGACGTGTGCCTTGCGTGTCTCCTTGAGCGATTCGACCATGTCCACGGAGCTAGTGCACGCGTCCTTCGCGCGCGCGATTTCGATCCGCAGGCTGTCGATCTTCTCCTTCATTTCTCTGGCCTCCTCGCCGCCTCTCTCGTCGATCTCGTTCTCCACGTCCATCAGCTCCGTGGAGGCCTCCTCGAGCGTCTTCTGGAGTTCCTTCTCCCTCTCCTCGGCCTTTGCGTTCTCCTGAGTGTATGTCGTGACCTGCCCCTTGTACGATGCCATCTCCCGTTCTATCCCTTCCAGCTTCTTCACAGCGAGGGACGCCTTCGCCGTCGAGAGCGTGTCGTGGAGGTCCTTGTATTTCAGCGCGCCCTCGCGGTCGTTCTCAAGCTGCTTCATCTGCTTCTTGACCTCATCTCGGATTATGGATAGCCTGTTGATGTTCTCCTCTGCGCTCGAACGCTCCCTCTCGGCCGACTGGATGTCCTCATCGAACTTCGTTATGCCCGCGATGCCGTCGAGAATCCTCCGCCTCTCCAGGTTGGTCATCTCGACGATCCTCGTGATGTCCCCCTGCTGGACGAAGTTGTATCCATCCGCGCTGATGCGAGCGTTGGCTAGGAGGCTGTCGAACTCGCCGAGGGAAGACTTCCGTTCGTTGACGTAGAAGTACGAGTAGTATCCCTCCGCGGCGTCCGAGAGCCTTACGAGCCTTGTGAGCTTGACAACGTCGGAATCGATCGGGATGAGCCTATCGGAGTTGTCGAAGTGGAGGCTGACCTTGCACTCCCTCGCAGGTCTCTTCTCCTTCCCCCCATTGAAGATCAGGTCAGTGAGCCTCCCCGCTCGTATCACCCTCGAGCTCTTCGGTCCGAGGACGAAGAGTATGGCATCGGCAATGTTCGACTTGCCCGCCCCGTTCGGGCCCGTGACCGCGGTGTATCCCTCCAGCAGGGGTATCTTCGTCTTTCTGGCAAATGACTTGAAGTTCTCAAGCTCGATCTCCTTTAGGTGCATCGCAACCGACCCCGTTGGGGACGAGAAAACTAGCCGTGATCCTAGAGCCTACAGCACGCTGTTCTCTGCATCCCATCCCGTGAGTCCGACAGATGTCGGACACCTAGTAAAAATGACCTGGAGAGTATATAATACTTCTCGCCAGCAGTCGTCAGGTAGGGCCCAGGAGGGCCCTATACACACCGATGAGCGCGGTCTTCGACGAACTCCATGAGAGATGCTGCTCGAAGTACTTCCTTCCTCTTCTTCCCATTTCCTGGAGCTTCGCCCCAGACTTAGACGCCTCCCGAATCGTCCGGACGAACTCCTCCCGGCCGTATTCTATGACGAAGCCGCATCCAATGCCCTCAACCGTCTCGGAGATGTCCAGCCCTTTCGCCGTGATCATCGCCTTCCCGCACGCCATCGCTTCGAGGACCTTGATCGGCGTGCATATCCTGTACTTCGGGTTCGACGGGTCGTACATGGCTGGGATGATACTGCTGGCGCCGGTGATTCTAAGCACTTCGTCCGTGTCGATGGTCCCGGCGAAGCGCACAGCAGGGTTGTCCCTGCTAGCCCTTTCGACGGTCGGTTGCAGAGTCCCGCTCCCTCCTATCATGATTGTGATGCCCTCGTTGGGTGAGAAGGAAGTAGCCAACTCCACGACGGCCCTTCCGGGTTCGAGCGATCCGAAGTATGACACGACGAAACCGTCGAGACCGTGTTTCGCGCGGGTCTCCTCTGGCTTGTGCCCGACAAGAACCGATAGGTCGGGGCTGTTCCTTACGATGACCGCATCCTTGCCCCTCTTCGCAGAGAGCATCTCAGCCATCACCTCGTTGGTGGTGATGAGTTCGTCTGCCTTTGATGCCATCCATCTCTCGACTGGCCAGAGCAGCCTTCCCACCGGTGCGGACTCACCTACGACCATGAACGAGTATATGTCATGTGCATCCAGTATCAACGGCTTCCTGTGTAACCTGGCGATGAGCATTCCCAGCGGGAGTGTGTCGAAGTCGTGACAATGGACGAGGTCGAACTCGACCTTCCCTGCTGCGCGTAGGGCCCTGAACCAGAATCGTATGAGCCCCGGACCCACCTGCGAGAATGACCGGTACGACGCCGCAGGCCCGAGCCTGGTCACCCTCACACCCTCCTCGATCGTCGACGACGCCAGATCACTCTCCCTGTCCCATGCGATCAGGTGAACATCGATGCCCGCCTCAACCAGTGCCCGCGCTTCCCTGAGCACGCGGGGGTCCGGACGGTACGGATTCGAGAGCAGCATCAGGGTCGAAGCCATCGCCTGGTGAATTCACCGAGCGACTATAAATCTGCATGCGAGCGATGGCCTCTAGACGGGCACGGCCTTCTTCTCGACGATGGAGCGCTTCGCCGCCTCTATGAGTTCCACGGTGCGTACGCCGATTGTGCCGCTGATCTTCGTGTCCGTCCCGGGATCTCCGATCGACTTGACGAAGTGGGCCAGCTCGTCACGGATGGTGTTGTTGCGCTCGATCCCGAGCTTGTAGGTGTATCCGCCCTCATACACCGTGACCTCCTGCGCGACAGCGTCTATCATCGCAGAACGGATCTCGCCGACGAGCATTACCTGTCTGGTCTTCCGCGGCACGAGCCAGCTGATGTTCGCCATCGCCATCGGGCCGTCTCTGAACGCGGACACGACGTACGCGGTCTCCTCGCCCGACTCCCTCCTAGACGGCCTCCCCGAACACGAGATCTCGACGGGCCACTCGCCGAGCAGGTAGTTCTGGATGTCGAACATGTGTGGTGCAAGGTCCATGAGCACGTCCCGGTCTGGCCACGGTTTCTCCAGGTTGGTCCAGGTCATCTCCATCAGGAATAACTTCCCGAAGAACCTCTCGCCAATGAGCCTCCGAATCTCAGCGAGCGCGCTGTTGAATCTGAAGATGTGGCCCACCGACAGCGTCAGTTCCTTTTCCTGAGCCATGTTCACAAGGTCCCAGCCCTCGGCGGATGTCATGGTGATCGGTTTCTCGACCAGGACATGCTTCCCCCTCTCGAGGGCCTCCCTGCAGATCTCATAGTGGGCCGAGTTCGGCGTGCACACGTTGACCGCGTCCAACCCCTCCTGGTCGAGCAGATCCCTGTAGTCACTGTATCCGTCTTTCACGCCGTATCTCTCAGCACAGAACTCGATATTCTTCTTGTCCAGGTCGGAGATCCCTACCAGGTCGACATCGTCTATCTTCGTGTACTCGTCGACGATCTTCCTTCCCCAGTGTCCGATCCCGATAACACCGACTTTGATCTTCCCCATATCAACCAACCTGACCGCAGAACTCCTTGACGTTATCGCACACGTAGTTCACCTGCTCCCCTGTCATGCCCGGGAACATCGGCAACGTCACGACCTCCTTGCAGAGTCGCTCCGTCACCGGGAGCATCCCCTCCTTGAACCCGTACAGCTCTCTGTAGATGGGCTGAAGATGGATCGGTATCTCGTAGTGGACTCCCGTCTGGATGCCTGCGCCGTCGAGATGTTTCCTGAGCTCGTCCCTCTTGGTTGTCCGTACCGTGTACAGGTGGTAGACCGGAACGACCTCCGCGGTCGGCTGTGGCGGCAGATGCAATCCGTCGATGCCCTTGAGCTGCTCGTGGTACCTCGTAGCCACCGACCGCCTCTTCTCATTCCAGGTCTCTAGCATCTTGAGCTGCTCGACCCCCACAGCCGCGTTCGCGCTGTTCAACCTCGCAGTATAGCCAATGACGTCGTGTTCGTACTGCGTCTTCCTTCCACAATGCCTCAGCTTCCTGACCATGTCTGCGATGTCGGCGTCATTCGTGGTCACCATGCCGCCGTCTCCTCCGACGTGCATGTTCTTGGTCGGATAGAACGAGAAGCATCCGATGTCTCCTAGGGCCCCGGTTCTCCGCCCTTTGTACATCGCTCCGTGGGCCTGGCACGCGTCCTCCACGACGACCACACTCCTGTCCTTCGCCAAGTCGTTGATCTCATCCATCCTGGAGGGATGGCCATACAGGTGGACAGGCATGATTGCCTTGACCTCAGGTCCGAGTACGATCTCCGTGGGGTCCATCGTGTACTCGTTCTCGATGACGTCTGTGAAAGCTGGAATCCCTCCGAATGCCACGTAGGCGTTGGTTGTTGCCACGAAGGACATCGAGGATGTCAGAACGACATCCTTCGCTCTCACGCCCGCCGCCAGGAGGGAGAGCTGGATGGCAGCCGTTCCGGAGCTGACGGAGACGGCGTGTTCGACCCCGCACATGCGCGCGAAATCCTCCTCGAACTTGACCATGCTGTCCCCCATGGTCAAGCGTTCGTTCCTCAGTGCATTCGCTGCGGCTTCAACCATGTCCTCCGTCATTATCGGCTGGGCCAACGGTACCTTCATTTCATTTCCTCCGTGCGCGGCTTCAGTCGCCGCTCCCTCTGGTTCCTATGACTCTCGCAGGGTTTCCCGCCACTATCGCCCCGGGCGGAACGTCCTTCGTGACAACCGCCCCGGCAGCGACCATGGCGTGTTCGCCGACCGTGACGCCGCAGACGATGGTCGCGTTGGCCCCTATGGAAGCGCCTCGACGAACGACAGTGGGTGTTACGTCCCAATCGCCGACCGCCTTGGGCATCAGATCGTTCGTGAAGCATGCGTGCGGGCCCACGAAGACCTCATCCTCGACAGTCACACCAGACGGTATGAACGCGAAAGCCTCGATCTTGCATCTGTCTCCGACGGTCACCCCACGTTGGACCTCGACGTATGCCGCTATCTTGCAGCCTCTCCCTATCTTGCATCCGTACAAGTTCACGAAATCGCGGACTACCGTGTCCTCCCCGATCTCGCAATCCTCGATGCTGTAGTGTTTCGCAAGGATCTTCATCCCATGCACCGGTACTTGGCAGAAGCCATCCGTAGCTATAATATATTGCGGAGCCGAAAACAACGGTATCTGCCGTGCCCAGGGGTCGCTGGCCGGCTCATTCGAGGAGCCTCTTGAGCGCAGGCCTCAACTCCCCGCTGAGGTCGGGTCTCTCGAGGCCCAGCTCGACGGTGGCTCTGATCCAGTCGACCTTGCTTCCGACGTCGAACCTCCGTCCGCTGAATCTGAGGCCGTACAGACTACGCTCCCTACACAGCATCTTCATCGCGTCCGTGAGTTGTATCTCCCCGTTCTTGCCAGGCCCGATCCTCTCGAGATAATCGAATATATGCGGCTCGAACACGTATCTCCCTATCACTGCGAGGTCAGACGGTGCGTCCTCAGGCGAGGGTTTCTCGACCAGGTCAGTGACCCGATAGACTCCTTCCGACTCCTCCTGTGCGTCGATTACCCCGTACTTCGCCGTCTGCGCCTTCGGGACGGCCTGCACTCCTACCACGGACGCATCCTTCTCCGAATGCACTCGCAGAAGCTGGGCCATGCATGGTTTCTCGTTGACCACGATATCATCGCCGAGCATGACGGCAAACGGCTCCCGCCCGACGTGCTTCTTCGCGCATAGGATGGCATGTCCCAGACCCAACTGCTCCTTCTGGCGTATGTAGAATATGTCCGCCATCGAAGCGATCTTCCGTATCTCTTCGAGTCCTTCGTCGTTCCCGGATGCGGTCAACCTATGCTCCAGCTCGTATGACTTGTCGAAGTGATCCTCTATCGCCCGCTTCCCCCTTCCTGTGATGATGACGATATCGGTGATTCCCGACTCGACCGCCTCCTCAACCACATACTGGATTGTCGGCTTGTCCACGACGGGCAGCATCTCCTTTGGCTGAGCCTTGGTGGCTGGTAGGAACCTTGTGCCCAGCCCTGCAGCGGGAATGACCACCTTCATACCGCAAATGAACAATCAGTGGCAATATAATCCTTTGCCGAGATCCGCCAGGCATGAAAAGTTTATAATCGCAAGATGGGGTACGAGCAGACATGCGCGTATGTGTGATAGGAGCTGGATATGTCGGGTTGGCAACGGCCGTCATGTTTGGCAAGCTCGGGCACGAGGTCGTCTGCGCAGACGTCGACGAACGACGTGTCAGAGCCGTGAATTCTGGGGAGTCCCCATTCTATGAACCTCCTCTCGAGAAGGAGCTGTCGATGCTGGTCAAGAGGGGGGTGCTGAAGGCCTCTAAGGATGTCCTTGGTTCCGCGCGTGAGTCAGCGTTCATCTTCATCTGTGTCCAGACTCCCTCCCTCTCCTCGGGGCGCATAGACATGCGCGCGTTGAAGGCGGCGAGCAGGAGCGTCGCGAAGGTCCTCCGGAAGTCAGAAGACTACAAAGTGGTCGTGGTGAAGAGCACTGTGGTGCCTTCGACCACCGACACCGTTGTGAGGGAGGCGTTGGAGGCGGGGTCCAGGAAGACCGCAGGCCGCGATTTCGGGCTGTGCATGAACCCCGAGTTCCTCCAGGAAGGAAGCGCTCTGAAGGACAGTATGGAACCAACGAGAATCGTCATCGGCGCGATTGACAAGCGTTGTGGCGATGCGCTCATGAAGATCTACTCCCCTATCAGCTCCGATAAGATACGGACCGATCTCCGCACGGCGGAGATGATCAAGTACGCATCGAACGTCTTCCTCGCGACGAAGATAAGCTACGCCAACGAGATGGCCAATATCTGCTATCGACTGGGAATCGACTCCGACGTGGTGCTCAATGCTGCAGGGAAGGATCCGAGGATTGGCCCACTCTTTCTCAGACCTGGCCTGGGGTTCGGAGGCAGCTGCCTGCCGAAAGATGTGAAGGCTCTGAGGCAGATGGCCAGGAGCCTGCGGTATCCAGGTCGTCTCCTGAGCGCGGTCCTGGCTGTGAACGACGAGCAGCCTTTCGAAGCGTCGTTCATCCTCAAGGAGGTGCTTGGAGCCCTGGAGAGAAAGAGAATCGCGGTGCTCGGGCTCTCGTTCAAGGGAAACGTGGACGACGTCCGCGAGACGAGGGCCATCCCTCTGATCGCAGGCCTCTTGGCCAGCGGGGCCGAGGTCGTCGCGTATGATCCGATGGCGACATCCAACTTCATCGATCTCATGCCGACCATAATGTACGCCTCGTCAGCGGAGGAGGCTTTGGACGGGGCTGACGCGTGCGTCATCCAGGCGGATTGGCCGGAGTTCAAACGGCTAGGCAGGAAGGAGTTCTCCAGGATGAGGAATCCGGTCGTCGTCGACGGCAGAAGGTTCTTGGTTCCCGCAGAGGTCGAGAAGGCAGGAGCCCGTTACTACGGCATCGGATATAGGCTGGCTAGTGAACCTTGATTCGCTTTGAGTCACTGCAAATAATATTAAGGGGTCGAACCTGTTCGGTTGGCTTCGAGACGTCATGAAGATAAGCGTTGTGCTCAACCTCTTGAACGAGAAGAGGCATATCAGAGACCTTCTCGACAGCCTGATGGTCCAGGAGGGCCCCGTCGAGATCGTCGTCGTAGATGCAGGAAGCTACGACGGCACCGTGGAGACCGTGAAGGCCTATGCCGAGAAGCACCCCTGCATATGGCTCCACCGGCATCCCGGTACGAGGGGCGAAAGCACCAATTTTGGAATATCTCAGACTACGGGAGATGCTGTCGCGACAATCGGAGGCGACTGCATCGCGAATCCATTCTGGGTGAGCGAGTTGCGGAAGTCCCTAGGGGAACACGACATCGTCGCTGGAAAGACCATCAATATTGGATATCACGCGTTCGAGGACCTAGAGCGCGTTGAGCTGTTTCACCGCGGGATGGACCTGTCCCATCCCAGCGCGAGCATGGCCTGGAAGAAGGAGGTTCTGGATGCTGTCGAGGGCTTCGACCCATGGTTCGTCACGGCGGAGGACATCGACATCAACCTACGAGCGGTCTCTATGGGGTATTCTCTTGGAGTGAACGAGAACGCCATCGTGTACCATCGGACGAAAGGTAGTTTCAAGGGGTTCTTCAAGCAGGCCTTCTGGAACGGCTGGGGGAGGAAGCAGCTGACTATGAAGCACGGCTATCTCTGGTCGTCATACAAGCCTACCCGATTGATTGAGACATCGAAGTCCATCTGGGCGGTGTCTAGGCTCGCGGTCGCAGTGCTGGGTTACTTCATGTGCAAGCTGTTTGAGACGCCTCCGGAGGGCGGCGACAAATCGAAACGGAGGCGCTCCAGGACCGGGAGGTCGAGCCTTCTGTTCCCTGGGAGATGATGCGTTGTCAGAATCGACGGTGTCGGTGATAATCCCAACGATGAACGAAGAGAAGAGCGTGGGTCTCGTGATCAAAGAGGTCAGGGACGCGTTCGCCGGAAAACGTGAGGCTGAGATCCTGGTCGTGGACACGGACTCGGTGGATAGAACCAGGGAGATAGCGGCATCGCTCGGCGCGGTCGTCCTCGATGAGCCGAGGCGCGGCTATGGCCGGGCGTATAGGACGGGTTTCGAGAACGCCAAGGGCGATTTCATAGCGACGCTGGACGCCGACATGACCTACCCAGCGACCGATCTACCTGGCCTCGTTGACATGCTTGACGTTGAAGGGTTGGATTTCATCACGACCAACCGGTTCGCCAGGATGCAGAAGGGAGCGATGAGGACGAAACACAAGGTAGGCAACTGGGTCCTGTCGGCCGCCGCGCGGCTGCTCTTCCGGGTGAAGGTCAAGGACTCCCAAAGCGGGATGTGGGTATTCAGAAGGTCCGTCCTGGACGTGGTCGAGCTGGAGAGCCTCGGAATGGCGATGTCAGAGGAGATCAAGATCGAGGCGTTCAGGAAGGTGAAGGCGAAGGAGGTCCCCATAACCTACAGGGTGCGGATAGGCGAGGTCAAGCTGAACAGCTGGCGGGACGGTCTTGGCAATCTGAAGTTCCTGTTCAAGAAGAGGTTCTGAGCTATCGCTTCCTTCGCCTCAGGAAGTTCGCGTATATCACGAAAGCGAGGCCGAGCAATGTTAGTGATGCGATCATGGCCACCGCCAGCACCGTTCCGATACCGTCGGATGTTGGCTCGTGGATGGACATGGTGAGTACGATGTCGTCCCCTGTTATCATGACCAGTCGCTCCGAGAGGACTTCTCCACTGTCCGCGTCGACGACCTCGACCCTGATGATTTCACCCACGTCGCCCTGTTCAGGCACCACCAGATAGACGATGCACGAACCGTTCAGGCAGGGAACGCTGTGGGATTCCTCGCCTTCGTGATATGTTACCACTTCGAGCTGCTCTCCTGGCACTAGGCTCCCGTCTCTGACAGTAATCTCTATACCTATGAGCTTCGAGAGGGTGGCGTTCAGGACATGGTGGGAATGGACCTCGTCCCCGATGAAAGCTGATGCCGAGATGAGCAGGTTGCCGACGACGCCTGCAACCCTCACTATGGGTGTCACGGAGTGGGTCTCAGAACAGATGACAAGACCATGTGACCACATCTGGAACACATAGACTGCGTACGACGAGTAGTTCCACGATTGGTCGGGACTCCAGGTCACGGTGAGAACATCCGGAAGCAGGTCACCGTCTGCGGCCGAATCGTCCACCTCAGTGACCGGTCCTGGCCCCGATGGAACGGTCTCCCTGTCTCCCCGCAGTGCGGCCGAGAACTCGTCCCACGAGGTCCCGGCTATCCGGAGTTCAGAGTAGGCCTCGTCGGAAACCGTGTCCGCCGGGACGTACACTCCAAGGCCGAGCGAGGTATACGCGCCGTCACTCGTGCCGCCCGGGTCGACCGTTTCGTGACGCAGGACAGCTGATTGATGTGATTGGGTGACCAGCAGCGCGGCGTGTTTGACCTCCGCAGGAAGGTTACGCCCGCACACCCCCTCGGCGATGGCTGCCACATCGAGGTACCATGGCTCCTCTGTGCGCTCGGAGGATAACATCGCCGAGGATGTCAGGTCGTGATAGAGCCGGTCGTATCCGAAGCCCAGGACCGAGAGTCTGTCCAGACTGTCGACGAGGTCGTCTATCTGACCGAGATCGAAGGCGCCCATCGACGTGGAGCACGAGGAACCATATAGCGCCCAGTCGACGTAGCTGTCCACGACGGCCCCTGCGAACACCTCGACCGACTGCGATGTGTCTGATGTCAGGTCGTTGACGATGTCCATGTACGGGAGCCCCTCCGCAGGCACGAGCAGCTCGCTCCCCACGAGAATATCCGCATACCCGCTGATCTCGTACGCGATCTCCAAGGTCGCGCCGTTGCAGGTGTCAAGCACGATCATGTCGATACTCCTGTCAAGGGCCTCGCCGATCATGAACAGCGCCGAGCGGAGCTCGGGGAGCGTCAGAAGATCGTACCCGTCCGGGCACAGTCCTCTCCATATCCCGCCGTGACCCCACAAGACCAGGACGAGGTTGTCAGCGGGGTACTGGGTCGCAGAGTAGACAACGAAGTCCCTCAGCGTCGAGGGCGACCCCGTGTTGACCTCGCCCCCGCCCGGCACGACCTCTCCTCCGTCGTCCAACTCAGGTGACACGATCATTGGGTCGAAGTAGTTGTCATCGTGCTCTATCTTCAGCAGTCTGGAGTCGCCTTGTTCCGGCGGGTCCACTAGGACCAAGACATCAACTCCTTCGACGTGGGTGGCAGCCTCGAGCTCGTTGATGTCCTGCGCCCACGGAAGAGGGTCTTCTATATCGGCCGCCATGTACACCATGACGGTCCATGTGGATGCCGCCTGACCGGCAAGCACCCCCTGCTGCACCTGCACGCCGGAGACCATTAATGAGGCCACTGCGAGGGACAGCACGGCCAGGCCTGCGACCCTTGAGCGACCCGCATTCCGCACGAATCACACCATCCCAGCCATTCTGAGGCTCTCCCTCACTGTCGACCTGAACGAATCCAGATTGGCCCTGCGATATAGGCACGCGGCCGGGTGGTACGCAATCATCCCTCGAAATCTCCTTGCACCCATCTCCAGGGGGATCTCCTTGCCAGCTACATCAGCCATGTTCTCCGAGGTCTCGAAGAGGCTGCGGGCGACCGTCTGCCCCATCGCGCATATGACCACGGGGTTCATTGGCGCCAGCTCACGGCTCAGGTGCTCGGAGCACGCGTGGAGCTCGTCCCGTCTCGGTCTCCTGTTCCCGGGGGGTCTGCACCGCACGAGATTCGTTATGTAGACCTCCCCCCTGTCAACACCCGCCTCCTCGAGTGCCTCGTTCAGTATCCTACCAGCACTTCCGACGAACGGCTCGCCCGAGAGGTCCTCGTCACGGCCGGGGGCCTCGCCCACGAAGACTACCCTGGCGCCGCGCGGTCCTGTCCCGTTCACTATGTTGGCCCTCCCGGTCCATAGACGGCATTTCCTGCAGTCCGTCAGCGTGTACCCATGTGATGTCATGTTAGGTCCTTGGCTCTGAAGAGTGATATCAGCTCGACACCGTTGCTGGAAAGGACGGAGGAAGCGCCCTCCTCCCTGTCAACGACGACGACGGCCTTGGAGACCGCGGCTCCCTTCTCCCTCAATGCGCGGACGACCCTCATCGTGGACCCGCCCGTTGTGGCGACGTCTTCGACTACCACGAACTCGTCCCCTTCACGCACTTCGCCCTCGACGAGCTCCTTCGTCCCGTGGTCCTTCGCTTCCTTGCGCACTATCACGTACGGCCGTCCAGTTTCCAGGGCGACCGCCACGGCGAGAGGGACCGCTCCGAGTGCCATACCGGCTATCTTGTTGTCTTCGATGTGCGGCGCCATCACCTTGGCGATCTCTCTCAGAACGATTGGGTCCGTGCTCGCCCTCTTGATGTTCACGAAGTAGCTGCTCCTCTTCCCGGAGGCGAGGACGAAGTCACCAGTCTCCACGACTTTGAGGTCCATCAACATCCGCCTGAGCATGCTACCGTCACCTTACCAAGGCACATTCTTCTTTCCCATCTTATAACCTATTATGTTGATCCCGCGATGCAGGAGAGGGACGGTTACGAGGAGTGCGACGAGGCCCCATATCGCGTCGCCCGCGATGTAGTGCTGGTCGAACCAATCGAATCGGAATATCATCAGCAGAATCACCGCCCCCACCACGAAGTTGTACTGGTCCAGCCCAGGCGCTTTGAACCCCCTGTCGACCCCGAATCTCCTCTTCACGAACGACCCCATGCTGTCCCCGATCATAGAACCGAAGCTCAGGCAAAGCACAGCCACCAAGGCGACAGGCCATTCACCGAAAGTCCAGGAGTCTCCGAGTTCCGCCGCCTGTCCAACGCCGATCTGGAGGACCCCGAACAGTGCACCGCAGGTCGTTCCCCCGATGAACCCCCTCCACGTCTTGCCGTCTCCGAGGATCCGCCGCCCCCTCCAGGTCCTTCCGAGGTCCATGGGAGTCCCTCCACCGACAAGGACGGCGGCTGGGTTGGGTATAAGGGCTGGCAGCATCAACCACAGGCCTGCAAAGGCCGCCTCTAGAGGGGACATCTTCGGGGGCATATTGCAGAAGTGCATTATAACTGAAACGCAAGGCGACCCTCTCCCCCGGGGCCGTCGTGTCGACGTTGGCTCATCCACGTCCGGGACGCAGCCTCTCGCACGCCCCCGATGAGGTGTGGCCCTCCGTCGACTCTTGAGAGAAGAAGTCGAGCACGGCGCCCGCGGGCCGGTCGCACCTCGAGGCGCTCAACACGTCCTCGAACTGTGCCGCCCTTCTGTCCAGCACGACGGCCATGCCTCTGTCCGTATCCGACCGTATCAACCTGCCTACGGCCTGGAGCAGCTTCCTGGCAGTGGGCGCCTTGACGGCATGTGCCCAGCCGTCTCCGAACTTGATCTCGCAGAAGTACTGGAGCGCGCGTTGGCGGGATGTGGGTTTCGGGTAAGGTATCCCCACGATTATCGCCAACTCCATCTCGTCGCCGGGGAAATCGATACCCTCGCTGATCCGTCCGCCAGAGACGGCGTGCATCACCGCATCCCCCCGTGCGGATCTGAACTGCTGGACGGTGTCCGCGAGGTCTCCCTGCCCCATCGAACGCTCCTCCATGTAGACCTGAATCCCCTCGGCGGCGTCCACGAGAGCGCTGACTCTGTGCATGGTTGCGTACGACGGGTAGAACACGATCGTGTTCCTCCTGCAGGCCGATACGATCGATGAAATGTGGTCTGCGATCCGATTGACGATGGCGGGGTCCCGTTCCAGGTCTTCGTGTCTGGTCGTGACGTCGTCGACGAAGATTATCCTCCTGTTATGCGGGGGGAAAGGCGACTCGATCTCCACCCGCACGGAATCCCTCGGAAGTCCCAAGGACAGGACATAGTCGTCAAGCGGCCTCAAAGTGCCCGACATGTGTACGCTGGAGTGACACTCGAGCACGGGCTTGCAGGCAATCGACGCATCGAGGCAGTATGCCTCGAATGCGCTCGTGTCGGATTTCACCACCAGCTTGACGTACTCCCCCTCCTCCAGGGTGTGCCAGAGAGTGAGGAAACCCGCCATCCTGTGTATGTACGACCTCGGTAGCCTCCCAGCACCCTTACGGGCGTCTCGTACCATCTCACCGTAGTTGCTCAGCTGGGAGAAGACACCATTCAGCTTCGTACTGGTCTGACGGGTTCCGAACATCAGTTCCTCCTCCAGGAAGGACTGAGGGATGATTCCGTCCTCGTCGATGAGATACTCCTCCACTGCCCGTTCCAGCGAGTTGCCGAGAAGGCCGACCAGGTCGCTCATGCTCGTTCCATCCGCCACCTCTGGGTCACCGAACTCATCGATCTCGCTCTCTGCCAGCCTCAGGGTGACCTCGGAGAGTCTGGAGGACTTCAGCTCACGAGCGTACGCCGGCAGGTTGTGCGCCTCGTCCACGATCAGGGCGACATCACTCAGGGAGCACCCCATCCAATCGAGGAGCGTGTGTCTTATGAATCCATCGAAGAACATGATGTACGGCGCCGCGACCATGTCCGCCGCGGGGATGTGCATCTTCGTCGCCTCGTACGGGCAGAGGGTCCGTTCCTGACAGTAATCCGCGAATTCCTCCGCGGTAGGAAGCTCCCTCCTGAGATGCTTCGTCACCTCCTGCATGTCTTGCGACATGACCGACGCGAAGTACACGCACGCCCCCTCCTCTCCGCGTATGACCCTGGCCTTCCTCTCACCGCATACCTTCGAGAGTTCCTCGGGGTTGCCGTCGGCCAGCTCGGGGTCGACCTTCGCCAGGGGACACATGCTCCTCCTTCCCTGGAGGGCAATGCCGAAGTGCTTCCGGGGACCCTTGATGCCACGCAGCTCGTGCATGACCTGACGCTGCTGAGAGTTCGTGCGTGTCAGATAGAGCAGCTTCTTCCCCCGACGGCGACACACGTCCAGGGCGCCGTGCAGTGAGCACACGGTCTTTCCAGTACCCGTCCCGCTCTCGACAACAAGATGGCCTCGACACTCACACGCCGAGCGAACGAGGTCGATGAGCCTGTCCTGTCCTCGCCTGAGGCGGTACGGAAAGCCATCCTGCGACATACACGAGGCCCGAGCGACAAGTACACTCTAAACGCTTTGCCCGGCACTGGCGAAAATAGGCGACGACCGGCCTATTCCCTCGACCATATGTCTTCGGGAATGTCGTCGTAGACCGTGGCGCCCTCGTCCAGGTTATCCAGGGACCTGCCCCTTCCGTATATGAGCTCGGATATGCGCTCCTTGTGGAACATCCAGTAGTGGATGCGCCATTCCCTGCCGTCGTACAGGGTGGTCTCCTCGCGCTCGGTCGTAAGGATGCCCGCGTCCTCCAGCATATAGAATGCATCCCTGTCCTCCGGCTCGAGCACGTTGTCGATTATCCTCTCGCTGTAGCCGAAGAAGTTCATGACATGCTGGGCCATCGCCCTCGCCTCCTCCTCCGGCATGCCCTGTTTGTCGATGCTGTTCTTGATGGCTTTCGTGAGATGCTCGACCGTCAACGTCGCGTCGGTGATGCTCACGTCGGACTTCTTCAGCTTAGTGATGATGTTCAAGGATTCGTTCAATGGTTCCCCACGTCGTTTCATAACAAACTTGCCCCCGAACCTAAAAAACCCCTTGCTCTCGCAACAGAGGTTTCATTTAGATAGCCGAGGTATAAATACCTTGGCTTTCGACGAGCGACATGCTCGGAATCATGGGACCGTGTGGTCTCGACGGGGTTCAGGCGAGGATACAGGTGGTCAAGTATGTTGGCGGAGTTCAGTGTTGTGCCGGTCGGAGCAGGTGAAAGCGTGAGTCAGTACGTTGCGGATTGCCTGAGGATTGTGGACGAGTCCGGAGTCGATTATCGGCTCAACCCGATGGGCACTGTGCTCGAAGGTGATTTCGACGAGGTCATGGCGGTGGTCGCCACCTGCCACAAAGCAGCAACCGTCTCATGTGCTCGGGTCCTGACGACCATAAGGATCGATGATCGAAGAGGAGCCAAGGATGGGCTCCGCTCCAAGATGGAGTCAGTCGAGAAAAAAGTAGGAAAAAGGCTGAGAAAATAAAGGGTTTACAGGAGGCTTCCTGGGATGCTCAGGCTCACGGTCAGGCCCCAGAACGGTCCCCAGAATCCAACCAGTATTATGAGCAGAGTCGCGCTCAGAAGAAGAGCCACCCTCACCCACTTGTTCATGTCGTTCCTCAGCAACGCGCCGAGGAGCATGGCTGCGACCACTACGAACAGGCCGAGAGCCTTCACGACCATCCCCGCATCCATACCCGTGCTCGTGTCTGCGACGCCGTAGACTATGGATCCAATCATCAGCAGGAACAATCCTGCGATGACCCCGAGGGCTAGCCATAGATCCGAAGCGAAAGACCTTATGTATTCGCTCGGCGGTCTGTGTGCCGGCTGATACTGCATTCCGTACGCAGGGTACGGTGCCTGCTGTTGGGGTTCGTTACTCTGTCCAGATGACATTTTTATCCCTTCCGACCGCATATTGATTTGCCTGGTGAATATCTTTTTCGCAAAAACTATATAAAGTCTCCACCCGAGACGCCCGATTCTGAACGTCTGTTGACCGGGCGTCAGTCTTGTACGCTGTATCGCCGGCCTCAGTCCCCGTCAGCAACCATCCATACGGGGTGGGTCTTCATCGTCCTGCGCACGCTTGCCCTTGACTACGACCAGCCTGCACTTGCGCACTCGTGCGACCACGGGCTTTCCGAAATGTACCTCCAAACACTCCACGTCCTGAGGAACCGAGGTTCTAACCCTCCCTGATTTCTCCGAACCTCTCCGCACTCGATGAATCTCCGGATATTTCAAGTTATATCTCAACGTACGAAAACGTACATCACAACGTTCGCGGAGATGTCATATACCGACGGTGAGGGGGGAATACTCCGTGGTCATGTCACGCGCGCAGCGCGCGGTCCGCCCTCCGCAATAGCATACACCCTGGCTTTCTCCCTGACCCTCCCGAGCTCCATCTCGAGCCAGGAGGCTTCGTCGTCGGTGGTCGCTCTCGCCACCTTCGCCGGCGTCCCCATAGCCAGGGACCCCGATGGGATCGTCGTTCCAGGAGTGACCACACTGCCCGCAGCCACTGTCGAACCTCTCCCTATCGTCACCCCATCGAGAACTATGGCTCCGATTCCGACCAGTGCGCAGTCTTCGATTACGCACCCATGCAGTCTCGCCCCGTGAGAGATCATGCAATCGCGGCCCACTGTGACCGGCCCTCCTCGGGGTGCCTCGACGAATGACGCGTCCATCACCGCAGACCCCTTCCGGATGATGACCCTGTCATCGTCTCCCCTGAGAATGGCACCCGGCCAGATAGTGACATCATCCTCAAGAACGACATCTCCGATCAGGATCGAATCCCGATCGACGTATGCGCTAGCGGGAATCTCTGGCCTCTTGTCTCCGTAGCTCCTCGTGGACATACGCCTAGGGATCGATGTCCGTGCATTATTATGTTTCACGTGGCAAACAGGACTCCGCCGGACACATTTAATACCGCGGAGGTTCCTTATCAGTGCACGACCCCCCAAATCCGCCTACATTGCTTGTCCGGTCGGAACGGAGGAGCGGCCCTTGCCCGGCGAAGTTGTCGACGATGCCAACGTGCTCAGGGAAATCACCTCATTGACTAAGGAGCTCGCTGAGAGCCCGGATGTCGAGACCGCATATTCGTTGATTGCCTCGGCCCTCAGGCGTCTGACGGATGCGGACTACGCCGGGGTCATGGTCTACTCGCCTGGATTCTCAGAAGTGAGGTTCGTCGGATTGGACGGGTTGGATAGCCACAGCCTGGCGAAGCTGCCTCAAGCCCTGGTGACACCGGATGTCCGTGAACGTCTGGCGAGGGAGTTGCGAAACACCGCGATTCTGATCGACGGGGAGGAGGAGGTCCCCGAGGGAGGTCGGGAACTGTTCAAGGCCCTCCACCTCGGATGTCTGGTCGTCGGGCCAGTGTTCGTCCGTGGAGAACTCATTGCCTTGTTGATCGGTGCCAGAACGAAGGAGCGACATCGGTTCTCCGAGCCCGAGACGGGTGCTGTCTCCCTGATGTCCGACTCCGTAGCTCCCATCCTGGGTCATGTGCGGGAGACCCACAGGCTTGCGAGGACAAAGCTTGCGACGGACAAGGTACTGTCCGCTGCGCCGATAGGTCTGATGACCGTCGACTCCAGAGGTATGATCCAGTCTGCCAACAGGCATATGTTGGCCATCCTATCGTGCGAATCTGAGCAGGACCTGGTAGGAACGAGCGTCTTCGAGATACAGGCGGTGGTGAAGTCCGGACTCGATGCCCTTCTCATGCAGGCGTTTGATGGCCACGCTGGCGAGAAGAACGAGGTGCACTTCGTCCCCGTCCCCGACAAGGTGTTCTATCTCCATGTCAAGGTCGTGCCCATCGCCTCCGAGACAGGTGACGCGGAATCAGCCCTGTTGGTGGCCATGGATGTGACGTCGAACATACGCCTCCAGAGTCAGCTCGAGAGATCGTACGAGAAGCTGATCCAGACATATCAGGAGCTCGAGCGCGTGACCAAGATGAAGTCACAATTCATCGACGTGGTTTCCCACGAGCTGAGGACGCCCCTGACGGTCATGAGGGGATATCTCGATCTTGTAGAGTCGGAGTGCGCTTCCACGACTGAGCCCAAGTTCTCTCAGAAGCTTAGGACGATACGGGTCAACGCGGACAAGCTCTACGCACTCGTCGAGAGCATGCTCGACGTCAGCCGACTTGAGAAAGGCGCCCTGCAGATCAGTGTCGAACCTACGAAGATCGACACCATCTTGGAGGAGGTTGTCAAGGCCCGGTCCCACGACGCTGTGGAGAAGAAGCAGAGCCTGTCCCTCGAGGTTGAGGGCGAGCTGCCCCTGATCAGCGCCGATAGACGGAGGATCAGAGACGTGTTCAACAACATCCTGGACAACTCCATCAAGTACACGGAAGAGGGCGGCAGGGTGCAGATCGGCGCAAGGGACGAGGGCAGGATGATCCACGTTTGGATAATGGACAACGGGGTTGGCATCCCGCTTGAGAACCTCGGTAAGATATTCGACAGATTCTACATCGTAGCCAGTGACGATCTGTCACACCAGGTGAACAGGATTGGCCTCAGCCTTCCGATATCGAAAGGTATAGTGGATGCCCACGGTGGACGCCTCTGGGTCGAGAGCCAGGTCGGCAAAGGCAGTGTGTTCCACGTCAGCCTGCCAAAGGAACCGTCTAGGTAGGTTTCTAATACATTCAGACCTTCTCCGCGTCGATGGATCGCAGGGGTCGTTCGTCGGCGATCATGCTGACAGTGTTCGCCAGCCTGATATGGGGCACATCCTTCCCAGGCGTGAAGTGGGGCCTCGGCTACGCGGGAAACGACGTCTTCTTCCTGTGGTTGAGGTTCGTCGTCGCCGCTGTCGTGACGCTCTCGATAGTGCTCTGGCTAAAGAGATTCTCATTCTCTGTTCTGAGGAAGCCGATGGTCTGGCTCATCGGAGGAGTCAACGCTGCGGCCTTCGTCGCCCAGTACGTCGGCCTGAACTACACCACAGCATCCAAGACCGCGCTGCTGGTTGACATTAACGTCGTTGCGGTCGCGATAATATCCTATTTCGTCTTCTCCGAGCGGATAGGCTGGAAGAGAGCGTTCGGCATCGCCTCTGGCGTCGCGGGTGTCGTACTGATCACCGGTGACGGTGGCTTCTCGTTCAACAGGTCGGAGTTCATCGGGGATCTGCTTGTCTATGGATGCGGTTGGCTATGGGCGGTCTTCATCATCCTCAACAAGAATATGCTTGCGCGTCACTCCGCAGTGGAGCTCAGTTCCTCGGTTATCGTAACTTCCGCCGTATGGCTCCTCATCCCGGTGACCTACCTCTTCTTCGCAGGAGCGGACTTCACGATAGAGGCATCTGCGTGGGTTGCGATCATCTACTTGGGTGTGCTGTGCACATCTGTCGCCATACTCCTCTGGGCCATGGGCCTTGAGGGCGTATCCGCGACTTCATCCGCCACGATAATGCTGCTCGAGATTGTCACAGCCTTGGTGATTTCTATGTATCTCCTCGAGGAGAGCCTCAGACCCCTCGCGGCACTCGGCGCAGCTCTGGTGTTGCTCTCGGTCTATCTGGTGGCATCAGGAGACGAACGGTACAAGTCGACCACGATGGCACACACTTAGCGTCGAGCCACACCTCTGCGCGCCCCCCGGGACCACATTATCTAGCATCCCCACCCGCCCTACTAACCAACCTCTAGCGGGCGTCGTTCATCGTGCGTCGAAAGGTGGTGCCTCGCCGCGGCCATGGGCCGTCCTCCAAGAAACATCTTTAATCGCGGGTGCGCATAAACGACTTGATTCACATGGCCCGAAAGGAGAGGCTAGCCGGAGTGTTCGACAGGATTGACAGAGACAAGAGCAGACACATCTCCAGAATCAGACGCCTGCTGAGACAACCTAGCTCCAGCCAGGAGGACCTGGGCATCGAGGAATGTGCCGAGCTCGTGGGCAAGATGTACTCCGAGGTCGGATGCGATAAGGTCGAGATCGTGGAGACGAGGGGCAACCCCGTCGTCTACGGGGAGTGCAAGGGCAGCTCCGACAGGACGCTCCTCGCTTACTTCATGTATGACACGATGCCGTTCAACGAACCAGGATGGAGGCATCCTGCGATGGGTGCGAAGATCGTCGACATGAACCTTCCATCTGGCAAGGTCAGGTCCATCGTGAACCGGGGTGCGGACAACACCAAGGGACCGCTGGCTGCGTTCCTCAACTCTGTCGAGGCGTGCTGCAAGAGCGAGGGCAGACCCCCAGCCAGTCTGATACTGGTCGCCGAGGGCGAGGAGGAGCTCGGGAGCCCCAACCTACCCGCCTATGTGAGGAAGGACAAGAAGCGATTATCGAGATCCGACGCGTGCTACTTCCCCTTCTTCGGCCAGGAGGCCACCGGAGCGTGCACGCACTTCCTGGGCGTGAAGGGCGTCGTCTATTTCGAGATGACCTGCAGCGGGAAGCGGTGGGGCCGTGGCCCTCAGGAGTTCGCGATACACAGCGCCAACAAGGCTTGGGTGGACAGCCCGGTCTGGAGGCTGATCGACGCGCTGGGTACGATGTCCAGGGACAACGGCAACAAGATACTCATCGACGGCTTCTACGACGATGTTGCGCCCCCGTCCAAGGAGGACGAACGGCTGATCAAGGATCTTGCGAAGCGGGTCGACACAGCGGGTTTCAAGCGAACGATGAAGGTGAAACGGTTCATGGCCCCCGACGACCGGCCTGAGGAACTGATGAGGCTTTTCACCTTCGGCACGACGCTCAACATAGACGGCATCTGGGGAGGATACATGGAGGAGGGCTCGAAGACCGTTCTGCCGCACGAGGTGACATGCAAGGTCGACATCAGGCTAGTCCCGAATCAGGAGAAGGAGAAGATGATGCCCCTTGTGAGGAAGCATCTGGACGCGCACGGCTACACCGACATCACGATCAAGGAGGTCGATACAGGGTACGACTGGTGCCGCATGAGCGTGAAGGACCCAGTCGTCCAGGCCATGCTCCGATGCTACAGGGCGTTCGGCCACAAGCCAGAGGTCTGGCCTACCAGCGGCGGGGCAGTGCCGTTCTACGTATTCAACCGCATACTCAAGCTGCCCTTCGCTATGGGCGGGATCGGACACTCCGCGCTACCTCACAGCCCGAACGAGTATATGGTCATCGAGGGCAATAAGAAGGTGGCGTCCCTGACAGACGCCGAGAAGTTCAATGTGCGGTTCATGGACGAGTTCGCGCAGGGGAACTAGAGGGCGCCCTTGTAGGCATCGAGTGTAGCTCGGGCGGTCTCCGTCCACGAGAACGCCGCGACCCTCTCCCGCCCCGCAGCACCCATTCTCGACCTCATGTCGCCGTCTCTGAGGAGTCCAGTGATCGCCTCCGCCAGTCTGGCGGTGTCTCCGGGATCGACGAGTACGCCGTCAACTCCATCTCTAACAAGCTCAGGGATGCCTCCGACCCTCGTCGCCACAGTCGGCTTTCCGCAGGCCATGGCCTCCATGAGCGAGAGTCCCCACCCCTCGTTTCTCGACGGCAGGACGACCACGTCCGAGTCTGAATAACACTGGAGCAGTTCATCCTGGCCTATTGATTGAAGGAACTCCACTGCATGGCCAACCCGTGCTCTGTCGGCCAACAGCCTGAACCATTCCTCGGTGTCGGTTCCCCTGAACCCGGTTTTAGCGACGACGCGCAACTTCGCCTCAGGCATGACCCTGTGGATCCTTTCCATTGCCAGGATGAGATGCTCCAGACCCTTGCGCGGCTCGAACCCCCCCACGAAGAGGACGGTCGGCCCCTGAGATCCCCTATCCGGCAGAGCTGAGAACTCAGCGAGGTCGATGCCGTTGTAGGCGATGCGGGATTCGAGGCCGTGTTCGCGCTCGAGAGCATCCTTCCAGAAGGAGGAGACGACGAACCTGTGATCCGCGTGTCTCACGGCCGCCTTCTCGAATTCAAAAAGCCTCGGTTCTGCGAAGTCGTCGATGTGGTGGACCGTGCGGAAGACCGGCGCACGCAGGTGCCCGGCAGACTTCATCCTGTGAAGGGCGGTGCCGCCGACGCAGTCCTGGGCGTGGTAGATGTCAGCACCGCGTGGCAGGGCAGTCACATAGGCGTTGATCATCCGTTCGAGGCGTACCATGACATCCTCGTGCCACTCGAAAGGATAGATTTCATGCGGAACCCCCACGCCTCGATAAAAGCCTTGGAGCGACCTGTCGTCGTCTCCCCTAGCCAACGAGTGGAGGGTGATGTCGACCCCCATCGTCGTTAGATGCTCGGCGAGCTTCAGCGCATGCGCCACACCACCTCTCGCCCTCGTGCTGTATGTGAGCATCGCCACTTTCAACGCGTCGTCCCCCGTCTCTCCCCTAAGACCTCGAAGAACCTTCGCCGACAAAACTGTTTCCTCGGCTGGGAAACGTTATTAAGGCCGGCGCATTTATCCCCGTACCGGAGCTAGCGATTCACATCCCTGGTAACGTCGTGAACATCACCTCACCAGGTCTCGTGTGCATGGCTCGGATGCTCCACCGGGGCGGCCGCTTTGAATGGTATGGGCGGCGTGGAGGATAGCCTCCCCGGACTGAGATGGCACGCGCGGCGTCTACGTACTATATCTGCTTCAGGCGGGGCGAAGAATGCTCAACGGGCCGAAGAAACCACGCAACGGGACCAACGAGCATCTGCTATGGTTTGACCAGATCGGTCTGAATGATGTCTCCAAGGTCGGTGGGAAGAACGCCTCGCTGGGTGAGATGCTCAGGCATCTCGCCGACAAGGGGATACGCGTCCCCGAGGGTTTTGCAGTCTCCACCAAGGCTTTCAGATGGTTCGTCGAGAGCGCAGGCCTCGATGAGCAGATCAAGGACACCCTCGAGGGCGTCGACCCTGACAACCCCTCCGACGTGTCCGAGAGAGGACGCAAGATACGCCGAGCGTTCCTGGATGCTGAGTTCCCGGGCGAGCTCAGGCGAGAGATCGCATACGGTTACTGGGAGCTCGGCCGGAGGCTCGGCCTACGCGACCCGAGCGTGGCGATCCGTTCGAGCGCTACCACGGAAGACCTTGACGGCGCATCGTTCGCCGGTCAGCACGAGACGATACTCAACGTGAAAGGCGAGGCCAACGTGCTGAAAGCGATGAAGCAGTGCTTCGCCAGCCTCTTCACCGACCGAGCGATAGCGTACAGGGCCCACAGGGGGTTCGGACAGCTGGAGAGCGCGCTCTCGGTAGGCGTCCAGAGGATGGTCAGGAGCGACCAGGCGTGCTCCGGGGTGATGTTCACACTGGATACAGAGAGCGGCTTCGACAAGGTCGTCTACATAACAGGTTCCTGGGGTCTGGGGGAGATGATCGTCCAGGGCGCAGTCAACCCGGACCAGTTCTACGTGTTCAAACCCACCCTCGGCCGGTTCGACGACCCCATCGTCGAGAAGAAGCTCGGCACCAAACAGCACAAGCTGGTGTACGCCTCCAAGGGTCATGGCATGATCGACGTCGAAGTGCCGACGAAGGACAGGCAGAGGTTCGTCCTCGACGACGGCGAGATCATCACGCTCGCCAAATGGGCGTGCATCATCGAGGAGCACTATAGGAAGTCCATGGACGTGGAGTGGGCCAAGGACGGTCTGACGGGCGAGCTCTACATCGTTCAGGCCCGTCCCGAGACCGTCCATGCCGCCAAAGCGGAGAGGGTGCTCGAGACGTATGTGCTGGAGGAGCGGAGCGAAGTGCTCTTGCTGGGCGAGGCGGTCGGCCACAAGATAGGCGCGGGCGTTGTGAACGTCCTCGAGAGCGCCTTCGAGATATCGGAATTCAAGAAGGGCGAGGTCCTGGTCACCGACAAGACCGATCCGGATTGGGAGCCCATAATGCGCATCGCGTCCGCCATAGTCGCCGACAGGGGCGGAAGGACCTGTCACGCCGCGATCGTCTCCCGCGAGCTGGGGATTCCATGCATAGTCGGGGCGGGGAACGGTACCAGCGTTCTAAGCGACGGACAGAAGGTGACCGTGGACACGTCGGAGGGCGAGGGACGCGTCTACGAGGGCAAGCTCAAATTCAGGATCGACAATACCGACCTGTCTCACATGCCGTCTACCAGGACGAAGATATTCATGAATGTGGCAGTTCCCGAGCACGTCTTCACGCAGGGGCAGATTCCGTGCGACGGGGTAGGCCTTGCCAGACTCGAGTTCATCATCGCGTCCCACATCGGCATCCATCCACTTGCCTTGATAGAGTACGACGAGCTCGTCAAACGCGCGAAGGACGAGCCCGAGGTCGCGGAGATAGTGGCGAAGATAGACGAGCGGACCCATGGCTACGAGAGCAAGACGGATTTCTTCCTCGACAAACTCGCGTGGGGCGTGGGCAAGATAGCCGCGACGTTCTTTCCCAACGACGTGATAGTCCGGCTGTCGGATTTCAAGACGAACGAGTATGCGAACCTTCTCGGGGGGAAGTTGTACGAGCCTGTGGAGGCCAACCCGATGATCGGCTGGCGCGGGGCCGCACGCTACTACGACAAGAAGTTCAGCCCTGCCTTCGCCCTCGAGTGCAGCGCGCTGAAGAGGGTAAGGGACAGCAAAGGTCTCACCAACGTGAAGGTGATGGTCCCATTCTGCAGGACCCCTGAGGAGGGTCGGAAGGTGATAGAGACCATGGCCGGCTTTGGCCTGAAGCAGGGCGAGAACGGGCTGGAGGTCTATGTCATGTGCGAGCTCCCCAGCAATGTCCTCCTTGCGGAGGAGTTCGCGGAGGTGTTCGACGGGTTCTCGATAGGGTCGAACGACCTCACCCAGCTGACGCTCGGTCTCGACAGGGACTCCGAGCTCGTGTCACATCTGTACGACGAAAGGAACCCTGCGGTGAAGAAGCTCATCGCGAGTGCCGTGAAGGCTGTCAAGGCGAAGGGGAAGAAGATCGGTATCTGTGGCCAGGCCCCCTCCGACTTCCCGGAGTTCGCGGAGTTCCTCGTTGAGCTCGGCATCGACAGCATATCCCTGAATCCCGACAGCGTGATTAAGACCCGGCTCCTGATAGCAGAGAAGGAGAAGAAGCTGGGTCGGACGGAGTGAGTCACCCCCAACGCCGTCTGCAGTCACCCGAAACGCCGTTCTCAGTCTCGATAATGGTGGCATTGATTGAGGATGCAGCCTGTCTCGGACTGTCCTCCTCCCTCCTTCCCCGCATGTCTGATGAGTAGATCAGATTGCGTCGACCGTGGCTCCGACCTCTCGATCCCTGTCCACCTCCCTGCTCCACTGGAGCAGCAAGAAGGCGGCCAGGGGGACGGTCATCATCGCCATGGCCATGATGCTCTCGACGAGGCCCCAGGCGGAAGCCATGTAGCCGAAACCGACCTCGATCACGACAAGCAGGCTTGTGAAGACGAATGTGGCGATGGCCATGACCGTGGACCGGTGCTCAGAGTCCACGCGGCGGTTGATGTACCCGTTGATTATCGGCGCCTGGATACCCGCTACAAGGTATATTGGATATTGCGTTATGATTGCGATAGGGTGTCTGACCAGGAACACAGCGACGAATGCGATGAGTATCGTACCGTACAAGAAGACGAGCGACCTCTTCTCACCTAGGACTCCCTCTATCCTCCTGGCCATGCGCATCACGATCGCGGCGACGGCCAGGAAGCTCGCGAAGAAGATGCCGATCTCTAGATATCCGAGCATGAGGTCCTCGTTCATGTAGATCGATCTGAAGAACGCCATCACATAGATCCCTATCCCAATGATTATCTGGAACAGGATCAGGATGACGATCGCTCTGGACGAGATGACCTGTCTGAGCCCCATCCCGAAATGAGTGGTGTATGAGAACTCCCGTTTCCTCTCGACCTTCGGCTCCTTGAGCATGAACACCGTGAGTGATCCCGCAAAGGCGATGAGCGATGCTATGATGAGGGGGAGGTCCAGACGTCCAGACCACTCGACGACGAACCCTCCCAACGCGCACGCAACAGCATTGGTTGCGAACATGACGACGGTCGCCGTCAGCATCACCACGGTGAACTCGTTCTCTCGCTTGAGCTCAACGAGCGTGTCATAGACGAACGGCGTGTCCCCGCTGACGACGAAGCAGACGCCAGCTGCCCAAATCATATTGGACACGGCGTACTGCCAGAACTCAGTACTCAGCCCGAAGGTGAGGACACCCAGCGCGAAGAGCCCCTCGCCCAACAGCAGTGCGGCCTTCCTTCCAAACCTGTCCCCTATGAGTCCTGCCGGTATCTGGAGCCCAATCATGGTGGCCCAGAAGGCCGCGTCAACGACCGCTATAAGGAACAGGTCGTCGAGGTTCTCGTACGCCCAGAGGGTCCAGAACGGCATCCACAGGGCGAACGACGTCGCTGCGCGGAACAGATAGAACCTGCGGATCCGGCCCTCCCCTGCCGCCATGGATAGCCCGTATCGCAGACTCGCTATTAACCTGATTGTGAGTCGGAGGTGTTAATTCCGGTCCGCGGAGAAGATGTTTCGACTGCAGGAGGGATTTCTCATGCAGTCGGGGAGGTCCCCCTACAGTTTCTTCACGATGCAGTTCATACCGAATCTCGGAAGCATGTCGACAAACGGCTGGGGGTCGAGCATCTCCGGAGGGAACACACCCTTCTGGTTGATTTTGCCCTGCGCGAACAGGATCGCACCTATCACCAACGGTGCGCCAACAGTGTATGCGGTCGCGCTGTGCTTGTACTTGTTCCAGCAGTCCTGGTGGTTCATCGTAGTGTAGATGTAGTACCCCTCATCCTTGCCGTCCTTCACGCCAGTCGTGATCGTGCCGTGAGCCAGGTCTCCTCTCGCCCTGTCGCCCAGGGAGGCCGGATCGGGTAGGGCCGCAGCGACGACGTCTCTCGGTGCCACCTTGACGCCCTTGACGTCTATCTTCTCCATGCTGTCAAGTCCGAGCATGCCGATTGTCTTGATCGCATCGACATACTCATCGCCGAGGCCTATCTTGAAGTCGCAGTAGTCGCACCCCTTGCCGAGAACCTCTCCGATGTACGTCGGAAGGGTCTCCTGCTCTTCGTGGTCGACGTTGTATGCCGGCAGCTTCCCGACCGGAGCCGGGTACTCGTACTCCTCCTTGCCGCTGAACGGCTCGATCTTCCTGTACGCCCCGTCCTTGTAGATCATTGGTGGCATGAGGACCTCCTCGATCAGAGTCTCTGGCGACCACATGGGGGCGAAATCGTACCCTTCGACATAGCCGTTGTCGCCATCCCTAACCAGGATGTCCTTGACCCTGTCCAGCCGGTCGGCACCCATCCTCGCGAAGACGTTCACTGCTCCGGGGTCGCATCCCATGCCTAGCATGCCGATGATCCCCGCCTTCTCGTATGCATCCGAGTACTTTCTTGCCTGGTACTGCACCGGCGGCTCCTTCACTATCTCCCCCGGCTTCTCCTTGGACAGGAAGATGTCGCTCGCCATGTCCGCGTAGCTCGCCTTCGCCATGAGACACGCGTCCATTATCGCGAAGTTGAAGCGGGGAATCACCCCGTTGAGGACAAGATCCACTCCTTTGAATGCCTGTGCCATCAGCTCGACGTTCGACGCGTCGACCTTCATCGACGACACTTTGTCATTCGCTATTCGCTTCTCCATTCTCTGAGCCTTCTCAAGGTCGATGTCTGCCAGGACCACGCTGTCGAACTCCTCCGAGCCCGCCAACAGGTCCGCAGTGACCGATCCCACGGCTCCAACGCCTAGTACTACTGCCTTCATGCCATTCACATTCGCCTCGGGTGGCGGGACACGGCCCCGAACCCGATGCTACCCAGATTGCGGGCTTTTTACTTAAACTTCTCGAGCAATTTCGAATGGGGTTGTAAATCTTGCCAATAGGGTGCACGATATTCGAAATGGTGCCCTTACAGTAAAATGGTGTTCGGTCGGCGGGCCGATGCAGGCGCGGCATCATCGGGGTGCGATCGAGCCGTGTCGCGTGACGCTGGGGAACCGCCAGGATTCCCTATGCGGGAGGAACATGGCCTTCGCGAACTCTGTCTGGAAGTCCTTTTCGACCGCCAGTTCGATGTACTCGACGCGCCTCGACAGGTGGTCCGCGAGGTCTCTGACCTTGGTCGACTTGAGCGCCATCCTCGCGCCCGAGCCTGCTGCGTTGCCGACGAATCTTATGCGTTCAGGGGGGATGTCGGGGTACATGCCGATGGTTATCGCGCTCGTCGCGTCGACATACGTCCCGAAAGCGCCCGCCGCGTAGACCTGCTTCAGACCTGAGCAAGAGAGACCGAGCTTCCTCATGAGCGCCGATACTCCGGTGAATATAGCGGCCTTCGCCAGCTGTATTTCCTGTATGTCATTCTGTGTTATCGTGATCTCGGTTCCCGCCTCAGTGTCCTCTTCGGACGTGAGGATGAACTCCGCCTTCCCGTCTGCGCCTTCTCTGAACCGATCACCCATATCGGACGGAAGCATTCTGCCCGAGTCAGAGAGGAGGCCGCACTTGAACATCTCAGATACGGCATCAACGATTCCTGAGCCACAGATGCCACGCGCGGGGGCGTCATCCACCGTCCTGAGATGGACATCATGAGTGTCAGAATCTATCCATATCCTCTCGATCGCCCCAGAGGCCGCCCTCATGCCGTGTTTGATGTGAGCCCCCTCGAACGCGGGTCCCGAGGCGCACGAGCACGCGATCAGCCTCTCACGGTTGCCCGCGATGATCTCCGTGTTGGTACCGATGTCTATCATCATGCCGATCTCCTCGTCCTGGTAAAGGCCAGAGGCGATCAGGACTGCCACCGCATCAGCGCCGACGAAGCCGGCTATGTTCGGCAACGAGCTCACCTTACCGAACGGATATATGTCCAGGCCGGAATGGCCTGGGTCAACGGTCAAGGAGCTTCTGACCGCTGGCGCATACGGCGCCTGAGCGAGGTGCTGAGGAGTGATTCCGAAGAATATGTGATGCATGGCCGTGTTGCCGACGACGACGACCTCGAGGACGTCCGTCGGGTCCCTCCCGGCACCTGCGCACAGCCTTGCGATGAGCGAGTTGACTGATCCCACCACGGCCTCTCCGAGCTCCCTGAGGCCGTCGCTGCTACTGGAGGCGTAGGTTATCCGCGACATCACGTCCTCGCCGAAGGGTATCTGCGGGTTGGGCTGGCTCTCCGTTCCCATTATCTCGCCGGTGATGAGGTTCACGAGGTATGCCACGACCTTCGTCGTTCCGATGTCGACAGCGACGCCGAGCAGGTTCCCGGTCGTATCTCCCGGGTCGATCCTGATCAACTCCTCGCCCCTGAAGAGCGTGACGGTAGCCTCCCACGAGTTCTCCCTGACTGCCTTGGGGAGAAGCTGGTGCACTCCCTGCGCGATGTTCGCCGTGACCGCCGCCTCTGAATGCAGTAGTTCAAGCAACCTGTCGTCGTCCGCTCTGATGTCGCTCAACGTGGCCGGCGGGATCCTCAGGAGTATCTTCCCCACGGCCGGCGCACGCTCCACCTCTGGCTCTATCCCGGAAGCGAGGAGCCGGTGATGTCCCCTCCGGCTGAGTTCCGGGATGTCGGCGACTATGTCTCCCTCAGCGACGACTCTAGCCTGGCACGCCAATCGCACACCCATATCGACCTCCTCAGCTGTCAGGGCTGCGCGCTCGCTCTCGTTGACGGGGGAGAGATGCCCGGCTCCCGTGGCCACCACCACCCTGCACTTGCCGCACTTCCCTGTCCCGCCGCATATCGATTCGATGGAGACGTCGACCTCCCTCGCGAGGTCCAGGAGCGAAGCTCCCGTTCGTGTGCTAGTTCCCCGTCCAAGGGGCTGGAAACGCGTGACCGTCTTCGTCATGGGGACCGATTGGGTGAGAACTATGGTATATGATTATATTTCTGGTCGTGTTGATCCCTGGGCGTGGACAGACAGCCAACGCCGTCAGCCTTCAGCAACGCTTTTATACGACGAGCATCTACCGCATCACGCTCTTTTCAATCGAAGGAGCCTGTGAATGATGACGGTGCTCAGGCACCTGAAGGAGGTATCAACTTGACGAAGGCAGTCTACGTGAAATTTGAGATGCCGAAGGAACTCGTGGACAAGGCATACGATGTCGTCGAACTCGCCAGGGACGGCGGAAAGGTCAGAAGGGGGACCAACGAGGTCACCAAGCTGGTCGAGCGCGGCGAGGCACTGTTCGTCGTTATGGCGGAGGACGTGTCTCCCCCGGAGATACTCATGCACATGCCAGTCCTGTGCGAGGAGAAGAACACCCCGTACGCCTACGTTCCGACGAAGGCCGAGCTGGGCAACGCCTGCGGACTGGAGAAGCCGACGGCGGCCGTTGCAGTTCTGGACCCTGCGAAGGGAAAGCCCGCCCTGGACGAGCTCGCCGGAAAGCTGAAGGCGCTGAAGAAGTAGGTGTGACAGATGGTCGAGGACAGCATACCGGCTACGGTCGTCGAGATCATCGGCAGGACGGGGATGACGGGCGAGGCCACCCAGGTGAAGGTAAGGGTCCTGGACGGAAGGGACAAGGGCAGGATCATCACCAGGAACGCCATGGGTCCGATCCGGGTCGGTGACGTGCTGATGCTCAAGGAGACTTCGAGAGAGGCAAGGAAGCTCAGCGTACGCTGACGCGCCAGGGCCATGTGTGCGAGGTGAGATTCAATGGTGGAGCGAAGAGTATGCACATTCTGCGGTCAGGAGATCGAGCCCGGAACCGGCAGGATGTACGTCAAGAAGGACGGCGTGGTCTATCAGTTCTGCACTTCCAAATGCTTCAAGAATCTGGTCGAACTGAAGCGTGTCCCGAGGCGGACCGCGTGGACCGAATGGAGCGCCAGAGAGAAGCAGGTCAGGACGAAGGGGACCGAGCCGGCGCCTGCCAAATCTAGCAGGATCCGGAAGGTCAGGAAGCGTACTAAGCCCAAGGAGGAGACGGTCGCAGATGAGGAGCCCGAGAAGATCGACCAGGCCAAGAGCGCCGTAGCTGGCCCCGAAGAGGAGAGCGTCGCGGACATCGAAGACGAGCAGGGTGAGAAGGAATGATGGAACGCACCTTCGTGATGGTGAAGCCAGATGGCGTCCAGCGAGGGCTGGTCGGCGATATCGTGTCGCGATTCGAGTCCAGGGGATTCAGGATCTGCGGCGTCAAGATGATGAAGGTCCCACGGGAGCTGTCGGAGCGCCACTACGAGGAGCATAAGGGTAAGCCCTTCTACGAGGCGCTCCTATCGTACATCACATCAGACCCTGTCGTCTGCATCGTGCTCGAGGGCGAGAACGTCGTCGCGGTGGTCCGTGCCATGATGGGCAAGACGAACCCGCAGGACGCCGCTCCTGGCACTATCAGGGGAGATCTCGCCCAGGTGACCGGCAGGAACGTCGTTCATGGGTCGGACTCGTCCGAGAGCGCCAAACGCGAGATCAATCTGTTCTTCAACGACTACGAGCTCCACAAGTACGAGAAGCCGGGAGAGGATTGGCTTTTCGAGAAGTGAATCCACAGAGCCCGTCGCCGCGCCTGTCAGCTCAACCATAGGAACCAGTTAACTTGATATATCGTCCAGCCCTTGGACGAGGTCGTGTCCGCGCGGGAGCCAATCGTGTCCGTCCTTGGCCATGTGGACCATGGCAAGTCGACGATCCTCGACAGCATCAGGGGGACCAATGTGGTGTCGAGGGAAGCTGGCGGCATCACGCAGCACATCGGGGCGACCGATGTCCCCATAGAGACAATATACTCGCTCTGTGGGGGGCTTATCGGTGGCCAGAGGTTCGCAGTCCCTGGCCTTCTGTTCATCGACACACCCGGCCACTACTCATTCGTCAGTTTGCGCAGCCGTGGGGGCGCCCTGGCGGACTTGGCGGTGCTCGTCATAGACATCAACGAAGGGCTGAAGCCGCAGTCTACGGAGTCTATCAGCATCCTCCGGAAGCTCAAAACCCCCTTCGTCATCGCCGCGAACAAGGTCGATCTCATACCCGGATGGAGGGCTCAGAAGGGGAAACCTGTGAGCGAGTCGCTCGCGGCACAGGACCCCAGGGTCTCCTCCGAGCTGGACGAGAGGTTGTACGCCCTCGCGGGAAGGTTGTACGAGGTGGGCGGCTTCAGCGCTGATAGGTTCGACAGGATCACCGATTTCACCAAATCCGTGGCCATCGTGCCGGTTAGCGGCAAGACGGGAGAAGGGCTGGCGGATCTCCTGCTCATCCTGATCGGTCTTGCACAGAGGTTCCTCGAATCGGACCTGCGGACGGAGGATGGCCCTGGAGAAGGGACCGTCCTCGAGGTGAAGGAGGACAGGGGCATGGGCACCGTGATGGACACGATAATCTACAGCGGGACGATGACAGTCGGGGATACCATTGTCATATCCTCCGTCAAGGGCGCGCCAATCCAAACGAAGATCAGGGCGATGCTTCGCCCCAAGCCGCTTGACGAGATAAGGGATCCGAACCAGAAGTTCGACCATGTCGAGTCGGTCTCAGCCGCCGCGGGCATCAGGGTGGTCGCCCCGAACCTGGAAGACGCCATGGCCGGAGGCCTCGTAAGGGTCGCCTCGGGTGATATCGAGAAGACGCTGGAGGAAGTGCGGAAGGAGAGCGCAATCAATGTCGAGCTATCGGAGCAGGGCGTCATCGTGCGCGGCGACACCGTCGGCTCCTTGGAGGCGCTTGCATTCGAGGCTAGGAACGCTGATATGCCGATGCGTAAGATTGACATCGGAAACGTCTCCAGGAAGGACGTCGTGGAGGCGTCGAACTTCGACGACCCGCTCCACAGGGCGATATTCGCTTTCAGCGTGGGCGTCAACGCCGACGCGCGGGACGCCGCCCGTGAGCTAGGCGTCATGCTGTTCGAGAGCAAGGTCGTCTACAAGCTCCTGGAGGACTACGATGCCTGGTGCAAGGAGCGCTCCCGCGAGCTCGAGGCCAAGAAGAGGCTTGAGATATCCTATCCTGGGAAGGTGTCCATCCTGCGGGACCACGTGTTCCGCGTTAGCAAGCCCGCGATAGTGGGTGTGAGGGTCCTGGCCGGCAGGATTCGCCCTGGCCAGAGCCTTATGCGTGACGACGGGCGGCCCGTGGGAAGGATAAAGAGCATCAGGAGCGGGGAAAAGACCCTTCCCGAGGCGAGAATGGGCGCCGAGGTCGCGGTCGCCATCGACGCCGCGACAGTCGGCAGGCAGATCGATGTCGAGGACATTCTGCTGGTGGATCTGCCCGAAGGGCACGCACGTGAGCTGCTCTCCCAGAAGCTCTCGATGGACGAGCAGGAGGTACTCGACGCCGTTGTGAAGATCAAGAGGAAGGAGAGTCCGTTCTGGGGAAGTTGAACGACCCTCCGTGGGGACCCTACCAGTGGTCCCAGTCGCTCCCGAAACCTATTTAACTCCTTGCGCATTAGGGCGTCCTGCGACACTGGAGTTGATTGTGTGGCAGAGTTCAGAGCCGTCATAAACGATACGAAGGACGGGAAGTCATACCAGGTGCCGGTCTCAGGGCATCACGCCAACACGTTGATCGGCAAGAAGATCGGCGATACCATAGATGGCATATTCGTCGGACTTCCCGGCTACAAGCTGACGATCACTGGTGGCAGCGACAAGGATGGTTTCCCGCTCAGGAAGGACCTTCCAGGTCCCCGCAGGAAGAAGCTGCTCGTATCGAAGAGCATAGGTTTCAGGTCCAAGGAGAGTGGCCTCAGGCGGAAGAAGAACTTCAGGGGCAACACGATATCCCCGGACAGCGTCCAGGTCAATCTCAAGGTCAGTCAGCACGGTACGAAGCCCGTCTCAGAGCTCATCAAGAAAGAGGAGAAGAAGGAATAATGAATGTCCCCTCCCAGCCGGAGACGAACATCGGCATGATCGGCCATGTCGACCATGGCAAGACCACGCTGACCAAGGCTCTGACGGGGGAGTGGACGGACAGGCATTCCGAAGAGGTCAAGAGGGGTATATCGATCAGGCTCGGATACGCCGACGCCGCTTTCTACAAGTGTGACGCCTGCGAAGAGCCCGCGTGTTACACCAACCAGCCCGAGTGCCCTGAGTGCGGAGGCAAGTGCGAGCTGCTCAGGGCGGTGTCCTTCGTCGACTCGCCCGGTCACGAGACCCTGATGGCGACGATGCTGTCAGGCGCTGCGATAATGAACGGAGCGCTCCTGCTGGTCGCCGCCAACGAGAAGTGCCCCCAACCGCAGACGAGGGAGCACCTCATGGCCTTGAGCATCATCGGTGTCGACAAGATAGTCGTCGTGCAGAACAAGGTCGACCTCGTCACAAAGGAGCAGGCAGTCCAGAACCACAACGAGATCAAGGAGTTCCTGAAGGGCACGATCGCCGAGGATGCGCCAGTCATACCCATATCTGCCCATCACAACATGAACATCGACACGCTCATAATGGCCATCGAGAAGGTCATCCCGTCGCCCAAGTACTCCGAGGAGAACCCGGTCAGGATGTACGTGGCAAGGTCGTTCGACGTCAATGTGCCAGGTACCGAGCTGAAGGACCTGAAGGGCGGAGTCATAGGCGGCTCGCTCACCGAGGGGACATTGAAGATAGGAGACGAGATAGAGGTCCGTCCCGGCAGGAAGGTCGAGACGAGCAGGGGAGTCACGTGGGAACCCATGGTCACGACGGTACGCTCGCTCCTCGCGGGCACCCTCCAACTGGACGTGGCCACGCGAGGGGGGCTGATTGCGATAGGCACAGGGCTCGACCCGAGCTTCACGAAATCGGATTCCCTGGTCGGCCGGATCGCTGGAAAGCCTGACACCCTCCCGCCGGTTCTCGAATCGCTGACGATAAGGACGGAGCTACTGAAAAGCGTCGTCGGGATGTCGTCCGAACAGGCGGTCGAGGCTTTGAAGACCAACGAGCCTCTCATGCTGAGTGTGGGGACCGCCACGACCGTGGGCGTGGTGACGAGCGGCAGGTCGGATTCTGCCGAGATCTCTCTGAAGATACCTGTCTGTACGGAGAAGGACCAGCGCATAGCGATATCCCGGAGGATCGCCGGGAAGTGGCGCCTGATCGGATACGGCATCGTCGAGTAGACGCGGGTGTGGATTCTCTTGGTGAGGGCTCTCGTCATCGATGCCAACGGTCTTATGATGCCATTCCAGTTCCGTCTGAACCTCGACAGGGAGATAACAAGGCTTCTCGGGGAGGTGCCCGTACTCGTCCCGGAATCAGTCCTGGGCGAGCTGGATAGGCTGGGCACGAAGGAGGCCAAAGCCGCCCTGGCGCTCGCCCATAAATACGATGTCGTCGCGACGGAGCTAAACGGGGACGACGCCGTCATCGACGTCGCTGAGAGGCATTCCGGGGCAGTGCTCACGAACGACAGGGAACTCATCGGACGGCTGAAGGAGCGGGCGATCCCCGTGCTTCGCCTACGGAGCGGGCATTTCCTGGTTCTCACGGGCTGCACATCGGATTGAACCCTCCAGAACGGCGGGGTGCGTCGCATGGACCCGCCAGGAAAATGGCGGCCGAAAGGCTATTATGAGGCCTCGCTTATCCGAAGCGTGCCATGCATGAAAAGCAGATCGCCACCCTGAAGCACATCGCTCTTATGGGTGGCGTGCATGACTACATCGCCATATCCTCGAGGGAGCTGGGGAACGTACTTGAGATCAGCCAACAGTCCGCCTCGAAGAAGATACTGGAACTCCTTGGTGAGGGTCTGATCGAGCGCGACCTCGGCGCAAGGAGGCAGCGGATCAAGCTGACGGACAAGGGGTTCGACCTGCTCAGGAAGGAGTACTCAGACTATCAGAGGATATTCGAGATGAAGGACCACCTTGTCATAATCGGTGTCGTCACCTCCGGCCTTGGCGAGGGGCAGTACTACGTCAACCAGGAGGCGTACGCCGAGCAGTTCCAGAAGAAACTGTGGTTCAAGCCCTACGAGGGGACACTGAACCTCAGGATATCCAGCCCGGAACTCCCCAAGGTGGACGTACTGCGCAAGTCCGAAGGCATACTGATAAGAGGCTTCGAGAAGGACGGGCGCACGTTTGGCGATGTGAAATGTTTTCTCGCGACTATCCACAACATGGAATGCGCGGTCGTCCTGCCGGTCCGGTCGCATCATGTGGACATAATCGAAGTCATATGCAAGTACCATCTCAGGCGGTCCCTGGGACTCAAGGACGGCGACCAAGTGGAGCTCATAGTCTCCCTCTGAGCGGCGTCCGCGTCCTCACAGCTTCTTCGAGACGTAGTCGAGCACTGATTCAAACACGGCCTTTCCGTCTCCAGCGCCGTCCGGGTTACGCGTCCAGTCCGGGTGCGTGTACCTGAAGAACACCCTCTCGGGGTGCGGCATGAGCCCGAAGACGTTCCCTTCGCGGTTACATATACCCGCTATGTTCTCGGTCGAACCGTTGGGGCACCACGGGTATCCCGCGAGGTCCCCATCCGGATCCACGTACTTGAACACCAGCTGGTCGTTGTCGGCCAGCTCCTTCACGATCCTCTTCGAGCGGTCGACGGGGAACATCAGCTTGCCCTCTGCGTGGGCGGATGGTATGGCCGATATCTTGTCGCACGGGATCTTGGTGGTGAAGACGCAGCTCCCCCTGTTCACCTTCCTCAGGAGCGTGGGACGACACTCGAACCTGGCCGAGTCGTTCGTGCTCAGGACGGCCTCGGGCACCTCCGTCATCACGCCCGACGTTGCCGGCAGAAGACCGGTCTCGACGAGTATCTGGAAACCGTTGCATATCCCGAGCACGGGCTTCCCCGCACGCACGAACTCCACCAGGTCTCGCGAGAGCCTGCTCTTCATCCGGGCGGCGAATATCGCCCCCGCGCGCACATAGTCCCCAGACGAGAACCCGCCCGGTAGCACGAGGACCTGATAATCCGCCAGGGACCGCTTCTCGTCGGATGTGACGTCGGTCCCCGTCAGCTGCTTGAGGTGCACCTTCTCGGGCTTCGCCCCGAGACGCTTGAAGGACAGGTACGACTCCTCCTCACAGTTCGTACCTTCTATTCTCAGCACGCAGACGCGCGCGCTGCTGACCTTCACCCTACCATCCTCCAGAGCGTCGAGCCGAAGCTCTTCGCCAGCCTTTCGACCTCGAGGTCGATGAGCTTCCTGCCAGAGCCGATGGCAAGGGAAGACCCTCCGACCCTTCCCAGCTTGGTGACCTTCGTTCTTCTGTCCTTCGGCAACTGCTTCTCCTTGCCCTTCCGTACCTCGATCAGCCACCGGCTGTTGCTCTCGCCGAACAGCTTCGCGTCGGACCTCAGGCGCCCGAGCTTGTCGATGTTCAGGTTCGCGCCAACATCCCCTCCGATGCACATCTCCGCCGATGCGACCGCCAGTCCTCCGTCGGAGAGGTCGTGGCACGCCACGATGACACCTCTCTCTATCCCTCCGATGACGACGTCCATGCCTGCTCTGAGGGCGGCCGTGTCAACGTCCGGGTTTCTGGACGAGTAGCCCCCTGCCGACCTGTAGTACGCGGAGGCACCCATCTCCGGCCCCGTCTCTCCGACGAGGAAGACAGGGTCGCCCTCCTTCTTGAACTCCGAGGTGACGCACTTCCTGATATCTCTCATGATGCCGCATCCGAGTATCACAGGCGTCGGAAGCACCGACCCTTTGGGGGATTCGTTGTAGAAGCTGACATTGCCCGAAGGTATCGGGAGGTCCAGGTCTCTCGAGACCTCCCCGATTCCCCTGACCGCCTCCCTGAACTGCCATAGCCTGTCTGGCATCTCCGGATTCCCGAAGTTGAGGCAGTCGGTCAGCGAGTGTGGGCGCGCTCCGACGGCTGCGATGTTCCTGCAGACCTCGTCGACGCAAGTCTTGCCCCCTCTGTAGGGGTCGACGGCCACGGCGATCGGGTTCGAGGCGGTTGCAATCGCAAGGCCTCTGAACGATTCCTCGACGGGCTTCAGGACCGCGGCATCGCCGTGCGTCCAGTGCCCCGTCTTACCATGCAGCGGCTTGATCACTGTGTTCGCGCGGACCTCGTGATCGTACTGTCGGATCACCCAGTCGCGGCTGCAGATGTTCTGGTCCGACAGGAGTCTCAGCAGGTCCCTGTCGTACCTCGTCTTCGCCTTCGGTGTCCTCTCCTTCCTTCCACGTCCACCCGCGCTCGCGCTGCACGGTCTGCAGTACTCCGGACCGGCGGTGAGGAACTCGAGCTCAAGGTCGAAGACCTTCGTGCCACCGTAACGCAGTCTCACCCGCTTCTCGCGTATTATCCTGCCGATCGGTGTTGCCGGCACGTCCCAGAGCTTGAAGATGTGGAGGACTCTCTCCGCGTTCCTTGGAGACACTGAGAGCATCATACGCTCCTGTGATTCTGACACCCATATCTCCCACGGGGCCAGTCCCTCCTCCTTGAGCGGAACCTTGCCGAGGTCCACCTCCGCCCCACAGCCTCCAGCCAGGGCGATCTCGCCGACCACGCAGGAGAGGCCTCCTCCGCCGAGGTCCTTCATCCCGTTGACAAGCCCCTTCTCGTTGGCCTCGAGAACGGCGTGCATTACCGGTTCCTTCATGATCGGGTCGCCGAGTTGCACGGCGCCCCTCGACTCCATCTCGCTATCCTCCGTCAGAACGGCCGAGGCGAATGTGACTCCGTGGATGCCGTCCCTCCCGGTTCGCCCTCCGGCGAGGATGAGGACGTCCCCCGGCCCCCTGACCGCGTTCCTCCGTATGTTCCTCTTCTCGGCTATGCCGACGCAACCGACGTTCACGAGGCAGTTGCCCGTGTAGCTCTCGTCGAACCATAGGCCGCCCGAGACGGTCGGAATCCCCACCCTGTTGCCGTAGTCCCTTATCCCCGCAACCACCCCCCCCAGGAGGTACTTCGGGTGCTTCACACCGTCCGGGAGTTTCTTGAACGGATAGTCCAGGGGTCCGAAGAACAGCGGGTCCACCAACGCAATCGGCTGTGCCCCCATGCAGAGCACGTCCCTGATTATCCCGCCGATGCCTGTGGCCGCTCCGCCGTAGGGTTCGACCGCGCTCGGGTGGTTGTGGCTCTCGATCCTCAGCGCGTAGGCGTGGTCCCGGTCGAACTCCATCACGCCGGCGTCGCCTCGGTCAATGACCTGTCTGTTGTCTATCCCGAAGATGTACTCCCTCAGGAACATCTTCGAGCTCTTGTAGCAGCAGTGCTCGCTCCATGCCTGGCCCACCGACTGGAGCTCGACATCCGTCGGATTCCTGCCCATCTCGTCGAAGTGGTCCCTGACACGCTTCATCTCGTCGAGGGAAAGTCCGGTGCCGCTCTCGCGGCTTATCTCCATCAGTTCATCATCGGAGGCCTTCGAGAGTCTTATCTCCGTCAGTTCGAATGGAGTGTCCTGGGGGGCATAGAGCCTGCTCGACGACATCCGATATCCTCACTTGACACTGATCGAGTAGTTGTGAATCACAGGGTTAGCTAGGAGCTTCCTGCACATCTCTTCTACGCTCCTCTTGGTCTCCTCCGCTTTCCCGTCAGTCTCAATCTCGAAAACCTTCACGGTTCGGACGTCCCGGACCCCCTCGAATCCGAGCAGTTCTAGCGCCTTGAGTGTGTTCCTCCCCTCCGGGTCAGCTACCCCCTTCTTGAGCGTGACTCTGACCTCTGCCACAGCCATTTCGTGGTCACCTGTGACCGCATTACCGTCGCCGATACTTAGACTTTGAGGGCTGCAGGGTTCTGATGAGTGACCGAGTGGTCCGACATCGTGGCGAGCGAGAGATCCTCCACTGCCCGCTCAAGGACTCGTCTTCCTCGCCAAAGCCAGATATCCGGTGTGGCCCATCATGTCACAGCTTGGCCTGACACCACGGTCGTGGACCATCATCTCTCTCTGAAGAGTCTCGAATGCGAACACGTCCTGGAAGCCAGCTTTCCGCATCGCCTTGACCGTGCTCTCGAGCTGATTAGCGTTCGGCACGTAGGAGCATATATGTCCTCCGGAGCGCAGGGCAGAGGACGCAGCAGAAACAGCATCCCACGGGTTGGGGATGTCGAGCACGACCCCGTCAAGGTCGGTCTCTTCGATTCCTCGGCAGATGTCTCCCATCTTTAGTTGCCAGCAGGAGACGAAGTCCGAGCGTCCGACGTTCCTCTCGGCCACCCTCGCATGGTCTTCTCTTGTCTCGTACGTGTAGACCTTGCCCGTCGGCGCGACCGCCTTCAGGAGTACTACCGTCAGAGCCCCGGACCCTGCTCCGGCCTCGACGACGCGACTTCCGCATCCGAGGTCCATGTACATCGGTATGTGGAAGCTATCCTTTGGCGAGATTATCTGAGCTCGTCTGTTCATCAGGCCCAGGATGTCCATCACGGACGGCCTCACGACGCGGAACGAGTGGCCAGCGACGGTGATATCGTCTCCGAACGACGAGCCGCAGACGACCGTCCCATCTACGGTCCCAAGGTGTTTCACTTCCACCATCCTCCTTTCGGCGACGGCGAAGTGCTTCGTCCCCTTCCCATCGACGAGGACGATCCTGGTTCCCTCCTCGATCAAATCCATCCCCTTCCGCACATGTCAGCGGACATCAGATCCCCCTGAACTCCGTCTCGCACGCGTGACACTTCCTCTGGTAGTAACTGATTGCCGTCCCGCAGTGCGAGCACCGCGGGAGCGGGTGGAATCCTTTTCTGTGCAGTTCGGACGCCGCGACCTCTTCGTCGACGGGCCGCTCCTCTCTCGCTCCCGTCTCGCCCTTGTATTCAACCGCATGGTCGTCCATCCTGTATCGTGGCAGGTCCTTCGAGACCGGTCGGTGCGGTGGGACCCCGTCTGTCCTCTTTCTCTTGAATGGGAACATCTCGTTCACGTCGTCGGATGAATCCTCTCGTCTCCGAGGGTCGTATGTCTTCATCCGTATTTTGACTTGTCTCGATTCGACCCGTGGCATCCGAGGTGCTCCCGCGAACATATCGCTCTTCCATAATCTGGCCCCGTTCTTAGTAGGAAAATCTGAATATCCTGCCTCCAGCCGAAAAACCGACAAGAACTATATACGGCTACGGCAATCATATCGCCGCTCCAGGGAGGCGGCAGTCGAGGGGGACGCAACGGTTTTCGCACCAGCGGAATGGCGTTCCCCAGTGCCGGTGTTCCCAGGATGACTCTGACTTGGGAGGAAATCTGTGATGAGCAAAGGCTTGAAGATTGAGCTTGAGAAATGCATCGGCTGCAACATGTGCGCCTTGATCTGCTCCGGATCTCACGTGGGTAAGTTCAACCCCAGTGAGTCCCGGATCAACGTCGAGGACGTCTTCCCTGAGCCCGGCGAGTTCAGGCTGAACTACTGCACGCAGTGCGACGAGCACCCGTGCGTCGAGGCGTGTCCGGCCGAAGCGATCAAGCTGGATGAGGCGCTGGGCATATACTGCGTGGACAAGGAGGAGTGCACTGCGTGTGGCCTGTGCGTCGATGCCTGTCCGCACAATGGATGCTGGCTCGACCCATCGGAATCGTACGCGATCAAGTGCGACCTGTGTGGAGGGACGCCCAAGTGCATCGATGTGTGCCCTAGGAAGGTCATTTCGAGGGGTGAGTGAAGATGCCGACAGGATACACCGGTAAGATACTGAGGGTCGATCTGACCAATGAAAAGGTAGCGGCCGAGCCGACGAAGATGGAGTGGGCCAAGCAGTTCATCGGCGGCAAGGGACTGGGCGCCAGGTACCTCTACGAGGAGCTGAAGCCGGGTACCGACCCGCTGTCTCCAGACAACCCGCTCATGATATGGACGGGTCCGCTGGTCGGGACGATGGTCCCGCTGACGAGCAGATATGTCGTGATAACCAAGTCCCCACTCACAGGGACTTTTCTGGACACCTACGCCGGAGGCTATTTCGCTCCGGAGTTGAAGTACGCGGGGTTCGACGGCATAATCGTCAAGGGGAAGGCGGCGAAGCCGAGCTACCTCTGGGTGAACGACGGCAAGGCGGAGATACGGGATGCCAAGAACGTCTGGGGGAAGGACATGTTCAAGACGGAGGAACTCCTCAGAGACGAGGTCGGGCACAAGTACGCCCGCGTCGCGGGAATCGGCCAGGCGGGTGAGAAACTCTCCAGGATCGCTGGCGTCACCTCAGACATAACCCGGAACGCCGGCCGCGGCGGAGCTGGCGCGGTGTTCGGCTCCAAGAACTTGAAGGCAGTGGTCGCGAAGGGCTCACTCGGCGTCGAGGTCCCCAAGATTGACGAGTTCATGGAGATGGCCAAGCTGATGCTCTGGAAGGATGTCGTCGAGCAGCCTGACCATGCCGGCCTGATAACCGACGGCACCCCGATCATCGTCGACATGAGCCAGGACGCGGGCATCCTACCGACGAACAACTGGCACAGTGGCCAGTTCGACGGATACCAGGGGATAGACTCCGACGCCCTGAAGACCAGGGTCTTCGTCAGGAAGAAAGCCTGTTTCTCGTGCGGCATCGCCTGCGGCAGCCTCGCCAAGGTGAGGGACGGCTTGTTCAAAGGGTCGTCCACTGAGGGGCCTGAGTACGAGACGCTCGGATTGGCAGGGTCCAACTGCGGCGTGAAGAACATCGAGGCCGTCATCAAGTTCTCAGAGGATTGCGACAGGTTCGGCCTGGATACGATGTCGGCTGGCTCAGCGGTGGGTTTCGCCATGGACATCTACGAGAAAGGCATCATAACGAAAGAGGACACCGGAGGCCTGGACCTCAGGTTCGGGAACGAGGAGGCATACGCGAAGATGCCCGAGATGATCTCCCTGAGGACGACCAAGATCGGCGACCTCCTCGCAGAGGGGACGCTGCGTGCCGCGAAGGCGATAGGCAAGGATACCGAGAAGCTCGTCATGCACTCGAAGGGTAGCGAGTATCCCGCATACGACCCGAGAGGATCGATCGGCATGGCGCTCGCATACGCGACCTCAGACCGAGGTGCCGACCACAACAGAGCGTGGCCCGTCGCGTCGGATGCGTACGGCGAGGGGGACCCGTGGAGCACTGAGGGCAAGGCCGCGATCTGCCACGAGGAGCAGATAATGAAGAGCTACAAGTGGAGCATGATCTACTGTGACTTCTACGGGGTCAGCGACGAGAACATGGCGATGTACTACACGGCCGTCACTGGACTTCCCGCGGATGTGGATTGGCTGAAAGCGGTCGGTGTACGGGTCTGGAACCTTGTCAGAGCGTTCAATGTCAGAGAGGGTTTCTCGAGGAAGGACGACACGATGCCCGACAGGATGTCGACGGAGCCCCTGCCGAGCGGGAAGACCGAGGGGAAGACCGTCAGCCACGAGGCCTTCGAGAAGATGCTCAACGAATACTACGCGCTCTGGGGCTGGGACGAGCAGGGCAGGCCGACGAAGAAGACGCTCGAAGACGCCGGTCTGAGCGATATCGTAGGAACCCTCGACTATCTCTGAGCAGGCACAAACCTCAACGACCAGAAGTGGTGAGCAGTGCCCATCACCTCTGGTCTCAGTTCGATTTTCATCGGACTTCCGGCGAATTCGCGCAGCTATTTGCAGCAGAATCAAAATATAAAAATATCGGTATTTAAATAGGTGTTTCTGATGCCTTTTCACCGGTACTTTTGTCGCCGTCGAACGCCTCCCAATAGGTAGGTGCCGAATGTGAAATCTTCAATCATTAAGGGTGGTTATTCGTAAATCCTTCATGAAGACTCGGTTCAATTTGTACACAGCGAAGGTACATATACTGCCGTCTCCAAGAATATATATGTCATCAGTCCTTTAGGAGCGCGTTGAGGAGCACAGGCTCCCCGATATGGCCATCCCCATGGATTCGATGGGTCTGGCCCTTCAGTTGGTGCATGGATGCCTAGTTCGAAAAGGAGCTTCGGGTTGGTTTTCGACCCACAGAAATGCGATGGATGCCGGGAATGCGAGAAGGCCTGCATCGCCTCGAAGAAATCGAGTGTCGCGGCAGGAATATCGAGAATGAAGATCATCGAGGATGGGGACAGGTTCAAGGCGGTCGTGTGTGTGCATTGCGAGCAGTGCGAACCCGCAGACGTATGTCCGTCCGCGCTGCTTGAATTCCACGACGAAGGCAAGTATTGGACTCTTGACGAGCACAGGTGTTTCGCATGCATGGCGTGCATCCCGCGCTGCCCTTACGAAGCGATATTCTTCGAGGAGGAGTTCGGCGTGGAGACTGCGTACATGTGTGACCTGTGCGGTGGCGACCCCAAGTGTCTGAAGGCATGTCCTGAGGGTGCACTCACCCTCAATCAGGCCAGGGGGAATGAGGAATGAGTGAGATGGCCGATAACGAGGTTCTGAGCGGGACAGTGAATGCGCCGAAGACAGGGAAGGTCGATGGCAAAGAGAAGCCAGTGGTGGCCCCCGAGGAGGATTTCCCTCTTCCGGACTGGGTCGCCGACTGGGCGAGAGAGGCACCTAAGCTGGTCGTCAGGGCACCCGGCCCTAAGAGCAAGGCCATAATCAAGATCGACAGGGAGTACGTCTCGTACGCATACGACAGATGCTTCACGTTCACATTCGAGAAGGCGTCCGGAGCCTCTGTGATGGACGCTGACGGGAACATACTGCTCGACTTCACATCGGGCATAGGCGTAGAGAACGCAGGATGGACGCACCCGAGGGTGGTCAAGGCCATCCAGGATCAGGCTGCGAAGCTCGTCCACTCAATGGCGAACGACGCCTACTTCGACAAGGAGGCGTACTTCGCAAAGCTGCTCCACGAGATATCGCCAGGGAAGGCGTTGAAGGGCACGTTCTTCGGTAACAGCGGGGGGGAGGCGGTCGAGGCGGCGTTCAAACTCTCGCGCTATTACACCAAGAGGAGCGAGCACGTGGCGTTCTTCGGCTCGTACCACGGCAGGGTGGGGGCCGGACTCTCGTTGACCAGCAAGCTGAAACTGAGGTACAGTTACGGTCCGCTGATCCCCGGGATCGTGTTCACCCCGTACGCCTACTGCTATCGATGCCCGTTCAAGCAAACATATCCGGAGTGCGGCCTCTGGTGCATGGACTACCTGGAGAACCAGGTCCTTCAGATGGGCGGGCCGACAGGGCAGATATCCTCGATCGTGGTCGAGCCGATCCAGGGTGAGGGCGGCTATGTCGTGCCTCCGAAGGAGTTCCTGCCAGGACTCAAGAAGATATGCGAATCACAGGATGCGCTTCTGATCATGGACGAGGTGCAGACCGGGTTCGCACGGACGGGAAAGATGTTCGCGTGCGAGCATTTCAACGTAGTCCCGGACATACTGGTCATGGGCAAGGCCCTCGGCGGCGGAGTACCGCTCGGCGCGATAATCGCTAAGAACGAGATCATGAAGAAGTGGCGCCCTGGCTCACACTCGTCGACGTTCGGCGGGAACGCCATCACGATGGCGGCCGGTCTGGCGCATGTCCAGGCCATAGTGGAGGAGAACCTCGTTGATAGGTCGGCGAAGCTCGGGGAGCACACTTCGAAGTTGTTGAGGGAGATGATGGAGCGCAGGGAGATCATCGGAGATGTCCGCGGGAAGGGCCTGATGATCGGTGTGGAGCTGGTCAAGAACCAGTACACCAAGGAGCCCCACGAGGCGACCACCGTCCAGGGCAAGTGCTGGAGGGGAGGCTTGATGACGATAACGTCCGGAATCTACGGCAACGTGTTCAGGATCGCCCCACCGCTGTGCATGTCCAGGGTCCAGATCGAGAAGAGTCTGGAGATATTCGAGGCGGCGCTCAAGGACGAAGAGGAGTTCCTGAAGATCGGAACATCCTCGCCGCCAGGTTGACGACTTGCAGTCGATGCCCGAACTCCGCAGCTCCATGAGAAAGCAATTTATACAGCCAATCCATTGGGCGCGATGATGGCAGAAGGCGACGAATCCGAGTTCCAGCGAAAGGCAGCGTTTGTCTTCTTCTCGCTTTTACTTGTTGCGGGCATACTCGTCTACTGGGGCTGGGGCCTCATCTATGGGACATGGTATCCGTTCGACAGAGGTAACATCGGGATATACACGATATACACCCCTCTGATAGCTTTTGGCATCATCGGAATGATTCTGTTCCGGAAGAAGAGGACGTCCACGTAGGAACTGTTCCCTTACCCCCTTGTTCGGCTGACGATTCCCTGGATGAGTACTTCGCTCACATCGCTCTGGCTATGTAGACCGAAGTGCGCGTGGGCTTCCCGCAGACGACGCAAGCTCCGCTGAACCCTTCGTCATCGATTGGCGTGCCGATTATGTTCCTCTCGGTACGGTCCTCGATCGAGTGACCGCAATCCTCGCCACCACACCATCCTGCCCTGATGAACTTATCAGGCAGATTCTCCAGAGAGTCGATGGTGACGGTGTCCGCATCCATGGTCTTCCTGGCCCTCTGGAGCATGTCAGCGGCGATCTTGGCAAGCATTTCCCTGGCTTCATCAGCGACGCGCTCCCGTTCGACAAGGGCCTTCTCGCCATCGTCCCTCCTGACGAAGGTCACAACCCCCTTCTCGATGTCCTTGGTGCCCAGTTCGAGTCTAAGGGGAACGCCCCTCAGCTCCCAGTCGTAGTACTTCACTCCAGGCCTGACGTCTCTGTCGTCAAGGTGGACTCGCAATCCTGAACTCTTGAGCTCGTTGTACAAATCCACCGCCTTCGCGGTCACAACCTCCGCGGCGCCCTTCGCAAGAACCGGTACGACCACGATCTGGATTGTCGCTACATCTGGCGGGAGTACGATCCCCTTGTCATCGCCGTGGATGGCCACGATTGCCCCGACCAGTCTCTCGCTCATGCCGAAGGTCGTCTGGTGGGCGTACTTGTGCTCCCCCTTGTCGTCCTCGTACTTGATATCGTAGGGCCGCGAGAAATTCTCCTTGTATTGGTGTATCGACCCTAGTTGGAGCGTCCTGCCGTCCGGCAGAACCGTATCGATGCCTACCGTGTAGTCCGCTCCCGGGAACTTGTCCCAGTCCGTGCGCTTGAGCAGCTTGTGAGGGATGCACCATTTCTGGGTAAGCCTTTCGACGATCTCATAATCCTCCCTGATCTGTCTCTCTGCATCATCGAAGTCTGCGTGACATGTGTGCGACTCGAAGAAGTGGATCTCCCGCACCCGGATGAACGCCCTCGTCTGCTTCGTCTCGTACCTGAAAGTGTTCACTATCTGGTATGTCTTGAGGGGAAGGTCCGCATGGGACCTGACCCACAAGGAGAACATCGGATACATGGCCGTCTCGCTCGTCGGTCTCAGGAGGAACTTCACATCCAAGGGGTTCAATCCCGCGTGTGTGACCCAGAACACCTCGGCGTCGAATCCCTTGATGTGCTCCTTCTCCTTCGCGAACTGGTCCTCTGGTATCAGGAGCGGGAAGCATACCTCGTCGTGTTCCGTGGCGTCGAACTCCTCGCGTATGTGTGTGTCGATCGCCCGCATGATCTTCCAGCCGTAGGACGTCCACACGTTCATCCCCTTGATCGGATAACGTTTGTCGGTGAGGTTCGCCCTCTCGACCATCTCGTTGTACCATTCGCTGAAATCTTCGGCCTTCTTCATGACAGCTCCGAGAATCCAGGGGAGGCATATGTAGCTTTTGGTGCCGCCTTCATTTCCTAATGGCCCTGGCAACCTGAGGCGCGACCGTGATCGCAGTGGTGGAGTTCTCGATGGTGTCCGTGGAGAATACCTCGTCGCAGGCTTTCTTGAGGCGGGGGATCGCATCGGATGCGAAGACGCCGTGTGTGCACACGGCTATGATCTTGGCTGCGCCATGCTGCCTGAGCTGCTCCGAGGCCTTGACGATGGTTCCGCCCGTGGATATGATGTCGTCGACTATCGCGACCGTCTTTCCACTGACGTCGAGCGATTTGGGCGCCATCCTGACGGTCTCTCCGTCTAGTCGTTCCTTGACGAGGAAGTCCGCATCGCATCCTGCGACGCTAGCTACCATCTCTGCGTTGTCCCGTCTCCCCTCATCTGGTGACAGGACCAGCTCGACGCCCTCCCGCTTCAGGAACGCGCCGACTTCGGGGTGGGCCGAGACGTTCTTCGCAGGTATGCGGTCGAACCATGCAACCACGCTGGGAGCGTGGACATCGACTGTCACGAACGCGTCGGACTGGAGCTGTATGATCCGAGCCAGCATCCGAGCGCTCACTGGCTCACCCTCCTTGAACTTCTTGTCCTGACGAGCGTATCCGAAGTAGGGCACGACCGTGGTCACCGAGGACACGTCGAACTCCCGGACCGCATCCTGCAGCAGCAGGAGCTCGACGATGTTCCTGTCCGGCCACGCGGTCTGGACGATGACGACATCCTGCCCGTCCAGGTTGTCACCGATCCTGACGTAGCATTCGTCATCGGGGAACCTCTTCACCTCGACGGTCGCGAGATCGGCCCCGAGGCTCTTCGCCAATTCCCCTGCTAGTCTTCCTGATGCTGAGCCTCCGACGATGTGCATTGTATCAGTCGCGGAGAACGTCATCCTTTCTCATATAACTTGACGCCCCGTTGGCCGTGCGAGAGTTCCACGAAAGCATTAATAGAAGAAATCGTCATATTGGGAAATTGAGATGGGATGCATTTGAACGAGAGCACTGACCAGTTGGACCTATCAACGGGCGAAACCGACGCTCCGTTCCCCGAAGATGTTGGTGAGGCCCACGACGAGCACGCTCACAAGCCGCGCTCCCGCCGCGCGCACAAGGTCGCCGACCCTCACGGACTCACTCAGGTGGGTGTGATATACGGCAACGTCGGCACGCTCAAGTTCAACATTGTAGTGACCGCTCCCCTGGAGAAGATGGAGTTCGTCCAGGTGCGCCATGGCCTGCACGGGTTCGTACTTGGGCAGGTGTCGGAGATCGAGCGGCGCACCAACCTGACGACGGACGGAGTTCAGTCGATGAAGCACGGGACCCCCATCGATATCGAGGAGAAGGAGATCGCGACGGTATCCGTCGTGGGATATCGGGATGACCGAAATCTGCTCCAGGCTCCCAGGACCCCGATGCGCGCCGGTGAGAGCGTCTTCCGCGCGCAGGAGGACCTGATAAAAAGCGTGGTCGGCATCGAGGAGCACACCGATTCCGGCGCGTATATCGGCCTCCTGGCAGGCCACGATATCCGCGTGGAGCTCGACATCAACCTGCTCGTGCAGAAGCACGTGTGCATCCTCAGCAAGACCGGCGGCGGGAAATCGTACTGTTCCGGCGCACTCATAGAGGAGCTGATGAAGCACAATGTCACCGTTTGCGTGCTAGACCCTCACGGCGAATACTCGACGATGCGGAAGCGAGGGACTGTCAAGAAGACCAACAGAGACTTCGGTGTGAAGCCGAAGGGATACGATGATAAGATTGCCGAGTTCGCGACGGACACTAACCTGAACAAGCATGCCAAACCTCTGAAGTTCACGCTCCACAACCTCGATGCGAGGGAGATACTAGGTCTCACGAACATCAAGAACGTGAGATCGTACCTGACTATGCTCAGGAAGGCGGTCGACGCCCTTCGGGACACGAAGGATAGCTTCTCGATAACCGACATCATAGCTGTCCTCGAAGCCAACGATGAGCAGTCCAGCGGGATACTTATAAGCGAGCTTGAGTACCTGAACGAGATAGATGTCTTCGCGGAGCAGGGGACGAAGATCGACGAGCTCATCAAGAAGGGCAAGGCGACAATCATCAACCTGAGAGGCACACCGCCCGACATGCAGGAACTCATAGTCAACAGGATAGGCAACGCGCTCTTCGAGCTCCGGAAGGTCGGCAAGATACCTCCGTTGATGCTGGTCGTCGAGGAGGCGCACAACTTCTGTCCGCAACAAGGGCAGGTGGCGTGCTCCAAGGTCTTCAGGACCATCGCGTCCGAGGGCAGGAAGTTCGGCCTGGGCCTCATGGTGATATCCCAGAGGCCTGCGAAGGTGGACAAGAACGTGCTAAGCCAGTGCAACACCCAGGTCATACTCAAGGTGAACAACCCGAACGACCTCAAGGCGATCGCAGCGTCGATCGAGGGATTGACGGATGGAATGGAGGACGAGATCCAGAGGTTGCCTATCGGAACCGCCATAATCACCGGCGGCGGCGTATCCATGCCGCTCTTCGTCGACATTCGTCCCAGGGAGTCGCTCCACGGCGGCGAGAGCGTGGAGATCATCCCGTCCAGAAGGATGTAGGAGCGATGACTGGCGAGGGAGAGACGATAACCATCGAACGGGTCGAGAAGTACATCCGGCTCACATCAGATGCGCTGGCCAAGCTGCGGATCGCCGCACCCGACAGGTCATTCAACAGGAAACTAGCTGAGGATTTTCTCACCATGGCGAGGTCGTACTTCGAGGACGCGAAAGGGTTCGCCCGGGAGGGCAGTCTGGCGAACGCGTTCGCATGCGTGAACTACGCGCACGGGTGGCTGGACAGCGGTGCGAGGATCGGCTTGTTCGATGTGGGCGGTGACGACCGACTCTTCACTCTGTACGAGTGATCGTGTGACGACTCTCACGCCTGATTGGGCAGAACCCTGGCGCCTGCACCGTCGACACCGCACGATCGGACCTCTCCGAACGCGCTGAGAATATCGATCAGCTCCTCCGTCCGTCCTATTGCGAAAACGGAATTGCCGAGCATGATCATGCTGGCAGCTCCGGCGACGGATGCTGCGTCCATGGCGGATATCACCCGTTCGGACGCGAGGCCTGTCTCCAGCGCGAACGATGATGACAATCGCATCAGGTCGTCCACCGTCGGTTCGCCGAGCAGCTGAGGAACCCTCTCTGCGCCACAACGGTTGATACGCCGTGTCAGCTCGATATCTCTGAGCATGTCCGAGGTTCTGATGGGCGGTCCGACAACCGCGAGAACGACTTCCGGGGCTCCCTCGATGCGGTGGACCCTGCCGGTCGGCGGGAGACCTGGCGATTCGCGTATCGTGATGCCTGCGCGATGAATCGCCGAAACGTCTCCCAGCCCTGTACCACATTCGATCTCCGCGACGTGCGCCGCCTCGAATGCCTTCTGGCGGGCGATTCCGAGTGTGTGCGAGGCTGCGACGCATGCGGAGAGTGCCCCTGCTGCGCTCATACCGAAGCCCTGGCTCTCCGGAAGGTCGAGCTCAGTTGTCACATTGACATGAAGCTGCTCATCACCGAGCAGGTGCCCGAGTGCGGCCCGGGTGACTTCGGCTTCTCTGGGCTCGCGGTCGATGTTGACATCGATCTCGAGACGATCGGCTCTCTCTACGCTGACCTCGGATAGTGCGCCCAACGAGGTACATAGCCCCCCACCCCTTGAACCGCTTGCCATTGGGTTGTCCGTCCTGCACATCTCGAAGAATCCTGTGATGTGTCCCGGGCAGAAAGCCCTGGTTTTCATCAATTACCTCCAAGGAAACCCGTGATTTCAATCGTGGGAGGAATTGTAAGAATAGTTTCACCATCCCTCTCTTTACATATATACATAATCAGAACTGAATGACCCTATGTGCAACGGACGATCACTCTGCATATCGAGCCAGATGACCGCCTGGTCAAGACCATCGAGATGACCAATCTCGCCACCAATGACATTCTCAAGGCGGGGTTCGAGAATAAGATTGTCAATAAGCTCAAGCTCCACCATCTCACATACTACCCCATCCGAGAAAAATATCCGAACATCCCCGCGTCCATCGTCACGACCGCCCGGGACAATGCTTCCGAGATGCTGAAACTGGTTAAACTCAGGAGATTGCCGTTCAAACGGAGATGGTCGGCCATCAGATACAACCAACGGACATTCACGCCCGAACTCGGAAGGGGGTTCGTGACCCTTGCGAGTATCAACAAGAGAGTCAATGTCCCAACTAAAATTCCTGATTACTTTAAGAAATACACGGATTGGAAGGTCGTTTCTGCCAAGCTCTCCTACAATGGCCACAAACTCGTCCTCGGCATCGTGGTCGAGGAGAGGACGCCGTCCGTCAGGCCACCCAACACCATCATCGGGGTCGATACAGGCATACTCAACCATGCCGTTCTCTCCAACGACAAATTCTACAGATCCTCTCACATTCGAAAGGTCAAGGGCGAATATCAGCATATCCGTCGGAGGCTTCAGGCCAAAGGCACCCGCTCCGCCAAGAGGAAGCTCAAGCGACTCTCGGGCCGGGAAAAACGCTTCATGGCCGATGTCAATCACCAGATAGCTAACTGGATATTGTCCCAACCTTTCGACGCCGTGGCATTGGAGAAGCTTGGGATCCGAAGAGACAAACGACTCGGGCGGAGCTTCAACAGGAAGCTCGGGGATTGGGCCTTCGGCCAACTCCAGAGGTTCATCGAGTACAAAGCCGAAGGACAGGGCAAGGCCGTCATCTATATCGACGCCCGATATACGAGCCAGAGATGTTCCAGATGTGGTGACATCCGCAAGAGCAACCGGACCGGGCTCGTCTACCGATGCAAGGCTTGCGCCTTCGAACTCCACGCCGACCTCAATGCCGCACGCAACATCGCCAGCCTCGGTAAAGCTGAGGCTGGTAGGTTGTCCGTCAACCAACCAATCGTAGCGAGCTCTGTTTCCGAACATTCGGTTCCACCTCAGTTACAAGCCCACGAATCTATTCGTGGGTAGTTGACCTGACCATCCTCGCGGCCCTGTCGAGAATCTTCTCCGCCACTTCCGCCTTCGTGCCCCTGAGTTCCTCAGGGGCGCCTTTGTTGTCGACGAGCAACACCCGTGTCTTTCCGGCGGAGACATCTTCCACGAGGTTCGCCGCGACGAACGAACATTTCGACCGCTCTATCAGCGCCACCGACTCTGAGACCAGTCTGTCGTCGTCCACTTGCGACTGAGCCTTGAACCCGACGACGACCTTCGCCCTGATGTCGTCGATGATCTTCGGGTTCCTCGTCAGGGTCAGTGTTATCTGTGGCTCGGACGACGATATCTTGCCCTCCGCCTTCTCAGGGGCGTAGTCCGACACGGCAGCGGGGAAGAGCACGATGTCCCATGTCGGTTCCTCAGCGACGACCATATCGTGGAGGTCCTGAGTCGTTCGGAATCGTCTGAGTGTCATATGGGATGGAACGGCGGCGTCTGACCTGCCTATCCAGAGTTCCGTTTCCGCTCCTCTGTGAAACGCCGTCCTGGCAATCTCGATGCCAGTCTCCCCGGAGCTCCTGTTGGTCAGCACCCTGATGTTATCGACGGGCTCCTCCGTCGCTCCGGCGATCACGAGGACTCTCAATCCTTTGAGGTCCCTTCTTCCGATGTGTGATATCACGGTGGAGACGATGTGGCCGATGTCCGGCATCTTGGCCTTCGACTCCTCCATCCTGGACTCGAGAACCGTCACTCCCATGCCTTTCAGTCGCTCGATGTTCTCGAGCACTGCGGAGTTCTTCATCATGCTCCCATGCATGGCTGGCACGACCATGACGGGTATGTCGCTTCCCAGCGCGGTCGTGGCGAAGGTCGTGACCGAGGTGTCGTCGATTCCGAGGGCGACTTTGGACAGAGTGTTGGCGGTACAAGGGGCTATCAGGAGCAGGTCGGCTCTGTCGGGCACATCACCGCAGAGCGCCACGTGTTGAACTCTACCGTCGATCTCCGTGGTAACAGGGAGTCCAGAGGCGAACTCGAACGCGTTTGGGTGGATGATCTTCTGTGCCTCCTTGGACATGACCACATGCACCTCGGCACCGTGTCGGATCAGCTCCCTGCAGAGCCTGACCGTGTCGACGGCCGCGATGCTACCCGTCACACCGAGGACGACCCGTCTGTCTCTCAGTTCGTCTCCCTTGGTGCCTCTCAGATGGTTCGCTGGATGCATTCAACCACGTTCGAACCCTCTCTATGTATTAAAACTTCCTCTCGTCCAAAGCCCGGAGTATCTCCTCGACGATCTCTCCTGGTGGTCTGGCCGAGTCTACCCGGACCATGGTCGGGTCCCGTTCCGCGAGCCTTAGATAATTCTCCTGGACTTCCTGGAGGAAGTCCGCGCGTTCGAACCTGGTAAGTTCGCCACGGTCGCCTATCCTGGCAAGTGCCTCTTCCGGGTCGACGGTCAGGAGGAAGGTCACGTCTGGGTGAATCGATATCCTGATGTTTGCGTCGAGGAGCCAGTCGAAGTTGTCGCCCTGGGACTTCCTCCTCAGATAGGCGGTCTGATACGCCACAGTGGAATGATAGTACCTGTCGCAGACGACGATCCTTCCCTTCTCCAGATGGTCTGCGATCTCCGGCGTGTGATTGGCTCTGTCCGCCATGAATAGGAGCGCATCCAGATAGGGGCTCAGCTCCTCGGAGCCGCCCTTGCGGACCGCCCTGCCGATCCAGGAGTCCGTCGGCTCCCTCGTCAGAACGGCTCGAGGGCCTAGCCTGCCCGCAACGGTCATCGCGACGGTGCTCTTTCCGCAACCGTCGATTCCTTCGATCACCACGAATCCCGACATTCTACTCCGCTCCGATTGGTCCCGCCCGTAGTTAACATTTTCCGGGGTGGCGGCGGGTGTCGAGCTCTTGCCAGCATGCCAACATAGGTTTGACCGCCCCTTCTGACAGGTTATAAGTAGACAAAATACGCTTACACGCTATCTCAGGTGATACACTGGTCGTGGCATACGTGTTGATTGCGACAGCGACGGGCAAGGAGACGTCCGTCTTGGAGAGCATAAGGCACTTACCTGAGCTGTCGGAAGCCCACCAGCTGTTCGGCCAGTACGATATAATTGCCCGCATGGAGACAGACGACTACGACAAACTGTGTGATGTCGTGCTCCAGAAGGTCAGGAGTGTCCAAGGCGTCACGGGGTCCAGGACACTCATCTGCGCCAGGTTCAAGCGGGATTGAGACCGTCGTTCACGGTGGGCTTGCGCCGTCAGTCATCTTCTTCTCGTACGCGTTCCAGCTCAATATCATGTCCCGGGCAGCCTTTGCCTCGTCTATCCTCCTGCGGGCCGTATTGTACGGAGCCCCCTTGAGGATCTCCGGGTCCTCTGCCATTATCTTCCTGCAGGCTTCCGCGAACGCGTCCAGAGTGCCCTTCGTCTCCGTCTCGGTGGGCTCTATCATCAGGGCCTCGTCGACGATGAGAGGGAAGTAGACGGTTGGCGCGTGGAAACCGTAGTCTAGGAGTCGTTTCGCGAAGTCCGTGGTCCTCAGCCCCTTCTGTCTGAGCGGGTTCCCGCTCAGAACGAACTCGTGCTTTCGGAGGTCGCCATAGGGCATGTCGAAGATGCCCTTGAGCTTCTCCTTGAGGTAGTTGGAGTTCAGGACCGCCCCCTCAGATGCCCTCTCGAGACCGTCTCCTCCGAGCATCCGGATGTAGGCATACGCCCTGACAAGAACGCCGAAATTGCCGTAGAACGCCCGGACTTTGCCGATGCTATTAGGTCTATCATGGTCCAGGCTGTAGACGCCGTCCCTCTTGACGATTCGGGGTACTGGTAGGTACTCCTCAAGGAACGCCTTGACGCCCACCGGTCCCGCCCCAGGCCCTCCCCCTCCATGGGGGGTGGCGAACGTCTTGTGGGGGTTGAAGTGGACGATGTCGAAGTCCATAGCGCCGGGCGAGGTCTTGCCCATGATGGCGTTCAGGTTCGCCCCGTCGTAGTATAGGAGCGCTCCTGATTCATGGACTATCCCCGCAATCTCCGTCACGTCCTTCTCGAATAGGCCAAGCGTGTTCGGGTTCGTCAACATGAACGCAGCCGTATCGTCGGATATGGCCGCTTTCAGCGCCTCGACGTCGACGCAGCCGTCCTTCGATGGCAGGTCGAGCACATCGTATCCGACCATCGCGGCGCTCGCGGGGTTCGTCCCATGGGCTGTATCTGGCAGGATGACCTCTCTCCTGTCCTCCCCGTTTGATCCATGATGAGCCCTCACGATATGCATTCCAGTGTACTCGCCATGCGCTCCAGCGGCAGGCTGCAGGCTCACGGCGTCGACGCCGCCGATCTCGCAGAGCATCTGCTCGAGCCCGTGCATGAGGGCGAGCGCACCCTGGACCGTGCCGGCGTCCTGTAACGGATGTAGTCCTGCGACCGTCTCCCACCACACGATCTCATCACACACCTTGGGGTTGTACTTCATCGTGCACGAGCCGAGCGGGTATAGGCCGTTGTCCACGCCGAAGTTCATTTGCGAGAGGTTGACGAAGTGTTTCACGACCTCCCTCTCGGGGAGGTCTGGAAGCTTCAAGCCTGACCGCAACAGTTCATCCGGCAACAGGTCGCCGATGTTCAGGTCGTCGCTCTGCTCCACACCGTCGCACCCTTCCATGAGCAGGGGGACGTCGTGGATCGCCTGGTGGTATCTCATCTAACTCCCTCCAGCGCGGCAAGGAGCCTGTCGTGGTCCATCTGTGAATGCATCTCGGTCGTCGCATACAGGGCGCAGTCCCTGAGTTCTGGAAACCACCCATCGAGCGAGACGCCCCCGTGTATTCGTTTGTCTAGGAGGTTCCTCCTGATGCTCTCCGCCGGAATGCTGGACCTGACCGCAAACTCGTTGAAGTGTGGTGCGTCGAAGACGGGAGCGTCGAATCCCTCGACTTCGTCGATCCCTTTTGAGAGCGAGTGCATATTCTCGAGGTTTCTGAGCGCGGTCCGCCTCAGGCCCGTCCGCCCGAGCACCGCGAGATGTGCCGCCACGGCTACCGCGAGCAGCGCCTCGTTCGTGCATATGTTGGAGGTGGCCTTGCTTCGCCTTATGTGCTGCTCGCGTGTCTGGAGCGTCATGCAGAAGGACCTTCTCCCCTCGGCGTCCTCTGTCATCCCTATCAGGCGCCCGGGCATCTTCCTCACATGGTCCGATTTGCAGCCGAAGATTCCCACCGACGGGCCGCCGTAGCTCATCGGCACGCCGAACACCTGGGCATCGCCGACCACGATGTCAGCTCCCATCTCGCCAGGAGGTTTCACAAGTGCGAGGGCCAGTGGGTTGACGCCGACTACCATCATCTTTTCGCCGAGGATGTCCCTTATCTCTCTCCAGCCAGTTTCGAGAGGTCCGAGGAAGTTCGGCGTCTCGAAGTAGAATCCTACGACATCGTCCCCCATCTTCGATTCGAGGTCGGACATGTCTACCTGTCCCGTCTCAGACGCGTACGCGACCTCGACGATCTCGATGTCCGCGCCCCTGGCGTAGAGCCTAGCGACCTCCTTCCGCTCCGGACTGACCGACCTGCTCATCAGGAACTTCTCTCCTCCGGCTATCCTGTGACTCATCAGGACTGCTTCTCCGATTGCGGTGGATGCGTCGTACACGCTGCAGTTCATGTAGTCCACGCCGGTAAGCTCCGCCATGAACGATTGATACTCGAACTGTGCCTGGAGCATACCCTGGCTGATCTCCGATTGATATGGAGTGTAGGATGTGAGGAACTCCGACCTTGAGACGGCGGCTTTCACCGCGGCCGGAATGAAGTGATGGTAGACCCCCGCTCCGAGGAAGCTGAGCCAGCGGGACGCCGGCCGGTTGGCGGACAGAACCCTCTCCGTCTCGCGTATGAGCTCGGGTTCGCCAATCCCCGCCGGAAGCCTCAGCCCAGGAATCCGGATCTCCTGCGGAATATCTTCGAAGAGGTCGTCGACAGCATCAATTCCAAGCTCGGCAATCATCTGTGCGGAGCACTTGGAGCGTTCCATGGCCGGCGTTCAATCGGAATCCACTGCTAAAGCCTTTTTGCATCGACACCCGCCTTCCAGGTCAGGCGCGCATGGCCAACGTGCGGAGTCGCATGACGAAAGCTGGGAGACTCTCGACGTCTTTGATGTCCTTCTTCGCCAGGATGACGAGTTCCCTCCGTATAGAGTCGTTCACCTTGGTGCCGTTCGCCTCGAACGCCTCCTTCAGTCGTCTCGCGAGCTGCCCACCCTTTCGGTCCCAGTCCGTCAGCAACACGACCGACGGCCAATCCCTCGATACAGCCTCACAGAATGTGACCAGCGAGACGCCCTTGCTCAGGGTGATGATGTTGCTCTTCACTCCGAGGAGTCCCAGGGCCTCGACATCCCGTCTTCCCTCGACGATGACGGGCGTCTCCTTGCTCAACTCTGCAAGCTCGTCGACAACCTCGAGAGTCTCTTCCAGACGTTCGGACGGCGAGAGCATTCTACTCCAACCCCAGTCTCGACCTGACATCCTCGGTTCCGAGCGGGACGAACACGGACTTCCTGTGGGTCTTAGACCCCTTGACCACGACGACGGCGCTCACCGGAACCGACAACTTGCGTGATAGGAACCTGACGAGCTCCGCGTTGGCTGCTCCGTCCTTCGGTTCTGCAGCGACCCTCACCTGAACCGCTCCCCTCCATGCGTCTACTCCACCTATCTCGGTCGACCTAGCTCCGGGGGAGACGACGAAGTGTACGAGGCACCCGCCTCGGGTCTTCTTAACGAATTCGGTAGGGCGGTTCATGGCGAGACCCGTCGAGTTATCATCGCGCACTGTATAACCCTTTTCCCAGGCGGCGTAGCACACAAGCATCAAATAGGTTGTTGATGCATGCGCGAAATGATGGCAGAAAAGAGGGGGGACATGGGATACGAAGAGATCATGTCGCTTTTCAGACAGGAGTACAAATCTCCTCAGCTGACTAAGGTCGATTCCTCCCTTTACGGCAAGATGAACCATTACATCCGGAGTCTCCGAAAGGAGAGCGAGCGTGAGCTCGCTGTCAACCCCAGCTCCCAGGCGAGCATGATGATAAACGACCAGCTGAAGAAGGCGACCGAGAAGGTGAAGAGGGTGTACGAGCTGCGTCAGCGCAAGATAGCACTCCTGTCCCTGAGAAGAGTTGCTGGCGACAACCCTGGGACGAGCAACCTCACGCCTGACGAACTTGTCCTTTACTCCAGCCTGATATCCGTGTTGGGTGCTCATCAGGACAGCAACGCCGATTTCGAGAACGTGGGGCCCCGGTTCTCCGACCCTAAGGACATCGTCAATGTCCCAGACGCCCCTCCGAGCGAAGCCCCCGTTGAAGAGGATGAGGCGCCCGGGAGCGAGGATGCGGGGGAAGACCTGGTCCTTGTCAGGGTGCTTGAGGATGTCCCGACCTTCGCAGGAGTGGACAGGGACTACTCTCTCAAGAAGGAGGATCTGGTCTCGTTGCCGAAGAATGTCGCGGACACACTGGCATCCCACGGGAAGATAAAACTCATGAGTGCCTCGCTATAACGCGAACGGCCCGTTCTGGCAGCCGTGCTCCGTGGGCGTGATCGAAGGGCGGGTCCCGCATCCTCCCATAACGCATCTCTCAACCGCTTCCTTCGCCAAGTCCACGGTGTTGTTGTCTTTGCTAAGGTGAAGCAGCACTATCTGCGTCATCCTCTCGCTGGCAATCTCAGAGCAGAGTCTGCCCGCGTCCTCGTTCGAGAGATGGCCATGATCGCCCGCGATGGCCCTTTTAAGAAAACTCGGATATCTTCCATTCATGAGCATAGCCTCGTCGTAGTTTGCCTCAATCATGATCAGGTCGGAACCCCTCATCCCCTTCAGCACCTCCTCGGTTGGGGATCCGAGGTCGGAGGCGATCGACACTCTCCTTCCGTTGTGCGATATCGCGTATCCGACAGGCTCCGCCGCCAGGTGCATCACCGGGAACGTGCGAATACTGAGGTTGCCGACGCCAAAAGTTCCACGGCGTTCTATGGTCTTCGCATCGGTCCCTTCGAGAGACGTGAGTGCCAACGTGCCCTCTGTACCGAACACTGGGATGTCGTGGACGGCACAGAACCGCTTCGCACCTCTGTTGTGGTCTGTATGTTCATGGGTGAGCAACACTCCATCGATTTCCTGTGCTTCGGTGCCGAAGACTGAGAGCCTCCGTTCCATCTCTCTGCACGATATTCCCGCGTCGATTAGGACTGAGGTTTCGTTCGACCGGAACAGAATCGAGTTGCCGCAGCTGCCGCTGCTCAGTACGGCCACAAACGGTCGGTGCATCCGACTGACACAATGGCACCATTGCTGATAAAATCTTCCCGGGTCGATTCTGTCTCTGCCACGTGACGTCGAGATTCAGAGGCGTGTTCGAGCAACACAGTTGCCTCGGGCCAGATGGTCTTCGGACAATGCCCAAGCTCGATAGTTTTATTAACGGCGAGCATATACTGCGAATTCGCGGGCCTGTAGCTCAGCTAGGTAGAGCAACCGGCTCTTACTGCGACGCCTATCGGCTCTCTCAGGAGATACCGGTGGGTCAGGGGTTCGAATCCCTTCAGGCCCGCCATCTCTTCTTGTTCCTCCATATGTCATCGGTTGATCAACCACTACCGTTTGCAGTTGGACATCGGAGCCTCGTCGCCCCTCGATCTCGCGAAGGTGATGACTCTCCACACGCTGAAGTACACCGCGGCGATGGATATCGGTATGTCGACCAGTAGGTCTGCGATGAGCCACCCCCACGAGTCCCAGAAGCGGTCGCTGTTCTCGAAGTAGTCCTGGAATGTCGGCGGTCCCTCAATCGTCCACTCGATGCCCGCGGCCTGGAATCCTAGCATCAGCGTCTGAAGGGTCCAGAACAAGCCGAGGATTATCATGAAATACCACAGAGGGCGAGCGCTCTCGAGCTTGTAGAAGATGAAGAGCGAGCCGTATGCGATTGCGTACCAGAATGTCTCCGATTGGCGCAACACTCCGACCGGGCCCTCGTGGCTAACGGTCGACATCACGACCGTCGAGAAGACCCATGCCATCGCGAACGCGAAGTACGGCGACCAGAGGACATGGAACCTTCTCTCTAGGTTGTTCTTCCGGCAGAGGTACAGCCACCCGATGGCCAGAGGGATGTGCATGATAGCATTGGCGAAGTAGAACCTCCAGTCGCGCTCGGTATCGGTCAGCACAAGGAGCCCCAGGACTCCCATCACGGCAGCGGCCGCCATCACCCAGATCGGGAGATCCTCTGCGAGGCGACCACCGGTCCTTTCCCAGCTGACTGTCACACCCCTCTCTTCACTGGATAGGAATCGATTGGAGGTGACTCAATGGATTCGGTGTATTGACCGAGACGCGTGAGCTGGAAGAAAACGTAAGGGGTTTTCACGGCCCTGTCGTCGTGAGTCTGAACCGTTCCAGCGTCAGGAGTTATAGTCCTCGAGGAATGCCCACCAGCCGGTGTCGATGGCGAACTGCGTGTCTGCGTACATCGGACCGTAGTAGTTCCAGTCTCCCTTCTTGGCCCAATATAGTGTGAGTCCTCTGCCGTCTGATATGTCTGGGCTTGTGTGGACAGCCAGAACAGACGCATCGATGGCGGTGACCATCGCAGCGGTCGCTGCTCTCAGCTCCACGTCGGTCAATCGGTTGTCAGCCAGCAGCGTGTCCCCCAGGTCTGCCATGTCCACGAAGTACTTCGTCCCCCACGCCACGTAGCAGTTCCTCAAAGCGTCTCGGTAGACCCTGCTGTACGACGCGATGTTGTCGTGCATCAGACCGCACCATACCTGTATCGTCGTGGCGTAGCCGCCGAGGGCGGCGACGTCTATCGCCGAAAGACTCACTCCGACGAACGCTGTCTGATCGTAATACTCTGCCCAACCGTCGACCATGTCGAGCGCCAGCTGTGCAGGCGTCCTCGAAGGGTCGATGGCGACCGGCATGAGCATATGGTCGTACGGATATCCGAACAGCGGAACGCCCTCTTCGGAGCCCACGAGATAGTCCACAAGACCGGTCGTCCAGGCTTCGTAGACTACCTCAGTGTTGGCCATGTTGCACGCGTCGAACGAAAGGACGTCTATATGCACCCCTGCGTCCTCGATCGCAGCCTTCATCTCCGGCATCCGTATCCTGTCCCAAGATGTCTGGTCGAAGCTGAACTCCACCCATCCATAGCCGTGGTTCCACGCTGTGACCGACAGCTTCTCGGACGGGTACAGGGTCGACACCTCAGTTATGAACCAGCTGAATGTAGCCCCGTCCCCGAAGTTCATCTCAGGATAACTGTTCACCACCTGCCAGGAACCCCCCGATATCTCCACCAGCTCCGTCCCGTCGGTCTTGAGTCGGTCTATCATGGCGACTATTCTGATGTCGGAATTGGCGGGCAAGCCCAGCAGCCCAGGCAAGCTGGCCTCCTCCCAATACTTCTCGAGGTCGTTGTCGCCGTTCACATACAGGGCGAAGGTCCACGACACAACGGTCTCCGCTCCGGCCTTGCCAGCCACAAAGAGGCCCGATGTAGACAACACGAACCCCAAGGCAAGCACCAGGCACACACTTCCTGATCTAGAACGCACTTTCCACACCCCCACAGAGAGACGCCTCACCCGTCGGGGGAAAGCGTCTCCGGGGGTGAATCGATTTAGGGGTAGTTTATACGTGCGCCGGCAGGCCCCCGCCGAGGAAAGGTTAATGAACGGGACGCTCATCATCGACACACCACAGCTGCTCGGATATGTGACGGCAAGAGAGGTTGAAGTCGATGGCTCCCAAGAACCTGTATTTCGCAGGCACCGCCGGGTGTGGAAAGAGCACATTGACTGGAGCATTCCAGCAGTGGATGCGCAACGAAGGGTTCGACGCGATTACCGTCAACCTCGACCCCGGCGTCGATACGTTGCCGTACGAACCCGATGTCGACATCAGAGACTGGATCCGTCTCTCCGAGGTGATGGCCGAGTATGGCCTGGGACCGAACGGCGCCCAGGTGTTGGCCGCGGACATGGTGGCACTCAACGCGAAAGAGGTCGTTGACGTCATCGACGGTTTCAACACGGACTACGTTCTGATCGACACGCCCGGTCAGCTTGAGCTGTTCGCCTTCCGTCAGAGCAGCCGGGTGATACTGGACGCTCTGGACAGGGAATCATCCGTCCTCGCATTCCTTTTCGACCCTGTTGTCGCGAAGAACCCGAACGGATTCGTGACATCGTACCTCCTGTCTGCTACGGTTCATTTCAGGCTAACCGTCCCCATGGTGACGATGCTTTCGAAATCCGATCTCCTCTCCGAGTCCGAGAGACAGCTCATCGAGCGGTGGAGCACTGACAAGTACTCTCTATGGAGCGACCTGTGTGACGAGTCCGCCAAAGACCCTCAGACTCTGGTCAACCTCGAGTTCCTGCAGGCGCTGGAGACCGTCGGTATTGTCGGGGGCGTGGGATTCACGAGCTCTGAGACGTTGGAGGGGGTCGCGGATATCTATTCGACCGTCCAGCAGTTGATGGAAGGCGGAGAGGACATAGAGAAATAGACCTTGGTCCTCGTCAACCCCACGGCCCACTCTTCGTACGATATTGGTACATGCAAATATCTTAAGAACGAGTAGACTGTCCACTTTCTGGTTCATCGTGAGGTGCCCCGGAATGCGTGCTGTTGTCAAAAGACACAAGGCTGTCGGAGCCGAGATCGAATCGGTCGACAGGCCCAAGCCAGGCAAGGACGAGGTCCTCATCTCGATGAAACACAGCTCGATATGCGGCACGGATGTCCATATCTGGCAGTGGAACCACTGGGCCGAGAGGCGTGTGAAGAGGCTGCCCATCATATTCGGTCACGAGGTATGCGGCGAGGTGGTCGAGAAGGGGGAGGAGGTGAACTCCCTTGAGATCGGGGACTTGGTCGCCGCTGAGACGCACATCGTCGACCGGACATGCTATCAGTGCAGGACCGGCAGGATGCACATCTGCAGGGACATGAAGATACTCGGCGTGGACACCGACGGTGTCTTCGCGGAGTATATCCGTCTGCCGGAGATGAACGCGAGGAAGCTCCCGCCCGGTCTGGACCCCAAGCTCGGTTCATTGCTGGAGCCGCTCGGCAACGCCACTTTCACTGTGCTTCCGGACGAGTGTGCGGATGATGTCCGCGACAAGAACGTGTTCGTTGCGGGCTGCGGACCGATTGGCCTGATGGCCGTGGCGATGTTGAAAACGTTGGGTGCCAGGAAGGTGATCGCGTCGGAGCTTGCATCCGACAAGGTAAGGTTCGACCTCGCGAAGCGCATGGGGGCCGACGTGGTTCTCGACGCGGCGACGGGGCACGACCAAGTTGTCGCAGCCGTTCGAGACAACACCGACGGCAACGGCGCGGATGTGTCGCTCGAAATGTCTGGAGCGCCCGCTGCATTGCGTCAGGTGTTCGATGCACTGACACCAGGCGGACGCGTGTCGATACTCGGACTGTACGCGGACCCCGTGAAGCTGGATATCAACAACGCCGTCACATTCAAATCCGCCAGGGTCTATGGCATCACGGGCAGGAAGATGTTCGAAACATGGGAGGAGATGTACAAGATCCTCGAGAGCGAGGAGTTCAGGACGAAGCTCTCATCGATAGTCTCCCACACCCTGCCAATCAGGGACATAGCCGACGGGATGGAGCTCATGAGTTCGAGGCAGTCCGCGAAGGTGTCCCTGGCTCCTGAATGGTGAGAATATGTCGCACAGGGACCCCGTATCGTTCCTCGGTGCCGAGTACAGAGCGCTCGTCGAGGCTGAGATAGACTGGAAGCTCAGGGTCTTGGAGGGTCCGAGCTCCCCGAGATGCAGGGTCGACGGCCGGGATGTCATCATGCTCTGTTCGAACAACTACCTCAGCCTCAGCAATCATCCGAGACTGAAGCAGGCGGCCATCGATGCAGTCAAGACGCACGGCGCGGGTTCAGGCTCCGTCCGGCCGATAGCAGGTAACATGGACCTGCACGTCGAACTCGAAGAGCGCCTTGCGAACTTCAAGGGCGCGGAAGCGTCTCTCGTATACCAGACCGGCTTCGCCGCGAACGCCGGGCTGATACCCCAGCTTGCAGATTCTGGGGACCTCATAGTGAGCGATGAACTCAACCACGGGAGCATAATCGACGGAGTCCGGTTGTCAAAGGCGGACAGGGCGGTATACCGTCACTCCGATGCCTCCCACCTGGAAGAAGTTCTGGACAAGGCCGAGCGGCACGATCCGCCCTACAGGAGGATCCTCGTCATCACCGACGGCGTGTTCAGCATGGACGGAGACATCGCCCCGCTCGATAAGGTCGCGGCGGCCTCCCGCGACCACGGCGCGATGGTGTACGTCGACGACGCCCACGGCGAAGGGGTTCTCGGGGACGGCGGCAGAGGTATAGCCTCGCATTTCGGCCTGACCAGGGATGAAGTCCATGTGGAGATGGGGACCTTCTCCAAGGCGTTCGGAGTCGTCGGAGGGCATGTGTCCGGAAGCCGCGACATGGTCGATTTCGCGCTGAACAGGTCACGCACGTGGTTGTTGAGCGGCTCCCATCCTCCCTCCGTGGCGGCCTCGTGTATCGCCGCAATCGATGTCCTCGAAGCCGAACCTGAGCACGTGCGGAACCTCTGGTCCAACACCGAGTACTTCAGGAAGGCCGTCCAAGGCATGGGCTTCGATACCGGCAGCAGTGTGACTCCGATTGTGCCCATCATGATAGGCGACAGCGGCGATGCGAAGAAGTTCAGCCGCCGTCTGTTCGAGCTCGGCGTGTTCGCCCTACCCATAGTCTTCCCGATGGTGGCGCGGGATAAAGCGAGAATAAGGACGATAATGAACGCTGCGCTGTCGCAGTCGGACCTGGACGAGGCGCTAGCGGCAATCGAGAGGATAGGCAAGGAACTCGGCCTTGTCTAGTCCTCACCCTCGACGGCATCCGTCTGCGTCTTCTCCGTGACAGATACCCTGAATTCCTCCGACGGGATGACCACCTCGAACACGACCGTGTCGACGACCCCCTTCTCCTTGAGCGACTGTTGGGGTGGCAGGAGGTGATGCTTCTCCATGAACCTGGCCAGTATGTCCTTCCCGTCCTCTCTGACCGCCTTCTTGATGACAGCCGGTTTCCTCCAGAAGCTGGATCCAAGCTTTGCGATCGCCCTGACGCCTTCCAGGTGGATCACAATCATCCCATGCTCCTTGGAGAAGAACTTGTCCCTGTCCTGCGGGATGACCTCTATGCCTCTGTTCCTGTTGGGTCCCTGCCAGACCGTGCACTCGAAGACATCGCCCTCGGCCGATGTGGCCGGGGCCCCCGCCTGCTTCGGTGGATAAGTAAGGACATGACAGTCGGGGCAGAACATCTGCTCCGTCTCTCTATTGCATCGGTTACACACACGCGTCGCGCCTGGATTCATGGCTTCGCTGATAAGGTGTTGAATGCCATTTCAAGGTTTGCGTAACGCGGTTCCGTCACCTGCCAGCTGAATCCGCAACGCTGAGAACGGGGTGCCTAGAGCCTGGAAAGGTCCTCAAGTTTGGCGCTGTCCTCTCCCTTGCGTCGAGGTCTCTTCTTGCGGGGCTTCGGGGCGGTCTCCTCTTCCTCGACCTCTTCCTCGTCCGATTCCTCGCTCCTGGCTGGTTTCTTCCTGCCGGCCGCCCCGCCCTTGAACGGTGTGTTGCATCTGGGGCACTTGTCCGCTCCTCTTACGCACTCTCTGCAGAGAACGGCCTTGCACTTGGCGCATCGCTTGACAGCGATGCCTCCGTGGAACAGGCAGCGCCTGCCCACCAGGTCAGACGGAGCCTCGTCCGCAGCAGCCTCCCCGTCCTCGTCGTCTTCCTCCGCTGCGTCAGCTCTCCTGGTTCCTCTCCGAGGAGTCCCCTTGGTGTCGGTCCGAGAGCGTTTTCTCCCAGGCCTTTCCTCAGGCTCCTCGTCGTCCTCCACATCCCCCTCCTCGTAGACATCGGGCCGCTCCTCGCGATGTCGTCTCTGCCTCGGTGCCTCGGACCGGCCCGGTTCAGCGGCGCCGCTCTCCCACGGGGAGTATTCTCCGAAGCCGTCGGAGACTATTGATTTGAGCGTTACCGCCTGCGATTCCACACCTCCCTCCTGGAATGTCATCAGGATGGTCACGAGCTGACGTGCCTGATAGGCGCCCACCTCGAGGTTCCTGATTATCCCAAGGACGCTCTTCTGGTCGCCCGGTAGGTCCAACGCCTGTCTGAGCAGGGCGTCCGTCTGGGGATCCGTCACCTGGGTGCTGAATCTGTGTTCCTCTACGGCCTTGAGGTAGCTGAGCATGCGTTTGGCGCTGGAGACCCTCAGCTCCGGGAAGTTCACTGTCACGTCACACAGTCTGAGACCGTGGGTGGAGAGGTCTCGCTTGAGCATCGATGTTACTAGGATCTCCCGGGACATCCTCTCGTACTTCTTGAACCCCTCAGGTGTCAGCTGGGAAAGGGAGATATCCTCCAGCTCGCTGAGGTAGTCCAGAACCTCTCCGAGGAACGCGTACGGAATACCGCAGACCCTGAAGGCCTCCTCCTTGGTGACGGGTCTCCCGTGAGTGTACTCGAAGTCGAGCACGGATCGCGAGTAATCCTCGATCTTCGTCTTCCTTATCTCCTCCTCCGCCAGCCCCCTGCCTTCCGTGGCCGTCTCGAAGTAGGGGTCGATCGTGAGCGCGTGGTCGAAACATCTCAAGGCCTGCTCCGGCTTCCGGAGCTTCAGCATCGCGTACGCTTTGCACTTCCAGGCCTCCTTGTCGTTCGAGTCGAGTCCAATGGCCCTATCGTACGCCGATCCCGCCTCCTCGTAAGCTTCGAACTTCTCCATCACCGCCCCCTTGCTCATCCAGACCTTCGAGTTGGACTCATCGATCTCCAGGGACCGGTCGAAGCAGTCGTTCGCCTCCGTGAGGGATTCCATCTCGGCGTAGAGCTGCCCCAACCTGTACCACGCGACCTTGTCTTTGGGGTCGATCTCAAGGGCCTTCAGGTAGGAGCGGACCGCCTCCTGCTTCTCTCCCGCCGCCTCCGCCGCCCTCGCCCTGCTCGTCCACAGGTCTCGGTCGATGGCCCCCTGCCGGATGGCCTCGTCGAAGCATCCTAGCGCCTCGGATATCCTGTTCAGCTTGAGCAGCGCCATCCCCATGTACTTCAGGGCCGAGATGTCCTTGGGCGAGTGACGCCTCGCCTCGTTGAACGCGTCGAGGCTGTCCTCGAGCCTCCCCTTGGTCGCCAAGGCCCTTCCGAGGTCCGTGTGGAATTCAGGGATGCTAGGCAGTATATCGATGGCCTTCCTGAAGTCCGCCAGCGCCTCGTCGAACCTCTTCAGCTCGAGGTACGCCTTCCCCCGATTGTCCAGTATGAATGGCTGGTTGGGGTCGGACTTCAGCGCCTCCTCCAACGCCTCGGCGGCCTGCGCCGCCTTGCCCATGTCGAGCAGCAGGGAACCCTTCCGGTTCCAGAGGGCCTGGTCCTTCCGGTCGAGTGAGATGGCCTTCTCGTAATTGGCCAATGCCTCGTCAGGTCTTCCGAGCTTCTCGAGCGCCCCTGCCTTGTCCGCAAGCGCGTGTTTGCTCTTAGGACTCAGGTCGAGGATCTGGTCGCAGACGTCGACGACGCCTTCGTTGTCGTCGAGTTCCTTCAGCGCCAGCTTCTTAAGTTCGAGCACGTCGACATCATCTCCGTCGATTCCCAGTGCCTTGTTGAACGCGAAGAGGGCATCGCTCGCCATCTTGAGTGAGAGGGCCGCATTCCCGCGGTCGATGTACGCGTTCTTGTCCTTCGGCGACACTGCGAGGATCTCGTCGCATGCCTGGATGACCTCCGCGTGCCGCTTCAGGCCCTTCAGGGTCTCCTTCTTCCTGTCCAGGATGTGGATGTCCCTCGGGGACAGTGCGAGAGCCGAGACGTATGTCTGCAATGCTTCCTCCGCGCGCCCCAGCCTGGTCAGGAGCTCCCCTTCTCTTACCAGCAGGTCGACCGATCCCGGATTCGCCCTGATGGCCTGTCGTATGGTCGAATGGGCTTCCTCGTAGCGCTCCAGCCAGTCGAGCGCCTCCGACTTGAGGACCAGCGCCTCCAAGTCTCCAGGTGCCGTCTTCAAGAGCTCGTCGTATCTGGCCAGGGCCTCCTCGTAGCGTTTCAGCTTGACGAGCGACCTTCCGAGCTGCCTACGAGTCCCTGGATCGGTTGGGTCTATGCCAACGGCCTTCTCCAGCGACTTGACCGCTTCCTTGTAGTCCTCTGCGGCGTAGGCTGCCCTTCCCCTCAGTATCCAGAGGGGAGCGCTATCAGGGTTCGACGATATGCCCTGCTTCGCGTAGTCCATGGCCTCCTTCGGCTTGCCTATCCTCAGGAACAGGGTGGACACGCTGTAGAACACGTCCGCGCTCTTGGGGTCGTGTTTCAGAGCCAAGAGATAGGATGCCAGCGCGTCCTCGACACGGTCCATCCGGTCCAGGGCAACCGCCTTGTCGAAATGCGCCGATCTGTTCGACTTGTCGATGGCTATTATGCGGTCGCAGACATCCACGACATCGGAGTCCTTCTGGACCTGCTTGTAGGCCTCTTTCAGGCTCTCAAGGACGGGTCTGGGCTCCGGCGCCGTCTTCAAGGCCTTCTCGAGGGTCTTGACTGCGTCGTGAATCTTCCCTACCTTGATTTGTGCTATACCCTTGTCGTGCATCGTCTCGTGGTCGTTAGGGTCGATGCTCAGCATCCCGTTCGCCCATGATATCACCTCGTTGTGCATGCCAAGACGGATAAGGCTCTGCTTCTTGAGCGTCATCGCTGGCCTGTGCGACGCCGAGCCTGCCAGCGAGGCGTCTGCGAATGTGAGTGCCTCCTGATACCTTTCCAGAGCGAACAGTCCGCTGGCTTTGTCCGCAATCGTCTCATAGTCCTTCGGGTCGAGGATCATGATCTTCTCGCAGACACCTATCGCGTCCTCGTACCTCTTCGCCTTCAAGAGGGTCTTCTTCTTGTTGAGGAGCACGTTCAGGTCATCCTCCTTGATGCCGAGAGCCCGGTCGAAGGATCCAATCGCCTCGTCGAACAGGTTCAACTCCTCCTGCACGACCCCAAGCTCGTTCCACAGGACCGGGCTCGAATCGTCGAGTCCAACGGCCCTCTTGAAGCTGCTGAGCGCGGCCTTCCTGTTCCCGAGCTTGTGCTGGATCCGTCCTATATTGTCGAGTATGTAGGCGTCCTTAGGGTCTATCTTGAGAGCTTTGTCGAGCGCCTTAATCGCATCCTCGCCCTTTCCGCCGAAGTTCAGCGCCGCTCCCTTCCCGATCCAAAGCTCCTTGTCCTTGGGGGAGATCTCAAGACCCCTGTCGATGGCCTCGTTAGCCTCGTCGTAACGCTCGAGCCTCGAAAGAGCTGACGCTTTGAGCTTGATGGTGTCCACGTCCTTGGGCTCGTGGGCAAGGATTTTGTCGTAGAACGAGATGCTCTCGGGCTTGAGCTCGATCACCTTCCTGTAGCTTTCGATGGCATCGGTGATCTCGTCGAGCTCCTCCAGCGTGGCACCGAGCATCGACCAGTACCTGACCGATGTCGGGACCTCCTCCACCGCCTTCCTGTGCCACGCGATGGCATCCTCCCTGTCGTCCAGTCGAAGAGCCGCCTGGCCGAGCACGACCATGGCTTCTGCGTTCTTCGGGCTGAGTTGGAGTGCCTCCTTTGCGAAGTCCCTGCCCGTCTGGTAGCTTCCCAGACCGACGGATACCGACCCGACGGTCGAGAACAACCTCGAGAAGTCAGTCCTCATCTTGTCTATGAACGGACGGTTCTCCTTCAGCGCCTCAGTGAGCTTCTGCAGCTCAGCAAGAGCCTCACCCCGCCTCCCTGTCTTCACGAGGGATTCGATTCTGGCAAGGTCCTTGGTTGCCCTCCCGAGAAGTCTCTTCTCTTTGTTCGTCAGCGAGTCTAGGAGGCCCAAATCACACTCTCCTGTGCTGAGGCGACTTAATGGATTGTCTTCATAAAGTACTTTCCAGGCACGAGGTCCCGTTGATGCGGTCAGCGGTCAAGGCGGCAGCATTGCTCGTCTGACGATACCCATTGCGCAACTCAGGGGTTTTGATGGATGCTTCCCATGTCCAGATAAGCCACACTCTCGCGCGCGACTGCGGGCCGTGACCCATATCGGTCTGACGAAAACAGCTCATACCGTTCCTGGTTTCAAAATACTTATATAATATGGAGCGATATACAGGAGATTCGCTGACGAAATGTCAGACAAGCCGTTCGGATGGGATGCAATGCTGAACAGGAAGACTGTGCGGGCCGCGGCGCGGAATGCTGAGGCTATTAAGTGGGTCCGTACTCACACGGTTCGGGACCTTGAGTGTCTGGCCGACGAGAAGAAGGCTCGAGGAGAAGATGCCCGGGGCATCATCGATCTACTGGATGAACTCAGGGAGATCGACAGGGGTCTTTGTTCCGAGGTAGAGTTCGTCCCAGAGGCGTGTGAGTGAGCGTGGAATACAGACACGGGTTGGTGTTCAGAGATGAAAACAAGGATACTGAGACGGGCACCACGGTATGTGCCAGAGAGAGACATGATGACTTACTTGGACCGCAGAAGAACGCTGAGCTTTCGCCCACATTGCTACGTCCAATCCCTCGCCCTTGTGGAGTCGAGGAGGTTCGACGAGGCAGTCGCCCTAGCACATGCTTCCGACTTTGGAGAGGAGTTGTAGGAAGTCTCGTGCCGTCACGTAACGGTGGCGCGTACCAGGCCAGGCTCAAGGGAGAGAAGGTGCAGGTGCCGGGATTTGAACCCGGGCCGTTGGCTTTCATCCCTCTCCATTTTTAATTCCTCTGATGGAGAGTTGGAAGGCCAAAATCCTAACCAGACTAGATTACACCTGCATGCAATGGGCGAAGAAACCAGTTGTCTGATAAATACATTTCTTCCTGATGCAAGTTCTGGGGGAAAAGGTGAAAGCGTAGTTCGTCAGTACCGCCACCCTTGATCCCCATCATGACGACGCGCCACATTCCGATGACAAACTCCCTCGTCGCCGTCATGACACTTCTGTCGCTCGTGTCGGTCGCCGTTGCAGCATCAGGGCTCACTCCATCTGAGAGCGCCGATCCGCTAGATTGTGCCCATCCTCCTAAGATAATGTGTTCCTCTCATCTCCTCACATATGCTGAGATGGTAGACCTGAGCGAGAGGTTCGGCCTTCACGATCCGTTGCACGACTATAACACGATAGTCGGCGGGCATGGGACTGGACTCGCGCCGCCTTCAAGCGGGGGATGGCAGTCCATGGTCGGCAACCTGAACGTGCTCGATTCTGTCGAAATCAACATTGAATCGATACCATCATCGATTGACCTCTCGACTGAACCGACCTTCCCGGCAGTCGGCGACCAGGCTTCCCAGCCGTCGTGCGCTGCATGGGCCGCGTCATACTACGCCTATGGCTTCGCAGAGGCAACCGACCTTGGATGGACCGAGGCGAGTTCCGGCTCACCTGACCAGCTTATCTCGCCAGGCTGGACTTACAATAAGGTGAACGGATGGCGTGATTCCGGGTCGAGCATGGATGGGAACATGTTCGCGATAAGAGACTGGGGGGCGGCGACGATGGCCACAATGCCGTATGACGAATCGGACGATCTCGATTGGGGCTCGCCGTCCGCCTTCAGGGAGGCTCCAGAGCACAGGGCCGACGAGGTTTTCTACATCCCCTACGCCGGCTCTGTCACGGTGGACGAGATCAAGGCCCTTGTCTCCGGAGGTACGCTCGTGACTTTCGGGTTGGACGCGCTGCAGTTCTACCCTGGCTTCGCGGACGGCAACTTCATCCTCTCGGCCGCTGAGTATTCGTCCGGGATTCTCAACCACGCCCAGACAGTCGTTGGATTCGACGATTCGGTCGCAGACGATGGAGAAGTAGGCGCCTTCAGGGTGGTCAACTCCTGGGGTGCCGAATGGGGGGACGGGGGATTCTACTGGCTCACGTACGAGGCCCTTCTCGAGCTGGGGGAGATGGACATGCTGTATCTGAACTACATCACCGACCTTCCGGGCTACTCTCCGGAGCTGGTGGCGGTATGGCATTTCAACACCGCACCCGCGAGAAACGCGAATATCACAGTTGGACTGGGCCCCGTCGAGTCCCCAATCGAGTCGAAGAGCCCGTTCTTCTTGAAAGACAGAAGTGCCTCGAACCGTTTCCCGACGTACATGTGTCTCGACGTATCCGAGTTCGCCGACAACTACGATCTGGTCGAGTCCTTCTTCTTGGCCGTCGGCCCCTCGACGTTCAAGGGAGTCGTCTCATCGTTCAAGATGGAGCAACACGCATGGGCATACGTCCCGGGCGCAGCGACCCGCACCTCTGCCCAGTCCGAGGATGTCCCGAAGGCGACTCCAGGGAGCGTGAGCGTGGCGTTTCCACAGCATGAACCGGTCTCGGCTTCGGAAGCGTTGGATAGCGAGCTGCTTTCCCCTGTGGTGTCGGGCGAGGTCCAATGGGTCGGCGTGAACCACGATTCCGCCGGGGATGGGGATTCCATGCAGAGCGGCGACGTGGGCGACGGCGAGACCACCCGGATCACCCTCCCAGTATTCGGCCCGACGCAGTTGTCCTTCATGTGGAAGGTGTCCTCCCAATCGGGGGACGACGTCTTGCGCTTCGAGATACCAGAGGCTGACGTGAGCGATTCCATCAGCGGCGATTGGGATTGGTCCGAGAGATCATACGGCATCGAGGACGGCCTCCATACTCTCATCTGGAGCTATTCGAAGGATTCCAGCGTCAGCGAGCTCGCGGACACCGCTTGGCTGGACTCCATCCGGTTCACCGCTCCGCCCCTGGGGTTCTCGTTGGAGGCGTCATACACCGGGATCTGCGGGACGCCTATTATGGTCACACCGCTCGACATTCACAACCCGATGTCCTCAGATCTCGAATTCTGGTTCGACTGGGGGGACGACTCACCTGTTGACTCAGGCAGCGTCGGTGACGGATACTCCGCATCGCACGTCTACGCGGAGCCTGGACGATACACGCTGTCTGTCACGATGGAAGACGAGTACTCGAACAGCATAGGGCGGACAGCGGAGATCGAGGTGGATGCCGCGAATTCCAGACCCACAATTCACTCGTTTGATCTGGACCCCTCCGAGGACCACTACGAGCCAGGCTCCGTTGTGCGGTTCGATGTGAGCGTCTCTGACGTCGAAGGCGATTCAGTGACGGTTACCGTTGAACTCCCCGCCCTTGGGGTGGTGCTCTGCGAGACGGATGCACCCGATCCTGGTCTGACCACCGTGTTCTCCCTCGAGTACACCTGTCCTCTCGGCAGCGAGATCGCATACGATGTTGTCGCAACGGCGACGGACGATGCGGAGCACTACCTCTCCGATGGCTGGAGCAGCGCTACCGCTGCTCTGCTCGTGAACGTACCGCCGGTCGCGATGCTGGAAGTCTGTTCGGACACGGCTGCCACCGGGGAGGCCGTCGCCTTTGACGCTTCCTCGTCAGTTGATGCCGAGTCCGCATTCGAAGCTCTGGAATCAAGATGGGACTGGGAGAGCGATGGTGAATGGGACACGGAGTGGTCGGATGTCATGGAACCGGTTCACGCGTATCCCCTCCCGGGCCTCTACGTCGTTACCGTCGAGGTAAGGGACTCCAACGATCTCACCTCGATAGCCACAGTGGAGGTGACTGTTGCCGGAGAACCGATACCGGAGTTCCCACTGGTTCTGTTTCCCGTAATCGCAGTCGTGATCGTGTTCGCCATGGTGGGGCGCAGACGGCGGGCTCGGGTTTGATGGACGACCCCGTCCATCGAGGACGATCGGATCAGTCGGACAAATGCTGGATTGTTCTCTGAGACGGACTGCGGGAGCAGTGTAGGACCCGACTCTACTCAAGAAGTACGGTAGAGACTTCGTACTCGAGGCGACAATCAGGGGTTTCACTGTCCCCCTCACCGCAGTACGTCCAAGTGCAACAGCATGGCAAGTTCACCGTCAGGTCGTCCACCATGACGCCGTCGACAGGGATGTAGTCCAGGACCTCGAAATCGGTCACATTGTTGTTGTCGGTGTCCCAAACATCGTACACCACGACCGAGAAGCGGATCTCGTTAGTGTCGTCAATTATGTCGAAATCGGCCTCGAAGAAGAATTCCAGGTGACTGGCGGAGCAGAAGAGGTCGCTCCGAACCACTTCATCGAACACTCCATCACAGTCAGTGTCCAGCCTGATCTCGAAACATGCATCAGGATAGTAGTTGACGCGATGACAGGTCAGGGTGTAGCCTTCGAACTCGAAACTCAAGAGGGAGATCCTCAGGCCACCGTTACCTTCGTCCATGAAATCCGCAGAGTCACCGATACCGTCCCTGTCAGTGTCGAGACATTCGGTCGGGTCATCAGGGAATGCGTCGCTCGCGTCTCCTGTACCGTCGCCGTCGGAGTCCCTCCACTCGCTGGGATCTGCGGGGAACGAGTCAGAATCATCAGGAACTCCGTCTCCATCGGAGTCTAAGACCGACGCGATCGGTGACATCGTCGGGCTGGCGACCACGAAAGACAGTAGCATGATCGAAACCATCAGGAGCCCGCCTGAAGTGGCTGTTGGATGGAGCCGCCTGACTGAATCCGGAATGTTCACCGATCCTCCCCCGATCAATAGCGGAGATATCATTCCAAGACATGGCTAAAATCCTTTTGTGCCGATTCATAGAAACCTGTAAATACTATGTCGTCGGGACGCCTTTCCGTCCGTAAGCACTGACCTTGCCACACCGATGCAGATCGAGACCGGGCTGAGCAAGTGTATAATACCGGGCGAAATTCTTACGGGACCGTGAGCCACAGGAACCTGGGACTGTACTTCTCCAGCGGGACCATCATCGTCTGCGTCGTTGTCATCGCTATTACGGTTGCATCGTCGGTGAGTATCGACGATCAGGCTACCATGGACGTGTCCGGAGGCCGCGGTATTGTCCTCGGCCTATCGGTGGTTTTCCTCACAGCGGCGGCGTTTGTACTCAGGCAGTGCAGAATAGAGGGCGCTTCGAAGAGGGCGGGCACGGGCGCAGAGGGCGACACAACCGCCGAAGTCCAATCGGCGGAGATCGAGCTGCCCGTAGAGGCCGAGTCGGACGCGAGTCTCATCACCACCTTGCCGGACGACGAACAGAGACTCTACCGGATGCTGGCCGACGCGGGGGGCGAGATGCTCCAGATGCATGTCGTGTCATCCGGTGCATTCTCGAAGGCCAAGGTGACCAGACTCCTCGACAAGCTTGAAAACCGCGGTCTGGTCGTGCGCGAACGTCACGGTATGACCAACCGAATACGAGTCATCAGATAGTCGACATTCTAGCAGGATGTGGTCTGTCGTGAATAGAATCTGACAGCTGAAACTGATTTCAGGCGAGGGAATAGAAGCTATTTCAGCGCTCCTCGAACCCTGAGTCAGTGGATGGCGTGCAGTGAAATCACAGGGGGGTTTGGAGGTTTGAGAACTAGGAGGAAATGGACATCACTGGTGCTTGCCGCACTGTTCTGCGTGGCTCTGCCGACAAGCGCCCTGTCCGTGGCGTCAGGCTTGCCTGAGGACACGGAGCGGGACGCAAAGGATTGGGCGGTGTACATATACTGCGGCGCGGACAATGACTACGAGGTCTCTGCGGTGTTCGCGCTTGAGCAATGTGCCAAGGCATTGGGTGTGGAATTGGTGGACCCGAGCCTCGTGCATGTGATCGTGTACCTCGACACGCAGGGCGAAGGTACGTCCGAGGTGTATGAGGTGACACCCGACGACTGGTCCACGGCAGCAGGCTGGGACAGCAAGGAACGGGACTCGTCCACCCCGGAGACGCTAAGAGAGTTTCTGGACTTCGCCATGGTGGAGTTCCCTGGCACCAACTCTCTGGTGGTTGTCAAGAACGGCCACGCATGGTGCGGTGTCTGTCCTGACTGGAATTCGCAGGACGAGAAGTACCTGATGCCAATAAACGGCCTCGCGGCTGCCCTTGAGGGGCGGGACATCGATGTGCTCGCTCTGGACGGCGACAACATGGCGTCGATAGAGGTTGCATACGAGCTGAGGAATTCGACGGACTACTTCGTCGGGACTCAGCAGGACATTCCGCTCGACGGACTGCCATACTACCTGGTTATCAGGGACATGGGCCTCGGGGTAATGAGCGCTGAAGAGGTTGCGGTGAACATAGTGGACAATCACGTTCACTACTACAACAACACTGAAGGAAAGAAAGTGGCGCTTGATCATCTGCTGTCCAATTCGCAGATGGCGGTGACGGCCGCTGCGTTCGAGATGGGCGACAACGGACTGAACATGGTGGATGTCGTCGAAGCGTTCAACGCCTGCGTCGATTTCATGATGCAGGAGGACGGGGACGGTAACCCATGGGCCGCGACCTACAGGAACGTCGTAGCCTCGGCAAGGGACACGGCGTTGATCGGCAAGATGGGAGACCAGGCTGGTTATGAATGGCTGCCCGACGTCTACACCTGGCTCGAGAAGGTCGTCGAATACTACGAACTCGAGTTCGACAGGGACCAGGGACTTGTTGATGTCGTAGAGGCCTTCCACGGTGCCTTCGACGAGGCCATCGTTCACATGGCACAGTGCCAGATACTAGATCGCTCGGGCAACTCGTTCCCGCATGGCTTGAACATCTGGTTCCCGCCATCTTGGGTGCAGTGGGAGTCCCTTGACTACACAAGAACGAGGACGTACCTCTACGACGGGGCCAACGTCGAGCTTCCATCAGAGTACTACTGTGTCGATTGTCCGTTCGACTACGTCAACATAGACCTGGACTTTGTCGAGGACACTATGTGGATGGACTTCTTCGACCTGTACTACGACGCGAGATGGACCATCTACGGCAACCCAGATGCTCCCAGGCAGACACCGCTGTGGTGAACGACCGATTAACTCCCAGGGTGAACCATACCAAGCCCAGCAATGCGATCATGACCGCGACGAATCGGCGATTCGAGGCGGACGACGCGACGATGCTTCCAGAGACGGGAACGGAAGCCCCGATTGCGTACGGACAGCTTGTCGGCAAGAGGAGGTCTCGCGTGATAGCTCCCGCAACGAACGAAAGCACGGCAGTCAATACACCAACAGCTGCAAGGAGGACCCTTTGTCTGGCGTGCTCTCTTCTCATCTCCTCGCAGTGTCATGCGAATCGACCCCGAACATCTCGGCATCGGTCTTGACGTCTTCGTTCACGCCGTTCCCTCCGCCGCTGTGATATCCCTTCTGGTCGTCGTACTCCTCGGAAGTTCAGATGGCGGTCCTCTCGCTGGTAGACATTAATATGCGCATTGCCATGACGTCTCCGAAATGGAAGGAGTGCGCCACAGACACAAGAGAAGAATGCCGACTCTCTCCCTGGGCCGGAGGGATTGACACGCACGATTCGCCTGTTGTGATAGAGACCAGGGACATCACGAAGAGGTTCAAGGACGTTCTGGCAGTGGACTCCCTGAGCATGAAGGTCCGCAAGGGCGAGATATATGGATTCCTGGGACCGAACGGCGCGGGCAAGAGCACCACGATCAAGATGATAATGAGTCTATTCCATCCTACCTCCGGAGAGGCGTTCATAAACGGGAAGCTTGTGGATGGGGGTGGGGTGGAGCTGCGCAGGGACGTGGGGTTCCTGCCCGAGCGCATATCATTCTATGACAATCTCACACCAACCCAAACGTTGGACTTCTTCTGCGAGTTGCGTGGTGTCGATAGATCCGTCGTGCCCTCGCTTCTCAAGGATGTGGGCCTGGAGGGCGCCGCCAATAGGAAGGTGGGCACGTTCTCCAAGGGAATGACGCAACTGCTAGGCATAGCACAGGCGATGATAGGAACGCCCTCCATATACGTGCTGGATGAACCCACAGGAGGACTCGACGCAAGGTGGGTCAAGATGGTGAGGGACAAGCTCAGGGCTCTGAACGAGCAGGGTGCCACGATCATATTCTCTTCGCATATCCTCTCAGAGGTCCAGGCGCTCTGCGACAGGGTTGCGATAATAAACAACGGTAGACTCGTGGCCGAAGACACGATCGACAACATCAGTGGCGGCCTCCACCTCAGACCGCGCCTGTGGATTCGGATTACCGGTCTGAACGAAGAGACGCTGTCATTGGTCCGAGAGATCGAGGGTGTCGAAGATGTGGCCGCGAAGGGCGACGCTATGACCATAACCTGTGACGCTCGAGTGCGTTTGAGCGTGATGACCGCGATGCAGGAGAGAGGGCTGGCCATCAGGGATTTCAGGACCGTGGAACCCACCTTGGAGGAGGCGTTCGTGAAGCTGCTCTCGGAGGAGGGTGAGCCGTAGATGTCACTAAACACCAGGTCGGTCTACATCATTGCGAAGAAGGAGTTCGCCGACAACGTGAGGAGTAGATGGATCGTTGCGCTGATCGGAATCTTTCTGATACTGACGATCGCCTCAGCCTTCATGGCTGGCGGGGGAAGCGTTGGCGAGATGGACCTGACCGTAGGTGTGCTCATGACCATCTCCAGCATGCTCGTTCCCATCATAGCGATAATGCTCGGCTACGCGACCATATCTGGAGAGTCGGAGAGCGGGGCACTCTCGGTCGTCCTCGCCTGTCCGGTGAGACGTATCGAGGTCCTGCTCGGCAAGTTCCTTGGACTAGGATCTGTGATATGTTCCTCGATTCTTGCCGGTTTCGGAATCTCTGGCATGATTATCGCGGGAACGACCGGCCATGCCCAATGGGGCGGCTTCGTTGCCTTCATACTGTTGACCATGCTCCTTGGCCTGCTCTACCTGAGTCTGTCCATGAGCCTCTCCGCGTTGCTGAAGAGACGTGTGACCTCCCTTGGCGCGGGAGTTGTGATCTTCTTCTGGGGAATGATCATCGGGATGGTATGGATGGGGTTGTATATGTCCACGGGCGGGAGCATGAGCGATCTGATCGCTGGGGACACCTCTTCTGTTCCGGACTGGTTCTGGTTCTCAGTGTTTCTGAGCCCTCAGGATGGGAACCAGATGGCCGTGATGCTGGCATTCGGTCAGACGGAGTTCATGGGATTCGAGTTCGACGTGCCGCAGTGGATCAACCTCTACTCGTTAGCCTTTGCGCAACTGCTATGGACCGTAATTCCGCTCCTGCTCGCCTGCTGGTGGTTCCAGAAGAGGGATGTTTGAATCCTGAGCACAGCCAGCCTTTCCGAGCCCCAACCAGCGACGAAACGCTTGTGAAAGACAAGTCCAGAGGAATGTCTTGCCGGTAGTCTAGATGGACCCTGTGGGGTCTTGACCTTGTTTAGCCAGACGCCCTTTCTCTGATTTCAATCAAATGGGGAACCGTCTCCTTCCTGCTTGTCCGTCCGCTTCCACCTCCTTATGAGCCAGCCAATGGGCAGCGCTACGAGGAGGGCGGCGCCATAGAAGAAGGCAGTCTCAATAAGAAGTCTGATGAGAATCTCAAAGGGCTCATTGAATCCGCTCATTATGCAAACGACCACAACTACGATTATTATGCCAGCCACGGCGAGCAGTCTCCAATCAAGAAGCCACCTGATTACCTTTCTTCGCCCCTTCTTGCGGACTTTCTTCGCCATTGTTCCTCGGTCGTTGACTGCGCATCGAAGGATATGATTCTTTCGCTGGCTTCCCGCCCCTATGGCCTTTTCTCAGCGGACATCCCTCAACACACTTAAGTGCTCAAGAGCCAATGGAAAGAGCATGATTGTGGGTCCGTCGAAGCCCACCCCTCAATGGGGGAGTCGGGAGGTCCAGAACGCGGAGGCCAAATGGCGCGTTCACAAGAGCAGCTGGATGAATATCCTAATCGGGGCGGCGATAGTTCTGACCTTCTTCGTCCTTCTCCTCTTCCTCGACTTCCTTGGCTAGTCGTCTCTCAAGCGCTTTCCTTCCGCCCCTATGGCCTTTTCTCATGGAATGGTGGACCCCGTGGGATTTGAACCCGTATAGTGACTAGCTGGACCGATCTAGGTACATGAGGGCAGTTTAATCGCGTCTTTGGCAGGCTCGGAAGCCCCTGCAAGTCGAAATCCAGAAAGTGCAGAATTAGAATTCGGCCAGTGGGCGAGAAGTGGGGTAGGTCGGATTCGAACCGACGGTCCCGTGATCCCGAACCACGAATCATACCAAGCTAAACCACTACCCCTTGGTTGGTTGGGTGTCTGGGGATAGAAAAGGAGTATTATATATGCATGGGGTCTGGACCGGCAAAGCCATCCTGCGCTCCTTCCGTCCCGGCTGAAACTCGACTTGATTGGGGCGGTTGAAAGCAACGCGATTTCATCCGTGAACTGGGCGGGGCCAGACACTGCTCTACAGACATGATTTCGGCTATTGTCGGTGTTCTTGTACGGCAGTTTTAAATATCCACAAAATCCTCCACCATTCATGCGAGACCAGGTCAGGGAGAAGATTGCAGGTGAGATATGTCTCTCGGAAGAGCCAGGGAAGACGATCCGCAAGTGGAGAGAACAGTTCTCCATATCGCAGCAGGACCTCTCGAAGCATCTCGGCGTCTCCCCGTCTGTGATAAGTGATTACGAAGCGGGACGGAGGAAATCCCCGGGCATAACGACGGTCAGGAAGCTCGTCGACGCGTTCATCGGCATCGACGAGAGATCGGGAGGCAATGTTCTGAAGCAGTACTCGCTCGCGGGGAAGGCCGACTCGATAATCTCGATCAAGGAGTTCTCCGCCGAGATATTGGTGCCGGAGCTGGTCGATACGATCGACGGCGAGAACCTGACACCAGCGATATCTCTTGACAAGCACATACACGGCTACACGGTCATAGACAGCGTGAGGGCCATCACCACGCTCAGCTCGTTCGATTACCTGAAGATCTACGGCTGGAGCAGTCAAAGGGCCCTCATCTTCACCGGCGTGAGGTTCGGACGATCCCCGATGATAGCGATAAGAGCCCATCCTCTCAAGCCAGCGCTCGTCGTCTATCAGAAGCCGGAGCATGTGGACGAGCTCGCCATAAGGTTGGCCGAGCTGGAAGGGATACCTCTCATTAAGACGACGCTAGCGATCAGCGACCTTGTGGACCGGCTACAGACGCTCGGGTGACTTCGAGGGAAGGTGAGTGCAGTGAAGGGAGTGGGAATTGTTAGCTACGGCGCTTATGTGCCGCATTTCAGGATAGTCCCGGACGAGATCGGCAAGGTCTGGGGAGTGGATGGGAAGGCGATGGGAAAGGGTCTCATGATATCGAGCAAATCAGTCCCTGCGCCAGACGAGGACACCATCACGATATCGGTCGAGGCTGCGAGGAACATGATGAGGCGATGCGCCGTCGACCCAAAGGACATCGGGGCGCTCTACGTAGGCTCGGAGTCACATCCTTACGCGGTCAAACCTTCCGGAAGCATCGTCGCGGAGGCCATCGAGGCGGCTCCTGACCTCACTGTCGCGGACTTCGAGTTCGCGTGCAAGGCGGGCACTGCGGCCATGCAGGCCTGCATGGGGCTCGTCGGGGCAGGGATGGTGAAGTACGCGGTCGCCATCGGGGCTGACACCTCACAGGGCGCTCCCGGGGACGCGCTTGAGTACTCCGCCTCCGCGGGAGGAGCTGCGTTTCTGATCGGTGCGGAGAAGGTGATCGCCACGATAGACGACACGTACTCCTACACGACGGACACCCCAGACTTCTGGAGGCGAGAGGGACAGGTCTACCCGCGACACGGGGGAAGGTTCACCGGAGAGCCTGCCTATTTCAAGCACGTCTTGAGCGGCGGGAAAGGACTCCTGGAGCGGACTGGTATGTCGCCGGGAGACTTCACCTTCGCTGTGTTCCACCAGCCGAACGGGAAGTTCCCTTCCCGGGTGGCCAAACAGCTGGGGTTTTCGGCCGAACAGATCAAGACAGGCCTGCTCGTCCCGCAGATCGGCAACACGTACTCGGGCGCGGTCCCCCTCGGACTTGCCGCCATCCTCGACGAAGCGGAGCCTGGGGACAGAATATTCGCCGTGGCTTACGGCTCCGGCGCGGGATCTGACGCGTTCAACATCACCGTGACAGACGAGATGGCCACGTTCAGGAGGGACGCCGCCCCGACTCTGAGCGAGCTGATGGCGAGTCCGAAGTACCTCGATTACGCCACTTATGCCAAGTTCAAAGGCAAGATCGCAAAGGAGCGTGATTAACCATGCGGAGGGTTGCAGTCATAGGCGTTGGCATCACAGAGTTCGGCGAACTCTGGGATTCATCCTTCAGGAAGTTGGGCATCGGTGCGGGGTTGCTGGCGGTGAGCGACGCGGGGATATTCGCCGACCAGATCGAAGCGCTGTTTGTCGGGAACATGTCTGCTGGCCGATTCATCCGTCAGGAGCACGTAGCAGCCCTGATCGCGGACTACTCGGGCATCGCGAGGGACAACATACCCGCAACGAGGGTCGAGGCCGCTGGAGCCTCCGGAGGACTCGCCCTCAGACAGGGGTTCATGGCGGTCGCCTCAAGCCTCCACGACATAGTCGTCGTCGGTGGTGCGGAGAAGATGACCGATGTGAGCGATATCGAATCGTCCATGATTCAATCATCCGCGGCCGATCAGGAGTGGGAGACGGAGCTAGGCGCGACCTTCTCCGGTCTGCACGCTCTGATGGCCACTAGGCACATGCACGACTACGGCACCACAAGGGAGCAGCTCGCGGACGTGGCGGTCAAGAACCACAAACACGGCGCTCTCAACCCGAAGGCACAGTTCAGGAGGGAGATCAACAGGGATGTCGTGTTGAGGTCCCCCATGGTGGCGAGCCCCTTGCGCGTCTTCGACTGCGCACCCAGCTCGGATGGCGCGGCAGCGGTCATCCTCTGTCCGTTGGACATGGCGGAGAAATTCACGAACTCGCCCGTGGAGATTGTCGGGTCGGGCCAGGCGAGCGACTCCCTGGGTCTTCACCATAGGAAGGACATCTGCACGATGGGTGCAACCAGAGCTGCGACGCAGAGAGCGCTCAAGATGGCAGGGCTGTCCCAGAAGGACGTGGATGTCGCAGAGGTCCACGATAACTTCACCATCAGCGAGATAATCGCGATCGAGGACCTGGGCTTCTTCCCGAAAGGCGAGGGTGGAAAGGCGACGGAGGAAGGCCTGACCTCCTTGGACGGCGACGTAGCTATCAACACATCAGGAGGTCTCAAGGCCAGAGGGGACCCGATCGGTGCAACAGGCGTGGCCCAGGCCGTCGAGATTGTGAGCCAGTTGAGAGGGACGGCGGACAAGCGGCAGGTCAAAGACGCGAACGTGGGGCTGACGCAGAATGTCGGAGGGACTGGCGCGACGGCCGTGGTCCATCTGTTCAGGAGGGTCTGACATGGCGACTGCACCACGGTTCTGGAGGGAGAACCCCAGCAGATACAACATGGTCGGATTCAAGTGCAACAACTGTGGGAATTTCTACTTCCCACCTAGGATAATCTGTCCTCTCTGCCACAGGAAGAGCGTCGGCAAGACCGAGCCGGTCAAGATGAAGGGGACTGGTGCGATATTCTCCTTCACGGAGGTCCATGAGGGCATGGACGAGCACGACGTGCAGAAGCCATACGTCCTCGCCATGGTTGAACTCGATGAGGGGGCCAAGGTGACCGGACAGGTGATAGACTGCGATGCCTGCGACCTTTCCATCGGCACGAGGGTCAGGGCGACCCTGCGCAAGCTCAGCGAGGAAGGTTCGGCCGGTGTGATCCACTACGGGTACAAGTTCGTGCCTCTGAGGGAGAACGGCGAGCTATCCGGGGACGAATAAGTACAGGTACCTGCAAGGGGATTCATGAGGTCACCTAGGATAGCGGAGGTTCCTTATGACCGAACAGGCGTCCGCCTCTCGAGGGGCGGTGAGGATCGACGGCTCCACCTTGTCGATAGACAAGGTCGTCCGTGTGGCCCGCATGGGCGCGGGTGTCGAGCTGGCCCCCGAGGCGAGGGGCAGGGTTTCCGACTCCAGAGCGTCCCTTGAGAGACTCCTTGACGCGGGGTCCACGGTGTATGCCGTGAACACCGGTGTGGGTGACCTGCTCGATGTGAGGATCCCGCAGGACGATCTGAGAGCCCTTCAAGTCAACCTTCTCAGAAGCCATGCATGCGGCGTGGGAGAAGCGCTCCCCGTGGAGGTCGTCCGAGCGATGATGCTGCTGAGGGCGAACGCCCTCGCGAAAGGCTTCTCTGGCATACGCCCCCAGCTCGTTGACATGCTGGTCAACATGCTCAACAGCGGGGTGCATCCGGTCATACCCCGTCAGGGCTCAGTAGGCGCGAGCGGAGACCTCGCACTCCTTGCGCACCTGGCGCTCGTCGTCATCGGCGAAGGCCAGGCGGAATCTAGCGCGGGAGTCGGGCCAGGCGCGGAGGCTCTCTCCGCCTCCGGGATAGAACCTCTGTTGCTCGAGCCGAAGGAGGCGATATCACTCATCAACGGCACGCAGGGGATGACCGCGGTCGGTTGTCTGGCAGCGGAGGACGCGGCGAACCTGATCGACAACGCGCAGATAATCGCCGCTATGTCGCTGGACGCCCTGAAGGGAACCGCTTCTGCGTTCGACGAGTCGATCCAGAAGGTGCGCCCTCACAAGGGTCAGCTCGCGGTGGCGAAGAACATGCGCACCCTCCTGGAGGGCAGCGAGGTCATGCAGTCACACAGGCACTGCGCGAAGGTGCAGGATGCCTACACGCTCAGATGCATCCCCCAGGTGGTCGGAGCGACGCTCGACGCCGTCTGGCACGCGATGGGTGTGCTCGGGGTCGAGATGAACTCAGCGACCGACAATCCTCTCTACTTCCCCGAGGGTTCGAAGGTGCTGTCCGGGGGGAACTTCCACGGCCAGCCCGTTGCCCTCGCGATGGACTACATGGGGCTCGCGATGCACGAGCTCGGAGCGTTCTCCGAGAGGCGTCTGGCGAGACTCGTCGACCACAAGCTGAGCGGGCTCCCGCCGTTCCTCACGAGGCACGGAGGCCTCAACTCGGGAATGATGGTCTCGCAGTACGTCGCGGCCTCCGTCGTATCGGAGAACAAGGTGCTCGTGCATCCAGCTTCCGCCGACTCCATACCGACAAGTGCCGGTCAGGAGGACCACAACAGCATGGGCATGACCTCTGCATGGAAGGCCCGGCAGATCGTTGACAACGTCTCCAGGGTCCTCGCAATCGAGATGATGGCTGCCGCTCAAGGCTTGGACTTCGTCCCCCTGCACGCGAGCCCTGCTATCGAGAGCGTAAGGATCCTCCTGAGGTCGAGAGTGCCCCACATCGAGGAGGACCGTTCCATGTCTGGGGACATTGAGATCGCCGCTCGGATGATCTCGGAGGGCGTCTTCGTCGACACGGTGGAACAGGTATGCCACTTCACGCGCGCCTGATTCAACGATAGGTTGAACCTCAGACATTCCATATGGCCTCACGAGGGGAGTCGGTTGGAAGACATCGCAGAGGATGCAATTGACCACGCACTTCGCAACGGTGCAGAGTTCGCTGACCTGAGGATGGAGTCGTTCCTGGGCACCGTCATAGTCGTGATGGACGGGAGAACCAAGACCATCACCACGAGGGTCGAGAGGGGCTGCGGCATCCGTGCGTTCGTCGACGGTGGCTGGGGGTTCGCCGTCTGCACTGACATCGGCATCGGCGCCGTCAGGGAGGCTGCGGAGAAGGCCTCGAAGCTGGCCAGGGTGAGCAGGGATAGGGCGAAGGTCCGGTTCAAGATCGAAGAGGCCCCGTCGAACAGGACGAAGGACATCTATCCGTGCCGCGTGCCTCCGTCGTCAGTCCCCGTCTCGGACAAACTGGAGCTGGCGATGGGCTACGACAAATCTATGGGGTCCTTGGACGAACGCGTGGTCAGCAGGAACACTCGATACGAGGATTATGAGGGGAAGAGGGTCGTCGCCAACTCCTTCGGGTCCTTGGTCGTCACGGACGAGTGGTGGTCGCTGGCTTCGTGCTCCGCATGGGCTCGGGCCGATGGCATCGTCCAGCGAGGACATGAGTCGATCGGCAATGTCGGAGGATACGAGGTCGTCCAATCCGGGGAGGCTGCCGAGATAGGCGTCAAGGCCGCCGCGCAGGCCATAAGGCTCCTGGAGAGCAAGCCAGTGCCTGCTGGGAAGTTCACATGCGTCCTGGACAACAGGATGACGGGGCTTCTGGCGCACGAGGCGCTGGGGCATGCGTGCGAGGCTGATACAGTGCTTGCGGGCGCATCGGTGCTCGAAGGCATGCAGGGAAAGCGCGTCGCAACCGAATCGGTCACACTCATCGATGACCCTACCATCGCCAACACCTTCGGCTATTTCGCGTATGACTGGGAAGGCGTGGAATCGACCAGACACACGCTGATAGACAGGGGCGTTTTGAGAGGGTTCATGCACAACCTCGAGACGAGCAGCCGAATGGGGGTCGTTGCAGACGGCGCAGGCAGGGCGGAGACATACTCGAACCCTCCCATCGTCAGGATGAGCAACACGTTCATTGCCCCGGGAGATGTCAAGAAGGAGGAACTGATTGAGGAAGTCCGGGACGGTATGCTGATCGTCGGCGCCCAGTACGGATATGTCGATCCCGCGAAGGGCCAGTTCATGTTCAAATGCGACGAGGCGTACAGGATCGTGAGGGGCGAGATAGGCCAACGGTACCGCGATGCCATACTCTCCGGGCTCGTGCTGGAGGCGCTTCACGGAGTCACGGGGGTCGCGGACGATTTCGTCCTGACCGACCCGGGCTACTGTGGGAAGTCAGGGCAGGATGCCAGAACGACGGATGGAGGGCCTCACATCCGCGTGGATGACTTGCTGGTCGGGGGTCTCGCGTAGGGGTGAATGAGGTGAGCACAGTATCCGAACTGGCAGATCGAATCGTTGGGACCGTTGAGAGGTCCGGTGGTCGGACTTTCGACATACTCGTGACGCAGAACCGCGCAGCCACTGCGGAGGTCGAGAAGGGTTCGGTGAAACAGGCGGCCTCGATGTTGGACCCCGGCGTAGCGATCCGTGTGTTCGACAGAGGCAGCCCCGGCTTCGCATACTGTTCCGGACATGCCGATGCGGACATAGATAAGGCGGCCGAGCTGGCGGTCTCGCAGGCAAGGGCGGGAGTCCCTGACCCTGATTTCAAAGGCCTCCCCACCCCGGAGAGTGTCATATCCCAGCGTTGTCTCTACGACAAGTCCATCGCCTCGCTTCAGCCAGACGAGGCGATCGACATGCTACTGCTGCTGGCGGACGTCGCGGGGGATGACAGGAGGATATCCTCGGTGAACGCAGGCCTCACGGTTGCCGCCGGCGAGGCCGCACTCAGAAACAGCAACGGTCTGTCCCTGAGCCAGGAGTCGACCATGTTCGAAGTGTTCTCTGAAACGGTCGCCCGTGACGGAAACATGATGTTCTCAGGTCTCGACTACGCCTCCAGCAGAAGGCTGGACAGAGATTCCCTCGAGGCGGTCGGGCGCAGCGCGCGAGAGCACGCGGTCCGCGGGCTCGCCCAGAAGAAGATCGAGACTGGGGACCTCCCGGTCGTCATGGACCCACTCGCGTCCGGCTATGTGCTGGCCCAGGCCGTCGGCGGCGGCGTGAACGCAGAGAGCGTCCAGCGCAAGAGGAGCTATCTGTCGGGCAAGCTCGGGGAGAGGATCGGTGCTGAAGGGTTCTCCGTCCTGGACGACCCTACGGTGGAATGGGCCGTGGGCAGCACCTCATTCGATGGCGAGGGCACACCCTCGCTGAGGAAGAGCGTCATAGAATCCGGTGTGCTCAGGTCGTTCCTGCACGATTCCTACACGGCCGGGAAGGACTCTGTTGAGAGCACGGGCAACTCATCCCGAGGAGACGCCGTCTGGAGTTACAGGTCGCCGCCGAGCATCTCGTTCTCGAACCTGGTGGTCGCGAAGGGGGACGCGACGACTGAGGAGATGATCCAGGATACTGGCCATGGGGTTTACCTCCGACTGACGCTCGATAACCCGAACCTTGCGACCGGCGAGTTCTCGGGGCTCATGATGGAGAGTTGCCTGATCGAGCATGGCGAGTTAGGGGAGACCATCCGTCAGGCCACCATCGGGATAGGGCTTCTCGACATGTTCTCCAGAATCGATATGGTCGGGAGTGAATCGAGGTCTGCCTTCGGCGTGGACACACCAGCGATAAGGATATCAAGCGCCAGGGTCGGCGGCTCAGCCTAGAACTCGTATCTCTGTCCGCAGACAGGACATCTGCCAGCCCTCTTGGCGCAGGCGAGGTGGAGATTGTCCCCGCATCTGCAGGAGACGATGTCGAACCCCGACTTGACCTTGCCCTGGCAAAGGGCGCATTTGGACACCCCAGCGGCCCTGGCGATCTTGAATGGTGGTCCCGGCGAGTACACCTTCAGCCGTCCCTCTATCTCGAAGTCGTCCACCGCTGAATCGAAACGTCTCCTGGCGGAGATGTTCGCCGTGATTGACAGATCGCCGTCCTCTCTGGGCACTATCCTGGCGACGACGCGCTCCTCTTCCCCAGGCTCCAGCAGGTCGATGGATTGGACATCCTTCAGGTCGAACTCTCCTGACAGCTCGACATTCACCGACCTGGCGGCCGCCTTTCCGCTGTTTCGGAGAGAGATGACGATCTCGCTCTCGGTGCCACTGTACAGGCCGTCAGTCGTGATCTCCCCGGATATGTCCGCAGCGTAGGATTCGATCTGTGTCTGGGCGGTGTCCAGAGCCTCCGCGACAAGCTCGATGGCTGAATCGTAATCCTTCTCCTTCTCAAGGTCTGCCAGGTCCAGCAGCCTCTCGGCCTCCTTGACGGTGCCGCCGAGCCGTCGCAGGTTCTCTATCGCGCTCTCGGCGGCGATCGAGATGTCGAGGTACTTCCTGTTCGAGTCCTCGATGGTCTGAACCTTCTGGTCCGCCTTCATGAGTACGTCGAACGCCCTCATGTGGTCTCCCGAGTCTATTCCGGTCTGCGCTTCGACTATGAGCTTCTGAATCGACTTCACGCCCGCCCCGACATGGCCGAGCGTCTCGATCCGGTCTTCTGTTTCCTGCACGAGGTTCGAGATCTTCCTCTCGACGAGGTCGATGCACTTCCCTCTGCTTGACTGCGCCTGCTGGTATGAGAAGTCCCAGAGTCTCTCCGAGAACGATGTCCCTGCCACTTCGAGAAGGTTCTCGCAGTCCTTTGTGTCGATGCCCATCGCCTTCGCCTTCGAGATGATCTCCTTGGTCTCGTCCATAAGGTCGCTGACGGACGTCTCGAACAGCGTCCCGGCCCTCTTCGAGCATCGGGCGAGCGCGTCCCTGAACTTGTCGAAGTCATGCACCGACAGGAATTCGTGCGCCATGTCGATTATCTCGTCACAGCTCGAAGTGTCGATGTTCACCTTCTTCAGCCGCTCCACCTGCTCCCGCGCGGCGCTGAACGCGATTCGGGCGCTGTCGAGGTTCTCCCGGATCTCATGCAGAGCGTCGCCGCTCTCAATGGCAGCGGAGAGGGCGTCAGTGAACTTCCCCTGCTTGAGGAATGCCTCCGCCCTGTCTGCGACCTCGGCGGCCGCATCAACCCTGATCCCCTCAGCTGCAGCATCGGCCAACTTCTTCCTCGCACTCTCGACCGCCTGGGTGCTGATGTCCTTCTGGAGTTCCGCACGCTCCATCTCGGCCTCGCACTGCATGGCCAGTCTGAGGGAGTCCTGGTACTTCCCGTCGTTGAAGGCCTCGACGCCCTCGGCGACATACTTCTCGGCGACCCCGACGTGCATGCCTTCAGCGATGGTCTCCTCGACACGCGCCTTGAACCGTTCCAGAGTCTTCCAGATGCTGGATCTGATGGCCTCGAGCGACATCTCCGCTGACTTCCTCGCGAGCTCGAGAGCTATGGCGTACTGGTGGCGAGTCATGGCCTCGACCGACTGGTCGAGGAGCTCCCTCGCCTGGTCTACTGACATATCGAGCGTCTCTGCGTCCCTGAGTTTGCCCCTCGCGCCCTTTATCTCACCAGCCGCCTGTGAGCTGAGGTTACGTATGTGGTCGATATCGTCCTTCGCCGAGTCCAAGCACTTGAGCGCCTCGGAGAACTCCTCCCTGCCTGAGAGCTCGGCCGCCTTCTCGATGAGCTTATCAGGCCCGGCTGTGTCTATGCTGACGTTCTTCGCGTCGGTGACGATCCTCTGCACATTCCTGATCATCTCCTCGACGCCAGCCGTGAGGGCCCCCTTCGCGGTCTCGCTGGCCTTCTTGCTCAGCTCGAGCGCCGCATCGTAATCCTTCTCCTTCATCTGGTCCTTGGCTTCGGACAGCAACCCCTGTGCCTCGTCGATCGCGATTCCATGTGCCTCCGCCAGGTCCATATTCTCCCTCGAAACGAGTATGAACTTGGCGGCCAGGTACATCGCGAGCCGCTTTTCGGTCTCGCTGATCAGGTTGTCGAGAATCTCTTCGGCGCCGTCGAGCTTGCCCTCCACGAAGATGTCCCGTGCCTCGTTGAGCCTGCTGGTCAGGCTCGACACGTCTATCCTGCTCTCACCCGCCTCGCCGATGAGGCCCTCCGCCTTTCCGATCTTATCCTTAATGGTGTCATACCTGGCGATGTTGTCCCTGACCTGCTCTTTGATGCTAGCTGCAAGATCGAACGCCTCCTGGAACTCGCGCGCTTCGGCCTTCTCCCTCGCGTCCCTCAGACGGTCCTTCGCGTCCGAGATGTCTATGGCCAGGGTCTTCGCCTCCTCGAGAGAGTCCTTGACGGCCGAGAAATCGGCCTGCAGCGCTCTGAATATCGCCTCGTCAGCGTTCTGCACGACCTCTCTCATTCGAGACAGAGATTCGTGGTATGATTCCTTCTCCAGGAGCTCCCCCGCCCTTGTCCTGAGGATTTCGAGGTCTGACGTGTCTATCCCCATCGATGCAGCCATCTGGAGCTTCTCGCGCGTGATGCTGGCCATCCTCTCGCACTCCTGTTTTCCCAGGTCCTCCAGGCCCGTGGTCACCCCGGCGACGATCTCGTGCGCCCTCTCGAACCCCTTGTCAGCGATGAGGTTTCTTGCGTCTCCGATACTTCTCTTGACTTCGGCGAGTGAATCATCAACTCCAGTGATGCCAGAGACGAAGTCATCGATGCTGTTCAGCTTCTCCGTCAACGCCCCCGACAGGGCGCTTGATGCGGCGTCGAGGCAGGCGTCGAGCAGAGAAATCGTCTCCGACAGATTCTCACCCGACATCGAAACGCTGGCCCTCTCAAGGGTCTCCTCAGCCTCGGCGGCTTCGGCGCCGATAAGGATGGCGAGCTTCACCGCGCGGTCCGCGTCATCCATCTTCGCCCGAGCCACGTCGTACGCCATCTTCCTGGCTATAGAGACGCCCTCGGACGAAGCCTTGCCCGCCTTCTCGTAGTCCTTGTCCTCGAAGGCCTTCTTGGCATCTGCGAGATGGCGCTCGGGCTGCGAGACGTCCTGGTCCAGGTCCTTCGCGAGTTTGATGCTCTTCGAGAGTTCGACGAGCTCGTCTCGAGCCTTGTAGAAGAGCTGCAGCGAAGCCTCCACGGCGTCCTCGCTCTGTCCCGCAAGCCCGATTGCCTCCTCGAACTTGCCGCTCCTGAGTGCCTCTCTCGACACGTTGAGCAGCCGCAGAGCCTCGCTCATGTCCACACCGACCTTTCTGGCTAGGACGAACTTGTTCTTCGCCTTCGCGATGACTCCCAGCACTCCCTGGAATTGAATCTCGTGAATCTTCCCCTTGGCCTCGTTGTACGACTTGATCGCGTCGTGATACCTCTTCTCCCTGATGGCTTCCTGTGCCTGGTCAAGAAGCTCTCTGGATGCCTGTGATTCATCGCCGACGATCTTCATCGATTTGACGCTGTTTCTGATCTTCTTGATTCCGTCGTTGAGGGCGCCTGAGATGACCTTCTCCGCCTCGCTCTCGGCCCTCTTCGAGTAGCTGAGCGCGTCCTTGTATCTCAGGGATTCGAGGGAACTCCTAGATCGTTCGATGTGTTTGGTTACTCTCTCCGTGCCAACCCCAATCTCCTCTCCCGTACGAACGATGTCTTCGGCTCTCGTGATGGTGTCCTCGATCTGTGACTTCAGATTCTCCCCAGCTCCTTCGAGAGCCTCCTTCAGCTGGGACATGCTGGTCTCGTAGTCCTGTTTCTCGAGGGCGGATTTCGACCTGGCAAGGAGGTCCTCGTACAAGCTGACGTCATCCCCCATGTCCTTTGCCTGGTTGACCACGCCTTGGGCCTGGGAGAACAAGGCGGAGAAATTCTCGTGGAACGCCCTCTCCCCGGCGTCATACGCGCTCTTCGCCTGCTTCATCGCGCCTTTGAGGTCATCCTTGACCACGAGCTCTTTGCTCCTCTCGAGCATTTCCTTGGCGCCTTTTGCCTCACCCTCCGCCCCAGCTGTGAGTGTGAGGAGTGCGTCGACAGAATCAGCGACATCGGCGATCTTGTTGATGTAGGCGTTCTTGGCCATCTCCCTTGCCTTGCTCGAGTGGCCGATGGCCGCCTGGTAATCCTTGGCGTTGATAGAGGCGGAGAATTCGGACAGCGTCTTCTCTATGTTCGACAGATCGACGTCGCTGTCCTTGCAGAGGTCCAGGAACTCCTGAAGGGATTCTCTCTCCTCCTCGGCGAGCCTCTTGTTCTTAGCGGCCTCCTTCGCCCGCTCCTCCAGCTGCTTGGCAAGCTGGAGGCTTTTAAGGTAATTACCAGCCAACTCTAACCCGGCCCCTGTCCGACTGCGCTCGAGAGAGACGTCTCCTCTGGCAGAACTTCAGACGTTCTCATTTTAGTCTATCGTATTAAAGGTATCGTCATACAATATCAACTGTGATAGGCAGCTGCCCGGGGTCCGTCGTCTATCTCAGGGCGCCGCTAAGGCGGTCAAGAGCCTCTTTGGCGGCTCGTCCGGCCCTCTCATACTGGTCCTGCACACCCGCCCTCATGCTATCGGCCTGCTCGCTGTCTGTCAACCCCTCGATGTTGATCAGGACGTTCATCAATGCTCCGGTGACGCCCGCCTCGGCGAGGTAGACCGCCACAGCCACATCCGAATACGCGTTCTTCGTGCCTATCTCACCGACCCTGGTCGCCATCTCCAGAAGGCGCGCACAGGCCCTGGCGGTCTTCTGAGGGACTTCGGTCGCCTCTCCAAGAGCGGCCTTGACCGCGTCGGTGGCGTCAGCCGTCCCCTCCGCCCGCTTCCTTCTCATGGCCTCGACAAGTCCGTCGTAGGCCCTTGCGTCCTCCTGCGCGAGGTCCACGAGCTCGTCCCTCAGGGTGAGGAGTGAGTCTGTGAGCATGTCAAGCTCCGGTCTCTGCTCCTCGCTTCTCCTGCTTTTCGCTGTGACGGAGCACACCATCGCCAGGAGAGACGCAGACATGGCTCCCGCGGCCGCGGAGGCGGTCCCTCCACCCGGCGACGGTGACGTGGACGACAGTTCAGCACAGAACTCCCTCAGACTCTCGACATCCTTCAACACCAGATTCGCCTCTCCAGGATTTGACCGCTTGTGAACTGCTCCAGCTTCAGGAACCTGGCCGTGATGTCGCATACCGCGTCCAGAGGTATCAGACCGATGATCTCTCCCTCCGCGACCTCGATGCCCCTGACCTCCGCCTCCCTGCCAACCTCCTCGAACACCTTCGAGATGGGCGTGACGGTATAGTCCGTCAGGTTCATCGACACTTGGACCATCTCCCTGTCCTTCAGGTCGAACCCGAGTGCCTTCAGGTGTGGGAGTCCACCGCCACTGGTCCGTATCTTCTTCGCGATGTCCTTCGCGGCCGCAAGGTCGTGCGACCTGAGGTTGATGTTGAATGCTATCAGTGGCATCCTCGCCCCGACCGCGGTCGCACCCGCGGTCGGATGCACTTTGCGGGGGCCGAAATCAGGGTACTTGGAGTCGTCAGTCCTGATCGACTCTCTCAACCCTTCGAACTGTCCCTTCCGGACGTTCTCCAGATTCTTCCTGTCTGACCTCTTCGCAGCGGATTCGTACAGATAGACAGGGATCTTGAGATCCTCGGCGATTCGGGCTCCCACGTTGTGAGCCACCTTGACGCAGTCGTCCATCGTCACACCCTGTATCGGCACGAACGGGAGCACGTCGAGCGCCCCCATCCTTGGATGCTCCCCCTGGTGCTCGGTCAGGTCGATCAGTTCAGCGGCCGCCCGCGCTCCTCTGAACGCACCCTCCTGAACGCTATGCTTGTCACCGACGAAGGTGATGACAGACCTGTTGTGGTCGGGATCCATCTCGACATCGAGTATCTTGATGCCAGGGGCAGAGCTGATGGCGCTCGCGATACTGTCTACCACTTCCTTCCTCCGCCCCTCGCTGAAGTTGGGGACGCACTCCACTACTGCCGCCATGGTGGTCCCCCGTAATTGTCGTGAGGTCTTATTATAATAGCACCGACGCTGGCTCTCCAAAGCCAGTCAGTGTCCTTCGACGGCTTACTTCTTTATCAGGTCCACATACGCTACCCGTTCGAGAATGAGGTCGCTCAGGATGTCGGCCCGGACGGTTCCCGCCGACGTCCGGTCGATCCCGAACCTGGTGAGCAGGTCCATGTCGGCGGACTCCGGCTTTCTGGACAGGATCTCCCATCCCTCGCCAGGGTCGAACCCGTCGTCGGACAGTCTCGCGACAACGACGATGGTCGAATCGTCGCTTACCGACATCTTCTTTATCGCGCTGCTGAGCTGCCTCTCCCCGGACGAGTACAGAAGCGTCTCCATCTGGAGGGAGTCTGAGGCGTTCCTCCCCTCATCGATGGCCCTGCGTGCGTGGCACAGGGCGCTCGCGAGGTGGTCGGAGCCGAATACCATGCTTCCGTCAAGAACTAGGATGATTGCCCCCGCCGACGAAGCGTCATCGAGGAGGGCGTCCACCAGTCCAGGTCCTTCTCCAGGCGCGGTCTGACGTTTCCAAGCGGCGATGCCGCCTCCATTGGGTCCGGGACTCGCAGTGTCGGGCATGGGGGTCGGCAGCTAGAACCGCTCCGCACAGTAATATAACTTGGTCAGAAATCGCCGAGGGAGCGCTGTCCAGATTCCGGCTCCTCCGGGATGCTGGGCTCCGATTGTCCGAGTTGCGACTTGATCGACCTCGCGACGGCCTCACCCACATTCGGTATCTGTTTCAGGATGTCGTAGTTCGTGTTACGGAGGTCCTCGAACGTACGGAGGCCGCGATCGAACAGCGTTCTCGCCCGGACGCGTCCTATGCCTTTCAGTCTCACCAGCTCGAGCAGCTCGCTCCTGACGCCGTATTGAATCCGCCTGTGTATGTCCTCGACCTCTCCGACTGCGTCGCGGTTGACGAGCCCAGCGATTCGTGATGCTGCGTGCGTGAGCCACTCTGCCAGCTCCACCTTGTTCCGGATGTCCCCGGGGCCGATGCCGTATGTCTTCTCCATGGAGGCCTCACTCGTTTCGGAGATCCAATCGTGAACCACCTTTGCCGTCTTTATCTCAGATAGGAAGAGCTCGTACCTGCCTATGTCCGATGGAGGTTCGACCAGGAGGCTCTCCCTCACCTCGTCGAGGAACCCCTCTATCCACTCATAATCCGAGCGTTTCAGGTACATGAGCTTCATGTCCGGGACCGAGCAGACCGCGTGTATGAGCCCGAATTCACAAGATTCCCTGTAGTTCGTCAACGCGTCCCTGATCATGATGGCGGAGAGCGGGTCGATGTAGACGTCACTGACCCTCTTCCCGAAGCTGGTCACCGCGAGTTCATCTTCGCCATCGACCATCCCCTCCTCCCTTAGCAGCTTCGTCACCTTCTCGATGTTGTCCTCGAGATGATGGATGTCCGTCTGGTGGGCCAAGAAGGTTCTTCCGAAGAAGTCGAGGAGGTCCTCGTGGGACCGTGCATCGCCCGTCGCCACGAGCCCCAGCACATGCGACCGTATCGCCGGTTCCGTCCCGAGTTTGGAGTAGAGGTTCTCGTTCTCTCCAAGCAGGTACGTGTCGAGCATGAACATCCTCTCATCCTCGTTCCTCGCGATGAGGATCGCCTCCCCGTATTTGTCGTATCTGGGTCTCCCTGCCCGGCCGCACATCTGCTTCACCTCGAGCACCGGTACGGCCGTGTAGCCGATGTTCGAATCGAACCTCTTCACATCCCTGACGATGACCGTCCTCGCCGGCAGGTTGATGCCAGCAGCGAGGGTGGGCGTGGCGGTGATGACCCCCAGGTCGCCGTCCCTGAAGCTGGACTCCACGAGCTTCCTCTGCGAGCTGACCAAGCCGGCGTGGTGGAACGCGGAGCCGTTCCTGATGCATCGCGCGAGCTTCGCCCCGAGCATGGTCGGCTCCTCCTGCCCCCCGGCGACCCTCTTAGACGCCTTGCTCAGCGCCTCCTTCCTCCCGAGCATGAGCTTCTTAACCCTGGTCCCCAGCTCAGCGGCGAGCGACTCGGTCGCCCTGCGCGTGTTGACGAACACCAGACATTGACCTCCTGCCCGTATCGTGGAGGAGACGATGCTGTGTATGGGGTTCTCCCCCTTCGGAAGGTCCTGTCTCGAGTTGTCCGTGAAGAATATCTGGCCGTCCGAGTACACGCCCTCCCGGAGAGGTACCGGTCTCCAGTCGCTGACTACGAGCTCCGCCTCCAACCACTCAGCGAGCTCCGAGCAGTTGCGTATCGTCGCAGACAGGGCAATCAGCTGGGAGTCCGGGTTGAAAGTCCTGAACTTGACAAGTATGACCTCTAAGGTCGGGCCTCTGTCAGGGTCGTTCATCAGGTGGACTTCGTCAGCGACAACCACGGTGATCTGCTTGAGCCACTTTGTTCGGTGTCGTAGGAGCGAATCGACCTTCTCGGAAGTCGCGATGACGACATCGTATGTGCTCAGCTTCGGGTCGATGTCGTCGTAGTCCCCGGTGGACTCTCCGACCTTGATGCCCAGGTCCGCGAACTTCGCGAGGTCCTCGTGTTTCTCAGAGGCGAGGGCCTTCAAGGGGACTATGTAGAGCGCCTTGCCTCCTTTTAGAACGCTGTGAAGGATCGCGAGGTATGCGACCAGGCTCTTCCCGGAGGCCGTCGGTATCGCCAGGACTAGGTTCCGACCTGCGAGTGCCGGGGTCACGGCCTGAGCCTGTGGCGGGTACAGCTTCTCGATCCCGTCGGCTCGGAGCTTGTCCGCTATCCGACCGTCAATGCCAACGTCATCGAGCTTCATCCTATCCCTGTTAGAACGATTTTGACATGCCGACACAGCTAATATTTGTTCGTGCTGAATGAAGCACCTCGCCTGGGCCGAACTCAAGACACTGGCTCGGCGTGTTGACTAATGCTTCAAGGCGCAATGCTTATTTAGCACAAGCTTAATAGGAACTCCGGATACTGGTGTAGTCTGATGGGCGTTGTTGATTCTAAGGCCGAGCTGGGCCTGCCCGATGTCGAGGATTGGATCAAGAGCCAGAAGTTCGAGACGACCGACGAGATTACGATCCCGCCCGACCTCGTGGACCAGGTCGTAGGCCAGGAAGAAGCGGTGAAGGTCATCAGGAAGGCCGCCGAGCAGAAGAGGCACGTCATCCTGATCGGCGACCCGGGCACTGGCAAGTCAATGCTGGCCAGGTCAATGATCGACTTCCTCCCGAAGGGTGACCTCCAGGATGTCATAGCGTATCACAACCCCGACGACTCGAACGAGCCCAAGATCAGGATAGTCCCTGTCGGCAAGGGCAAGGAGATCGTCCAGGCACAGAAGGCAGAGGCCGAACAGAAGCGCAACCAGAGGAACTCATGGGCGATTGGTCTGCTGGTCATGTTCATCCTTCTGACGGTGTTTCTGTACATGCAATCGGGGGACTCGACGATACTACTGATTGGCATCGTGGGCGCGTTGTTCATATTCATGATTTTCAGATACATAACCGGTCAGCGACGCGAGGCCATCATGGTCCCCAAGCTGGTGGTGTCACACAATCCCGATGATCCACCGCCGTTCGTGGACGCCACGGGAGCGCATGCAGGCGCCTTGCTCGGGGACGTCAAGCACGACCCGTTCCAGAGCGGAGGGCTCGAGACGCCAGCGCACGAACGGCTGGAACCCGGCGCAATCCACAAGGCCAGCAAGGGAGTCCTCTTCATTGACGAGATAAACGTGCTCAGGATAGAGAGCCAGCACAGTCTCCTCACAGCCCTCCAGGAGGGCGAGTTCGGCATACTAGGCCAGAGCGAGAGGAGTTCGGGCGCCATGGTGAAGAGCGAACCCGTCCCGTGCGATTTCATCCTCGTGGCGGCTGGGAACCTGGATGCGGTCGGCGGCATGCATCCGGCGCTGAGGTCGAGGATACGCGGCTACGGCTACGAGATCTACATGAGGAGTACGATGCCCGACAACGACGCCAACCGGGAGAACCTCATAAGGTTCGTCGCTCAGGAGGTCTCCAAGGACAAGAAGATACCGCAGTTTTCGAAGGCGGCGGTGGCGGAGGTCATCCGCGAGGCCCAGAGGCGCTCCGGACGCAGGGGCATGCTCACACTCAGACTACGCGAGCTCGGAGGCCTGGTGCGTGTGGCAGGCGACGTCGCGCGCGAGCGCGGCGTGAGCCCAGTCGAGGCCCAGCACGTGGTGGAGGCCAAGTTGACCGCACGTTCCCTGGAGCAGCAGGTGACCGACCGGGCCGTAGAGCACAGGAAGGACTACGAGATGTGCCTGACCGAGGGCGCGGTGACGGGAATCGTGAACGGGCTGGCGGTACTCAACGCAGATTCGTCCATGGCGGAGTTCTCCGGCATAGTCACCCCGATCGTCGCCGAGGTCACGCCCTCCCAGGAGAAGGAGAGCGGGAAGGTGATCGCGACGGGGAAGCTCGGGGAGATCGCGAAGGAGTCGGTGCAGAATGTCTCCGCCCTCATAAAGAAATACACCAGACAGGACATTACCAATCACGACATACACGTTCAGTTCATCGGTACATACGAAGGGATTGAGGGCGATAGTGCGTCGATAGCCGTCGCAACCGCCGTCATGTCGGCGTTCGAGGACATCGAGGTCGACCAGAGCGTCGCCATGACCGGGAGTCTGAGTGTGCGCGGTCAGGTGTTGCCCGTGGGCGGAGTCACCGCAAAGATAGAGGCCGCCGCGGAGATGGGCATAAAGACGGTGTTGATACCTGAGCAGAACATGAGGGACGTTGTCCTGGAGGACAAGTACATAGGAATGGTCCGGGTCATACCCGTCAGGACGCTCAGCGACGTCCTCTCCCATGCGCTTGTCGGCTCGAAGAAGGAGGGGCTGCTGAAGAAGCTAGCCGCCCTGGTCGTGGTAGGGAAGATGCTCACTCCTCCTTCGTCGAAGCCTTCGACGTCAGCGTCGGCAGTCGAGAGGGCCGTCGTCAACTGAGATCAGAGGTCCGGTGGTTTGAGTGCGCGCCCTGGTCGTCGGCAGGTTTCAACCGTTCCACAGAGGCCATCTGAAGGTCGTCCTGGAGGTTCTGTCGGAGTGCGACGACCTCGTGATCGTGATAGGGAGCGCTGAGGAATCCCACACGATGCAGAACCCGTTCACGGCCAGCGAGAGATACCAGATGATACTGTCATCCTTGCCGGAGGACGTCCTCTCGAAGGTTCACATAATCCCGGTCCGCGATGTGAACAGGTACGCCATATGGGTCGGCCACATCGAGTCGTATGTCCCACCGTTCGACGTGGTCTACTCCAACAACGCGCTCACCCGCTCGCTCTTCAACCAGGTTGGCTACGAAGTGAGGAAGACCAAGACCTACAACGACAAGCTATACTCGGGCACCGAGATAAGGCGGAGGATGCTGGCAGGCGAGCGCTGGCGCCATCTTGTACCAGCGTCCGTCGCCTCGCTCGCCGAGGAGCTCGGGGTGCGGGCGAGACTCGTGGATGCTTCGGCGAAGAAGGGCCCTCGGAGGAAGAGCTGTGCTCGCAAGTGAAGTCGGAAAGGTCCTGGGACAGCGGTCTCTGACACTGGCGGTCGCCGAATCATGCACCGGGGGCAGGCTCGGGGACGCGATCACCGACGTGCCAGGGAGCAGCGCCTACTTCCTCGGAGGTGTGATATCGTACAGCAACGAGACCAAGTTCTCACTCCTCGGAGTGGACCGTGGCACACTCGAATCGATGGGTGCGGTCAGCGAGGAGGTCGCCGTGATGATGGCCGACGGCGTCAGGAAGCAGCTGGGTGCCAGCATCGGAGTGGGCATAACCGGGATCGCCGGACCGACCGGAGCTACTCCTTCCAAGCCCGTCGGACTCGTTTGCATCGCGGTCAGTTCGTCCGAGCGGTCGCTCTCAGCGCGCAGCATCTTCGCCGGCTCACGGTCGGAGGTGAAAGCTCAGGCGGTCCTCAAGGCGCTTGAGATGCTGTCGGAGTTCTTGAGTCGCGGCTGACCACGCGAGGCCACGGCGCGCGCGTTGCCGTGCGGTCCGAAAAGTTTCAATAGTCCAGACCTGCATTTGCGCAGTGCACTCATGTCGGAAGGGAAGCTAGATAAGATGCCCACGGGAGTCGCAGACTTCGACTCCATAATCGGAGGTGGGATGCCCGCGGGCTCAGTCGTCCTGCTGCTCGGAGACGTCGGAGGCGGAGGGCTGGAGTTCGCGCTGACCTCCGCGGCCAAGATCGGCCTAGTGAAGGAGTTTCCGGAGACTCGCAGTTTCATGATGGGCGATGCCGGCAGGGGTGGCATACTGCCGGACAGGATGGCCTATGTGACCTTCTCGAAGTCAAAGGAGGACATACTCCGGGAGGTCCAATTCTCCTTCGCGAGGGATTTCCACGAGTCATTGGAGGCCAACCTGCTCTTCAAGGACTTCTCCAGAGGATACTTCAAGAGGACTGTGGTCCCCACGAATTGGGTGGGCTCGGACGATTCGGACCTCTTCGCGGAGAACAGTGACGACGATATGCTCGAGTCGTTGGTCTCCTTCTTGGACGCGAACGCCCCCAAGAGCCTCGTCGTGTTGGACTCGTTGACGGATCTCGTGGTCTCGGAGACAGTCAAGTTCGAGGATGTCGTTGCGCTGCTGAAGGGCATACAGCGCATGGCGAAGAAGTGGCAGTGCGTGTTCTACATACTACTGACGGATGAGATACTGGACAGGAGGCGGCAGCAGATGGTCATCGACAGCGTGGACGGCGTCCTGCGGTTCGAGTGGGCCAAGTTCCATCACACATCCAAGAGGCAGAGATACCTATATGTCGAGAAGTTCATGAGCGTCCTGCCCCATCTCGATCAGGAGAGGATCGCCCGGTTCGCGACCCTCATCACGTCCCAGAGCGGGTTCGTCGTGATCAACACAGAGCGTGTGGGGTGAACAGGATATGACGCTGAGTAGGATCAAGACAGGTGTATCCGGACTGGATGAGATGCTTCAGGGCGGTCTTCCAGTTGGGCACATCGTGGTGCTCATGGGTTCCTTCGGGACGGGCAAGACCACGATGGCGCTCCAATTCCTGATGGAAGGTCTCGCCAATGACGAGCACTGCATATTCATATCGCTGGAGGAGGACAAGGACTCCGTTCTCAAGAACGCCTCCTCCTTCGGCTGGGATCTGGACGCCGCCATATCCGGCAAGAAGCTCGGACTCTTCAAACTCGAGCCATCAGACGCCAAGACGACCATCACGAGGATAAAGAGCGAGCTGCCGAAGTTCGTGAAGTCGTTTGGCGCCAAGAGGGTGGTCGTCGATTCGATATCCCTCCTCAACATGATGTTCTCGGACGAGTCGGAGCGCCGCTCCAATCTGTTCAACCTCAGCCAGCTGCTCCGGAGCACAGGGGCGACCGTGATCCTGACAGCCGAAGTCAAGGATGAGAACCCGAGGTCGTCGCGCGACGGGCTTGCGGAATACACCGCCGACGGAGTGCTTCTCCTGGAATCCGAGGAGGATCGTGACTCCGGGGAGGTGCTTCTGACGGTGAGGGTGCTGAAAATGAGGAGGACGGCCCATTCGAGGAGGGTCAAGCCGTATTCGATAACGGAGAGCGGCGTCGTCGTTCACGCGGGCGCGGATGTGTTCTGAGGCGCGCGCGTAGGTCGTCTTGCGGAGGCCCGTCTCGGCAGCATCGTCATGCCAGCTCATCGTCGAGCACTGAACCGAGGCGCCTCAGCCCCTCGGTTATCATCTCATCCGAGGGATAGGTGAAGTTCAGACGAAGCGTGCTGAGTCCGTCCGCCGGATCGGGATAGAACGCCCTGCCGGAGACGAAGGCGACCTTCTTCTTCACCGCTTCCTGAAGCAGTTCGACCGATGACACCCCTTCGGGGAGGGTCGCCCACAGAAACATCCCACCCTCAGGCGTCAGCCAGCGAACGCTGTCCGGCATGAACTCGGACATGCCACTGAGCATGAGGTCGAGCTTCCTGCCATATACTTTGCGGATCTCCGCCACCTGCGGGTCGACGTGGCCGCGGGTGATATACTCGCACGATATGACCTGTCCGAGGACGTTCGTGCAGACATCGCTGGACTGCTTCGCGATGATCAGCTTGCGCAGGATGTCCGTGTGTCCCACGGCCCAGCCCACCCTGAACCCAGGTGCGAGTATCTTGGAGAAAGTGCTCATGTACACGACCCTGCCCTCGTCGTCGAAGCTCTTGATCGGGCGGATGTCCTCTCCCTTGTATCTGAGTTCTCCATAGGGGTCGTCCTCGAGGATGATCAGGTCGTGTTCGTGGGCAAGGTCCACGAGCCTCCTCCGATTCCTCTCGGGCATGGTCACCCCTGCAGGGTTCTGGAAGTTGGAGAGCACATACACGATCTTCGGGCGCTCGCCAGCCTTCGAGAGCTCCGCGAGCTTCTCCTCGAACAGGTCTATGCGCATGTTGTCATGGTCGATGGGGACGGTCTCGAACCTTGCGTCGTATACCGCGAATCCCGTCAGGGCCGTCAGGTACGTGGGCGCCGAGACTATCATCGGGTCGTTCGGGTCTATGAAGACCTTGCCCATGAGGTCGATGACCTGCTGCGACCCGCTCACCGTTATCACGTTGTCGGTGTCAATGTCCATCCCCTTCTTCCTCATCCGGTCTGCCAGCGCTTCACGGAGAGGCAGATAACCCTCAGTGATGCCGTACTGCAGGGCCTTTGCGGCGTCGGCCGCTCCGAGGATGTCGTTGGCGATCTCGCGGATTATCTCCGCAGGGAACGTCTGCGGGTTGGGCAGCCCACCCGCGAACGATATCATATCGGGGTTCTGCAGCAGTTTCAGCAGCTCTCTAACGTCGGAGGCCTTCAGCCTACCGGCCCTGTTCGAGAAGTGTCCATCGAACGCCCCACGCAACTGTCGATCCCTCGGCATGTGTTACCTTCCCCAAGGGCCTTAATCCTTTTTCCCTTACAAGCAGAGCGCCTCGCCGGTGACAGGGTCGGCGCGAAATCGTGAGCGGTCCAGCAGAACCAAAACCATTAATAACGGCAATCACTTACAACGCACTTGGTCACATGAAACTGATGCGCCAGGGCAAAGTCAAGGACGTCTACGAGGTGGACTCTTACACACTCGAATTCCTGTTCTCAGACAAGATATCCGTCTTTGACAAGGTCATCCCATCGCTGATCCCTAACAAGGGAGAGACCCTGTGCAGGTCGAGCGCTTTCTGGTTTCAGGTCGCCCGTTCTATCGGCGTTAAAACGCACTTCAAGGAGCTCATTCCCCCGAACCGCATGAGGGTTCAGCGGGTGCAGATACTCGAATACCCCCAGATCAGCAGGAAGACAACGAACTATCTGATTCCCCTCGAGGTGATATGTCGGCACTATATCGCTGGCTCCCTATGGGACAGGATATGCGAGGGAGAACTGAAGCCGTCCAAACTGGGATTCAAGTCGGGGAAGGACGTCAAGTACGGTGATAAGCTCCCCGAACCGTTCATCGAGGTCACCACGAAGCTCGAGAAGGTCGACCGGCTCCTCAAGAAGAAGGAGGCCCTGAAGATATCCGGACTGAATCAGGCCGAGTACGACAACATCATCGAGACCACTCTCCGCGTGGACGAGGTGATTGCGGAGGAGGTCGAGAAGCGCGATCTCATACATGTCGACGGGAAGAAGGAGTACGCGTTCGACGAGAACCGCGAGCTCATGGTCGTCGACACATTCGGTACCTCCGATGAGGACCGTTGGTGGGACTGGGAGAGCTATTCGAAGGGGGAGTTCGTCGAACTCAGCAAAGAGTCCGTGAGACAGTACTACCGGCAGACCGCCTACTACGACAAGCTCTCGGAAGCGAGGAAGAAAGGCAGGCCCGAGCCGAAGATGCCGACGCTTCCCGCGAATAAGATCGACGAGGTTTCGGAGCTGTACATCGAAATGCTCGAGAGGATCACGGGCGAGAGCTACAGGTGAGTTCGCGTATCATCCGTCGGGCGCGATCCGCAGGGTCGGCCTCATTCCAGGCTGATGTGTGGGTGGTGAGAATGGAGTTCCACGGAATAGACGAGTTGATGCGGTATCTGAAGGGACGCTACGATTCCAGCGAACGCAGGCATGAGTGGCGCGCCCTGAGCGGGAGGGACCACACGAGCGGCAAGTATGACACGTTCATCTTCTCCGAGGACAGGGTCTACCAGATCAGATCCGCCGAGGTGTCCCCGAGGAGGATGGTGGCGGTCGGCGGCGAAGTCGGCTCCAACTCACCCGACCTGTTCGAGCTGACCAGGCATGGCTCCCCCATCCCACTCGGGGTCATTTCCAAGGCGACCGATGCGTCCGCAATCGTCATGTTGGGGATGCAGCAGTATTCCTCGGATGTCGCAGACGTTCTGAGGAACGAGCATTTCCGCTCCAAGCAGGACCGTCTAGAGGGTGACCTCGAAGCCAGACTGGACAAGCTGCTCGAACGCCCCGAGTTCAGAACGTCCTACAGACGCCTCCGAGAGGATCAGGAGAGCTACTTCGCCTGATCCCCTCATCCGCCCGGAGCCGTCCTACTTGAGGTTGCCGTCGAGGTACTGCTCGTATCCCGCCAGGTCCAAGAGACCGTGTCCGGAGAAGTTGAACGCGATGATCTTCTCCTCATTCTTCTCCTTGGCCTGCAGGGCGAGGTCGATCGTCGCCTTCACGGCATGGGCCGTCTCGGGAGCCGGTATTATCCCCTCGGACCTTGCGAAGAGCGCTGCGGCGTCGAACACTTCCCTCTGCTGGTATGCGACAGCGTTCACGACCCCCGAATTCTTTAGAGAGCTGACCGTCGGCGCGGCACCGTGGTATCTGAGACCGCCCGCGTGAATCGGCGACGGGACGAATGCGTGCCCGAGCGTGTACATCATGAGAAGAGGCGTCATCTCCGCGGTGTCGCCGAAATCGTACTCGTACTTGCCTCCGGTCAGCGTCGGCACGACCGTCGGCTCGACCGCGATGAACTCCGTGTCGAGCTTCTTCTTGAGCTTCTGCCCGATGAACGGGAATGTGAAGCCGGCGAAGTTGGACCCGCCACCGACGCATCCGACCAGGTAGTCCGGCTGCTCGCCCAATTTCTGGAACTGGAGCATCGCCTCCTGGCCGATGATTGTCTGATGCAGCATGACGTGGTTGAGGACGCTGCCTAGGCTGTACTTCGCCTTCTCGTCCTTCACGCATGTCTCGAGAGCCTCGCTGATCGCGATGCCCAGGGATCCCGGGTGGTTCTTGTCCTCGGCGAGGAGCTTCTTGCCGAACTCCGTGAGATTGCTCGGGGATGGACTTACGTCGGCTCCGAACAGACGCATCATCACCTTCCTGTAAGGCTTCTGGTCGTAGCTCGCCCTGACCATGAACACCTCGCACTTGAGGTCGAAGTGGTTGCAGGCCATGCTGAGCGCCGTTCCCCACTGTCCAGCCCCTGTCTCGGTTGTGAGCTTCTCGACGCCCTCCTTGAGGTTGTAGTATGTCTGCGCGAGCGCAGTATTGGTCTTGTGACTCCCTGCGGGGCTGAGGTCCTCCCTCTTGAAGTATATCTTCGCGGGCGTCTTCAGCGCCTTCTCGAGCCTGATCGCACGCTGGAGCGGGCTCGGCCTCGTTACCATCTGGTATGCGTCCAACACCTCATCGGGTATGTCAATGTAGTTCTCGGACGACATCTCCTGGGCAATCAGCGATTTCGGGAAGATAACCTCGAGGTCGGACGGGGAGATTGGCTCCTTGGTCGCCGGGTTCAGCGGCGGCGGGAGCGGCTCCGGCAGGTCGGGCAGTATGTTGTACCACTTCTTAGGCATCTCCTCTGGCGAAAGCATCGTTCGGATTGTCTTCAATTCCCTCACTCCACTCGTAATGAGGAAACGGTGACCACGTGGACCGTATATATCTCTTTGCTGCATTGATGTACATATATCGGCGTGTCGCGGGGAAGCTACCGCAGGTAGATCAGCCTAGACAGCCTCCTGTCCCAGGTCCAGTCATCCTCGGTTATCGCCTCGTCCCTCCTCAGAACCATGTAGTCCAGCTTGGCATCGAGGTCGTCCGCGTGATGGACCAGGAGCGCCTCCGGCATCATAGGTTCCACGGGGGATCCCCACTCCTTCTTTCCGTGGTGTGCCAGCACGATATGCCTGAGCTTCATCGCAATGTCCTCAGGGAAGCCATCTATCGTCCTGATTCCCGCAGCCAGCTCCTCGTCGCCGATCGTCAGATGGCCCACGAGGTTCCCTTCGGGTGTGTGGTTGATGTTCGTCCCCACCACGAAGCTCCTGATCTTCCCGATGTCGTGGAGCAGGGCTCCGGCTATTACGAGATCCCTGTCGAGGTTCGGCTGCAGCTGGAGGACCTTGGCGCAGATCTCCACGACGTTCAGCGTGTGATGCAGTAGCCCTCCCACGGCTGCGGAGTGTAGCTGGATCGATGCCGGGCAGGCGCTGAAAGCCTCCATGAACTCGTCCTCCTCGAAGAACCCCTTCAGCAGCGAGGAGACGTGGGGTTCCTCAACGCTGCGGGCGAACGTGAGAAGCCTCTCCTTCATCTCCTCGATTCCGTCCAGGGTCTTCAGCAGCCCGGAGATGTCGTAGTCTCCGTCGCCGAGGTGCTCGACGATCCCTCCGTTCATCTCGCTGACCGAGATCTCCAGCTGGCTCTTGAACTCGCTCACCTCGCCGACTACACGGACGACATCCCCCTTTTTGAGCGAGTCGTGGAGCGACTCGACCCTGGCTCGGTCATCCCCTCCCCAGTACTTCGCCGTCATCTGGCCGGTCCGGTCGGCGACCCGAAACTCGAACATGTGACCGTACCGGTACTCCGAGACGGGCTTCATGTACGCCACCGAGAAGTACGAATCGACCCTGTCACCCGTGGCCAGCGCTCCGATCAACTGCTTGTCGGCCATGCCATCCAACCGTTCCCCGCTGCGTTCAGCGTCCTCCCTTAATCGGTTTGACTATGTATTATATCCCTTCTCGGGGGTGAGCCGGAAGCCTTGGTTGAGATCCGACGACCGGCGGTATGCTCAATCGCCGTCCCCGCCGACAGGTGTGGATTGAACGGGCTTCCGGCCGCACCACATTGAGGACGGCTTCGGAGTACAGACAGATTCTCGATACAGTTAGCTTACCGTCGTCCTTTCGGGGTGGTGCTGGACATCGTCCATATCGAGGAGACGGACGACGCGTTCGACAAGCGCCCTGTCGGTGCGGACCGGGCGACGAGCGCTCGACCCGATTGCACGCGAAAATAAAGCTGCTCCGGCCCCGCATCCCGTGGGGCCGGACACTGCATTTCCCTCTTCTTGCCTGCTCACCAGCAGCGGGAGTATCCGCAGGTCCTGCATACCACGCATCCCTCGACGTACTCCACCATGCTTCCGCACTCGGGGCACTCGGGGCACACATCGCCCCTGTCCACATGGTTCTGCTTCTCGACCGTCGCCCCAGCAGACCAGCTCCCGTTCGCACCTTCCATGACAGATGACCTGTCCTTGGAGTAGCGCTCAAGGGCCTTGGCCACGGCATCGCTGCACGAGAGGACCATCCCTCCAGGCTGCCAGAGCGGGGACGGGCACCTGATGCCCCTCAGCTGCTTCACAATCGACTCAGGCTCGATCCCTGACCTGAGCGCCAGCGAGAGCAGGCGGCCTATCGCCTCAGACTGGGAGGCGGTACAGCCTCCGGACTTCCCCATCTGCGTGAATACCTCGCAGAGTCCGTTCTCATCCTCGTTTATCGTGACGTACAGATGCCCGCACCCGGTCTCGATCCGCTGCGTCGAACCCTTGGTTACGTAGGGCCTCGGCCTGGGCGCACGCGAATCCCCCCCGTCGCCCTCGACGGCCTGTTCCTTCGCCGGTTCCTCACCTACGCTCAGCACCTGGTCATCCCTGCTCCCGTACCTGTACACGGTGACGCCCTTGCAGCCGAGCTCATAGGCGAGGAGGTACGCCTTCTCGACATCCACCGTCGTCGCTTCGTTCGGGAAGTTGACTGTCTTCGAGACCGCGTTGTCCGTGTGCTCCTGGAACGCCGCCTGCATGCGTATGTGCGCTTCCGGGTCGATGTCCAACGCGGTGACGAACAGCTTCCGGACGTCCTCCGGAACTCCCTTCACGTCGCTCACGGAGCCCTGGGCGGCGATCTCCTTCATCATCGCATCCGAGTGGAACCCTCTGCCCTCGGCCACCTCCTCGAATATCGGGTTCACCTCCGGGAGGATGTCCTTGTCCATCACGTTCCTCACGTACGCCACTGCGAATATCGGCTCTATGCCGCTGGATGCGGATGCTATGATGCTTATCGTCCCGGTGGGGGCGATGGTCGTGACCGTGGCGTTCCTCATCCTGTCGTACCTCTCGGAGAGGCTGCTGCCTTCGAAGTTCGGGAAGTCCCCGCGCTCCTGAGCCAGCGCGGAAGACGCCTTGCGCCCCTCCTCGTCGATGAACTTCATCAACCTCCTCCCAAGGTCGAGCGCTTCGTCGGTATCGTAGGGGATGCCCATGCGTAGGAGCATGTCCGCGAACCCCATGACTCCCAGGCCTATCTTGCGGTTCGCCTTCGTCATCTCCTCGATCTGCTTCAGCGGGTACCTGTTGACGTCGATCACGTCGTCCAGGAACCTCACCGACCAGTGAACGGTCTCGCGCAGCCTGTCGTAATCGACGACGTACTGCCCCCCCTCAAGTCTCAGCATCTTGGCCAGGTTGATGGATCCGAGGTTGCAGGACTCGAAAGGCAGCAGAGGCTGCTCGCCACAGGGGTTGGTGCTCTCAATCTCGCCGATATTGGGCGTCGGGTTGTCCCTGTTAATCCTGTCAAGGAAGATGATCCCCGGCTCACCGTTCCGCCAGGCCATGTTCACGATCATGTCGAACACCTTGCGGGCCTTCATCCTGGACACGGTCTGCCTGGTCCTCGGATTGACGAGATCGTACTCTTCGTCCTCCGCCAGAGCAGCCATGAACTTGTCCGTCAGCGCGACGGAGATGTTGAAGTTGGTCAGCTTGGTGCTGTCCTTCTTGCTAGTTATGAACGGAACGATGTCTGGATGGTCTACTCTCAAGATGCCCATGTTCGCCCCGCGTCGGGTGCCTCCCTGCTTGATGGTCTCCGTCGCGGTGTTGAAGACCTCCATGAACGATATCGGGCCGCTCGACACGCCTGCCGTGCTCCTGACCGAATCGCTGGCCGGCCGGAGCCTCGAGAAGCTGAACCCGGTTCCGCCTCCGCTGTTGTGCGATACGAAGCCGTTAGCCAGGTATGCGTGGGTACCCTCCACCGTGAGGTCCACGACATCACGCTCTCCCTGAGGTACCAGTTCCTTCACGGTGACACAGAAGAACCCTTCGTCGTCCGCCTCGTCGTGAGCGATCCCTGCACCGTTCAGAGCGGCGGAGAGTCCCCCTTCGTCAGTCTCGGCCGTCCGCATGTTAAGGAGTGTCGAATCGAATCCGATCTTGTCTCTGAACGTCTGGAACCCTGACCTGGTGCAGACTGTCAGGGCACTTCCCCTGCGTATGGTCGGCACACCGACATAGAACAGCATGGTCTGGATGTCCCGCGCGGCCTCTTCGCAGGCAAGGTCCACCGAGACCACGCCCGCCGGGTCGATCCAGCCTCGTTCTGTGAACGCGCTTCTGAGGAATTCGCATAGGGCTCTCTCGTCACTCTCGATAACCCTCTCGTCGACGCCCGACTGCAGTATCTCATCCACCCCACAGTCGACGCTCTCCAGCGCTCCTCCAAGCCATCCCCCGAGCTTCATCAGGAGGGTGTCGCCTCTGTGTAGCCCGTCGATCTGCCTCCACTCGTGTGCTCCCTCCTGGTTCCTCACCATGAGCCGGTGGAGTCCTGTTCCCGAGATGGAGTAGCCCTCGACGGTCTCCACCGTGAAGACTTCCTGCACGCCGTTCGAATGTCGCCCGACGACTCGGTCCATTCCATCGTGGGTCTCTATCCAGACGCCCTTCTCGATTGCCCCGAGCTTCCTGCAGCCCCTGTCCGTCATAACAAGTGTCTCCGGGACGAGGCACTTGTGGATGAGCGCAGTGAACTTGATGGCGTCGAATATCTCTTCCATCGAGTCGCCTATCGGAAGAACGAAACAGGCTGACAGTTGGCCGAGCTCGCGGCCAGCGTTCATCAGTGTTGGGCTGTTCGGCAAGAACTCCTGGCGTGCCATTACCTCGTAGAATCTTCTCGCAGTCTTCTCAATCTCATCCTCTGACCTGCCGTAGTTCGCCTCGGCGGAGGCGATGGCCCTCGCCACTCTCTCGAAGAGCTGCTTCGGAGTCTCTATGGGCTTCCCGTCGTCTCCCTTTCGGAGGTACCTCCTCTCCAGCACTGTCCTTGCGTTCGCGGCTATACGTGGCTCGAGCTCCCAGCCTCGACCCCTGCCTTCTTCCTTGCTTCCAGGGACGACAGTGCCCCCTCCTGGTTGATCTGGCGTCGCCGACATCCTCCCCTCTGACTCCTATGAATTGGATTTCAGGTTGCTCTCAGGATTTCGCATCTGTTGATGGCATCGCCACCCGTAACAAGCGCAACACACTACCTCAGGGTATATTTGTTCGCCCACGATGCGAAAAGCTTTGTTGTTGAGTGTAAGTTGCCCAATCGCGCTTATCGGTTTAAAGAGCTTTTCAGACACGATTTGGTAACAGTTCGCCCTGCCGTTCTACTGGAAAGGGTACTTTGCCTTACCTGATTGTTTATCAGGTCGGTTATCAATTCTAGGGTGCCAGCAGGTTTGCGTTGACCGAAGTTGTGCGTGCTAGAAGTGTAAGAAGAGGTTCGATGCAGTTAACGGTGATATCGGGCCTCCGCCCATCTGCACCACAATCGGTCACAGCAGAATGCTTGGGTGGAATGCGGGGAGAATTTGAATAGGAGATGCTCATAGTGGATAGACCGCAGAAGAGAGGAGGTATGGGTTATGAGGGTCCGAGTGAAGATGTTCGCATCCTTCAGGGACATAGTCGGAACGAAGGAGGAGGAGCTTGAGATTAAGGAAGGGACCACGGTTCGGACACTTCTTGAGAGCTACATCGAGAGATTTCCTGACATGGCCAGGTACAGGGATCACATCATCCTCTCCGTCAACAAGGAATACGGTGCTGCCGGGCTCGAACTGAAGGATGGCGACGAGATCTCTTTCCTTCCACCTGTGAGCGGCGGTTGAACGCGGTTCCTGAAGGACTCTCCAGAATCAGTAAATAGCGTTGTGGGCATAAACGACCCCGAGGCGTCCTGACTGACCCGGCACGCTACCACATGGAGCACGTAGGAAGACCGATCCGACACGAGGTGTGCATTGACAACTATCAGAGTCTGTTTAATCGTCGCCGCATTGACTTCCGCAATCCTTGTCTGGCCTGGAGTAGGGTCGGCTCCCGAGGGGGGGCCCGTTTCCCCAGTCACTCTTGTCGGATCTGACCTGGTCGTAGGAGGTCCTCCTGTCGACTACGCCTACAGGGGCTTCTCAACCGTGGTCGAGACTCTCTATGGCACGGAATCGGATCACTCCGATATCGTGAGGGTATACGATATCGGAGATAGCTGGGAGAAGACTCAGGGCATTGCAGACCGAGACATCCTGGCAATCAAAATATCGGACAACGTGGACTCCGACGAGGACGAACCTGAGGTGCTGATAGTGGCCCTTCAGCACGCGAGAGAGTGGCCCACGTCGGAGATCGCGCTTCAGCTGATAGAGAACCTTACGGATTCGTACGGTTCCGATGCCAGGATCAGCTGGTTGGTCGACAACAGGGAGACATGGATAATTCCGGTCGTGAACCCCGACGGTCTGGACTATGCCATGATGTATGATGACATGTGGCGTAAGAACCGCAGGGACAACGGCGACGGCACTTATGGCGTCGACCTGAACAGGAACTACAACGGCTCCGAGAACGGCGACCCGCTCGGAGAATGGGGCGGCGTGGGGGCCTCACACGATCCGGAGTCCTACACATACTGCGGGGAGTATCCCTTCTCTGAACCCGAGACCCAGGCCGTAAGAGACCTCGTGAAGAACCGCAGCTTCGCCGTCGCGATCGACCTCCATACCTACAGCAACTTGGTGATGTGGCCATGGGGATACACCGCCGGACTTCCGCCTGACAACGAGGCCCTGGTCAGGATCGGCAACGAGCTGGCCGCTCTGAACGGTTACGAGCCGGATCAATCTGTCGGGCTGTATCCGACAACGGGCGACTCGCTTGATTGGCTCTACGGGTCCGCTGATGTCTTCGCATTCCTCTTCGAGGTGGGCGAAGGCCCGGACTTCAACCCGGACGGCATGGAGACCGTTCTGGAGCAGATAGCTGAGAACATACCACCCGCGCTCCTGCTGATCGAGATCGCGGGAGACCGCGAGGAAAGGCAGTTCGATATCGACCACACCCCACTTGATGACACCCTGTACTCAGATGTTGGCTTCGAGATCGACGCGGATATCACCGCCGCCAGGGGAGTGAACACATCGTCGCTCTCGATAGCATATCGCGTCGAGGACGGCCCCTGGACGGAGGTCGGGATGTCTAAGGCGGCGGGGAACGACACCTACTCCGGTGTGATTCCATCACAGCCTGGCGGGAGCATGGTGACTTACTACGTCGCCGCATTTGACGAGGGAGATGTCCGGCTCACCTCTCCGAGATATGCGCCGTACGATGTCCATGCCTTCGCGGTGATAGCGGATGCCGAACCACCTGTGGCCGACGCCGGGCTCGATGCGACGATAACCATCGGGACCAGCGTCAGTCTCGATGGTTCGGGTTCGACGGACAACGTGGGCGTATCCAACTACACCTGGGTCTTCATCTACAACGGCTCCGCTGTCGAGCTGTACGGCGAGAGCCCCACTTTCACGTTCTGGACGGAGGGGATGTTCGATGTCACGCTCGTCGTTACCGACGGCTCGGGCAACAGCGATTCGGCCTTGGTCACCGTGACAGTCATGGAGGGTGCGATTCCGGAATTCGGCGACGCCGCTGCCCCAGTGGCTGTGATCCTGGCGGTGTTCCTGTTCGCTAGGTTCTACAGAGACAGAGGTCGCCGCCGCGAGGCTGGATAGGCCTCCTGTCCTCATTCCAGAAGCACAGTCTTGAGAGGGATCCCCCGCTCGCAGTCCGTGTCTCCTTCCACGGACACTATCTTGAACCGCATCCCCTCGGACGCTCCGCGAGGTTTGCAGAGCGTGTGGTGCGGGCATCCCAGGTTCCTGCACTCGTTCGCTTCGAAAGTCAGCATCGACCCCTCGAGGGCGATCTTCTTGGGGACGGCGGCTCTGAGAGGTATCTTCTCGACCTCCACGACACGGACGCCTTCCTCGTGGATCCTGCACTCATGCTGGACCTCTCTGATCCCTTTCACGCGGTACCTTCTGTTCTCCTCCAAATGGAAGCAGACATTCCTGACCTTGCAGTCCCTGCATTCCGCCAGGGGTCCTCCGAACACGAATTCGAAACCTTCCTTGCACTGCAGCTTGCCGACGACTGTGACGAGCACCATTCCGGACACCTCCGCATTTCGTTGTTCATATCACACTGGTGGTCTTCGCCAGGCGTTCTGCGGCGTCGGGTGTCAGGCCTCGGTCTCCTAGGATGCTGTACCTGTCCTTCCTTATCTCATGCGCGTGCACGAGGGCGTCGATAATCTGCTCGGGAGAGACGCCGAGCTCCTCAGAGTTCGTTGGCGCTCCGACGAGACGGAGCGCCTCCCTTATCCTCTCCCAGTCCCCTCCGTGGAGATACATCATCATGATCGAGCCGACGCCGCACTGCTCCCCGTGGAGAGCCTTGCCTGGCGCGGTTTTATCCAGAACGTGTGAGAACATATGCTCCGAACCGCTCGTAGGCCTCGAAGAACTGGCCACGGCCATCGAGATGCCAGAGATTATGATGGGCCTGATCGCCACCCAGACGCTGTCCTCCAGGTTCGGCTTGATGGCGGCGGCGTTCTCGATTATCGACTCCGAGGCGTACTTGGCGAGGTTGGCCGCACTCGAGCTGAAGAACTCGCCCCTCAGCCTGTCCGCGAGCTCCCAGTCGAGTATTGCGGTCGTGTTGGATATGACATCCGCACAGCCTGACGCGAGGAGTCTGTACGGCGCCTTCACGATCAGAGCCGTGTCGGCGACTATGCCGAGTGGGACGTTCGCATTGAGTGAGAGCGAGTTCCCGCCGTCCCTGATGGACGCGCGGGGGCTGGCTATCCCGTCGTGGGATGCAGAAGTGGGCACGCTGAGGAACGGCATGCGTAGGTTCCCAGATGCGAGCTTCGCGAGGTCTATCTTGCTGCCACCGCCGACGCCCACCAGGAACGACGCCCCGACCTCCTTGGTCGTCTCCTCGACTTTGACGAGGTTGTCTTTGCTGGCCTCCCCCGCGATGATCGAGTGGACGGAATACCCCTCGTCAGCCAGTATGTCGGAGACGACCTTCGCCGCGAGGCTTCCAGTCGTCGGCCCCGTCACTAGAAGGGCCGTCTCCCCGAGCTCGAAGTCCTTGGACATCTTCCCTATCTCTCCCACGACGTCGTGACCGGCAAGCACCTGCCGAGGGAAATGCATCGTCCTGGCCTTCGTGAATCCATCCACCGTCAACGTGAATACCTTCGTCCTAGTATGAACGCACTGTTCTTGAACTTATCGCTTTCTATCTCGCGAATTGTATATATGTCCCGCAGGGACCCGCGGAAGACTAGACCAGATCCCGTCCTCACGGGGAGAAGACGCGGTCCATCTTCTCTATCAGGTCGTCCATCCTGAACGGCTTCGGCAGGAATTCGGTCGCGCCAGCATCCCTAGCCTCTTTCTCCACCAGCACATCCGCGCTCACGAAGATGACCTTCTGCGCCGGGTTCAAGCGCACGATTTCCTTCGTGGCATCGACTCCGTTCATGACTGGCATCCTGTGGTCCATGATTATTATGTCTGGTTTGTCGGGAGAGTCTGTGTATTTCCTGATGGCCTCCTCTCCGTCGAACGCCGTACCGACGACTTTGTATCCGCGGAGCTGGAGGATGTCCCTGTAAAGTTCCACGATGAACAGCTCGTCATCAACGATCAGCACGCTCGTCATTCTCCCTCAGCCCCCGCGAACTTGACTCTGAACTCGCTTCCTTTGGTCGTTGGCTCCGTCTCGAATGTGCCACCCAACTTCTCGGCCATCATCCTCGCCATGATGAGCCCCGCCATCCCGCCCATCCTGGTACGGGCTTCCTCGGAGACCTCGCCTATTGTCTCGAACTCCATTGTGGACGGCGCGGTGACGTTCTCATCGCTCAGCAGCACGACCCAGTGACCGGCACCGTGGACATCCTCTCCGGACACTCTCACCCTCATGCTCGCCTGTTCGGACGTGTCGAGTCGGATCATTCCCATGAGTGCGTTGGTCAGTGTCTCGCGGACGAGGGGTCCGCCGGCGACGACCGCCTTCTCCCCGCTCTCCTCCAGATCGACCCTGACCCGTCGGTCCGGGAAGATGTCGGAAGCATCGGAGACGGCCTTCCTGACCGCCTCGTTGAGATCCACGAGTTCGGATGATGGTGCCTCTCCCGCCTTTCGCATCAGACAGAGCATCTTCATGCTCTCGAATATCTGCGTTGAAATCCTGATCTGCGCCTCCGCTCTCCTCACATGCCTCTTCGCCTTCTCATCCGCCCCGGACGATTCCGTCATCAGCTCGATCGCACTGAGAATCGCCTGGTTGATGTTCAGGATGTCGTGACTGACCAGGTCCATGAAGACCTGGAACTCCTCGTCGAGGCTGTTGTCAAGGGTCCTGCCGTTCAACGCCCGTGCTCCTTGGTGATGCCCTAACGCGATGTTAGGGTGGTACCGGGTAAAAAGACTTGCCTAACCGACGCCGCCGTCCAACGACCCTGACCCCCCTCTCCTCTTGGACAACATTGTTCAGGGTTGGCCTTTTGTGCGCGGGCAGTCAGGTGAAGTCATCCAGTGTTCGGGAGGCCGTCAGCCTAGTCTTCTCCGTGCCCTCCGACACCCACTTCCAATAGTTGGCGGGTAGGTCGGCGTCGCTATAGTCCCGGTTCCTTCTGGACTCGAGGTTCTTGATGTCGGACATGAGTGTCCAATAGCGCTTCGCGTCCTTCCTGCCCTTCTTCTCCGGAAACCTGTCCCGCGCGTCTATGAGTATCTCGTCGTTGAGGCATATGTGGGCGTGCTGTTCGTCCAGGACCGCCACGGTGTAGCCCGGCTTCCTCTTCGCGAAGTGCCTGAGCACGAGGTCCACGACCCTGTGCTCGAGACTTCCCCTGCCCACGATGGTCATGTTGTCGGGGTCCTCCGAGAAAGTCAGGAAGTCCTTTGCCCTTCTGTACTCCCCCGTGACCCTCCTTATGCGATCCTTCATCTCCTTGGCCTCGGGGGCCGCCTGGGACAGGTACGCCTTCGTACCCTCCCTCTCGATGAGCTCCAACACCTTGAATATCAGCTGCAGCCGGTCTCTGGAGTTGAACCGAGATGCCCAGAACATCTCATCTTCGAGAATCTCGTTCAGCTTCTGGTCCTCGAGGAAGTCGAGCCCCCCGAAGCGCTCTCTGTACTCCGAGTACAGGGAGTCGAAGTCGAGCTCGTCAGCGTCTAGGGTTCCCTCGAAGAAGAACCTCTGCCCCCTCGCCCTCTCCATCGGCTTCGCGTTGTGTACGCGGCTTGCGAGGAAGGCTCTGGTGATCGACTGCGGCGAAGGGCTGAACAACACGAGCATCCGGCGGCACTTCCAGCCGAATTATGCTCGATGTGAAATATAGAGTTTGGGGAGACGGGCGCGGACGTCCGGGGCGATTCAAAAAGACTATCTACCGGTCGTCGTATGAATCCGGTACGTGACGGAGACCGCGCAGGTGGAAGACCCCGATGTGCCCAGCGACATCTCGGAGCTGTTCGACAGAGCGAACGAGGCGTACGATTCGGGCGACTACATCAGGGCCATAGACCTACTGGATGAGAGTATATCCCGGGAGCCATCGAGCGTGGTGGCCCACAACAACAAAGGGGCTGCGCTGGACGCTATCGGCCGCATGGAGGAGGCGGAGGCTTGCTACCGCGCCGCGATCTCCCTGTCCTCGTCATACGAGCTCGCGTGGCACAACCTGGGCAACTGTCTCTTCGCCCAGGAGCGGTTCGGGGAGGCCGCCAAGGCGTATAAGAGGGCGCACTCGCTCGACGCCAGCAGGGTCGAGAACCTGATAGGGCTCGCGGAGTCCAGGATAGAGTCCGGCCGTCGCAGGAAGGCGAACTCGACGATAGACCTCATATCCGCAGCTGCCGAGCGCGATCATTCGCTGATGCTGATCCAGGCCGACCTGTACGTGCTGACCGGGGCAGGCGGCAAGGCGGTCGAACGGTGCGAACGGTACATATCGGCCCACCCAGAGGACGTCCAGGGATATGCCCACCTGGGGGGAGTGAGGCATGAGATGGGGAGGTACGACGAGGCCATATCCGCCTTCGAACGGGCCCTCGATATGGCGCCGGATGACATTCAGACATGGAACAACCTCGGGTACTCGTGCTCCTGCGCGGGCCTGATGGACCGGTCGCTGGCCGCGTTCGATCGTGCGATAGAGATCGACCCTTCGTACAAGCACGCGTGGTACAACAAGGGCTACGCCCTGCACGGGGATGACAGGCTTGAGGAGGCGATCATGTGCTACAAGAAGGCCGTCGAGATCGACAGCCATGACCGGGTCCTCCTGAACAACCTTGGCAACGCCCTGTACAACCTCGGCCAGTATGCGGAGTCCATCCCCATGTTCGTGGAGGCGATCAACGTCGACCCAGACTACGAGATAGCGTGGAACAACATCGGCAACGCGCTCGAGAGGCTGGGGGTCTTCGGAGAGGCCATCCCGTTCCATGATAGAGCCCTCGATGTGCGCCCGGACTTCGACTACGCCCTGTACGCGAAGGGGGTGTGCAAGGGCGCCATCGGGGAGCCCGAGGAGGGGTACGACCTGATACTGGAGTCACTCGACCTCAACCCGTCATACGACGAGGCGTGGAAGGCGCGTTCCAGGATGGCCGTCATGTTGGGAAGGCTCGATGACGCACTCGCCTCCGTGGAGAGATCGGTCACCATCAACCCTCGGTTCTGTGAGGGATGGATCGACCGCGGTGACATACTGCTCGACCTGGGCGACGGCTCGGGTGCCGAGCAATCGTACTTGCAGGCGTTGAGGTGCCTCGATGCGGTCGTCGGAGCGAACGAGAATGAGGGGGAATCATGGACTCTGCGTGCCAGGGTCCTCATCCGCCTGGCGAGACCCTCCGATGCCTTGGCCTCGACGATCAGGGCCGCCAAGGCCTGTCCCCCGGACACCTCGGCTCTGTCTCTCGCGTTCGACCTCTGCAGGACGGCGGACATGGTGGATCCCCCGCAGGAACTGGCGACGATCGCTGCGGAGATAGGCGACCCTGACACGGCCGTCGCGCAGGCGCGGTATGTCGCCCACAGAGGCGACTGGCCGGCGGTGAAGGCGTTGTTGTCCCTTCTGGAGCCGGAGTCGCTCTCCCTGGACGCGAGGCTGCTCCTAGTCAGGGCGTACGCTTCCGAAGGGGACCTCGAATCGGCCTCCCTGTTGAGGGAGTCCTGCCCGGAGCGCGACCGCGGGGAAGTCCACGCTGAGCTCCAGCTCGCCTCTGAGGACTGGGCAGGAGCGGTAGAGTCTCTCGAGAGGGTGCTGTCCACCAGACCCGGAGACTACCACGCCGCGGTCTCACTGGCGAGGGCCTACATAAGGGCCGGAAGGCCGCACGATGCCATCCGGGCGGCTGAGATTGCATCGGGAATCGATGCGCAGGACTGGGAGGCGCTGGAAACGAAGGCCGAGGCCTGCGACGCACTTGGCCTGAGCATCAGGGCGGAGCGGGCTAGGGCACGAGCTGCCCATCTGCTCGCTCGATGTTCGTGGAGCTCGCCGAGAGGACGTCTTCTGAGGTGAGTCGAGGAATGGCGGGACTCAGGGTCAGGAAGAGACACAGGCTGCGGCAGAAGGAGATCAGGGGCATCGCCTCCGGGATCGACTCCGCATTGGGCACGAAGAGCTTCGATGACACCTGCGTCGTGGACATGGCGGAGGCTCCAGGCTACGACATATTGTATGTCGAAGGCAAAGTCCTCGGCATGGTGGTGGGGGGAACACCGTTCCTCACAGTGCGTGGGGTCCTCAGATACGGCGCGACGAGGAGGTTCGTGACCGTCGACATGGGCGCGGTGAAGTTCGTGGCCAACGGAGCGGACGTCATGGGACCTGGTATCGTGGATGTCGAGGGGTCCGTGGCCGAGGGGGACCTTGTGTGGATCCGGGACGAGAGGAACATGAGGCCGCTCGCCGTGGGCAGAGCGCTGATGTCCGCTTCGGAGATGACGGGCAAGCCGAAGGGGAAGGCCATATCCTCGATCCATCACGTCGGGGACAAGCTCTGGGCCCTCGATGAGGACACGTAGGTCCTCATCCCGCGCGTCAGTGGGATTATAACCTTTATATCCGAACAAAGATATACCCGAACCAGAGGGATGCACGGTGACAATTCTCAAGAAGAAGACGTTCCCTTCGTCGCAGGATTCCGAAGGCAAGGAGCATGCCAGCGCGGAGCAGTACATCGACCTTAGCGAGATGTCTTTCGACGACGAGAGGCTGATGGAAGGGTCGGAGGGCAGCACGCTGGTCAAGGTGGGCGAGCTCTTCAGGTACGAGGACCTGTCCATATTGACCAGCGAGGTCTACGCTGGGAACCTGGTCGTTCTGGATTTCACGTCCATAGCCAACGACGACCTGACGATGAAGAGGATCACCTCGGAGCTGAAGAACGTCGCGAGGGATGTGAACGGCGATGTGGCCGGGATAGGCAAGAACCTCGTGCTGGTCACTCCGCAGGGTGTCAGGATAGACCGTACCAAGATCAAGGGCGGCCTCTGAGCGAGGGGGCCTTCGGTCTCGCAGACGCGGTCCTCAGCGGCGGCTGGGCAGATATTTCGATGCCAGGTCGCCTCGGGAGGGCGGTAAGGCGGACCGGCGCGATGCCGGGACCTCTATTCGGCTATGGGCGGCGTCGCCATGAACTGGCCGTCCCTGAATATGAGCGTGAGATAACCATGGTGTATCTTCGAGTGGCGCATCTTGACCGCCCGTATTCTCAGCTGCACGTCCGATTCGCCGACATCCACGAACTTGAGCAGGATCGTGCCGTCCGCTAGATAATCCTCGTGGAATGGGCCGAACACGCTGCCGTTGTGCTGCGTCTCCGAGATGAGGATGGTCGTGACTCCGAGTCTCTTAAGGAACCCGAAGAAGTGGAACAGCTCCTGCCGAGGGCTTTGTATCGTCGTGAGGGCGTATACCGCCGTTAGCGAGTCGATGACGACGATCTCGACTCCCTCGTTCTCGACCTTCTTCCTCAGGTATTCCTTCAGTATCTTGAACCAGTCGCGTCCGATGTCGGCGTCTGTGTGCTCGAGCCTCAGCTTGCCGATGTCCACTATGAAGAACTTGTTCTCGTCGACCGTCCCGAATCCGAGCCGTTGCATGCATTCGAGGAGGCTGTCCTTGCTCTCCTCGATGCTGATGTAGAGGACGTTCGTTGCGCGCTTCTTGATGTTGCTGTACAGAAGGTTCAACGCTATGGACGACTTCATCGTGCCAGGAGTCCCGGCAAGCAGCACCACGTGCCCCTTCCTTATGCCTCCGCCTATCTTGCTGTCGAAGCCGTCGATGTATGTCAATATCCTGTCGTCACTGGGAACGAGATTGGACTTCAAGGGGGGCCCTCCTAAGAGCTGTGTTATCATTGATGTTTCCTTTTAAAATGATTTGCTCCGAATTATCCTCAGGTCGTTGGTGTTGTAGCAAAGGCTTTTCTATGGGCTGTGACGAGAGCAGGTGGTTGCGACGCATTAGATGGCGACATTCGGTTGCGTCCAAAGACCATGGAGGCAAGGAGATCACACGGAGGAAGGAGTGGGCGAAATCATCCTACTGACTCAACTCGATTGTTCTAAGATTGCACCATAACATGTTAAACGCCAGGAGTGTGTTACCGGGCCTCACCGGGCTCTGACGTTCCGGAAGACAATGAAGGGGGAGAAAACTGAATGAAACGTGTGAAAGCAACAACGCTAGTCGTTCTCGTGGCGCTGATGTTTGTCCCTATGACAATCACATCCGCTCACGATACATACGACGATAGGGTGCCGATAATGGTGCCGAATGATGGCGAGGACCCGATGGACGTCGCCGTGTACTTCGCGGACAACATGGCCTTCACGCCACAGTGGAGACTCGGGAACTTCATCCGGATCGAGATGATAGTCCTCAACGCAACAGGTCTGGAAGATCCGTCGGGGATCGACATCGGTGAAACAGATGTCTACACCCAGGAAGAACTCCGGCTCGACCCGGATCTCCTCTACGACACGAACATGATCTCGGTCTCGGAGATATGGATCAACATAACATCCGACACTGGTGTCCGTGTGGCGAGCTGGCACTCCGATTTCACTGACCCGGATGAGGAGAAGACGGTGATCAGGGAGATTAACGGCGAGGGGCACCTCATATACGGCGGGAAGTGGGACTCCACGGGTGCGACCGAGCCAGGATTCTACACGGTCTCTGTGGGTCTGCCTGGGACGTATAACATCAAGTGGGCAGTCCAGCATGATCGCGGCGTAGAGGAGGACCCCGTCGAGGATGTCGCGCTGTTGTCCGAGGACCCCGTGGAAGACCCGGTGGAACCGGTCGGATACATGCTCCTGCCGCTGGCGAAAGGAGGCGTGGACCCAGTGACCCACGAGGCGTATATCGTCCTCGGTGAGCTTCTGGACGGTGGCGGAGGCGGCGTCAACAGTGGTGGCGATGGCGTCTCAGGTGGCAACGGACCGGCCTACCAGGGCGGCGTTCGGCGGCGCTAGGATTCCGCTGCGGAGTGAGCGAAACCCTTTCCCCGAAACCTTTTCGTCTTCTGTACACAGACAAGTGGCAAAGCCCGCGTAGCGCTCGAACCTGGAGTGGCGAAGAGCCTGCCATCCGATTGAAAGTACAGATGGAGTGGCACCTGCCGCAGAGGCGTTTCGACGCGGTGCTCTCCCCCCGTGCAGTTAGACTGAACTATTATATGTCGCAACATTCTCTCACGGAGCTGTGAGCACGTACAAGATCATCCGTGACTCCGTCCACGGGAGTATACGGGTCGATGAGCCGTTTCTTCCTCTTCTGGAATCGAACGAGCTTCAGAGGCTCCACGGCGTTCACCAGCTCGGGCTGGCGAACCTCGTCTATCCTGGGGCGAACCACACGCGCCTGGAACATTCGCTCGGGACGTTCGCGGTCGCGAGCAGGATGAGCTCCTCCCTCCAGCTCAGCAGCGACGAGGACCTCCTGGTCCGCTGCGCGGCCCTGTTACACGACATCGGCCATCTGCCCTATTCGCACACCTTCGAGACGGTTCTCCACGAGCGGTTCGGGATCGATCACGTGGAGATATCCAAGCGTTTGATACGGGGTGAGGATTCGATAGTGTCTGATGTCGAACGGAGCGCCCTCGGCGGGATGAATCTGGTGGTGGACGCTCTTGAAGGGCAGGGTATCGACCCAGGAACCGTGGCCTCGCTCTTGGACGCCCTCCCCCGGGATTCGCAGCAGCAGCGCACTCTGGAGAGCCACGAAGGTCAGGCCCATTTCAACGACCGCCGATACCTCGGCCAGATGGTCAGTGGTGTACTCGATGCGGACCAGCTCGACTACCTCGTCAGGGACGCTCATTACACTGGTGTCGCATACGGCGTGATAGACCTCGACAGGCTCATCGATACGGTCGAGATATTCAACGGGGACCTCGTCGTAGAGAAGGGTGGCGTCAGCGCCGTGGAGGGGATGCTCGTCGCGAGGGCACTGATGTTCTCATCCGTGTACTACCACAAGACCGTCAGGATCGCCGAGCTGATGCTCGCCAAGGCGGTCGAGATGCTCGGACCGGAGGAGATCGGTGAGATATTCAGGATGACCGATTCGACACTGCTGTCCCACCTTGTCTCGAAGGGGGGCTACTCTGAGCAGACTGCGACGCGCATCAAGTACAGAAGGTTGTTCAAGAAGGCGTACGCGTTGTCGGTCCTGGACATCGACGAGGGGCAGTGGCATACCGTCGACGGGCTCGGGGAGATGGCGAAGCGGAGGGCGGTAGAGGAGGACATCGCCCAGAGGGCCGGGGTCGATTCAGGCGAGGTGATAATAGATATCCCGTCTCACGAGCTACCTGTCTCGGAGCCGAGGATATCCCTGACGGACATTCGCGTCATCGATGGCAGCAGGGTGCGTCTACTCCCGAAGCTGAGCTCTATCGCGCAGTCGCTACAGAACAGAAGGGTCCACGAGTGGGCCGTCATGGTGGCATGCCCCGAAGAGCACAAGGAGATGGTTGCCAGGGCAGCCAAGAAATCGATTGAGATCTAGCCCTTCATCACGCCCATCGGTCGGAGTCTCGCCACCAGCTTCGATATCCCTGCACCATCGGCGATCCTGACCACGTCGGAGACGTTCTTGTATGCTCCGGGCGCCTCCTCCACGATGCCTCCCTTGGAGGCGGCGCGTATGTATATCCCCTTGCCGCGCAGGTCGGACACGACCTGGTTGGCCGAGAACCGTCTGGTCGCGGCAGTGCGAGACATCTGCCTCCCTGCTCCGTGACAGGTCGAACCGAATGTCTCCGACATCGCCCCGGGGGTGCCTACGAGAACGTAGCTCTCGCTGCCCATATCTCCCGGTATCAGCACAGGCTGGCCGACCGACCGATACCGCTCAGGCACCTCGGACCGTGAGGAATCGAAGGCCCTTGTGGCGCCCTTCCGATGCACGTAGACCTTCGTCCTCTTACCGTCGACGCCGTGCTCCTCGAACTTGCATATGTTGTGGGCCACGTCGTACACCGAATGCATCTCCATCTCCTCGGCGGACCGTCCGAGCGCCTTCTCGAACGACTCCCTCAGCCAATGGAGAATCAGCTGTCTGTTCGCCCAAGCGAAGTTCGCTCCGGCGCTCATCGCGGCGAAGCACTCCCGTCCCTCCTGGGAGTTCACGGGTGCGCACGCCAACTGCCTGTCGGGCACGTTGATACCATATTTCTTGAGCGCCCCCTCCATGACACGAATATAATCACTCGCGATCTGATGGCCGCAGCCTCTGGAGCCGGAGTGGATGCTGACCACCACCTGCCCCTCCTCCACCAGCCCGAACGCGGCGGCCACGTCACTGTCGAATATCTCGTCGACCTTCTGGATCTCCAGGAAATGATTGCCTCCTCCGAGGGTGCCGAGCTGCGGTGCTGCTCGCTGCTTGGCCTTCTGTCCCACCACGGACGCGTCTGCGCTGTCCATGCACCCATTCTCCTCGCAGGCGGCGATGTCGTCGTCCCATCCGTAGCCCTTGGATACAGCCCACTGGGCACCTCCCTCGAGGACGTCATCGACCTCGGCGTGCGACAGCCTGACCTTCCCTTTCTCGCCGACCCCCGACGGAACGTTGTCGAACATCGTGTCGACCAGCGTCTTAACGTTCGGTTCGACGTCGCCCACAGATAGGTTCGTTCTAACGAGCTTCACGCCGCAGTTGATGTCGTAGCCGATGCCGCCTGGGGATATCACCCCCCGTTCTGAGTCGAAGGCAGCGACGCCTCCGATCGGGAAGCCGTACCCCCAGTGGATGTCCGGCATGGCCAACGACCTGCTGACGATGCCCGGCAGACACGCGACGTTCGCTGCCTGCTCGGGTGCGTTATCGCGCTTGACCATCTCGATCATCTTCTCGTCCGAGAAGATCACTGCGTCTGTCGTCATGCAGTTCCTGAAGGACTTCGGTATCCTGTACCTGAAACCGTCGATTCTCTCCAGTGGGCCGGTCCAAGCCAAACCTGTTCACCTACGCGCACCACGCCCACGTGCGTATATCTAAGTTTGGCCCAAAAGGGGGTCCGGTTCCCTTTGGACCCTGTGGCTGCGGCGCCCACACGGTGCACGCACGTGAGGCCAGATAGATTATATATTAGTAGAACACACTATTACTTCTCCATTGAGTCAGGCACCTTTCATCTGACGACAGTGTGTGCTGACATCGAGATTCATATCATCCATCTGAGAGGTGTTTGAGCATTGAGCGATGAATCCGTCTACTGTCCGCTGTGCGGCAACAAGGTATCCACGTACGTAAGCAAGTGCCCCTTCTGTTCAACCAAGCTCGAGAGGGTCCTTACCAGACGCGAGCTGGACAAGGTGATTGAGAAGCGCCTGATGCAGCGTCTAGAGTCGGGCCGCACAGACGACGCCGCTCTCACGAAGGATCTGTTCAGTGCCAAGCTTCCGGAGGTCAAGATATCCTGTCCGTCCTGTGGCCAGGAGATGGAGCCAGGGACGGTCAGGTGTTCCCGATGTGGCGTACCGACCGTGACAGAGGACGACATGCTCGAGTGCCCTGGGTGCGGCGCCGAAGTCGCCCACGGAGCAACCGAGTGTCACAAGTGCGGCGTCGCATTCGAGGCAGACCTCCCGCAGCTCGCCGAGCCCCTGCTCGACCGAGAGGTGGCTGGGGAGCCGGAGCCCGAGGAGGAGCCGCCGCCACCATCCGATGGTGTGGTCACGACCATCCCTGCTGAGACGGCCGCCCCGGACCGCGGTTTCGTCAACGGCAGAGGCGCGGTGAACGGCACGGGGCTCGTCAACGGCACAGGGATGACCAACGGGACCGGCATGATAAATGGTACCAGAGGCGAAACGGGCCCACTGTCAGGTCGGGCAAGGAGGTACTCCACGCTGACCAGGTGGCCTTTCCTCGCGGTGCTAGTCGCCGTACTGATAATCATACCCACATTCATCTACTTCGCGTATTCCACGCAGTCCGGCCCGTTCGAGGTCGACGGCGACTTCTCCGAATGGTCGGATGTCCAGACCTTCGATATGCGGGTCGACGCCCCGAGTGCTCCGACGATAGATGTCGACCGATGGGCTGCCAAGAGCGACTCCAACGACGTGTACGTCTACATCAGGGCGAAAGGGAGTCTCATGAGCACGACAGTCGTCGACAGCTTCTACGTGTTCATAGACTCGGATGGCTCGGCGTCGACGGGGTACACCGTTGGCTCGCTGGGAGCCGATTACCTGATGGAGCTGACGGGATGGGACAACACGGTCCAGTCGACATCCGTCATGGTCTTCGACCCGGCCGACGACTCCCGTGACTGGAACTCATGGGCCCGCATAGGCTCGCTCTCGTACACGCTGGACGGCTCGGAGATCGAGGCGAAGGCCGTGCTTCCGATGACGATGAGCCCGTCGGCCAAGTCCCTCCTGGTGTCGCAGGACGAGCTCGAACGTCGCGCGATCAGTTACGAGGCTCCTTCAGAGGGCGGCCTGCTGATAATCGAGCAGGAATCACTGATGCCGAGCGACGGAGTAGTCGTCGGCCAGAGCGATGTGCCTGCCCTGCGACTGAGCGTCACCTGTCGGGGCTCGGAAGGGACGGTAGACAGTGTGTCGCTCGCCAGCGTCGGTGTGACATCCTCATCTGCGGTTCCTGCGTTCACGGTCGCTCCCGGTGACGCCCCACATGTGATCGACGTCAGCGTCGATGTCAGCGCCGCCCCAGGTGGACTCGTGTCGTTGTCCGTGAACCCCGCCGAATCAGAATGGTCGTTCGCTCACGTGGAGGTCGTCGGCGATGGCGCGTGCGGCTACTACAGCGCCACACCCACGTCCATCGTGATAGACGGTGCCTTCGCCGACTGGGACGGCATCGCCATCTCCGACACCGAAGGCATCCCGGTCTCTAATCCGAACATAGACATCGACGAGTTCGCGATGGCGGCTAGCTTACAGTCGTGCTTCTTCTACGTCAGCGTCGACGGCGAGATGTGCGCGGGTACGTATGTCCCTGCGATCAAGGGCAAGCCGTCGGGCACAGGCGGCGGAAGCCCCGTCGCCCCGGTCCGGAAGACCGGCGAGGACTTCGTCAGGGTATACATCGACGCCGATGTAGACCCGGCCACTGGATATCCGGTATCCATCAGTTCCAAGGTGATCGGTGCCGAGTACATGGTCGAGGTCGTCGGCCAGTTCGGGGAGATCGTGTCGGAGTCGTTGTACGCTTACGATGGAAGCTGGACCCGAGTGATTACCCCAATCGAGGCAGCAAACGATCTTCAGCGCATCGAGATAGGCGTGCTCGCGCCGTCTCTAGGAGGCGACACGACAATCGATTTCATCATAGAGACGACCGACTGGAAGAAGCGCACGGACGTCGCCGCATCCGATGAGTTCCTGATGAGCGCCGTGTCCGGTGGACTGTTGAGTGACACGCGGAGCTGGATTGTGGATTCAACGGCAAACACGGTATACGCTACATCGATGTCGTATCAGAGGAAGATGTTCTACGACGGCACCAACTTCTGGAGCTTGTATTGGGACGGCGCCCACACGCAATGCAGGTACAGCGATGACGGGGGCGAGACTTGGAGCAGCGACGGCCGCGCGTTCTCCACTTCGGGCGTGAATAAGACGAGCCTCTGGTACGACGCGGTGAACTATACCGTGTATGTCGTTGGTGACACGTCTTCCTCGACTCAGGATGTCTACCTGCGAAAAGGCGTCGTGACCCCTTCACCGACTCCTTCGATAACGTGGGGAACTGAGACCCCTCTCCAGATATCCACGTATCCCACCTCAAACAAGAATGCTTTCATATCCCGAGATTCCAGTGGCTACATCTGGGTCGCAGCGACGTCCCTTGTGAACCAGGCGCAACAGAGAGTCAACATGCGTACCCGGTCCTTCACCACCGTGAACGATGTTGAAGGGGCTTGGGTTGACAGAGGAAACATACTAGACGCCCAAACCACCAGCGACGCGAAAGGACTCCTCATACCAGGGAAATCCGGGTCTGGCGTTGTGATGTGGGGGATATTCGCATCCGAGGGAGAAGTGAGGAGCAGGAGCCATGACGGTTCCGGCTGGGACGGTTCGTCCCTTGAGATATCCCCCGCCGGCGGCAGTGTCGAGAATATCAACTACGCGCCTCCATCCGCTGTCGTCGACGCCAACGGCGTCGCGCATGTAGTGTATGGCACAGGCAGTGGACATATAGAGTACTCCTACAACTCTGGCACTGGTTGGCTGTCGACGCCGGTGACGTTGGACGACGCGGCCACGTATGGCACTAGAAGCCCCACACTGTCTATCGACAGTAGCACCGGGAGTCTCTACGCCTTGTGGCTGCAGAACACGACCGAATACATCCAGGTCAAGAAGAACGTGAGCGGGTCTTGGGTGCCGATCACCCTCACCCAGAACTCATACGTCAAGAGCTACCTGACCTCGATCTACAACGCGTCAGGAGAGACGTTCATCTGTTTCCAATGGACCCAGAACACCACCACCTCCGACATCGAGGTACACTTCGACAAGATACCCGAGTTCACGGACACGTTCATACCTGTGTTGTTCATCCTGACATTGTTCGCGGTATACCGCTCCAGATCGCGCAGGATGGGGTCTGGAAAGGACCGCGGTGAAGCTGGCGACGACGGGCTCTGATGGTTGCCAGATTCCACAATTTATATAACAGTTGCACCATCCTGTCATGATGATGGCGGAAGAACGCATGGACGTCTTCCTCAGCTGCTTCAAGTGCGGTCGCATAGTGAGGGCTGGTGATTCTGAATGCCCTCG